>NZ_CP025258.1:625000-642500 GCF_002843505.1 Bacillus sp. SJ-10 | reverse complement strand
AAGTTAAGCTCTTCAGCGCCGATGGTAGTCGGGGGTTTCCCCCTGTGAGAGTAGGACGCCGCCAAGCTATCATTACGGTAAAGGCAGCTCATTATGAGCTGCCTTTTTTGTTTATAAGTATTGCTTCAGGAAATTAGAAACGTAATACGGAAATTTGCGTTCCGTGACCTCTAAGAACCGGCGGATCATTACATAATCATCACTGACATGCTGTGTCAGCAGTTCATACCACCACTCCGTTTCATATCTCGCAATCATCCCGATATTGTAGAGAACCAAATAATGAATAATCATTTCCGGAAAATGCAGGAAGTGATCACGCTGAGAGGGAATGTAATATTGATTTTTCTCCAAGTGAAACAATAAATTTGGTGAAGACCAAGGTTCTCTGTCTATCGGGTCAGCCTCAAAAACCAAGTGGTTATGGTCTTTCCTCAGAAAAGACCACTTCAAATGTTGGCTGATATATTCAGCAAAGCGGGAATCAGACATATTGTAATGAATCACCGCATGCTCAGGCACTGAAATAAGGTCATCTTTCAGCTCTACTCGGGTCAGCCAATTCTTTTTCTCTTGGAAGAAAAAGACAGTATGCAATTCAGGTATGGCTGTCAGCAATTTCTTCATCGTATACCGTTCCTCCTCAAGACCAGCTATTCCGAATAAGTGCTTCATTACATGAATACATAAGCCATTGCGCTGCACCTTCACTTCATCATCCCTAAAGGAGTAATTTTGCTTTTTGCGTTTCCGGGCAGTCACGCCATGCGCGAGTACTGAGGCATGGCTTGGATAGCTTGGATCTGTGGTCAGAAGACAGGCTTTCAGCAATTGTGACATCCCGTAAAACAACAGAATAGGCTTAATTTCTAAAGGGGAAAGAGATGCCTGCTTATAAAAGGACTCGGCGTGTTTGATAAAGAATATGAAGCGCTCACTGTTCTTAAACGCATATCGTTTTGGTTCTTCCATGCCGCTTTCTGTATAGACTTTATTTAGAAATTTCTGGGAAGATTCTACGGAATAAAATAATGATAACTCTTTCCACTCATGATCTCTCATACGTATTTTTAAACCCTTTCCTTTATCTAAATATTTCAACTCTTTTTCGCTTCCTTGACATGCTGTTTTCTAGTTGATAATCTACATATAATATTTTGCCGAAAAGAGGGGGATTTACTAATGTGGGAAAGTAAATTTTCAAAAGAAGGCTTAACGTTCGATGATGTACTGCTCGTACCGGCTCAATCAGACGTACTTCCGCGTGATGTGGATTTATCTGTTGAACTGACAAAGACGTTAAAGCTTAATATTCCTGTCATCAGTGCGGGAATGGATACAGTAACAGAATCAGCTATGGCGATTGCGATGGCCAGACAGGGCGGCTTGGGCATTATCCATAAAAACATGTCCATCGAACAGCAGGCTGAACATGTTGACAAAGTCAAACGTTCTGAACGGGGCGTTATTACAAATCCCTTCTTTTTAACACCTGATCATCAAGTATTCGATGCGGAGCATTTGATGGGGAAATACAGAATTTCCGGTGTTCCGATTGTAGATAATAAAGACGATCAAAAGCTTGTCGGTATCATTACAAACCGTGATCTTCGCTTTATCTCTGATTATTCAATGAAAATCAGTGATGTCATGACAAAAGAAGAGCTGGTTACGGCTCCTGTGGGAACCACATTAGACGAAGCAGAAAAAATCTTACAGAAACATAAAATTGAAAAACTTCCGTTAGTGGATGACCAAAACAAATTAAAAGGTCTTATCACGATCAAAGATATTGAAAAGGTTATCGAATTCCCGAATTCATCTAAAGATGAACACGGACGCCTTATTGTCGGCGCTGCGGTAGGTGTGACAGGCGATACAATGACACGCGTCAGCAAGCTTGTTGAAGCGAATGTCGACGTTATCGTGGTTGATACGGCTCACGGACATTCCAGAGGCGTACTGAACACAGTTGCGAAAATCCGTGAAACATATCCTGAACTGAACATTATCGCGGGAAATGTTGCAACGGCTGAAGCGACAAAAGCTCTGATTGAAGCCGGAGCAAATATTGTAAAAGTGGGAATCGGACCTGGTTCTATCTGTACGACACGCGTCGTTGCAGGTGTAGGCGTACCGCAGATCACTGCCATTTATGATTGTGCCACTGAAGCGAGAAAACACGGCGCGACAATTATTGCAGACGGCGGTATTAAATTCTCAGGAGATATTACGAAAGCGTTGGCTTCAGGCGGACATGCCGTAATGCTCGGAAGCCTGCTTGCCGGTACTTCAGAAAGCCCGGGAGAGACTGAAATCTATCAAGGCAGAAGATTTAAAGTGTATCGCGGTATGGGTTCTGTCGCTGCCATGGAAAAAGGCAGTAAAGACCGATATTTCCAAGAAGAAAATAAGAAATTCGTCCCTGAAGGTATCGAAGGACGGACTCCGTACAAAGGTCCTGTAGAAGAAACAGTGTATCAGCTTGTCGGCGGTCTTCGTTCAGGTATGGGATATTGCGGTTCAAAAGACTTGCGTGCTTTAAGAGAAGAGGCTCAATTCATCCGTATGACAGGTGCCGGTCTTCGCGAAAGTCATCCGCATGATGTCCAAATTACGAAAGAATCACCAAACTACACAATCTCATAATTGTTACAAATAAAAAACATTTGACAGGGTCGCTGACTCTGTCTATTTTTTTTATATCGAGTGTGATAAAATTTATACTGTTGTGTTTTGAATTTGAATATGTCCTTAACGGCTTAATTATAGATTTAAAATGAATGACGGAGGTCGTAAGATTGAACATCACGAAATGGAAACAGCTGTTGGTGTCATTAGTGGTACTGGCACTGGCCGCAACTTGCTTTGTTCCGATGTCTAAAGCGGAGGCAGCCGGCAATGACCCGATTGATGTCAACGCATCAGCTGCGATAATGATTGAGGCTTCATCGGGAAAAATTTTATACAGTAAAAATGCAGACAAAAGACTGCCGATTGCCAGCATGACAAAAATGATGACTGAATATCTGCTTCTGGAAGCCATTAAAGAAGGAAAAGTGAAATGGGATCAAACGTATACTCCTGATGATTATGTCTATGAAATTTCTCAAGACAACAGTTTATCAAACGTCCCCCTTCGAAAAGACGGCAAATACACGGTTAAAGAACTGTATCAGGCTATGGCGATTTACTCTGCCAACGGAGCCGCGATTGCAGTTGCCGAAATTCTTGCCGGAACTGAAACGAAATTTGTCGCTGAAATGAATGCGAAAGCCAAAGAATTAGGTATGACAAACTATGATTTTAAAAATGCCACAGGGCTTGTGAATGAAGACCTTCACGGCAAGCAGCCGCAAGGAGAAGGCGTTAAAGAAGAAAGTGAAGTTTCTGCTAAAGACATGGCGCTTCTTGCAGACCGCCTGATCACTGATTATCCGGAAGTTCTCAAAACAACAAGCATCGCTAAGACGAAATTCAGAGCCGGCACTGATGATGAAATGGACATGCCGAACTGGAACTTCATGTTAAAAGGTCTTGTTTCTGAATACCCTGGCGTTGACGGCTTAAAAACGGGTTCTACTGATTCTGCGGGATCTTGTTTTACAAGCACAGCACAGCGGAACGGAATGCGGGTCATCACCGTTGTATTAAACGCAAAAGGCAACCTGCATACCGGACGTTTTGATGAAACGAAAAAAATGCTCGATTACGCATTTAACAGCAATTTCTCAATGAAAGATCTTTACCCTGAAGGCTCTCAAGTAAAAGGGCACAAAACGATTGACGTTGAAAAAGGGAAAGACAAGCAAGTCGATATTGTTACTGACAAGGCGCTTTCTATTCCTGTGAAAAGCGGGGATGAAAAGAACTATAAAGCCGAAGTGACTTTAGATAAAAAAGAAATCACGGCTCCTGTGAAAAAGGGAACGAAAGTCGGAACGCTGACAGTTACATACAAAGGCAGTGACAAAGACTATGGCTTCCTCAAATCCAAAGAGTTCAGCGTGAATCTTGTAACGAAAAATGATGTAGATAAAGCAAACTGGTTTGTTCAGATGATGCGCGGCATCGGCGGATTCTTCTCCGGAATCTGGAACAGCGCCGTTGACACGGTAACAGGCTGGTTTTAAGAAATAAGAAAGAGCTCTGATGAAAGTTAGGGCTCTTTTGCTTAATATACTGAAAAAACCAAATTATTAGTAAAAAAATGATATCTATCTTATTCATCTCGCTGTAAAATAAGAATACCCATATGAAATATTGTATTTCTGGGATACAATAAGAGATGGAAATTATCTAACTATACATTGACTAGGGGGACCAAATAATGGCTCAAACAGGTACTGATCGTGTAAAACGCGGCATGGCGGAAATGCAAAAAGGCGGCGTCATCATGGACGTTGTAAATGCTGAACAAGCGAAGATTGCGGAAGAGGCGGGAGCTGTTGCCGTAATGGCGTTAGAACGTGTTCCGGCTGATATTCGCGCTGCCGGCGGTGTTGCCCGCATGGCTGATCCGACAATCGTTGAAGAAGTAATGAATGCTGTATCCATTCCCGTAATGGCAAAAGCGCGTATCGGACATATCGTTGAAGCGCGTGTCCTTGAAGCAATGGGAGTAGATTACATCGATGAAAGTGAAGTTCTGACTCCGGCTGACGAAGAATTTCATTTAAATAAAAATGAATATACAGTCCCCTTCGTATGCGGCTGCCGTGATCTCGGCGAAGCAACGCGCCGTATCGCCGAAGGAGCTTCCATGCTTCGTACAAAAGGCGAACCGGGAACAGGAAACATTGTGGAAGCTGTCCGCCATATGAGAAAAGTAAACGCACAAGTGCGCAAAGTTGTTGCGATGAGCGATGATGAGCTGATGACTGAAGCTAAAAACCTCGGCGCTCCTTATGAACTGCTTCTTCAAATCAAACGTGACGGCAAACTGCCTGTAGTGAACTTTGCTGCCGGCGGAGTAGCGACGCCTGCTGACGCGGCATTGATGATGCAGCTTGGCGCTGACGGCGTATTTGTCGGTTCAGGTATTTTCAAATCAGACAACCCTGCTAAATTCGCCAAAGCAATTGTTGAAGCAACGACTCATTACACAGACTACAAACTGATCGCTGAGCTTTCTAAAGAATTAGGCACAGCAATGAAAGGAATCGAAATCTCAAATCTATTGCCGGAACAGCGTATGCAAGAACGCGGCTGGTAAAACCATAGGAGAGCTGGAAGCATGTTAACAATTGGTGTACTTGGACTTCAAGGAGCAGTAAGAGAACATATTCGTTCAATTGAAGCATGTGGTTCAAAAGGTGTCGTCATTAAGCGTCCTGAACAGCTGAATGATATCGACGGCTTGATCCTGCCGGGCGGGGAAAGCACGACGATGCGGCGTTTAATGGATACGTATCATTTTATGGAGCCGCTTCGCGAGTTTGCCGCCCAAGGCAAGCCGATGTTCGGCACATGCGCCGGTCTGATTATCTTAGCCAAAGAGATAGCGGGAACGGATAACGCTCATTTAGGGCTGTTGAACGTTGTCGTCGAGCGTAATTCCTTTGGCCGTCAGGTCGACAGCTTTGAAGCTGATCTGACGATTAAAGGCCTTGATGAGCCGTTTACGGGTGTATTTATTCGCGCGCCGCATATTTTAGAAGCCGGAGAAGATGTTGAAGTGCTTTGTGAGCATAACGGACGCATCGTGGCTGCAAAGCAGGGGAATTTCCTCGGCTGCTCGTTCCATCCTGAACTGACGGATGATCACCGGGTGACAGAGCTGTTTGTGAAGATGGCGGAAAAGCATAAGCAGGAAACAGCTGTATAAAACAGTTGAAAACCGCTGATACTTATAGTACATTATAAACACAAATAAAGATCGAAAAGCGTTGACAGGAAGCAGTAGGGAGCCCCTCTTTCAAAGAGAGCCGATGGGTGGTGCGAATCGGTGAAAGATGCTGTCCGAATCCGTCCTTGAGCGAAATGCTGAAAACAAGTAGGCATTTACGGGAAAACCGTTATGTGTTAAAGCGGGAAGCAAGTGTGAGCTTGTTTTCAATCAGGGTGGCAACGCGAGAGCTCTCGTCCCTTTTAGGGGATGAGGGCTCTTTTTTATTTTCGATAAAAACAGATAGGAGTTGTTAGGCATGATTGATACGAAGGTGCTGAGAGCCAATTTTCAAGAGGTAAAAGCGAAGCTCATTCCAAAAGGCGAAGACTTATCTGACTTTGACAAGTTTGAAGAGCTGGACGAAAAGAGAAGAGAGCTTATCGGTAAAGTAGAAGAACTGAAGGGAAAACGCAATGAAGTGTCTCAGCAGGTCGCCGTTTTGAAACGGGAGAAAAAAGACGCTGATCATATTATTAAAGAGATGCGTGAAGTGGGCGAAGAAATTAAGAAGCTTGATGAAGAGCTTCGTACTGTCGAAACGACGCTCGAAACCATCCTTCTGTCTATTCCGAACATCCCGCACGATTCAGTGCCCGTCGGGGAAACGGAAGATGATAACATTGAAATTCGCAAGTGGGGAGAGGCGCCGGCATTTTCATATGAGCCGAAACCGCATTGGGATATCGCAGACCATTTAAACATTCTTGATTTTGAACGCGCTTCAAAAGTAACAGGCAGCCGGTTTGTGTTTTATAAAGGATTAGGCGCCCGCCTCGAACGCGCGCTCTACAACTTTATGCTGGATCTTCACGTTGATGAATATGATTACACGGAAGTCATTCCTCCTTATATGGTAAACCGTACGAGCATGACAGGTACGGGACAGCTTCCTAAATTTGAAGAGGATGCTTTTAAAATCAGAGAAGAGGATTATTTCTTAATTCCGACGGCGGAAGTGCCGATTACAAATATGCACCGCGATGAAATCTTATCCGGTGAGAACCTGCCGATCAATTATGCCGCATTCAGCGCTTGCTTCCGTTCAGAAGCGGGATCTGCCGGCCGTGATACACGCGGTTTGATCCGCCAGCATCAGTTCAACAAGGTTGAGCTTGTGAAATTCGTGAAGCCGGAAGATTCTTATGAGGAGCTTGAAAAACTGACAAATCAAGCCGAGCGGGTGCTTCAGCTGCTCGAACTGCCGTATCGTGTCATGAGCATGTGTACCGGTGATCTCGGCTTTACAGCCGCGAAAAAGTACGATATTGAGGTATGGATTCCAAGCCAAGACACATACCGTGAAATTTCTTCTTGCAGTAACTTTGAGGCCTTCCAGGCGAGACGCGCAAACATTCGATTCAGACGCGAAGCGAAAGGCAAGCCGGAGCATGTGCATACATTAAACGGTTCAGGTCTTGCAGTCGGCAGAACAGTAGCTGCCATCTTAGAAAACTATCAGCAGGAAGACGGAAGTGTCATCATTCCGAAAGTGCTTCGTCCTTATATGGGAAATAAAGAAGTCATCAAACCGTAAAAGGTGCGCCCTAGAGGCGCGCCTTTTTTGCTGTCCGGTATAGAGCGGCGGCATTCCGGGCTGTGCTTTCAAGGTTAAAACGGCCGGATGCTAAGGCGTCTTCAAGACTTACAGCACCCGGCACGATAGAAAATACAGCTGTTATTCCTGCGCTGTAAACATGCTCGAAATTTTTGCCTAAGGAGCCCGCCAATGCGATAACGGGAATTTCTTGAGCAGATGCGCGTGCGGCGATCCCGGCGGGGGTTTTGCCGAATATCGTTTGTCCGTCTATCTGCCCCTCTCCGGTAATGACAAGGTCAGCGCCTCTTATCCGATCTGAGAAGGACAGTGTATCTAATACAACATCAATCCCGCTTTGAAGTTCTGCCTGTAAGAAAGCGATCAGTCCGGCGCCCAGTCCCCCTGCGGCGCCCGCGCCTTTTACGGTATCCGCTTCGATATGGTGCTGACGTCTCAATACGTCAGCGAAATGGCGTAAGTTGCGATCCAATACAACTTTAGTCTTCTCGGACGCCCCTTTTTGCGGGCCGAAGACATATGACGCGCCGTTTTCGCCGGTCAGGGGATTTTCGACATCACATGCGGCGCGAAAACGGATATGTTTCAGATCAGGAGAGAGACCGCCTATATCAATAGAAGCTAGGGTGTGCAGAGCGCCTCCGCCGTCAGGTATCTCCTGACCTTCCTCATTTAAGAAACGCACACCGAGCGCGCTCGCCATTCCTGTTCCGCCGTCATTGGTTGCGCTCCCGCCAAGCCCGATGATGATCTCACCCGCCCCGCGGGAAGCTGCATCTGCTATCAGTTCACCCGTTCCTCTTGTCGTTGTGTTCAACGGATCTCTGAGATGGCGGGGAACGAGATGAAGTCCCGATGCTTCCGCCATTTCAATGACTGCCGTGCGTCCGTCTCCCAGAAGTCCATATGCGGCGTTTACCGGCGTTCCCAGCGGACCGGTCACAGTTTTTTTGATGATGCTTCCGCCAGTGGCATCCGTCAAAGCCTGAACGGTTCCTTCTCCGCCGTCGGCCGCGGGTATCTTGATATATTCCGCGTCAGGGAAGACCGCTTTGAATCCTTTTTCTATGCTGTCAGCGGCTTCTTTTGATGTCATGCTTTCTTTGAAAGAATCGGGTGCAATGATGATTTTCATTATGTTCTCCACCTTTATGAGCAGGTTATCTGTTTGAAGCTATTCTTGATTTTTACTGTGTTTTCCTGCCCGTATGGCATACTGAGGTTGAATTGGACGCAAGACTTTTGTATGATAGTAAAGCTGACGGACAAGCCGTTTAAGAAATGAAATAAAAAATATGAAAAAGCGCTTGACTGAAATTTAGGTCATGTGGTATATTATTAAATGTCGATACGGAGGAATACCCAAGTCTGGCTGAAGGGATCGGTCTTGAAAACCGACAGGGGTGTCAAAGCCCGCGGGGGTTCGAATCCCTCTTCCTCCGCCATATTGATTTTAAACCTAATGAAACTCGAGCATATATTGGAGATTGTTTTGTCCGCTGCATGTGATGCAGCGGATTTTTTATATGCAAAAAAAAGCGATTTTCTCTGTTCGGGGGAAAATCGCTTTGCTATTTTTATTTGTTTCTGTTTTCGTTGATCACGTGACTGATTTTTTCGATCAAAGGTTCCAGTGACTGTTCATCAGCTTCAAGGTCATAATCTTCAATGCGTACTTTCAGCACAGGGCAGGCGTTAAAACCGCTGATCCAGTCTTCGTACCGTGTATACATCTCTTCCCAATAGGAGCGGTTTGTCTGCAGCTCCATCTCGCGGCCCCGCTTTTCAATCCGGTTTATAATGTTTTCAAGGTCGCCTTCTAAATAGATCAAAACATCAGGATGCGGGAAGTACGGCGTCATGACCATCGCCTCAAATAGGCTTGTGTATGTTGTGTAATCTGTCAGCGACATGGTTCCTTTATCGGCATGCATTTTTGCGAATATGCCTGTATCTTCATAAATCGAACGGTCCTGCACGAATCCGCCGCCTGATTCAAACATATTTTTCTGCTCTTTGAACCGCTCAGCCAGAAAATAAATTTGCAAATGGAAGCTCCAGCGTTCAAAATCGTGATAAAACTTCTCTAAATAAGGATTTTCATCCACTTCCTCGAGTGAGGTAGAAAACCCGAGCCGTTTTGCTAAAGCTTTGGTCAAAGTCGATTTTCCGACTCCTACCGTTCCCGCTACTGTTATAATGGCGTTGTTTGGAATATGAATGTCTTTCATTTAATAAGCTCCTTTACCTGACGGGCAATTCTTTCATAGTCTGTCTTATTCAAAACAAAGTCTTCAGTATCACCGTCAATGGTCAGTACAGATATATCCGGATCTTCTTCCTGAAGCTGTCTGATGGCTGTGTCGTAATCTGCAATGAGACGTTCCAGATATTGATGTTCGATATTTTTCTCAAACGGGCGCCCGCGTTTTTCAATGCGTTGAAGCAATGTCGGCAGGCTTGCCTTTATGTATACAATAACATTCGGTTTCGGCAGGTCGTGAGTGAGCAGATGATAAATCTGCTTATATTTCTCAAGCTTTTGGCCGTGCAATGTACGCTCTGCGAAAATAACATTTTTATAAATATGATAATCGGACAAAACGGGCTGTCCTTGTTTTAAATAATCTCGATCGGTGTCTTCAAGCTGTTTATACCTGTGACATAGAAAAAACATTTCAAGCTGGAAACTCCACTCCTCGATATTGTCATAAAACTTATCGAGATAAGGATTGTCTTCCACAATCTCATTAATCATAGGAAAACCGAGCTCTTCAGAAAGCATCGTAGCGAGTGTCGTTTTTCCTGCCCCGATAGGACCTTCTACCGCGATAAAAGGGGCTCTGTTCATTGAAAATCCTCCTTAATTCTGCAAACATCCGTCAGCTGCCGGCCTATATATTGTATCACACTCTCAGAAAAGCCCATGAAAAAAGACGCTTCCAATTAACGAAACGTCTCTTTTACAATATGAAATTGATCGTTGAGCAAAAGCCAGTTTTGCGGGAAAGAAAGGCCGAGTTTCCAATAGCTGATCCCTCTTAAATGCAGTTCTTTAATTAAATTGAATTTCGCTTGAATGGACCGGGCATCTTCAAACCATACTTCATGCCGTCTCTGATTTTCATCCGTGTAACGAAAGAATGGAGCCTGGGCGGTTTCGTCATATTGAATGTCGACTTTATGGCGTGCTGCCAGAGCGATTGCCTGCTGAGGACTGACGGCTTTCGCTGTCGTTCCCTGTTTGAAAGGCAGTGTCCAATCATAGCCGTACATATTCTGGCCCATGACGATTTTTGAAGAAGGCATTTCCGTCAGCGCGTACTCAATGACATTTCTTACAGGGCCGATAGGTGATACGGCCTGAGCCGGGCCTCCGCTGTATCCCCACTCATATGTCATGATCACGACAAAATCGACGATTTCTCCATGTGCCCTATAGTCATGTGCTTCGTACCATTTGCCGGCCTGAGTCGCGCTCGTTTTCGGAGCAAGCGCCGTTGAAATCTTCCAGCCTTCCCGATGAAAAATCGTCCTCGCTTCACGTAAAAAACGATTGTAGGCTTCTCTGTCCTGTGGACGTAAATATTCGAAATCAAAGTGAATATCGCGAAAGCCGTGCTTTTTAGCCGTGGAGACGATTTCCTGAAAAAGTTTTGTTTTCACTGTATTGTCATTCAAGATGAGCCGCCCGAGTTCATCGCTGAATGCGTCATTTTCAAGGTTGGTGATGATCATCATCAGTGTGGTGTTGTGCCTGTCACTGATGCTTTTTAAATTGGTCAGAGGCGGTTCCTTTAAAGTCCCGTTCCGCTGCACTTGAAAACTGAATGCGCCGAGGTATGTTAAATAAGGAGAGGCCTCCCTTGCCGCCTGCTGCAGATTAGCGCTTACGCTCGTTCCCCGCGGTTCTATATATGCGTTTGATTCGATATCGGGCTTATTCGCCTGCTGCGGAATGTAAAGGCGGGTTCCGACTCTCAATGTGGTGCCGGGCTGAATTCCGTTCACCCTCGCAAGCTCCGCGGCCGATATATGAAAACGGCCGGCGATTGCCGCGAGAGTATCACCTTGTTTCACTTCGTAATATTGACCCTCAATCGGGATGACAAGGGTTTGTCCGACAACCAATGTATTTGGATTAGGCAGTTTATTTGCTTCCGCAATGACATTTGCGGCTGTCCGGTAGCGCGCCGCAATAGCGGAAAGCGTGTCGCCCCGTTTCACTATATAGATCTGAATGAAAAACGCCTCCTTTCATATCCGCTATTAAATGTATGAAAAAAGGAGGCTGATCATGTTTATTTTTCGGCGGTAATTTGTTTTTCCGTGGTTATTTCTGCGAAGAGAACATTCTCCATCATGGTCAAAGCGAAATCATTGTCTTTGTCGTTATTGGAAGCGGTGCAGTCTTTCGGAATGGTAATGCTGTATTCTCTCATATAGGCGTCGTTGGCCGTGAACAGCACACAAATGTTCCCGGCAATCCCCGTGATGATTAATCGGTTCACTTGTAATTCAGTCAGAAGGGTGTGAAGCGCCGTTTCGTAAAAAGCGGAATGCTTCGGTTTAATGAGAAAATAATCATCCGGCTGAGGCGAAATATCTTTTATAATGGGGGCGCTTCTGTCGTTGCTGCATTCCTCCCTGATGGCATCAATATCAGCCTTCCAAAGCCCGTAATGATCATTAATATAAATAATCGGCCAGTTGCTTTGTTTTGCATGCTTCTTTAATGATAAAATACGGGGGACAATTTGTTTGGTTTTTTCAGCAAGACGTTCGCCCATATCAAATTGAAAATTGTTGATCATATCGACAATCAGAAGGGCTGTGTTGTTAGGTTCAGACAATACCGGCAACTCCTTTCTGCTGGGGTATTCCTATTTTAACCTTTATGAGACATGAAAAAACTTAAGAAGAGAGCTTGAACCTATGAATGATGAATATTATATGAGAGAAGCCATAAAAGAAGCGAAGAAAGCCGAAGCGAAAGGTGAAGTGCCGATCGGAGCAGTTCTTGTTCTGCATGATGAGATCGTGGCGCGGGCGCATAATCTGCGGGAGACTGAACAGAGGTCGCTTGCCCACGCCGAAATGCTGGCGATAGACGAAGCGTGCCGTAAGCTGGGGACATGGAGACTTGAGAAAGCCGTTCTTTATGTCACTTTGGAGCCGTGTCCGATGTGCGCGGGAGCCGTCGTGCTTTCGAGAGTCGATAAGGTCGTATTCGGCGCATTTGACCCCAAGGGGGGCTGTACAGGAACGCTGATGAACCTCTTGCAGGAAGAGCGGTTCAACCACCAAGCGGAAGTGGTGAGCGGAGTGCTCGGAGAAGAGTGCGGAGAAATGCTCAGCGCTTTTTTCAGAAAGCTGCGCCGGCAAAAGAAAGACATGAGGAAAAAGTTGTCTGAGTAGTACGGTTGCATTTTCTGCCTGAAGCAGATATACTTATGTGTGCATCATGAATGGTGCGCATATCAAAATTTGATATTTATTTTGCCGTGCTAAGCGGGGAGGTAGCGGTGCCCTGTACCCGCAATCCGCTCTAGCGGGGCCGAATCCCTTCTCGAGGTTCGTTTACTGTAAGGTCTGCCTTAAGTAAGTGGCGTTGACGTCTGGGTCCTGCGCAATGGGAATTCATGAACCATGTCAGGTCCGGAAGGAAGCAGCATTAAGTGAAACCTCTCATGTGCCGCAGGGTTGCCTGGGCTGAGCTAACTGCTTAAGTAACGCTTAGGGTAGCGAATCGACAGAAGGTGCACGGTAAATCAATCATCAAATTTCAGACTCACCTGTTTATGGCAGGTGAGTTTTTTCGTATATGAAAAACGGGTTTTGGCGTTAAAAGCACGTTCATGTATAATAAACATGATGAATAACAGAGGAGGGCGCATCCTGTGGGTTACCAAGCTTTATATCGAGTATTTAGGCCTCAGCAGTTTGAAGATGTGGTCGGACAGGAACACATTACGAAAACGCTGCAAAATGCCCTTTTGCAAAAGAAATTTTCTCATGCATATCTGTTTTCTGGACCGCGGGGAACGGGAAAAACCAGTGCAGCTAAAATATTTGCGAAAGCAGTCAACTGTGAGCACGCCCCCGTAGAAGAACCGTGCAATGAATGTGCGGCGTGCAAGGGGATCACAAACGGCTCTATATCAGATGTGATTGAAATAGATGCGGCGTCGAATAACGGCGTAGACGAAATCCGCGACATCCGTGACAAAGTAAAATTCGCCCCGTCGGCCGTCACCTACAAAGTATATATTATAGATGAGGTGCATATGCTCTCTATCGGCGCATTCAATGCGCTTCTGAAAACGCTGGAAGAACCGCCGGCACATTGCATTTTCATATTAGCTACGACTGAGCCTCATAAGATTCCTTTAACCATTATCTCCAGATGTCAGCGTTTTGACTTCAAACGGATTACATCCAAAGCAATTGTCGGACGAATGAAGACAATCGTCGATGCAGAGCAGCTGAAGGTGGAAGAAGGAGCCCTTGATATCATAGCGAGTGCTGCGGACGGAGGAATGAGGGACGCGCTGAGCCTGCTCGATCAAGCCGTATCATTCAGCGGCGAGGAGCTGTCGGTGGATGACGCATTGCTCATTACCGGAGCCGTTTCTCAGCACTATATTGGAAAACTGGCATCTGCTCTTCACCGCAAACAGGTTTCCGAGGCATTGGAAACACTGAATGAATTGCTCCAGCAGGGGAAAGATGCGGCTAAACTGATTGAAGATATGATTTTCTATTTCAGGGATATGCTCTTGTACCAGGCCGCTCCCGGTTTAGAAGGAGTCCTGGAGAAGGTGAAGGTCGATGAAACGTTTCGGAATCTGAGCGGTGACATACCGGCTCCTGCTTTATATGAGATGATTGATATCCTGAATAAAAGCCATCAGGAAATGAAGTGGACGAACCACCCAAGAATCTTTTTTGAAGTGGCTGTCGTGAAAATATGCCAGACGGCACAGCAATCCGCCGGAGACATCCCTGAGGTCGGCATGCTGATGAATAAGATCCAGCAGCTTGAGCAGGAAGTAGAAAGGCTGAAAACCTCCGGTGTGAAGGTTCAGATGGAAAGCGCTCCGAAAGAAGCTCCGCGTCCTCAAAAAGGCGGAAAAAGCCATTATAAAGCCCCGGTCGGAAGAATTCATGAGATATTGAAGGAAGCCACAAGACCTGATCTTGAACAGCTTAAAAGCAGCTGGGGCAAGCTGCTGGCACACCTGAAACAGCAGAATAAGGTGTCTCATGCGGCTCTTTTGAATGACAGTGAACCGGTAGCTGCAGCTCAAAAGGCATTTGTGCTTAAATTTAAATACGAAATCCATTGTAAAATGGTTGCAGAAGACAATAATGGAGTCCGTACGAATCTTGAACAGATTCTCGAATCAATGCTCGGGAAAAGAATGGATTTGATTGGCGTTCCGGAAGCACAATGGGGTAAAATAAGAGAAGAATTTTTAAATGATCACCAGCAGGAAAGTGAAGGATCAAACGAACCGGCTGAAGAAGATCCGCTGATTGCAGAGGCGAAAAAACTTGTCGGAGCGGATTTAATCGAAATAAAAGACTAATAAGATGAAAGAGAGTGATTGAATATGCGTGGCGGAATGGGAAACATGCAAAAAATGATGAAACAAATGCAAAAAATGCAAAAGGATATGGCGAAGGCTCAGGAGGAGCTTGCCGAAAAAGTGCTTGAAGGCACAGCGGGCGGCGGAATGGTGACTGTAAAAGTCAACGGCCAAAAAGAAGTTGTAGACGTTGCCATTAAAGAAGAAGTCGTTGATCCGGAAGATATCGAAATGCTTCAGGACCTGATTCTTGCCGCAACAAACGACGCCCTCAAAAAAGTGGATGACATGACGAATGAGACAATGGGACAATTTACAAAAGGAATGAACATACCGGGTTTATTCTAGGGGGATAAATAAACATGCAGTATCCTGAACCAATATCAAAGCTGATTGACAGCTTTATGAAATTGCCAGGGATCGGACCGAAAACAGCGGTTCGTCTGGCTTTTTTTGTTCTAGGTATGAAAGAAGACGTGGTATTAGATTTCGCGAAAGCATTAGTAAATGCGAAGCGCAACCTGACATATTGTTCGATTTGCGGACATATTACAGATCAGGACCCTTGTTATATATGTGAGGACACTAGAAGGGATAAGTCTGTTATTTGTGTCGTGCAGGACCCTAAGGATGTGATCGCAATGGAGAAAATGAAGGAATATAACGGCCAGTATCATGTTCTTCACGGCGCGATTTCACCAATGGACGGCATCGGACCGGAGGATATTAAGATTCCGGAGCTGCTGAAACGTCTTCAGGATGATCAAGTGACAGAAGTTATTCTCGCAACCAACCCTAATATTGAAGGGGAAGCAACAGCGATGTATATATCAAGGCTGTTAAAGCCCTCAGGCATCAAGCTCTCCCGTATTGCCCACGGTCTGCCCGTCGGCGGTGATTTGGAATATGCTGATGAGGTCACTCTTTCAAAAGCTCTTGAAGGAAGACGTGAATTGTAAGGGAGGAAAAGGCAAGGCATGGGTTTTCTTCGCAGAAATACATTAAGAAAAGAGTTTGATGAGAAGCTGATAGAACAGCTCTTTAAACAAAAAGAAGAATGGAACAGACAGAAGAGTCTGGTCGAGAAAAGTCTCGAGCCCTCCGCTGAGGTGTTGTTTGAGCTGAAAGTCGCTGAATCTAAGTACTTTTTTTATTTGAAAGAAGCGAAGCAGCGGAATTTGAAAATGAGCAGATGGAAGTAAGAGGTCTATTCTCCGGGATCTTCTCATAAGCTTGTACTAAACAAGCGAGGGGGAAGATTCATGGAGCCTTTTTTCATTATCGGTTTGATTGTCGGTCTGGTTGCTTTGCTTTTTTTATGGGGAGTATCTTCAAAACCGTTAAGATGGATTGGTGTGACTGCGATTAAGTTTATTGCCGGTGCGATTCTGCTGGTGGGTGTGAACTTGTTCGGGGGCAGTCTCGGTATTCATATCCCTGTTAACCTGATTACAACGGGCATCAGCGGGATTCTGGGGATTCCCGGCATCGCGGCTTTGATAGTCATTAAACGCTTCATCATTTAATTTGTCGATTATTGTTGACATGTTGGATCAAGGGTGGTATTCTAATATACGTCGCTGATGACGAAACGAATT
The DNA here is from genome assembly GCF_002843505.1 of Bacillus sp. SJ-10. Classification (NCBI taxonomy): domain Bacteria; kingdom Bacillati; phylum Bacillota; class Bacilli; order Caryophanales; family Bacillaceae; genus Bacillus; species Bacillus sp. SJ-10. The sequence goes on along the minus strand of NZ_CP025258.1, from coordinate 625,865 downwards.
TTTGAAAAAGAAATTTTAAAAAGTTGTTGACGGAACTAACACTGATGTGTTAAGATAATTAAGTCGCTTCAAGAGCGACGAACAAAGTTCTTTGAAAACTAAACAAGACAAAACGTACCTGTTAATTCAAAGTTTTAAATAAATCGCACAGCGATGTGCGTAGTCAGTCAAACACTTTATCGGAGAGTTTGATCCTGGCTCAGGACGAACGCTGGCGGCGTGCCTAATACATGCAAGTCGAGCGGACAGATGGGAGCTTGCTCCCTGATGTTAGCGGCGGACGGGTGAGTAACACGTGGGTAACCTGCCTGTAAGACTGGGATAACTCCGGGAAACCGGGGCTAATACCGGATGGTTGTTTGAACCGCATGGTTCAGACATAAAAGGTGGCTTCGGCTATCACTTACAGATGGACCCGCGGCGCATTAGCTAGTTGGTGAGGTAACGGCTCACCAAGGCGACGATGCGTAGCCGACCTGAGAGGGTGATCGGCCACACTGGGACTGAGACACGGCCCAGACTCCTACGGGAGGCAGCAGTAGGGAATCTTCCGCAATGGACGAAAGTCTGACGGAGCAACGCCGCGTGAGTGATGAAGGTTTTCGGATCGTAAAGCTCTGTTGTTAGGGAAGAACAAGTGCCGTTCAAATAGGGCGGCACCTTGACGGTGCCTAACCAGAAAGCCACGGCTAACTACGTGCCAGCAGCCGCGGTAATACGTAGGTGGCAAGCGTTGTCCGGAATTATTGGGCGTAAAGGGCTCGCAGGCGGTTTCTTAAGTCTGATGTGAAAGCCCCCGGCTCAACCGGGGAGGGTCATTGGAAACTGGGGAACTTGAGTGCAGAAGAGGAGAGTGGAATTCCAC
>NZ_CP025258.1:565000-622500 GCF_002843505.1 Bacillus sp. SJ-10 | reverse complement strand
GAGAATGCCGGTATGAGTAGCGAAAGAGGGGTGAGAATCCCCTCCACCGAATGCCTAAGGTTTCCTGAGGAAGGCTCGTCCGCTCAGGGTTAGTCGGGACCTAAGCCGAGGCCGAAAGGCGTAGGCGATGGATAACAGGTTGATATTCCTGTACCACCTCCTCACCATTTGAGCAATGGGGGGACGCAGGAGGATAGGGTAAGCGCGGTATTGGATATCCGCGTCCAAGCAGTTAGGCTGGGAAATAGGCAAATCCGTTTCCCGTGAAGGCTGAGCTGTGATGGCGAGCGAATTATAGTAGCGAAGTTCCTGATTCCACACTGCCAAGAAAAGCCTCTAGCGAGGTGAGAGGTGCCCGTACCGCAAACCGACACAGGTAGGCGAGGAGAGAATCCTAAGGTGATCGAGAGAACTCTCGTTAAGGAACTCGGCAAAATGACCCCGTAACTTCGGGAGAAGGGGTGCTCTGTTAGGGTGCAAGCCCGAGAGAGCCGCAGTGAATAGGCCCAGGCGACTGTTTAGCAAAAACACAGGTCTCTGCGAAGCCGTAAGGCGAAGTATAGGGGCTGACGCCTGCCCGGTGCTGGAAGGTTAAGAGGAGCGCTTAGCGTAAGCGAAGGTGCGAATTGAAGCCCCAGTAAACGGCGGCCGTAACTATAACGGTCCTAAGGTAGCGAAATTCCTTGTCGGGTAAGTTCCGACCCGCACGAAAGGCGCAACGATCTGGGCACTGTCTCAACGAGAGACTCGGTGAAATTATAGTACCTGTGAAGATGCAGGTTACCCGCGACAGGACGGAAAGACCCCGTGGAGCTTTACTGCAGCCTGATATTGAATGTTGGTACAGCTTGTACAGGATAGGTAGGAGCCTTGGAAACCGGAGCGCCAGCTTCGGTGGAGGCATCGGTGGGATACTACCCTGGCTGTATTGACCTTCTAACCCGCCGCCCTTATCGGGCGGGGAGACAGTGTCAGGTGGGCAGTTTGACTGGGGCGGTCGCCTCCTAAAAGGTAACGGAGGCGCCCAAAGGTTCCCTCAGAATGGTTGGAAATCATTCGCAGAGTGTAAAGGCACAAGGGAGCTTGACTGCGAGACCTACAAGTCGAGCAGGGACGAAAGTCGGGCTTAGTGATCCGGTGGTTCCGCATGGAAGGGCCATCGCTCAACGGATAAAAGCTACCCCGGGGATAACAGGCTTATCTCCCCCAAGAGTCCACATCGACGGGGAGGTTTGGCACCTCGATGTCGGCTCATCGCATCCTGGGGCTGTAGTCGGTCCCAAGGGTTGGGCTGTTCGCCCATTAAAGCGGTACGCGAGCTGGGTTCAGAACGTCGTGAGACAGTTCGGTCCCTATCCGTCGCGGGCGCAGGAAATTTGAGAGGAGCTGTCCTTAGTACGAGAGGACCGGGATGGACGCACCGCTGGTGTACCAGTTGTTCTGCCAAGGGCATCGCTGGGTAGCTATGTGCGGACGGGATAAGTGCTGAAAGCATCTAAGCATGAAGCCCCCCTCAAGATGAGATTTCCCATTCCGCAAGGAAGTAAGATCCCTGAAAGATGATCAGGTTGATAGGTCTGAGGTGGAAGTGTGGCGACACATGGAGCTGACAGATACTAATCGATCGAGGACTTAACCAATTTGAATGTATGCTTACTGTTATCTAGTTTTGAGAGAACACTCTCAATGGTTTGGTGGCGATAGCGAAGAGGTCACACCCGTTCCCATGCCGAACACGGAAGTTAAGCTCTTCAGCGCCGATGGTAGTCGGGGGTTTCCTCCTGTGAGAGTAGGACGCCGCCAAGCTATTATTACGGTAAAGGCAGCTCATCATGAGCTGCCTTTTTTGTTTTTGAATAAAAACAAAACAAACACCGAAATACGGAAACGCCCATATACTAATTGTAAACTTCAAAAAGGTCCAAATTGTGTATACAATCAACAGCTTAAGGGAAGGCTATTCATACGGAGGTGGGCAAAATGAATGAAACGTCCAGCCATGAAGAAACATGTATTGTGTGTGAAACCAAAAAAAGCAGGGGAATCCATATTTATACGAAATTTATATGTTTAGAGTGTGAGAAGAAAGTAGTTTCCACTCCGACCTCTGATCCGAATTATGAATTTTTCGTTCGTAAACTGAAAAGCCTTCATACACCGACGTTATATTCTTAACCCTGAAAAGGGTCTTTTTTTTTGCCTGAAATCAGAGGAGTTTTTACACTTTTTATAAAAGAACTGATACGATAAGAAGAGGAACTTGTTTAGACATGGAATGTAATAGATAATACTGATAAAAGTGAATAAATAGGAGTCGATCAAGTATGAAACCGTTTATTCAATATATGAAATGGACGCTTTGCGGCAGCACAGTTTTTGTATTAGCGGGGATAACCTTCTTTACGATAGGGCATCAGCCTTTTCTGTATTCGCTTTTATACGGGGCAGCCAGCGGAGCCGCAGTCAGTGCGGCCGGTCTGTGGAATGCGAAGCGTCTCTTTTTAAAAAAACACCGGCTGACAAGAAAAGAATATGCTTATATCAAGGAAAATCTTGAGGAAGCAAAGGGTAAAATCATCCGATTACGCAGGGCGCTTTTTCGCTCTAAAAGTATACAAATGCTGAAGCAGAATGCAGAGATACTGCGGATAACCCGACGAATATATCTGCTCACAAAGCAGGAGCCGAAGCGTTTTTATCAGGCAGAGCGTTTCTATTATCAAACGCTTGATTCTGTTGTGGAACTGACGGAAAAGTATGCTCTGCTCTCCTCACAGCCGCGAAAAAATAAAGATTTATCAATGTCCTTGAGTGAGACGAGGATGACTCTAGCAGAGCTTTCCAGAAGGCTGGAAGAGGATCTTCATGAACTGATGAAGGAGGACATCGACGACCTGCACTTTGAATTAGATATGGCAAAGCATTCACTGAGAAAATAAGAAAGGAAGAAGGAAATGGCCAAAGACCGTTCCGACGACAGCATGGGCGCCCAAAATGACCAGACTCATCTAAAGCTTGCAGATACCCTGCCGGAAGAAAAAAGAGAAGCGGCACTTCAGCTCGCTGAAAAACTGGACCCTGGGAACATGCAAAGCATTGTTCTGTTTGGTTCACAGGCGCAGGCGAATCTTCTGGAATTTTCCCACACGATGATAGAGCACGTGCAAAGAAAAGATGCAGGAGAGATGGGACAGATACTGGCTGATCTGATGCTGAAGCTTGACCAGGTAAACCCTGATGATCTGCAGATGAAGAACAAAGGGTTTTTCGCCCGGCTGTTTAAAAGGGTATCCGGTTCTGTGCAGGAAGTGCTTTCGAAATATCAAAAGACAAGTGTGCAGATTGACCGTATCAGCAGAAGGCTGGAACATTCTAAAAATGTGCTGTTGAGTGATAATAAATTGTTAGATCAGCTGTACGCCCAAAATAAACAATACTTTTCTGATTTAACTATGTATATAGCAGCGGGGGAATTAAAATTAGATGAGCTGAAAACAAAGCTGATACCCGAAGCGGCAAGAAAAGCCGAATTACAAGAACACAATCAAATGGCCGCGCAGGAGGTGAATGATCTTCGCCAGTTTGCCGACCGTCTGGATAAGAGGGTGCATGATCTGCTGCTGAGCAGGCAGATTACGCTCCAGAGTGCGCCGCAAATCCGTCTGATTCAAAACACGAATCAGGCACTGGCAGAGAAAATTCAGTCCTCCATTGTTACGGCTATTCCTTTATGGAAGAATCAAGTCGCCATCGCGCTGACGCTTATGAGGCAGCGGAGTGCGGCAGATGTGCAGCAGAAGGCGGCGGATACGACAAATCAATTGCTGCTGAAAAACGCCGAACTTCTGAAAACAAGTACAGTCGAGACCGCCAAAGCCAATGAGCGCGGACTTGTTGAGGCAGAAACCCTCAAAAAAGTGCAGGAAAGCTTAGTCAGCACACTTGAAGAAATCATGTCTATTCAAGAAGAAGGCAGGATGAAACGCAGGCGTGCCGAGGAGGAGCTTGTTATCATGGAAGGCGATTTAAAAAAGAAGCTGCTTGATATGGGGGCCGGCCGGGATAACGGCTAGATGGCAAAAAGTCTTAGCTTTAAGTTGGCTCGCAGTCACGATATAATAAGAAAGACAGGCAAAGGATTTGTTTAAAAATGGACACACCTTTATATACAGCGCTGATGAAGCATGCGCACCGAAATACGTATTCTTTTCATGTTCCGGGACATCACAATGGAGATGTCTTTTTTGATGAAGCCAAATCTGTATATCAATCTCTTTTATCTATTGATATGACTGAGATCACGGGTCTTGATGACTTGCACCACCCGACGGGGGTCATTAAGGAAGCGCAGGATTTGGTGAGCAGATTTTACGGCTCTCAGGAAAGTTTCTTTCTCGTCAATGGAACGACCGCCGGCAATCTGGCGATGATTTTAGCTGTTTGTGAACCGGGTGAACCCATTCTGATCCAGCGTAATTGTCACAAGTCTGTTTTCCATGCGGCGGCATTGGCCGGAGCCAAGCCGGTTTATTTGTTGCCGGAAATCGATGAAAACATGCATGTGCCGGCACATGTATCCCTTTCAGTCATCGAAAAAGCGCTGGCGTCATATCCGAACGCGAAAGGACTTGTTCTGACCAATCCGACTTACTTCGGACACGCCGCCGATTTGACTGCGGCAGTTAAAAAAGCCCATTCATACGGCGTTCCTGTACTGGTGGATGAGGCTCATGGGGCTCACTTTGTGTTAGGCCAGCCTTTCCCGCCTTCATCATTGGCTATGGGGGCGGACGCCGTTGTTCAATCGGCTCATAAAACGCTTCCGGCTATGACGATGGGGTCTTACTTTCATTTGAACAGCACCAGAATTGACAGAGACCGATTAACTTATTATATAAGCAGTCTGCAAAGCAGCAGCCCGTCATACCCGATTATGGCATCTTTAGATACGGCGCGCGCTTATGTGCAGGATATTGCTGAAAAAGGGACACTTCCCGTTCATATGGAGCACATTGAGAAAATCAAACGAAGGTTCGCATCAATTTCTTCTATTGAAATAATCGAGCCTTCCGGATATGGGCTGCGGGCGGACCCGTTAAAATTAATTCTTCGGTCAAAGCTCGGACATTCCGGCTATTCATTACAACGTATTTTGGAGAGTGAAGACATTGTTGCCGAGCTGGCTGACGAGTACCAAGTATTGCTCGTACTGCCGATAGGCGGCCGGCGAATGATAGAACAGGAAACCGTAAGAAACATACAGCAGAAACTGGAGAAAACACCGCCTGATAAATTGCCGGATGCCGTGAATTGGACATTTCCGTCCATTTCGACACTTGAATATCCGCAAAATGAGATGCGGAAGTTTACAAAAGAGCCTGCAGATATAAATAAGGCGGCCGGGCGCTTGCATGCGGGGAACATTATTCCTTATCCGCCGGGAATTCCGCTGATCATGGACGGAGAACGGATAACAGAAGAGATCGTACAAAAGCTTTCCCGTTTAATCGGCATGGACGCGCATATTCAAGGCTTGTTAAACGGGGAACAATTACTTGTCTATATAGAAGAGGAGAAATCATGAGCGGTTTATTTATAACATTTGAAGGTCCTGAAGGTGCAGGGAAAACGACTGTGCTTCAGGAAATGAAAGAGATTCTGTCGGCAGAGGGGCTTCCGGTGACAGCGACAAGAGAACCGGGCGGCATCGACATTGCGGAACAGATCAGAGAAGTGATCTTAAATAAAAACAATACACTGATGGATGCAAAAACGGAGGCACTGCTTTACGCTGCGGCGAGAAGACAGCATTTAGCCGAAAAGGTGCAGCCTGCATTGAAAGAAGGGCGCATTGTGCTGTGCGATCGTTTCATCGACAGTTCGCTGGCTTATCAAGGCTATGCGAGAGGGCTCGGGATTGATGAAGTTCTTTCTATCAACCAGTTTGCAATCGGCGATACGATGCCTGATGTCACCATCTATTTTTCTATTGAGCCGGAAGAAGGGTTGAAACGGATTACGTCGAATGATTCAAGAGAAAAGAATCGTCTCGATCTTGAGGCCCTGCACTTTCACACGAAAGTACGGGAAGGATACCAAAAGGTAATGCAGCGTTTTCCGGAAAGATTCCAGACAATCGACGCATCGAAAAAGAAGGAACTCGTCATTCAGGACGCACTTCAAGTGATAAATGAAGCATTGAAAAAAATTCAGTTGTGACCTGTTTCTCATAAGTTGCTATAATGAATGTAACGACAATGTTCTTTCCAACCTAAAGGGGGCCTAGAGAATGAAACTAATAGTGGCAGTGGTGCAGGATCAGGACAGCAACAGGCTTTTGAAAGTATTAACCGACCACAACTTCAGGGTGACGAAACTTGCGACAACAGGCGGATTCCTTAAATCAGGCAATACGACGTTTATGATCGGGGTGGAAGATATCCGTGTCGATAAAGCGCTCAGCCTCATTAAAGAGAATGGCTGTAAACGTGATCAGATGATTGCCCCGGTATCCCCGATGGGCGGGAATGCGGATTCCTACGTTCCATATCCCGTCGAAGTGGAAGTCGGCGGAGCGACGGTCTTTGTCCTCCCGGTCGATGAATTTCATCAATTTTAAGGATTTGACGACGTGAAAATAAATTCTGACTTACGTACATTTATTGAGAAAAAGCAGCAGCCTGCTTATAAAGCGGCAGAGCTTTCCGGAACGTTTAAAAGTTCAATGGACAGCCAAAGCAGCAAGCTGAAATTTGATCAGCTGAGCAGGTTCTTAACGGATATAGAAACGTTCGGGAAAAGGCTGACGAAGTCGAGAAACTTTAAAGACTTAGCGAAATTCAAAGGATTGGTAAAACGCTTTGTAAAAGAGGCCGTAGACAGCGGATTATCGCATGAGACGGAGAAAAGCTTTGACTTGTACGGCAGCAGCCGGACTCTGGGGCTTGTGAAAGAAATAGATGAAAAACTGCTTCAGCTGACGGAAGAAATGTTAGATCAGGAAAAACCGGCAATTGATTTGCTGGATCGAATCGGAGAAATAAAAGGTTTATTGATTAACCTTTACACATAGAGAGTGATACAATGGCAATATCATGGAAGGAAATGACCGGGCAGCAGCCCAGAGTGATGAGGCTTTTGCATAACAGCATTGAAAAGAAAAGGCTTTCTCACGCATATCTGTTTGAAGGCAAAAAAGGTACGGGCAAATTGGATGCCGCACTGCTTCTCGCAAAAAGCTTTTTTTGCCTTGAAGACGGGACTGAGCCTTGCGGGGAATGCCGGAACTGTAAGCGTATCGAATCCGGAAACCATCCCGACCTGCATGTGGTTCAGCCCGACGGATTATCCATTAAAAAGGCTCAGATCCAATCGCTTCAGGAAGAGTTTTCCAAAACAGGACTGGAATCGCATAAAAAGCTGTACATTATATCCCATGCGGATCAAATGACGACAAATGCGGCAAACAGTCTGCTGAAATTTTTAGAGGAGCCGAGTCAAGACACCATCGCAATTCTTATTACTGAGCAGCTCCACCGAATACTGGATACCATCGTTTCGAGATGTCAGGTTCTTCCGTTCCAGCCGCTTCAGCCGAAAGCCATAGAAGAAAGACTGATTGAACAGGAAGTGAGCCCTCACATGGCCCGGCTCTTAGCAAATATGACAAATAATATTGCGGAAGCAGTCGAATTAAGTCGAAATGATGAGTTTGCAGAGTCCAGAGCGAAAGTGATAAAATTGTATGAAGTCTTACATCAGCGGAAAGGACATGCCTTTTTCTTCATTCAGGATCAGTGGGTGCCCTTTTTCAAAGAAAAAACCCATCAAGAAATGGGTCTTGATATGCTCTTATTGATATACCGTGATGTATTATCCATCCAAATTGGAAATGAAGATAAACTGATTTATCAAGACTTATTCCAATCAATAAAACAGCATGCGCTGCAATTTACACAACAAAGCGTTACGAACCAAATTCTCGCTGTTTTAGAAGCAAAAAAACGGCTTCATTCCAATGTGAATGTGCAGGGATTAATGGAGCACTTGGTGTTAACGTTGCAGGAGGGATAAGCTTGTACAACGTAATAGGCGTCCGCTTTAAAAAAGCGGGAAAAATTTATTATTTTGATCCGAACGGATTTGATATAGAACAAGACAGCTGCGTCATTGTTGAAACCGTAAGAGGTGTCGAATACGGGCAGGTTGTCATCGCAAATAAACAAGTGGACGAGCATGATGTTGTGCTTCCGCTTCGAAAGGTCATACGCGTTGCTGATGAACGCGATCTTCTCATTGTAGAAGAAAACAAACAGGAGGCCCTGTCCGCTTTTGAAGTCTGTCAGAAAAAAGTGGCTGACCACGGCTTAGATATGAAGCTGGTTGATGTTGAGTTTACATTTGACCGCAATAAAGTCATTTTTTACTTTACAGCAGACGGACGGGTTGATTTCAGGGAATTGGTCAAAGACTTGGCTTCTATCTTTAAAACGAGAATCGAATTGCGCCAAATCGGGGTGAGGGACGAGGCGAAAATGCTCGGCGGTATCGGACCATGCGGGAGAATGCTTTGCTGCTCCACGTTCCTCGGTGATTTTGAACCGGTGTCCATCAAAATGGCGAAGGATCAAAATTTATCGTTGAACCCAACGAAGATTTCCGGTCTGTGCGGCCGTTTGATGTGCTGTTTGAAGTACGAAAATGATGAGTATGAGACGGCAAAAGAACAGCTGCCGGATTTAGGCGAAATGATTACGACGGCAAACGGCCCCGCAAAGGTTGTCGGTCTTAATATTCTGGAACGGGTGCTTCAGGTGGAACTGAAGAATCGTGAAAAAGTGATAGAATATACTTGGGAAGAGCTCTTGGAAGAGGGCGTCGTATCCGCACAAACCACAGATTAACGAGGTGTGGAACCTTGGATAAAAAAGAGTTATTTGATACTGTCATAAACCTGGAGGAACAAATCGGTTCGCTGTATCGTCAGCTGGGTGACTTAAAGCAGCATATCGGCGAAATGATTGAAGAGAATCACCATCTTCAGCTTGAAAATAAGCATTTGCGTAAGCGGCTTGATGACACGACAGAGCAAATTGAGAAATTCAAAGCCGATCAGAAAGAAACAAAAACACAGAAGGCAGAGCAGAGTGATATAGGAGAAGGGTACGACAATCTGGCCCGGCTGTATCAAGAAGGCTTTCATATTTGCAACGTCCATTATGGGAGCGTCCGCAAGGGAGATTGCCTTTTTTGTCTGTCCTTCTTAAATAAAAAATAAGGAAAAGGCTTCCGCTGATGTCGGAAGCCTTTTTCAAAGAGTGCCGAAAGGAATAAGATTATGGTTTCATTACGTGATGATGAAAGATTGGATTACTTATTAGCAGAGGATATGAAAATAGTACAGAGTCCGACGGTTTTCGCTTTTTCATTAGATGCCGTGCTGCTGTCTAAGTTTGCATACGTTCCGATTCAAAAGGGGAACATCGTTGATTTATGCACGGGGAACGGCATTGTGCCGCTTTTGCTCAGCACAAGGTCAAAAGCCGATATCACCGGGGTTGAAATTCAGGAACGCTTGTATGATATGGCGCTCCGAAGCGTGGAATACAACGGGCTGGGCGGTCAGATCAGTCTCATTCATGATGATCTGAAAAATATGCCGGAAAGACTCGGACATAATAAATATGATGTTGTCACCTGCAATCCGCCTTATTTTAAAACACCGAAAGAAGCGGAGCAGAACCTGAACGAGCATCTCAGAATCGCAAGGCACGAAATCCTTTGCACGCTTGAAGATGTGATTTCCGTCAGCAGCAAACTGCTGAAGCAAGGCGGAAAAGCGGCTCTCGTTCATCGGCCGGGGAGGCTTTTGGAAATCTTTGAATTAATGAAAGCGTACCGAATAGAACCGAAACGGGTTCAGTTTATTTATCCGAAACAAGGTAAAGAAGCGAATACCATTTTGGTTGAAGGAATTAAAGGCGGCCGCCCTGATCTCAAAATTCTTCCCCCGCTGTTCGTATACAATGAACAAAATGAATATACGAAAGAGATCCGCACGATTTTATATGGAGACAAATAGTCATTTCTTTTATGTGCTGCTGTGCAATGACAACAGTCTGTATGCCGGTTATACAAATGATCTGCAAAAACGGCTGAAAACCCACAATGAGGGAAAGGGCGCGAAGTACACAAGGGCGCGGAGGCCGGTTTCGTTATGCCATGCGGAATCATTTGAAACAAAACGGGAAGCGATGCAGGCGGAATACCGTTTTAAACAGCTGACCCGAAAGAAAAAAGAGCAATATATAGAAGAAAAACGACGCAGCAAGGAGGCTGTATATGTTAAGACGCCAGATGAGTTTTAACGGAAAATCTGAAATGGGAACTCTGTACCTTGTTCCTACACCAATCGGCAATTTGGAGGACATGACCTTTCGTGCAGTAGAGACGCTGAAATCGGCCGATGTCATAGCTGCCGAAGATACGAGACAGACGAAAAAGCTGTGCCATGTTTATGACATAGACACATCTCTCATCAGCTATCATGAACATAATAAAGAAAGCAGCGGCCATAAAATCATTGAATGGCTGAAAAGCGGAAAGAATGTGGCATTGGTCAGTGATGCCGGCATGCCGACAATTTCCGACCCGGGGGCTGAGATTGTGAGAGATTTCACCCAAATCGGCGGATATGTCGTTCCGCTTCCGGGTGCAAATGCGGCATTAACCGCGCTGACCGCATCAGGCATCACCCCGCAGCCGTTTTTCTTCTACGGATTTTTAAACAGACAGAAAAAAGAAAAGAAGAAAGAACTCGAACTCCTGAAAAAACGGCAGGAAACGATGATATTTTACGAAGCGCCGCACAGATTAAAAGAAACATTAACAGCAATGCATGACGTTTTGGGTAATCGAACCATCGCCGTCACGAGAGAATTAACGAAAAAGTACGAGGAATTCATCAGAGGAACCATCGCCGAGGTGATTGAATGGGCAAATGAAGATCAAATCCGCGGTGAGTTCTGTCTCGTTGTCGAAGGAAATCAAACCGCTGAACCGGATGAAGAGGAAAAGCCTTGGTGGACGGAGCTTTCTGAGAAAGAACATGTGGAGCATTACATAAATGAAGGATCTTCTTCCAAACAGGCCATAAAACAAACAGCGGTAGATCGGGACGTGCCGAAACGCGAGATTTATGACGCTTATCACATTCAATCATAAAAAAACCGTTCTTGTGTCGTAACAAGAACGGTTTTTGTATGAAATAGCTTATTTTTGGTTTTGAAGCTGGTTTTGAATTTCAGAGATGATTTGCTCAGCGCCTTCTTTGCTGAGTACCAATTTGCCGCCGGCAAGTTTAAGGTTATCATCAGAAACTTCACCAGTTACTTGGCAAGTCATGTTTGGTTTATATTTTTTAAGGATGATTTTTTCATCATCAACATAAATTTCAAGAGCGTCTTTTTCTGCGATGCCCAGTGTACGGCGAAGTTCGATAGGGATAACTACGCGTCCAAGTTCATCAACTTTACGTACGATACCAGTAGATTTCATTAACAGTCTCCTCCCGAGAGATAATTATTTGTAGTTTATATTTTTCTTCGTCATTATTCGACAAAATTCCTTACATTCCTAGCATAACAAGGTTTCCAATAATCGTCAATCTTTTTGTTTGCTATTGTTTGTAAGAATTAGTTCTTATAGTAAGTAAAGCCTTGGAAATCCTGAAATAACAGGCTTTTTAACTGCTTTTTCGAACCTATTATCCTACTGAAAATCCTTTTAAATCAAGACTTTCGAACCAAGATGTTTTATATTAGTAGATTATATACGACAAATTTCGACATGTTAAGACTTTTTTTAATTTCAATAAAAATTTTTAATTTTATTTACTCTTTTACGCGCAGTACGTATATATCCTTGATCTTAAAGGCTAAGATGGTATCATAGATAGAGGACAAATATCAATATTGTATATCAAATAAAACCGCTCTCGTCCTTTGGGCGTGAGCTTTTCGACATTCTGAATGGGAGGTTGCAACATGCCGCAAGACAATAATACTTTTTATATTACAACCCCGATATATTATCCGAGCGGAAAATTACATATCGGCCATGCTTATACTACCGTGGCCGGCGATGCGATGGCGCGTTACAAAAGATTAAAAGGATTTGACGTACGCTATTTAACCGGAACGGATGAGCACGGACAGAAAATCCAGCAGAAAGCGGAGGAAGAGAATATCACGCCTCAAGCTTATGTGGATCGCGCAGTTGCTGAAATCCAAAAACTATGGAAGCAGCTCGACATTTCTCACGATGATTTCATCCGGACGACGGAAAGCCGGCACAAAGAAATTATCGAGAAAGTGTTTCAAAAACTTCTTGATAATGGTGACATTTACCTGGATGAGTATGAGGGCTGGTACAGCATCCCTGATGAAACATTCTATACGGAAACACAGCTGGTGGATGTGGAACGAAATGAGAAGGGTGAGGTTGTCGGCGGAAAAAGCCCTGACAGCGGACACCCGGTCGAATTAATCAAAGAGGAGTCATACTTCTTCCGCATGAGCAAATACGCAGACCGCCTGCTGAAGTTTTATGAGGAAAATCCTTCTTTCATTCAGCCTGAATCACGCAAAAATGAAATGATTAACAACTTCATTAAACCGGGGCTTGAAGATTTGGCCGTTTCCAGAACGACGTTCGACTGGGGCGTAAAAGTACCGGGAAATCCGAAGCATGTCGTGTATGTATGGATTGACGCACTGTTCAACTATATTACAGCGCTCGGTTACGATACGGAAAATGATGAGCTTTACAAAAAGTACTGGCCGGCTGACGTCCATCTTGTCGGTAAAGAAATTGTCCGTTTTCATACCATTTACTGGCCGATTATGCTGATGGCGCTTGATCTCCCGCTGCCTAAGCAAGTATTCGCGCATGGCTGGTTATTGATGAAAGACGGAAAAATGTCGAAATCAAAAGGAAATGTCGTTGATCCGGTAACGTTAATTGAACGCTACGGCTTGGATGAACTTCGCTATTACCTGCTTCGCGAAGTACCGTTCGGTTCAGACGGTGTCTTTACGCCGGAAGGTTTCGTAGAACGGATTAATTATGACTTGGCGAACGACTTAGGAAACCTTCTGAATCGTACAGTCGCAATGATCCAAAAATATTTTGACAGTGAGATTGGTTCATATGAAGGAAATGTGACAGATTTTGATTCGGAGCTTTCTTCTGTAGCCGGTGAAACGGTTAAAGCTTATGAAAAGGCAATGGAAAACATGGAGTTTTCAGTCGCTTTATCAACGCTATGGCAATTAATCAGCCGTACGAACAAATATATTGATGAAACTGCTCCGTGGGTGCTTGCTAAAGATCAGGAAAAAGAAAAAGAATTACGTTCTGTCATGTATCATTTAGCTGAATCATTACGTATCTCAGCCGTATTGCTCCAGCCTTTCTTGACACAAACGCCTGAAAAAATGTTTGCCCAGCTAGGAGTTGAGGATCAGTCTCTTAAAGCATGGGACAGCATTCAGACATTCGGCCAATTGAAGAACACGAAAGTGAAAAAAGGGGAACCGCTTTTCCCTCGTCTTGAAGCTGAAGAAGAAGTAGCTTACATCAAGCAAAAAATGCAAGGAACTGCTCCTGCTAAAGAAGAAAAGGCGGAAGAGCCGCAAGAGGCAGAGCGTCTTCCTGAAATTACGTTTGATCAATTTATGGATACAGAACTTCGCGTCGCAGAAGTCTTGTCCGCAGAGCCGGTGAAAAAAGCAGATCGGCTGCTGAAATTGCAAATTGATCTGGGCTTTGAACAGCGCCAAGTTGTATCAGGTATCGCGAAGCATTATACACCGGATCAGCTTGTGGGAATGAAGATCATTTGTGTAACGAATCTAAAACCGGTAAAACTGAGAGGCGAGCTTTCTCAAGGAATGATACTGGCAGGAGAATCGGACGGCGTTCTCAAAGTAGTAGCTGTCGACCAGTCATTACCGAAAGGCACTCGAATTAAATAAATAGATGCAAAAGGTGTTTCACGTGTAACATTCCGTCGAACACCTTTTGTTTTTCAACAAGAAAGGAGTTTTTATGATGCTTTTTGATACACATGCGCACTTAAATGCCGAGCAATTTGACACAGACTTAGAGGAAGTCATTGCGCGTGCAAAGGCTGAAAAAGTTGAACGAATCGTCGTTGTCGGATTCGACAAGCCCACTATCACGCGTGCGATGGAGCTGATTGAGGAATATGACTTTATATACGCTGCGATCGGCTGGCATCCGGTAGATGCAATTGACATGACAGAGGAAGATTTATCATGGATTAAGGAACTGTCCTCTCACGAAAAAGTCGTGGCAATCGGAGAGATGGGCCTTGATTACCACTGGGATAAATCACCAAAAGGCGTTCAGAAAGAAGTATTCCGGAAACAAATCGCTCTCGCCAAAGAAGTGAACCTTCCAATTATCATTCATAATCGTGATGCAACGGAAGATGTTGTCACGATTTTGAAAGAAGAGGGGGCGGAAGAAGTCGGCGGCATTATGCACTGCTTTACGGGGAGCGCGGAGGTTGCGCGGCAGTGTATGGATATGAATTTTTATATTTCATTCGGCGGACCGGTTACCTTCAAAAATGCGAAGAAACCAAAAGAAGTGGCAAAGGAAATTCCGAATGACCGTTTGCTGATTGAAACGGACTGTCCTTTCCTGACACCGCATCCTTTCCGCGGTAAACGAAATGAGCCAAGCTATGTAAAATATGTTGCTGAACAGCTCGCTGCATTAAAAGGGCTGACATATGAAGAAATTGCCTCAATTACAACCGAAAACGCTAAAAGACTTTTCCGCATAAACTGACAGAATGCGCTGTCGTAACGTGTAAAGGCTTGTCCGATTCAGTGGATATGTAAAACCGTTCTACAAGCTTCCTTCTCCTCATAAGATAGGTTGTCGATATGTCTCTCTTCCTTTTTTTGCTTTGTTTTTGCATAATGAGGGATACGCTGAAGGTTTTTCATCTTCGAGATGGGAGGGTTGACAGCATTTTAGATACTCTATATAATCTCTCCGAGGAGAAGGAGGCGTTTTTCATCACACAAAAAATGAAAAAACTGTTTTCCGTAAAGCTTGGTAAAAGCAAGGTTATTCTTATTGCAGCTATTATTCTGCTGGGCGGAACCGGGACTGCATACGGGGCACATGAGCTCTCAAAACAATCAGTTTCTGTTTCCATCAACGGCAAGAAAAAGCAAATACGCACTCATGCAAAAACGGTTGGGGAACTTCTGGAAGATTTACATATAGAGACGAGAAATGAAGACCGGATTACCCCGTCTAAGCAGACAGCATTGGCAGACAACATGAATGTCGTGTATGAAGCTGCAAAGCAGATCCGTGTGACAAGAGGCGGAGAAGAAAAGACTTTATGGTCAACGGCAAAAACAGTCGGCGCATTTCTGAACGAACAGCATACACCTGTGAATCAGCACGATAAAATAGATCCAGCAGCAGATACGAAAGTGACAAACGGCATGAAAGTCACGGTCGACCCGGCTTTTCAGGTCACTGTAAATGATGCGGGAAAGAAAAAGAAAATATGGACGACTTCGACTACGGTCGCTGACTTTTTAACGCAGCATAAGATGGACATGAAAGACGAAGATAAAGTAAAACCGGCATTACACGAAAAGCTCACAAAAAATCAGGCCGGCATACAAATCACTCGTATCGAAAAAGTCACCGATGTAGTTGAGGAAAAATTAGCGTATCAAGTGAAAGAAAAAGAAGATGCGTCTCTCGACAGCGGGAAAGAAAAGATCGTTCAAAAAGGAAAAGAAGGCAAACTTAAAAAGCATTTTCATGTTGTCAAAGAAAATGGAAAAGAAGTTTCAAGAAAGCTTGTTAAAGAAGAAACATCTGAAAAAAGCAAAGATCAGATCATTGCGGTCGGCACAAAGCGGCACAGTCCCAAGATTGAGCAGCTCAGTGCACCTGTGAAGGCATCTTCGGGCGAAACCGGATCTTCCGGTAAAGTGATTACCGTGTCTTCCACGGCTTATACCGCAAGCTGCAGCGGCTGTTCCGGCCATACGGCTACAGGCGTTAACCTGACAAGCAATCCGAATGCCAAAGTCATTGCGGTAGACCCAAGCGTCATCCCGCTCGGCACAAGAGTCCACGTAGACGGATACGGGGATGCCGTGGCCGCTGATACGGGCTCAGCCATTAAAGGAAGACGGATTGATGTCTTTTTCCCTGAAAAATCTTCGGCTTACCGCTGGGGAAAGAAACAGGTCAAAATAAAAATTTTAAATTAATTCCGATTCACTCAGAGGGTTTTGCGCCCTCTGTTTTTTTCGTTATAATAGGTAAAGTGTATTTTCAGTATATTAGACGTGACATGCAAGCAAAGGTTTCGTTTTGGATATAAAAAGTTTTTTTTGGAGGAAGTAATGAAAATTAAAGAAATTATTGTAGTCGAGGGACGCGATGACACTGCGCGCATAAAACTTGCCGTTGATGCGGATACGATTGAGACAAACGGTTCCGCAATCGGAGACGAAGTCATCAGGCAGATTCGGCTGGCGCAGGAAACGAGAGGGGTCATCGTGCTGACGGACCCGGATTTTCCGGGGGAAAAGATCCGGAAAACCATTTCTGAAGCAGTACCCGGCTGTAAACACGCATTTCTGCCCAAACATCTTGCCAAACCGAAAAACAAGCGCGGCATTGGCGTTGAGCACGCATCCATTGAAAGCATCAGAGCATGTCTGGAAAATGTGCATGAAGAGATGGATGCAAAGCCGAGTGAGATTTCAGCTGAAGATGTCATACAGGCCGGTCTGATCGGCGGACCGGCTGCCAAAAGACGCCGCGAACGATTGGGCGACCTGCTGAAGATCGGCTATACAAACGGCAAGCAGCTTCAAAAACGGCTGCAAATGTTTCAAATCAAAAGAAGTGATTTTATTGATGCGCTCGATGCTATGAGGCAGGAGGAACAGGATGAACAATAAAGATATCGCGACACCTATCAGAACGAAGGAAATTCTGAAAAAGTACGGTTTCTCTTTTAAAAAGAGTCTGGGACAGAATTTCTTAATTGATACAAATATATTGGACAGAATTGTGGACCATGCGGAAATTACGGATCGGACCGGAGTCATTGAAATCGGGCCCGGAATCGGCGCGCTGACAGAGCAGCTTGCCAAACGGGCGAAAAAGGTCGTCGCGTTTGAAATTGATCAGCGCCTGCTGCCCATTCTCAATGATACGCTGTCTCCGTATGACAATGTAACGATCATTCATCAAGATGTGCTGAAAGCAGACGTCAAATCCGTCATTGAAGAGCAGTTTCAGGATTGTGATGAAATTATGGTGACGGCGAATCTACCATATTATGTGACGACGCCGATCATCATGAAGCTATTGGAAGAACATCTTCCGTTAAAAGGAATTGTCGTGATGCTGCAAAAAGAGGTCGCTGAGCGGATGGCCGCTGATCCTTCCTCTAAGGAGTACGGATCGCTTTCCATTGCGGTTCAGTTCTATACGGAGGCCAAAACCGTCATGACCGTCCCGAAAACGGTGTTTGTGCCTCAGCCTAATGTCGATTCAGCCGTCATCCGTCTCTTGCTTCGTGACGGCCCGGCGGTTGACGTCGATAATGAACCGTTTTTCTTCCAGCTGATTAAAGCAAGCTTCGCACAGCGCCGGAAAACCTTGCTGAACAACCTTGTGAACAATCTTCCGGGCGGAAAAGAGAAAAAAGCTCAAATTGAAGAAGTTCTTCAAGAAACGAATATTGACGGAAAGCGGCGCGGTGAATCCCTGTCCATAGAAGAATTCGCGCTCCTGTCCAACGGATTGCATAAAGCCCTTTTCTAAGAGGGCTTTTTGTTTTGCGTCACCACTTGGACTGCCGCTACATAGGCTAGAGGAGAACCTTATTCATTCAACTGCAAGAAAAGCTTGAAACATCAAGCGCCGCAGCGGAAAGAGGTGTATTTGCCAAGACTTCTTTCATGATGAGGCTTAGTCTATTTGTGGAGTGGGTAACGTGCAATTTCAAATAGGAGATATGGTAGCCAGGAAATCCTATCAAATGGATGTTTTATTTCGCATTATCGGTATAGAGCAAACAAGCAATGGGAATTCAATTGCCATCCTGCATGGTGACGAAGTCAGATTGATTGCGGATGCTGATTTTTCTGATTTGGAGCCTGTCAGAAAAGACGAACAGGCCATGAGAAAGAAAAGAGATGAAAGCAGGATGAATGAATCTCTCGAGCTGCTCCGCCAGGATTATAAGCTGCTTCGGGAAAAACAGGAATATTATGCGACAAATCAATATCAGCATCAGGAGCACTACTTTCATATGCCCGGAAAGGTATTGCATCTGGACGGCGATGAGGCCTATTTGAAAAAGTGCCTGAACTTTTATGAAAAAATCGGTGTGCCGGTATACGGAATTCATTGCCATGAGAAAAAAATGCCGGCATCAATTGACGAGCTGCTTGATAAATACAGGCCGGATATTTTAGTCATCACCGGCCATGATGCATATTCCAAGCATAAGGGAGGCGTGAACGATTTAAGCGCCTACAGGCATTCCAAACACTTTGTCGAAACCGTTCAAAGAGCGAGGCGTAAAGTACCTCATTTGGATCAGCTGGTCATATTCGCGGGGGCGTGCCAATCTCATTTCGAGTCTTTAATCAGGGCAGGCGCGAATTTTGCAAGTTCGCCGTCACGCGTCAATATCCATGCGCTTGACCCGGTATATATTGTCGCGAAAATCAGCTTCACCCCGTTTATGGAGCGGATCAATGTATGGGATGTCCTGAGAAATACGCTGACGAGAGAGAAAGGGCTGGGAGGAATTGAAACGAAGGGTGTGCTGCGTGTCGGTATGCCGTATAAATCAAATGGATGAGTGATAAAACCCGCATATATTTCGCTATGCGGGTTAATTATTTTACATATTGATACATAAATTTCCGGAACTTGTGAAAAATAACGCAGAAATCAATAGAATTTTGTCAAAATAATTTTGTTGACAATGACTTATTAACGTTGATATAATTTAAATTTTATTTGACAAAATTGGGCTCTTGTTGTACAATAAATGTAGTGAGGTGGATGCAATGGCGAAGACGTTGTCCGATATAAAAAGATCGCTTGATGGGAATTTAGGTAAACGGCTTACGTTAAAAGCAAACGGCGGCCGCCGAAAAACGATTGAGCGTTCGGGCATTTTAGCTGAGACGTACCCTTCTGTTTTTGTGATACAACTAGATCAAGACGAGAATTCGTTTGAAAGAGTTTCTTACAGTTATGCTGATATTCTGACTGAGACTGTTGAATTGACATTCAATGACGATGCGGCAAGCTCAGTAGCATTTTAATGGGCAGTGAACCTTTTGTTTACTGCTTTTTGTTTTGCCTTCTAAAGCTCTTCTAATTATTCCCTCGAAAGTTTCAGCCGATTAAACGGAAGCTATAAGTGTCACATGTTTTATCGTGGCGTGCACGAATGGTGATCAATTCTATAAAAGGGGTTGTTTCGTTTGGGCAGACGTCGTGGAGTTATGTCAGATGAGTTCAAATATGAGCTGGCGAAGGACCTTGGTTTTTACGATACGGTGAAAAACGAGGGCTGGGGAGGCATTCGGGCGCGTGACGCCGGGAATATGGTAAAGCGCGCGATTGAGATTGCCGAACAGCAGATGGCGGCTCAGAACCAAAATAACCGATAATGCAGTGGCCCGGGGGACAATCCGTTCCCCGGTTTTTTCTATCGGCTGTCAAAACCGGCGTCAATTTCGGATAAGTACCTCCGGGTCTCCAAATGTGATACAATGTTCATACTTATGTTTAGATGGAGAAGTAGGTGAAAGCTATGCGTATTTTAGAAAAAGCGCCGGCCAAAATCAATCTGTCCCTCGATGTGACGAGTAAACGCCCGGATGGTTATCACGAAGTGGAGATGATCATGACGACAATTGATTTGGCAGATCGGATTGAACTGACAGAACTGCCCGAAAACGTTATCAGAGTGGCGTCGCATAATCGCTTTGTTCCGGATGATCAAAGGAATCTGGCTTATCAGGCAGCCAAACTGCTTAAAGAACGGTTTCAAGTCAAAAAAGGCGTTTCCATTATGATTACAAAAGTGATCCCTGTTGCGGCAGGCCTTGCCGGCGGAAGCAGCGATGCGGCAGCCACGCTCAGAGGGCTGAACAGGCTTTGGGATTTAAAGCTTTCTGTCGAAGAGCTCGCGGAGCTTGGAGCTGAAATCGGTTCAGACGTGTCCTTCTGTGTATACGGAGGCACTGCCTTGGCAACCGGACGCGGTGAGAAGATCAGGCACATTAGTGCTCCGCCTCATTGCTGGGTCGTGCTCGCCAAACCGACGATCGGGGTATCGACTGCCGAAGTGTACCGCCGGCTGAACTTACAGCAGGTTCGGCATCCTGATGTGCAGGCGATGATTGACGCGATTGAAGAAAAAAGCTTCCAAAAGGTATGCGGACAATTAGGAAACGTATTGGAGTCGGTTACGCTCAGCCTCCATCCCGAGGTGGCGATGATTAAAAATCAAATGAAACGCTTCGGCGCTGATGCGGTGTTAATGAGCGGAAGCGGACCGACTGTATTCGGTTTGGTTCAATACGAATCGAAGGTGCAGCGGATTTATAACGGGTTAAGAGGTTTCTGTGATCAAGTGTACGCGGTGCGGATGATCGGCGAACAGAATGCTCTTGATTAAATCCGTATGTTAAGTTATATTATTTTTAAATTATTCGGATTTTGGGGGTAAGTTCATGAAGTTTCGTCGCAGCGGCAGATTGGTGGACTTAACAAATTATTTGTTAACCCATCCGCATGAATTAATACCGTTAACATTTTTCTCAGAACGGTATCAATCAGCAAAGTCATCAATCAGTGAAGATTTAACGATTATTAAACAGACCTTTGAACAGCAAGGCATTGGGACGCTGCTTACAGTGCCGGGAGCTGCCGGAGGCGTCAAATACATTCCGAAAGTGAAACAGGCTGAAGCAGAAGCGTTTATACAGGAGCTGGGACAGTCTTTAGTAAATCCTGAGCGTATCCTTCCGGGCGGTTATGTATATTTAACGGATATCTTAGGAAAACCATCTGTCCTCTCTCATGTAGGCAGGCTTTTTGCTTCCGTTTTTGCGGAGCGGGAGATTGATGTGGTGATGACCGTTGCGACAAAAGGAATCCCTCTTGCTTACGCAGCGGCCAGTTATCTGAACGTTCCGGTTGTCATCGTGCGAAAGGACAACAAAGTGACGGAAGGCTCCACGGTGAGCATCAATTATGTATCAGGGTCATCTAACCGCATTCAAACGATGTCGCTTGCGAAAAGAAGTTTGGCTACGGGTTCGAACGTTTTGATTATTGACGACTTTATGAAAGCCGGCGGCACCATTAACGGCATGATCAGCCTGCTTGATGAGTTTAATGCAAACGTCGCGGGAATAGGCGTCTTGGTTGAAGCCGAGGGAGTGAATGAACGGCTTGTCGATGAATACATGTCACTGCTCACGCTTTCAACCATCAATATGAAAGACAAAACGATTGAGATTCAAAACGGCAATTTTCTGCGATTTTTTAAAGAACAGCATTTAAAGAATGGGGAGACAGAAAAATGACAAAAGCAATCCATACAAAACACGCGCCGGCAGCGATCGGGCCATATTCACAGGGAATCATCGTAAACAACATGTTTTACAGCTCAGGCCAGATTCCTCTTACTGCTGAAGGAGAAATGGTAAACGGTGATATCACAGAACAAACGCATCAGGTGTTCAGCAATTTAAAAGCTGTGCTGAAAGAAGCGGGCGCTTCGCTCGAGACGGTTGTAAAAGCAACGGTGTTTATTGCTGATATGGAGCAGTTTGCGGAAGTGAATGAAGTGTACGGACAATACTTTGATGTACATAAGCCGGCAAGGTCTTGTGTGGAAGTGGCGAGACTGCCGAAAGACGCTCTCGTGGAAATTGAAGTCATTGCGCTGGTGAAATCTTAAATCTCAGAAAAGTGGTTCCGGTCTCCGGGATCACTTTTTTTATGCAGTATATGATCCCCAAATATGGTTTATCACCTAATTGTGTATGTATATCCTATATTTTCAAAAAAACTTTTTGAAACGTGCAGGAATTTAAAAAGAATCGTGGAATTGTTAGACTAATGCTTTTATATAGGGAAAAGGTGGTGAACTACTGTGGAAGTTACTGACGTAAGATTACGCCGCGTGAATACCGATGGTCGCATGAGAGCGATTGCATCCATCACGCTGGATCACGAATTTGTCGTACATGATATTCGTGTGATTGATGGAAACAATGGTCTTTTCGTTGCGATGCCGAGTAAACGCACCCCTGATGGAGAATTCCGCGATATTGCTCATCCTATTAATTCCAGCACGCGGGGCAAGATCCAGGATGCTGTTTTAAATGAGTATCATCGTTTGGGTGACTCTGAAGCATTAGAATATGAAGAAGCCGGGGCTTCTTAAACATAACAAAATGTAAGGACTGCTGATAAAGGCTGACACAAGGCCTTTTCCGGCAGTCCTTTTTTAAATCTGATTTTTCAGTAATAAAGCGATTACATAGAAAATTCTTGCACTTTTTGATGTCTTCTTGAAATCAACAGCTATTTAGGATATATTTTTCTATGGATAAAAGGGATATTGGAGGCCATTAAATGGATAAGCGGTTTGCAGTGATTTTAGCTGCCGGAAAAGGAACGAGAATGAAATCGAAGCTTTACAAGGTCCTTCATCCGGTATGCGGAAAGCCTATGGTAGAGCACGTCGCAGACGAAGCTCTGAAATTATCTTTAGCGAAGCTTGTCACCATCGTAGGACACGGCGCCGAAGATGTGAAGAAGCAGCTCGGACAGAAAAGCGATTACGCTCTCCAAGCAGAACAGCTCGGTACGGCTCATGCGGTCAAGCAGGCAAAACCATTTCTTCACGGAGAAAAGGGTGTCACGATCGTTATTTGCGGCGATACACCGCTTCTGACGGCGGAGACGATGGAAGCCATGCTGAATGAACATACAGACAAAGGTGCAAAAGCCACGGTGTTAACGGCCGTTGCCGACGATCCCGCCGGATACGGAAGAATCATCCGCAGTGAAGACGGCGCCGTTCAAAAAATCGTGGAGCACAAGGATGCTTCGGAGCAAGAACGTCTTGTGAAAGAAATTAACACGGGAACGTACTGTTTTGATAACGAGGCTCTTTTTCGTGTCATCGAACAGGTTTCGAATGAAAATGCCCAAGGCGAGTATTATCTGCCGGATGTGATCGAAATCCTCAAAGACGAAGGCGAAACTGTTGCCGCTTACCAGACTGGTAACTTCCAAGAGACGCTCGGAGTGAATGATAGAGTCGCTCTTTCTCAGGCTGAAATGTATATGAAAGAGCGTATTAACAAACGGCATATGCAGAACGGAGTCACTTTAATCGATCCGATGAATACGTACATCTCACCTGACGCACGTATCGGACAAGATACAGTTATTTATCCCGGAACTGTGTTAAAGGGACAAGCTGAAATCAGCGATGAATGTGTCATCGGCCCTCACACTGAGATAGAGGACAGCTCAATCGGCAGCCGCACTGTGATTAAACAATCCGTTGTCAATCGCAGCAAAGTTGGGAATGATGTAAATATCGGTCCTTTTGCTCACATCAGACCCGATTCCGCAATCGGCAATGAAGTGAAGATCGGAAACTTTGTTGAAATCAAGAAAACACAATTCGGCGACCGAAGCAAAGCATCTCATTTAAGCTATATCGGTGATGCCGAAGTGGGCACGGATGTGAATCTGGGCTGCGGCTCCATCACGGTCAATTATGATGGGAAGAAAAAGTATTTAACCAAAATTGAAGACGGCGCCTTTATAGGCTGCAACTCCAATCTGGTCGCTCCTGTTACAGTGGGAGAAGGCGCGTACGTCGCTGCGGGTTCAACCGTAACTGAAGATGTGCCGGGCGAAGCGCTTGCCATTGCCAGAGCAAGACAAGTAAATAAAGAAGATTATGTGAAAAACATTCATAAAAAATAATCCTAAAATCGGAGGTTTACCATGTCTAACGAATACGGAGATAAGAATTTAAAGATTTTTTCTTTGAATTCAAATCCAGAACTTGCAAAAGAAATCGCGGATAATGTAGGGGTTCAATTAGGAAAGTGCTCTGTTACAAGATTCAGTGACGGAGAGGTCCAGATCAACATAGAAGAAAGTATTCGCGGCTGTGATTGCTATATCATTCAGTCTACAAGTGCGCCGGTTAATGAGCACATTATGGAATTGCTGATTATGGTTGACGCTTTAAAGCGCGCTTCCGCGAAAACAATCAACATTGTGATTCCGTACTACGGTTATGCGCGCCAGGACAGAAAAGCAAGATCACGTGAACCGATTACGGCAAAACTTTTTGCAAACCTGCTTGAAACAGCGGGTGCGACACGCGTGATCGCGCTTGATTTACACGCGCCGCAAATTCAAGGTTTCTTTGATATTCCGATTGACCACTTAATGGGTGTTCCGATTTTAGGCCATTACTTTGAAGGTAAAGACTTGAAAGATATCGTCATTGTTTCTCCTGACCACGGCGGTGTGACGCGCGCCCGCAAACTTGCGGACCGTCTGAAAGCGCCGATCGCGATTATCGACAAACGCCGTCCTAGACCGAATGAGGTAGAAGTGATGAACATCGTCGGTAACGTGGAAGGTAAAACAGCGATTCTGATCGATGATATTATTGATACGGCCGGCACAATCACACTTGCCGCTAACGCGCTGGTTGAAAACGGAGCTGCAGAAGTGTATGCATGCTGTACGCACCCTGTACTGTCAGGCCCTGCCGTTGAGCGGATCAATAACTCTAAAATCAAGGAGCTTGTCGTAACGAACAGCATTAAGCTTCCTGATGAGAAAAAAATCGACCGCTTTAAGCAGCTTTCTGTCGGACCGCTTCTGGCTGAAGCGATTATCCGCGTTCACGAGAAACAATCTGTCAGCTATTTATTCAGCTAAACCGAAACTTTAAGGTTTAAATCCCAGTTATTGTGGGTATTGTTCTAATAGGACGATAAAACGATAATTAGGATGGTGCTGAATATGGCAACTTTAAAAGCAAATGAAAGAACAGATTTTAAACGTTCGACGCTTCGGAAAATCCGTCATTCAGGACATGTTCCAGGGATTATATACGGTAAAGAAACAACGAATACGCCTGTCTCTTTAGACAGTGTCGAATTGCTTAAAACATTGCGGGACGAAGGAAAAAACACGATTATCACAATTGATGTCAACGGAAATCAGCAATCGGTTATGGTGACTGATCTTCAGACAGACCCGCTCAAAAACGAATTGACGCACGCCGATTTTCAAGTCGTGAATATGAGTGAGGAGCTGGAGGCCGAGGTGCCGATTCAGCTGACGGGAGAGGCGAAGGGAGTCAAAGACGGAGGCGTCATCCAGCAGCCGCTGCATGAGCTTTCGATTAAGGCCAGACCGAAGGACATCCCTCAGACAATCAATGTTGATATTTCAGGACTTGAGATGAATGATGTGCTGACCATCGCAGATCTGACTGCTGACGGCAATTATACATTTACAAACGACCCGGAAGAAGTCGTGGCTTCCATCCTTCCTCCTAAGCAGGAAGCATTCGAAGAAGATGCAGAACCGTCTCCTGGGGAAGAGCCCGAAGGAGAAAATCAATAAGCGCTTTAAGACGTAACCCGCCCGAGGTTACGTCTTTTGTGCTAGAATGAGAAGAATTAC
This sequence comes from Bacillus sp. SJ-10, assembly GCF_002843505.1. Lineage (NCBI taxonomy): Bacteria > Bacillati > Bacillota > Bacilli > Caryophanales > Bacillaceae > Bacillus > Bacillus sp. SJ-10. Next base: position 596,637 of record NZ_CP025258.1, on the reverse strand, counting down.
AGCGATGTTGAGGGAGGATTTACGATGCTTGTGATTGCCGGTCTCGGTAACCCCGGGAAAACCTACGAGAACACGAGACATAATGTCGGCTTTATGGCCATTGACGAGCTTTCTAAAGAATGGAATATTGAACTGAATAAAACGAAATTCAACGGACTTTACGGAATGGGGTTTGTTTCCGGAAAAAAAGTTCTACTTGTTAAACCGCTTACATATATGAATTTATCAGGGGAATGTTTGCGGCCGCTACTGGATTATTATGATGCCGATCATGAAGATCTGAAAGTCATATACGATGACCTTGATCTTCCGACGGGAAAAATCAGGCTCCGGACGAAGGGGAGCGCAGGCGGACATAACGGAATTAAATCGCTTATACAGCACCTCGGAACCCCCGAATTTGACCGGGTCAGAATCGGAATCGGCCGCCCCGCTGGCGGAATGAAAGTCGTTGACTATGTACTGGGAGCTTTTACGAAGGAAGAATTGCCGAATATCAATGATGCCGTCTCAAAAACCGTAAAAGCCTGCGAAGCTTCCTTAACGAAACCATTTTTAGAAGTCATGAACGAATTTAATGCAAATGTATAAGATAAATAATGGGAGACCATACTAGGGAAAAATGATTTTTTCACATCAGGAGGTCCAACGTATGGCTTTGCATTATTTCTGCCGCCACTGCGGCTTTAAGGTAGGGAGCCTGGAATATTCGACGGTGCCGACACAGTCACTTGGATTTCAGCACTTAACAAATGAGGAAAGAAACGATATGATTTCATATAAAGACAATGGAGATGTCCATGTTCTTACAATTTGTGAAGACTGCCAAGAGGCGCTGGAACGCAATCCGCACTACCATGAACACAACACATTTATTCAATAAGAAGCTTTGGTGTAGATTCTAGACCAAAGCGTTTTTCTGTTCTTGCAGAAAATAGAGAGGAGGGCCCATATGGACAACATTCAAACCTTTATTAAAGAAAGCGATGATTTTAAATCCATTGTCAACGGTTTACATGAGGGGCTGAAGGAACAGCTGCTTGCGGGTCTGTCAGGTTCCGCGCGTTCTGTTTTTACCTCTGCCCTTGCACAGGAAACGAAAAGGCCGATTTTCTTTATCACCCATAATTTATATCAGGCCCAAAAAGTGACGGAAGATCTGACGGCGCTTCTCGGGGATCAATCTGTTTTTTTATACCCCGTGAATGAATTGATTTCTTCAGAAATTGCGGTAGCGAGCCCTGAACTGCGCGCTCAGCGGCTTGATGTCATTAATAGATTAACAAACGGAGAAGCGCCGGTCGTTGTGGCGCCCGTTGCGGCAGTGAGAAGAATGCTTCCGCCGAAGGAGCTGTGGAAAAGCAGCCAGCTCGTCATTTCACTCGGAGACGAAATAGAACCGGATCAGCTGTCCGCGCGCCTTGTAGAGGTGGGGTATGAGCGTTCCGATATGGTTTCTGCACCCGGTGAATTCAGTATTCGCGGCGGAATTATCGACATTTATCCGCTGACGTCGGAGCATCCGGTGCGAATTGAACTGTTTGATACGGAGGTCGATTCCATCAGAAGCTTCAATTCTGATGACCAGAGATCAATTGAGACGCTCAAACATGTGGCGATCGGACCGGCGAAGGAATTGATCATCAGGGCGGAAGAAAAAGCCCGTGCGATGGAAAGGCTCGATAAAGGGCTTGCCGACAGTCTGAAAAAGCTGAAGCAGGACAAACAAAAGGAAATGCTTCATATCAATATCTCACATGATAAAGAACGGTTATCAACGGGACAGACTGATCAGGAACTTGTGAAGTATCTCTCGTACTTTTACGAAAAGCCTGCTAGTTTGCTAGATTATACACCGGCAGACACGTTGTTACTGTTAGACGAGGTCAGCCGCATTCATGAAATGGAGGATCAGCTGCAAAAAGAAGAGGCCGAATTTACGACAGGTCTGCTTGAGGAAGGGAAAATTCTGCACGACATTCATTTATCCTTCAGCTTTCAGGAGCTTATGAGTGAAAAGCGGCGCCCGGCTATTTATTATTCATTATTTTTGCGTCATGTCCAGCATACAAGCCCTCAGAATATCGTGAATGTGACAAGCAGGCAGATGCAGAGTTTTCACGGGCAGATGAATGTGCTCGCAGGTGAAATGGAGCGCTTTAAGAAATCAAACTTCACCGTCGTCTTTTTAGGCGCAAATAAGGACAGAACCGACAGATTGGCATCCGTGCTGGCTGATTACGAAATTGAAGCCGCAAAAACGGACAGCTCCAAAGCGCTTGTGCAAGGACAGGTCTATGTCATGGAAGGCGAGCTGCAATCCGGTTTTGAACTGCCGCTGATGAAGCTGGCCGTCATTACGGAGGAAGAGCTGTTCAAAAACCGAATTAAGAAAAAGCCGAGAAAGCAGAAGCTGACAAATGCCGAACGGATCAAAAGCTATTCCGAGCTTCAGGTCGGTGACTATGTCGTCCACGTCAACCACGGGATCGGTAAGTATTTGGGGATCGAAACACTAGAAATCAAAGGCATTCATAAAGATTACCTCAACATTCATTATCAGGGCAGCGATAAGCTGTACGTCCCTGTAGAACAAATCGACCAGGTGCAGAAGTACGTCGGCTCTGAAGGGAAAGAACCGAAGCTTTATAAACTGGGCGGCAGTGAATGGAAACGGGTGAAGAAAAAAGTTGAAAACTCCGTTCAGGATATTGCCGATGATCTGATTAAGCTTTATGCGGAACGGGAAGCAAGCAAAGGCTATGCGTTCTCGCCGGATCATGAAATGCAGCGGCAGTTCGAATCTGCTTTCCCTTATCAGGAAACAGAGGACCAGCTCCGTTCCATTCAGGAGATTAAAAAGGACATGGAAAGAGAGCGCCCGATGGACCGTTTGCTTTGCGGTGATGTCGGTTACGGGAAGACGGAGGTAGCCATCCGAGCGGCCTTTAAAGCGATCGCAGACGGAAAGCAGGTCGCGCTTCTTGTGCCGACGACAATACTCGCGCAGCAGCATTATGAAACCATTATGGAGCGTTTTCAGGACTATCCGATTAACATCGGTCTTCTCAGCCGATTCAGAACGAGAAAAGAATCCAATGAAACGATTAAAGGCCTGAAAAACGGAACGGTAGACATCGTAATCGGAACCCACAGGCTCTTATCTAAAGACGTCGTCTATAAAGATCTCGGCTTGCTCATCATTGATGAAGAGCAGCGCTTTGGCGTAACGCATAAGGAAAAAATCAAACAGATCAAAGCCAATGTCGATGTGCTGACTCTTACAGCGACGCCGATACCGCGTACGCTTCATATGTCCATGCTCGGTGTGCGGGACTTATCTGTTATTGAAACGCCGCCGGAAAACCGTTTCCCTGTTCAGACATATGTCGTGGAATACAACGGCGCGCTTGTGCGGGAAGCCATCGAAAGAGAACTGGCGCGCGGAGGACAGGTATATTTCTTGTACAACCGCGTGGATGACATCGAGCGGAAGGCTGATGAAATTTCCATGCTTGTTCCCGATGCGAAAGTGGCATATGCCCACGGAAAAATGACTGAAAATGAATTGGAAAGCGTCATGCTCAATTTTCTGGAAGGGGAATCAGACGTCCTTGTCAGCACGACTATTATTGAGACAGGCGTAGATATACCGAATGTCAATACCTTGATTGTGTTCGACGGAGACAAAATGGGGCTGTCTCAGCTGTATCAGCTGAGAGGACGGGTCGGCCGTTCCAACCGCGTCGCTTACGCGTATTTTACGTACCGCAGAGACAAAGTGCTCACTGAGGTGGCGGAAAAACGGCTGCAGGCGATTAAAGAATTTACCGAGCTGGGATCAGGCTTTAAAATCGCCATGCGTGACTTGACGATCAGGGGAGCAGGGAACCTTCTCGGCGCCCAGCAGCACGGCTTTATCGACTCAGTCGGTTTTGACCTGTACTCGCAAATGCTCAAGGAAGCGATTGAAGAGCGGAAAGGCGATATTCCGAAAAGCGAACAGTTTGAGACAGAAATCGATATCGAGCTAGACGCGTATATTCCTGAAAACTATATACAAGACGGCAAGCAAAAAATCGACATGTATAAACGCTTCCGGTCGATCGCCACAATTGAGGAGAAAAATGAGCTTCAAGATGAAATCATCGACAGGTTCGGCAGCTACCCTAAAGAGGTTGAATGGCTGTTTACGGTTGCTGAGATGAAGGTATACGGAAAATATGAACGCGTCGAACTCATCAAGCAGGATAAAGACGCGATCAGATTTACCATTTCTGAAGAGGCCAGCGCACAGATTGACGGCCAGAAATTGTTCGAACTCGGCAATAAATACGGCCGGCAGATCGGACTGGGAATGGAAGGGAAAAAGCTGAAAATCTCAGTACAGACGAAAGGCCGCAAAACGGAAGAGTGGCTGGAGACCGTGCTCGGCATGCTGAAAGGCCTTCAGGATGTGAAGAAAGAAACAATCCCGTCTTCATAAAAATTGTTACTCTCTGGTGTATATTACATTTGATGTGACGGATACTAATTTCAAGCGAGTGGCGGAAGCTACATAAAGTAAAGAGCTTTAGTACTTTCCCTTAAATATCATCACATGAAAGAGAGGCACCAGAGAGATGAAAGCTACAGGTATCGTACGTCGTATTGATGATCTAGGACGGGTCGTCATTCCTAAAGAAATTCGGAGAACACTGCGAATCAGGGAAGGAGACCCGCTTGAAATATTCGTTGACCGCGACGGAGAAGTTATATTGAAAAAATATTCTCCTATCAGTGAGCTTGGCGATTTTGCGAAGGAATATGCAGATGCTTTGTATGACAGTCTCGGCCATTCCGTCTTGATTTGCGACCGTGACGCGTATATTGCCGTTTCAGGCAGTTCGAAAAAAGAATTTCTGAACAAAGCCATCAGCGATTTGCTCGAAAAAACGATGGATCAGCGCAGCTCAGTGGTAGAAAACGACGTGAAGTCCGCGCAGCTTGTTAATGACATTGATGAAGATATGAGCTCCTATACCATAGCTCCGATCGTGGCAAATGGCGATCCTATCGGCGCCGTGGTCATCTTTTCCAAGGAACAGGCGCTTGGTGAAGTAGAACATAAAGCGGTAGAAACGGCAGCCAGTTTTTTGGCGAGACAAATGGAGCAGTAGGTCTTATTACCATTATTGAAATAAGAAAACGGAGAAAGAGCAGCTCTTATACAAGTGCTGTTCTTTTTCATATTCATATGTGCTCTCTATCGGTTCGGCCGTTAGGATTGTGATATAATAAGCTCGTTTTATAGACGTAATTTTCTAGCGGCTGGAAGGAGCTTTTGGATGAACGATTCAGTTGGCGCTAAGCGGCAATCGGCATGGAAAGGTGCTTTTGTGCTCGTCGTTGCGGGCATCGTGACGAAGATATTAAGCGCCGTGTACAGGGTTCCTTTTCAGAATATTGTCGGTGACGTCGGATTTTACATTTATCAGCAGGTGTATCCGTTTTTAGGGATCGCGGTCATGCTGTCAACATCTGGTTTTCCGGTAATCATCTCTAAATTAATGAACGATTATAGCGATCATAAACAAAAAATAATGAAAATTTCCGCCCTTTATGTCACGGCGGCCGGACTTGTTCTGTTTGCGCTCATGTATGCCGGCGCGGCGCCGTTGGCCGGTTTTATGGGTGACGACCGCCTTGTGATGCTGATAAGGGTCGCGGCGTTCGCTTTCATACTGTTTCCGTTTACGGCGGTTTTCAGGGGGTATTTCCAAGGCGTGCATGATATGATGCCGTCAGCCTTATCCCAGATTACGGAACAGCTTCTTCGCGTGGCGGTGCTTCTCGGTTTATCCTTCTGGCTTTTGAAAAGCGGCCGCTCATTATACGCGGCAGGTGCGGGGGCGGCCTCGGGATCAATTGCCGGAAGCTTGGCGGCCCTTTGTGTATTGGCTGTTTTCTGGTATAAGCGGGAAGAAACAAAGAAGGACGGCGGACATATCGAAACGGCCGTCATTATAAAAAAGCTGCTGCTTTATTCAGTCACCATCTGTATCAGCAGTGTACTTATGCTTTTGCTTCAGCTTGTAGACGCCTTAAACTTATATTCACTGCTTTCAGACGGGACGGAGAGCCATGCCGCGAAACAGCTGAAAGGCATATATGACCGCGGACAGCCGCTCCTTCAGCTGGGAACCGTGTTTGCCGTCAGTATCGCCGCGTCATTGGTTCCTTCAATTTCAAAAGCGGTGCATGAGAATAAGCCGTTTATCATAAAAGAGAAAGCGACATCAGCCGTCAAGCTCTGCCTTGCGGTAGGGATCGGTGCATCAGCCGGGCTTTTTTGCATTTTAGAGCCGGTGAATATCATGCTTTTCCAAAACAGTGAGGGGACGCAGACCTTACAAATATTCAGCTTATCTATCTTTTTTGCCTCGATTGCGCTTACGGCAGCCGCGATTCTGCAAGGAGCGGGACATACCGTTTTCCCCGCCGTATCCGTTTTGGCGGGAGGGGCGCTGAAATGGGTGCTGAATGTTTGGCTGGTCCCCGGCTGGGGTATTACAGGAGCGGCACTGGCGACCGTCTTGGCATTTGCCGCAGTTGCGTGCCTGAATCTCCGGAGAATTTGGTCGAAGGGCTGGCTGACGAATATCGGCGGCGTGATTGCCCGTCTATGCTGGTGCAGCCTGCTGATGGTCTTCTTTCTGCTCGTATATATGAAGCTTTGGCAGTTATTTGTTCCTGTCAGCAGGGCCGGAGCTGTATGTGAGAGTCTGTCTGCGTCAGTCATCGGAGGACTATTGTTTATTTATTGTATGATAAGAATGAAGATTTTCACGGACGAAGAGCTGAGCGGCCTTCCTTTCGGCAGTGCTTTAAGCAAATTGAAAAAGAGGAGAGAAAAACATGGCAGGTAACATTACGGTCGTCGGCCTCGGCGCCGGAGACATGGATCAATTGACAGTGGGCGTACATAAGCTGCTGACTCAGGCGAAGCATTTATATATAAGAACGAAAGACCACCCTTTGATTTCGGAATTAGAGCAAGAGACGGAAGCGGACATCCGGTATTTTGATGATATTTATGAAAAACATGATCAGTTTGAAGCGGTCTATGAAGAGATCGCGGACATTCTGTTTGAAAAAGCGAAGCAAGAGGATGTCGTCTACGCTGTGCCCGGGCATCCGTTTGTCGCTGAGAAAACCGTTCAGCTGTTATTTGAACGCTGGGAAGAACAACAGATAGCTGTTCATACTGCCGGAGGGCAAAGCTTTCTGGATGCCACTTTTAATGCTTTGCGAATTGATCCGATTGAAGGGTTTCAATTTACGGATGCGCAAACAATGACGCCGGATGAGCTCGAACTCCGCCATCACCTGATCATTTGCCAGGTTTATGACCAGATGACGGCCTCTGAGGTAAAGCTGACGCTTATGGAGAAATTGCCTGACGACTATGAAGTGGTCATCGTCACGGCAGCCGGAAGCAAGGGAGAAAAGATGACCAAGGTGCCTTTGTTTGAACTTGACCGCAATGTAGAAATAAATAACTTAACAAGCGTGTATGTTCCGCCGATTAAAAAAGAAGAACTCCTTTACCAGGAATTTTCTGCATTCCGAAGTATTATTCGTGAGCTTCGCGGGCCGAACGGCTGTCCGTGGGATCAAAAGCAGACACACCAGTCATTAAAGAAATATATGATTGAGGAATGCTACGAACTGCTTGAGGCCATTGACGAAGAGGACACGGATCACATGATAGAAGAACTCGGGGACGTCATGCTTCAGGTTATGCTGCACGCCCAGATCGGAGAAGACGAGGGGTATTTCTCAATTGATGATGTCATCAGAGACATCAGTGCGAAGATGGTCAGACGGCACCCGCACGTGTTTAAGGATGTTAAGGTTCAGGATGAACATGATGTCGTCGCCAACTGGGAAGAAATCAAAAAGGCGGAAAAGCAAACAACATCCTCTTCATTGCTGGATGCTGTGCCGAAAACACTGCCTTCTCTTGCAAAAGCGGCCAAGCTTCAGAAAAAAGCCGCGAAAACCGGCTTTGACTGGGATGACGTTCAGGATATATGGGATAAAGTAAATGAAGAGCTGAAGGAATTTTCTGCAGAGGCTTCCGCCGAAACAGCAGATGAAATCAGCTTAAAAGCTGAATTCGGCGATGTTTTATTTGCATTGGTCAATATCGGCCGATACTATAAAATTGAGCCTGAGGAAGCGCTCGCCATGACAAATGACAAATTCCGCAGACGCTTTGCTTATATTGAGAAAGAAGCGGCAGCAAAGGGACTTGAATTGACCGCAATGTCACTTGAAGAAATGGACAAATTGTGGGATGAAGCAAAAGAAATGGAGAGGAGATTCTGATATGAGACTTGATAAGTTTTTAAAAGTATCCAGATTAATTAAACGCCGCACATTGGCGAAAGAGGTCGCCGATCAAGGGAGAATCACCGTTAACGGGAATCAGGCGAAAGCCAGCTCAGACGTAAAAGCCGGTGATGAACTGACGGTCCGCTTCGGCCAGAAGCTTGTCACCGTGAAGGTAAACGAATTGAAAGAAACAACGAAAAAAGAAGAAGCCGCGGGCATGTATACAATCGTCAAAGAAGAAAAACTCGGCGAATAGGCTTGTTCTAAACAAGGCTCCCGCCTCATACAATGCAGTAATAATGCTAAAAGTATCGAGGATATGGGGGCTGAATAGATGAATTCATATTATGAGCAAAAAGGTTCTTCTTCTGTTCCGGAACAGCATGATGTAACGATGAAAGGGAGAAAGCATTTAGACATTTCGGGCGTCAAGCATGTAGAAAGTTTTGACAACGAAGAGTTTTTGCTGGAAACAGTTATGGGAATGCTTTCCGTCAGAGGCGAGAACCTGCAGATGAAAAACCTTGATGTGGAAAAAGGGATTGTATCTATAAAAGGCAGGGTGTTTGACCTTGTATATTTAGACGAGCAGCAAGGGGATAAAGCTAAAGGGTTTTTTAGCAAGTTGTTTAAATGACACTGACGACCCAATTTTATACGATGCTGGCAATGACCGGTATGGGCGCCTGGCTCGGAGCGTCGCTTGATACATACAGGCTGTTTGTCAGCCGCGCCAAAACGGCCAGATGGCTGTTATTCATTCATGACATTCTCTTTTGGATTGTACAAGGTCTGATGTTTTTCTATGTGCTGCTCAACGTGAATGAAGGAGAACTCAGGGTATACATTTTCTTGGCTGTCTTACTGGGTATTGCGACGTACCAAAGCCTGTTTAAACGAATGTATATAAAAATACTGAAATTTGCCATTCATCTTGCGGTGTCTCTTTACCAATTCGCAAAAAAGCTCATTCAGCACGTGCTGTTCCGTCCGGTGCTTCTGCTCTTTAAGCTGCTCATCGGGCTGATCACAGTTATTTCTTTATACTCCTATCGGGTGAGTGCCTTTTTTGCGAAGTGTCTTTTTAAGATCGTAGCTTTTTTGCTGTATCCGCTGTTCTTCCTGTTGAAACAATTATTGAAACTTCTTCCTGAAAAATGGCGTCTTACTTTCAAACGATATTTTCAAAAAAGTGCAGGATTTTCACAAAAGAGCAAGAAACTAATCATAACAATCAGATCGACCATGATACGTATTTTGAAAAGGTGAAAGGAGGACCGTCTGGTTTGAATCTATCTAGAGAACGTACAATAACTGAAATTCAAAACGACTATAAAGAGCAGGTTGAACGGCAATCCCAGCTTATGAAAAGAAGGCGGAAAGGGCTTTTCAGACGGTTGATCGTATTCGGCGCCCTTGTGTTGTTGACGGCTATTGTCTTAGCGGGTTCTCTGTGGTCACAGACCTCTTCCCTTAGCGCAAACGAAGAAAAGAAAGCTCAGCTGGAAAAACAAGTGAAAAAATTGAACGCGAAACAGGCTGATTTAAAAGATGAAATTTCCAAATTAAAGGATGAGGATTACGTCACAGAGCTTGCCAGAAGAGACTTGTTTATGTCAGGAAATGGTGAGATTCTCTTTAATGTAGAAAAGAAGAGCAAGTAGCCTTGTTGACACTTAAATTTTTATTTAGGTATAATTAAACAAACGATCTTTTTATAAGCCTAAGGAGGAGCACTTTTTTTATGTCGATTGAAGTTGGCAGCAAGTTGCAAGGGAAAATAACAGGTATTACAAATTTCGGAGCATTTGTTGAATTGCCTGGAGGCTCAACCGGTCTCGTTCATATCAGTGAGGTAGCCGATAATTATGTAAAAGACATTAACGAGCATTTAAAAGTCGGCGATCAAGTTGAAGTGAAAGTCATCAACGTTGAAAAAGACGGGAAAATTGGTTTATCAATTAAAAAAGCTAAAGACCGTCCGCAAGCCAGACCTAGAAATGATTTCCGTCCGAAAGAATCTTTTGAACAGAAAATGAACAAGTTTCTTAAAGATAGCGAAGACCGCTTATCATCTTTAAAACGAAACACGGAATCAAAACGTGGAGGGCGCGGAGCAAGAAGAGGATAACTTGCTGCTTTCTATAAATACATGGAGCATCCGTCTATCCCAGCGGGTGCTTTTTTTGTATGCGTCCGTATAGTCAGAAAATTAAAACTTTAAAGTTTCTGTTGACGAGATGAAGAAACCTTTGTATTATATAACTTGTGCTTATAAGCACCTATATGGCGGTGTAGCTCAGCTGGCTAGAGCGTACGGTTCATACCCGTGAGGTCGGGGGTTCGATCCCCTCCGCCGCTACCATATATATCCGGCCCGTTGGTCAAGCGGTTAAGACACCGCCCTTTCACGGCGGTAACACGGGTTCGAATCCCGTACGGGTCATCAAGCGAATCGGCTTCTGTTGCAGAAGCCGATTTTTTCATATTTAGACAACTTTTTGAGAAATGTCGGAGGAAATACGAAAGGAAAGGGGAACAAGGGAGAAAGCGTCGAAGAGTTCTTTAGAATTGTTACCTTCTTTTGACAAAATCCTATCTGGGCTTTCATTTATAATGACAAGCAACGAATAAAACAGGTGGGGGATGAGAGCAATGGAAAAAGCGGAAAGAAGAGTGAACGGGCCGATGGCGGGACAAGCTCTGGAAAAACTGCAATCGTTTTTTGAAAAGGCGGCAAAGCTTACAGTCCATCAAGCGCATTCACTTTTTTTCTATAAGGGGTTCATTTATGTCGTGATCGGTTTTTTACTTGGACGGGCTTTCATATTATCTGAGGTTCTTCCGTTTGCACTGCCGTTTTTCGGAGCGATGCTGTTGATCAGAAGAGATAAAGCCTTCTATGCTTGTCTGTCTTTACTTGCGGGCGCTTTAACCATTTCGCCGAAACACTCTTTATTGATTCTCACAGCTTTGGCCGTCTTCACTCTATTTTCGAAAATCGGTACATATATCGTGCAGGACCGGGTGAAGATGCTGCCGATCGTGGTGTTTTTCTCTATGGCTGCCGCGAGAATCGGATTTGTTTATTTTGAAAGCGGCGCTTTTACCACCTATGATTATGTGATGGCTGTTGTCGAGGCGGGCCTGGCCTTTATTTTGACGCTGATCTTTTTGCAAAGCCTGCCGATTTTCACGATCAAAAAAGTGAAGCAATCGTTAAAAATAGAAGAAATCATCTGTTTTATGATCTTGATCGCATCCGTATTAACCGGGCTTGCCGGTGTTTCATTTCAGGGAATGCAGGCTGAGCATATCCTGGCCCGCTATGTCGTGCTGAGTTTTTCCTTTGTGGGCGGGGCAAGCATCGGCTGTACGGTCGGTGTTGTGACCGGACTGATCCTCGGGCTTGCGAATATCGGGAATCTCTATCAAATGAGTCTGCTTGCGTTTTCCGGGCTTCTTGGCGGGCTGCTGAAAGAAGGAAAGAAAGCCGGCGCCGCAGTCGGATTAGTGATCGGCTCACTGCTGATTTCATTATATGGAGAAGGATCTGCCGGATTAATGACCACTCTTTATGAATCTTTGATTGCCGTTGTTTTGTTTTTGATTACGCCCCAATCGATTACGAAAAAGGTGGCGAGATACATACCGGGCACTGCTGAGCACAGTCAGGAACAGCAGCAGTACGCAAGGAAAATCAGAGATGTCACCGCCCAGAAAGTAGACCAGTTCTCCAATGTGTTTCATGCCTTGTCGGAGAGCTTCGCCACCTTTCATCAGACATCTTCTGATGAGCAGGCGGAAGAAGGGGAAGTGGATCTCTTTTTAAGCAAAATCACCGAGCATTCCTGCCAATCCTGCTATAAGAAAAGCAAATGCTGGGTTCAAAACTTTGATAAAACATATGACTTAATGAAACAAGTTATGCATGAAACAGAAGAAAAACAGTATGCCTCAAACCGCAGATTAAAAAAGGAGTTTCAACAGCACTGTTCCAAATCCAGACAGGTGGAAGAGCTGATTGAGGACGAACTTGCCCACCATCATGCCCATCTGACACTGAAGAGAAAAGTTCAGGACAGCAGAAGGCTTGTTGCCGAGCAGCTGTTGGGGGTTTCTGAGGTCATGGCGGACTTTTCTCGGGAAATAAAACGGGAGAGGGAGCAGCATTTTATTCAGGAAGAACAAATGATAGAGGCGCTTCAGCATTTCGGAATCGAGATTCAGCATGTCGAGATATACAGCTTGGAGCAGGGCAATATTGATATCGAAATGACAATCCCGTTCAGCGGAGGACACGGCGAGAGTGAGAAAATTATCGCCCCGATGCTGTCTGACATTCTTGAGGAGCAGATACTTGTCAAAAGCGAACAGCACTCGACTCATCCGAATGGCTACAGCCATGTCGCGTTCGGTTCGACCAAGTCGTACCGGGTATCGACAGGCGCGGCTCATGCGGCAAAAGGCGGCGGCCTTGTCTCCGGCGACAGCTACAGCATGATGGAACTGGGGGCGAGAAAGTATGCGGCCGCGATCAGTGACGGCATGGGCAATGGGGCGAGGGCCCATTATGAGAGCAATGAAACGATTAAGCTGCTCGAAAAAATTCTCGAATCAGGTATTGATGAAAAAATAGCGATCAAAACGATCAACAGTATTCTGTCTTTACGGACGACAGACGAAATCTACTCAACTCTCGATCTTTCTATCATTGATCTTCAGGATGCAAGCTGCAAATTCTTGAAGGTCGGTTCAACGCCGAGTTTTATCAAGCGGGGAGATCAAGTCATGAAAGTTCAGGCCAGCAATCTGCCGATCGGCATCATCAATGAATTTGATGTGGAGGTTGTAAGTGAACAGTTAAAAGCGGGAGATCTGCTCGTCATGATGAGTGACGGTATTTTTGAAGGGCCGAAGCACGTTGAAAACCACGACCTGTGGATGAAACGGAAAATGAAAGGGCTGAAAACCGAAGATCCGCAGGAAATCGCTGATATATTAATGGAAGAGGTCATCAGAACGCGTTCCGGCCAAATCGAAGACGATATGACGGTGGTTGTTGTCCGGATTGATCACAACACGCCGAAATGGGCTTCCATCCCGGTGCCGGCGGTTTTCCAAAATAAAAAGGAGATTTCTTAATCCTTTCGTATAAATCACTTTCCTTCTGGCGAAGATGGGACTAATCGTATCACCGGGAGGAATGTATGTGAATAAGGGACATTTAAATCAAGTTCTGCTGATTACAGATGGCTGCTCCAATCATGGTGAAGACCCGATCGCAATGGCGGCTTTCGCCAAGGAGCAGGGGATTACGGTGAATGTTATAGGAATTATGGAAGAAAATGCGATTGACCAAGAGGCAATGAAGGAAGTTGAAGGCATCGCCATGGCCGGAGGCGGCGTCCATCAAGTTGTGTATGCGTCACAATTGTCTCAGACGGTTCAAATGGTGACGAAAAAAGCAATGACCCAGACGCTGCAAGGCGTCGTCAATCAAGAGCTTAAACAAATTTTAGGAAAAAACGTTGAAATGGAAGAGCTTTCTCCTGAAAAACGCGGCGAAGTGATGGAAGTTGTTGATGAACTCGGCGAAACGGTTCATCTGCAAGTGCTTGTGCTGGTTGATACGAGTGCGAGTATGGCGCCGAAACTGCCGACGGTGAAAGAAGCGCTGGTCGATCTTTCCATCAGTTTAAATTCCCGGGCCGGACAAAATGAATTTGCAATGTGTATATTTCCCGGGAAAAGCCAGGAAGTTGAGCTTGTACTGAATTGGACGCCGAAGCTTGAATCCCTTTCTGCACTCTTTGCGAAGCTGTCGACCGGCGGTATCACCCCTACGGGCCCCGCTATCCGGGAAGCGACGCAGCAGTTTGAGAGAATCCGCTCAAGAAGGAGCATGTTGGCAGATGATGAACGACGCTTTAACGAGTTTGGCATGTAGTCTGGCACCGGGGACGGCAATTCAGGGCAAATGGAACGGCAAATCCTACAGATTGCTCAAACAGCTTGGAAAAGGGGCTAACGGTATTGTATATTTGGCAGAAGCATCAGGCGGACAGGTCGCTTTGAAAATAAGCAGCGACAGCATGTCTGTTACCTCTGAAGTGAATGTCTTAAAATCCTTTTCAAAGGCCCGGTCGCAAACGATGGGGCCTTCTTTTTTTGATGCGGACGACGCGTTTATACCGCAGCTGAATAAAAATGTCTCTTTTTACGTGATGGAGTACATAGAAGGGCCGCTTCTTCCGCAATATATCAGCAGTAAGGGAGCGGAGTGGATTCCGGTGCTGATGGTGCAGCTTCTTTCCAGCCTGTCAGTCCTTCATCAGCAAGGATGGGTTTTTGGCGACCTCAAACCGGACAATCTCATTGTAACCGGACCACCGGCTGCCATTCGCTGCATTGATGTAGGGGGAACGACAAAACAGGGCCGCGCGATTAAAGAGTATACGGAGTTTTACGACAGGGGCTATTGGGGGTATGGAACAAGAAAAGCAGAACCATCCTATGACCTGTTTGCTGTCGCAATGATCATGATCCACTGTGTCCAGAAGAAAGAGTGCAAAAAGTCAGGACAGCCGAAAGAACAGCTTCGTTCTATCATTGAAGGCCATCCGTTTCTGAATAAGTATAAGAAGGTTCTGTTTTCTGCTTTAAACGGCCAATATCCGTCTGCGGAAGCCATGAAGCATGACATCCTGACGGCGGGGCAGAGCGCCGGGAGCAAAAGGAAAGCCGCCGTCAAGCCTAAGCCGCCGCATTCAAAACCGCGGCAGGGCACTGTATCTCAAACGCGGTATAAACCTAAACAAAAACCCGCAAAGCACAATGGTTTGTTTGAAACAACACTTATTTTAATCAGCGTTCTCGCCCTTTATTTCGCTTACATCGTCTTTTTTCTCATCTAGTGCCGGCCGGACGCCTGCGCTCATGCTTCTTCTTTGCTTGGAGGGAATGAAAGTGATAGGATATGTATATCTTTAAAAAACCTGCTCATTGTGAGGGGGACATTGTGAAAAGCGTGGAAGATTTTTTCAAAACATATCATCTTCAGGCGGAGGGAGAAACGATTATTGCCGGGGTCTCCGGAGGCCCTGATTCAATGGCGCTTCTCAGTATGCTGAATAAGCACTTCGGGCATTCCTCCGTTATCATAGCGGCGCATGTCGACCATCAGTTCAGGGGTCCTGAATCTGAAGAAGATATGAAGTTTGTGCAGTCATATTGCGAGGCTGAACACATCCTCTGCGAAACGGTACAGATTGATGTTTCTGCATACGCAAAGAAGAATAAGCTGAACAAGCAGGCTGCCGCGCGTGATTGCAGATATCAGTTTTTCGAAGATCTGATGACAAAACACCAAGCGAAGTTTTTGGCGCTGGCTCATCACGGCGATGACCAGGTTGAGACAATGCTCATGAGGCTTGCGAAAGGTACGCTCGGGGCAGGGCTTGCGGGAATGCAGCCCGTCCGCGAATTTGCATCCGGCTGGCTGATTAGGCCTTTCCTCTATACGGCAAAGGATGAAATCCTTGAATACTGCTGTCAAGAAGGGCTCAGCTACAGAACGGATGAGAGCAATGCAAAAGACGATTATACAAGAAACAGATTCAGAAAGACCGTGCTTCCTTTTTTAAAACAAGAATCACCTGACGTTCATAAAATGTTTCAAAAGGTGAGTGAAGCACTGACAGAAGACGAACAATACCTGCAGTCATTAACGAAAGAACGAATGAATAAGGTTATTACAAGCAAGTCTGACACATCTGTTGAAGTCAATTCCTCTCAATTGCTTGCCCTTCCGATACCTTTACAAAGAAGAGGAGTTCAACTAATATTAAACTATCTTTATGAAAACGTTCCATCGTCGTTTTCCGCCCGCCACATACAGCAGTTTCTCGAATGGGCGGAAAATGGAAGCGCCTCGGGAGTGCTTGATTTTCCGAAAGGGCTGAAGGTGGTCAAATCATATCAGACATGTTTGTTTACATTTGAACAATGGCAATGTGAAAAGGTTCCCTTTGAGCTGCAGCTGCAAGGAGCGGAAGGCGAGACTGCTGTTCTCCCCAACGGCTTTATGATAGAGGTGGCCGATCAGGCTGACCCTCATATCAAAAATGGGAATGCTGTTTTTATGACAAGCAGAAATAAGGTGCAATTTCCTTTAACAATCCGGACGAGAAAAATCGGCGATCGGATCAAACTTAAAGGGATGAATGGCTCGAAAAAGGTGAAAGATATATTTATTGATCATAAACTGCCTCTGCGGGATCGGGACGAATGGCCGATTGTAACGGATGCGAGCGGTGAAATTATCTGGCTGCCTGGCTTGAAAAAATCCATCTTTGACGATCTTGTGATTTCAAACAGTGACCGCATTGTATTACAATATAGACAGCATGAAAAGTGTAGGGGGCAAGCATTAACATGAAACAGGATATCGAAAAAGTGCTGATCTCAGAAGATGAGATCCAGCAGAAAGTAAAACAGCTTGGAGAACAATTAACAAGCGAGTACAGCGACACGTTTCCGTTGGCAATCGGTGTGTTAAAGGGAGCGCTTCCTTTTATGGCTGATCTTATAAAGCATATTGATACATATTTGGAAATGGACTTCATGGATGTATCAAGCTACGGAAATTCCACGGTTTCTTCCGGAGAAGTCAAAATCATCAAAGATTTGGATACATCTGTAGAAGGCCGGGACATCTTAATCATTGAAGATATTATCGACAGTGGGTTAACCTTGAGCTATCTCGTAGAACTCTTCCGATATCGTAAAGCGAAATCAATTAAGATTGTTACCCTGTTGGATAAACCAAGCGGAAGAAAAGCGGACATTAAAGCAGACTTCGTAGGCTTTGAAGTTCCTGACGCGTTTGTTGTGGGTTACGGACTTGATTATGCCGAACGCTATCGCAATCTGCCTTACATCGGAGTATTAAAACCGGCGATTTATGAAAGCTGATCGGCTGCCTGCTTCCGAGATGGTTATCGGTTGTATTGGAATGATTTTCTATGGTACTATTGAACATAGTTGTGCTTACTGTGGGAGGAGGTAAGGAATGAATCGGGTCTTCCGTAATACCATTTTTTATTTACTTATTTTATTAGTAGTAATCGGGGTTGTGAGTTACTTCCAGACTTCAAACCCGAAAACAGAAAATATGTCGTACAGTACGTTTATCAAGAACCTCGATGAGGGGAAAGTTGATAGCGTATCGGTTCAGCCTGTCAGAGGTGTTTATGAGGTAAAAGGACAGCTGAAAAAATACGACAAAGACCAGTACTTTTTAACACATGTTCCTGAAGGAAAAGGAGCAGACCAGATATTTGATGCAATTAAAAAGACGGACGTAAAAGTTGATCCCGCACAGGAAACAAGCGGGTGGGTGACGTTCTTAACGACGATCATTCCGTTTGTCATCATCTTTATTCTGTTTTTCTTCCTGCTCAATCAGGCTCAGGGCGGCGGCAGCCGTGTCATGAACTTCGGAAAGAGCAAAGCGAAGCTGTATACGGAAGAAAAGAAACGCGTGAAGTTTAAAGATGTAGCCGGCGCGGATGAGGAGAAGCAGGAGCTCGTTGAGGTTGTTGAGTTTCTGAAAGATCCTCGCAAATTCGCCGAGCTTGGCGCCAGAATCCCTAAAGGCGTGCTGTTGGTCGGACCTCCGGGAACCGGTAAGACGCTGCTTGCGAGAGCCTCAGCCGGTGAAGCGGGCGTTCCTTTCTTCAGCATCAGCGGATCTGACTTCGTTGAAATGTTTGTCGGTGTCGGTGCTTCCCGTGTGCGTGATTTATTCGAAAATGCGAAAAAGAATGCGCCTTGTCTGATCTTCATTGATGAGATCGACGCGGTGGGACGTCAGCGCGGCGCAGGTCTTGGCGGCGGGCATGATGAACGCGAACAGACGCTGAACCAGCTGCTTGTAGAGATGGACGGTTTCAGTGCGAATGAAGGAATCATTATTATCGCTGCGACAAACCGTGCGGACATTCTCGACCCTGCATTGCTTCGTCCGGGACGTTTTGACCGTCAGATTACGGTAGACCGTCCGGATGTCATCGGCCGTGAAGCCGTATTACAGGTCCATGCGAGAAACAAACCGCTTGATGAAACGGTGAACTTAAAAGCGATCGCTTCAAGAACACCCGGTTTCTCAGGCGCCGATTTAGAAAACCTTCTTAACGAAGCGGCACTTGTTGCTGCCCGTCAAAACAAGAAGAAAATTGATATGCGCGACATTGATGAAGCGACGGACCGTGTCATTGCGGGCCCTGCGAAGAAGAGCCGCGTCATATCGAAAAAAGAACGCAATATCGTGGCGTACCACGAGGGCGGTCACACCGTTATCGGACTTGTGCTGGATGAAGCCGATATGGTTCATAAAGTAACGATCGTTCCGAGGGGGCAGGCGGGCGGATACGCGGTCATGCTTCCGAGAGAAGACCGTTACTTCCAGACAAAACCTGAACTTCTCGATAAAATTGTCGGTCTTCTGGGCGGACGCGTTGCCGAGGAAATTATCTTCGGCGAAGTCAGCACGGGCGCTCACAATGACTTCCAGCGGGCAACGAACATTGCCAGAAGAATGGTGACAGAGTTCGGTATGTCAGAAAAACTCGGACCGCTTCAGTTCGGTCAATCTCAAGGCGGTCAAGTATTCCTGGGCCGGGATTTCAACAACGAGCAAAACTACAGTGATCAGATCGCTTACGAAATCGATCAGGAAATTCAGCGCATCATTAAAGAATGTTATGAGCGTGCGAAAACCATCCTGACTGAAAATCGCGATAAGCTTGAATTGATTGCTCAGACATTGCTTGATGTGGAAACATTAGATGCGGAACAAATCAAGCATCTCGTGGATCACGGAAAACTCCCTGAGCGCAATTTCTCAGATGACCATCTTCAAAAAGACGATGTGAAAGTAAACATCCTGTCTAAAACAGAAGACGAAAAGAAAGACGAGCCGAAAGAATAGTTCGCTTTCTGATATGAAAACCGCCGGCGTATACCGGCGGTTTTTTTACTGGTTCCGTTTTGTTTACAAAAGAGCCGCAGATCGTGTATGGTATTGTAGAATGTTGAAAATGTTATGATTAGAAACTATTCAAAAGTGGTGATAGAGGTTGTTACTGGTTATAGATGTGGGGAACACCAACACCGTGATTGGTGTATATCATGATGGGGAATTAGAATATCATTGGCGCATAGAAACGAGCAGGCACAAAACAGAAGACGAATTCGGCATGCTGCTCCGCTCCTTATTTGAACATTCCGGACTCATGTTTGAACAGATTGAAGGGATTATCATCTCATCCGTGGTGCCGCCGATTATGTTCTCTTTAGAAAGAATGTGCACAAAATACTTTCACATCGAGCCGCAAGTTGTCGGCCCGGGAATGAAAACAGGTTTAAATATAAAGTATGACAATCCGAAAGAAGTGGGAGCTGACAGGATCGTCAATGCCGTTGCGGCGATCCAGCAGTATGGCGGCCCCTTAATTGTTGTTGATTTCGGAACGGCGACGACGTATTGCTACATTGATGAAAACAAACAATACATGGGCGGCGCGATTGCTCCCGGCATTACGATTTCGACGGAAGCGCTGTACTCACGTGCGGCGAAGCTTCCGAGAATTGAAATTGCCCGTCCGGACAATATCATCGGCAAAAACACGGTAAGCGCCATGCAGTCCGGCATCCTTTTCGGCTATGTCGGACAAGTTGAAGGTATAGTGAAGCGGATGAAATGGCAGGCAACACAGGAACCGAAAGTCATTGCGACAGGCGGGCTTGCGTCATTAATCGCAAACGAATCAGACTGTATTGATATTGTTGACCCGTTTCTCACTCTGAAAGGGCTGGAAATCATTTATGAGCGAAATCGTGTGGGTCACGTATAGGAGGTAAACGATGGATTATTTAATTAAAGCAATTGCATATGACGGTAAAGTGCGGGCTTATGCAGCCAGAACGACAGATATGGTTAATGAAGCGCAAAGAAGGCATGACACGTGGCCGACGGCATCAGCCGCAATCGGCCGGACGATGACAGCTTCTCTGATGCTCGGAGCGATGCTTAAGGGTGAAGATAAGCTGACAGTCAAAATAGAAGGCGGCGGCCCGATCGGAGCCATTGTCGCAGATGCGAACGCAAAGGGTGAGGTAAGAGCATACGTATCAAACCCGCACGTTCATTTTGACCTCAATGAACAAGGGAAACTGGATGTCAGACGGGCGGTCGGAACTGACGGAACACTCAGTGTCGTAAAAGATTTGGGCTTGCGTGATTATTTTACGGGACAAGTAGAGATTGTCTCGGGTGAACTCGGTGACGACTTCACGTATTACCTTGTTTCTTCTGAACAAGTCCCTTCATCTGTCGGCGTAGGTGTTCTGGTAAATCCTGATAACACGATTCTCGCTGCGGGCGGGTTCATCATTCAGCTTCTTCCGGGGACTGATGAAGAAACCATTTCAACAATTGAGAAGCAATTATCTCAAATCGAACCGATTTCAAAATTGATTCAAAAAGGCCTGACACCGGAAGAAATCTTAGAAGAAGTTCTGGGTCAAAAACCGGACGTTCTCGAAACAATGCCGGTCAAATTTCACTGTTCTTGTTCAAAAGATCGATTCGAAACGGCCATTTTAGGACTAGGCAAAAAAGAAATACAAGATATGATAGAAGAAGACGGAAAAGCCGAAGCGGTTTGCCATTTTTGTAATGAGAAATATTTATTTACAAAAGAAGAACTGGAAGAGCTTCGTGACGAAACAACCCGCTAGCTCTTTAGCGGGTTGTTCTATTTTATAAAAGGGATGGGGTAGATTTTGAAATCGAGAACACTTTTGACGATTATTGTAGCGGCGCTGTTAGTATGCAGTGTGACAGTGGCGTATAAGTTAACAAAATCCCAAGCCGCGGGGTCATCTGAAGAATCCATCGCGACAATCGGTGATAAACATATCACACGGCAAGACTGGATGAAAAAGATGGAAGACCAGTACGGAAAATCAACTCTGGAAGACATGATTAATGCACAAGTAGTGGAAGAGCTTGCGAAAAAGAATAAACTCACAGTTTCAAACAGCGAATTGGAGCGGGAGTTTCTTTTAATCAAAGCGGTGAATAATTCATTTTATGAAGACAGCCATATTACCGAAAAAGAATGGAAAGACCAGATCCGCTACAACATTCTTCTTGAAGAACTGCTGACGAAGGACATCGATATATCGGATAAGGAAATGCAATCATTTTATAATAAAAATAAAGAATTATACCATTTCGATGATTCCTACAGAATCCGGCACATCGTCGTCAAAAACAAAGAAGAGGCGGACAGGGTGCTTGCTGATTTGAAAGGCGGTTCCAGCTTTGAAGCAGTCGCCGCTGAGCGTTCCACGGACAGATACACGTCTCAGTATGGCGGAGACCTTGGCTTTGTGACAGAAAACCAGGAAAATATCCCGCAGGCATATATCACAGAAGCTAAAAATCTTAAAGAAGATGAATGGTCCGCTGAACCGATTAAAGTTTCCTCAAGATACGCCGTCATTCAGCTGAAAGAAAAGCTTAAAGCGAGGACTTTCTCATACAATGAAGTGAAGAGCCAAATCAGACGCCAGATCGCGATGGATCAATTAGGTGACAAGGCGACAGTCAAAACGCTGTGGAAAGAGGCGGGGGTCTCTTGGTTCTACGGGGAAAAAAGAACTAAATGATTGACAAAAAATTTTGAAATTGATAACTTATATTTATAATACCAATAAATTTAGTCGGAAATTGAGGTGTCCAACATGGTGCGTATTGCAAATTCTATTACTGAACTAATCGGAAATACTCCTATTGTGAAATTGAATCGCCTGACGGATGAAAACAGTGCAGATGTATATCTGAAGCTTGAATACATGAATCCGGGCAGCAGCGTAAAAGACCGGATCGGAGTGGCGATGATTGAAGCGGCTGAAAAAGAAGGAAAATTAAAAGCCGGCGACACAATCATTGAACCGACAAGCGGAAATACAGGGATCGGTCTTGCAATGGTGGCAGCGGCTAAAGGTCTCAGAGCCATTCTCGTTATGCCTGATACAATGAGTATGGAACGACGCAATCTGCTGCGCGCATACGGAGCGGAGCTTGTGCTGACTCCCGGCGCAGAAGGAATGAAGGGCGCCATTAAAAAGGCGGAAGAACTTGCGGAGGAACACGGATACTTTGTGCCTCAGCAATTCAACAATGCGGCAAACCCGGAAATTCACCGCCAAACGACGGGGAAAGAAATCGTAGAACAGTTTGGTGACGACCAGCTTGATGCGTTCGTGGCCGGAATCGGTACCGGCGGAACCATCACGGGAGCGGGCGAAGTGCTGAAAGAAGCATATCCATCCATCAAAATCTATGCGGTAGAGCCGGCGGATTCTCCAGTTCTTTCCGGCGGAAAACCGGGCCCGCATAAAATTCAGGGTATCGGAGCGGGATTTGTCCCTGAAACATTGAATACGGACATCTATGATCAGATCATTCCCGTCAAAAACGAGGATGCATTTGAATATGCCCGTAAAACGGCAAAAGAAGAAGGGATTCTCGGCGGCATTTCTTCCGGAGCGGCCATTTACGCGGCACTGGAAATCGCGAAAAAACTGGGGAAAGGCAAGAAAGTGCTTGCGATCATCCCTAGTAACGGAGAACGTTACTTAAGCACACCGCTTTATCAGTTTGAATAGAGACATACACACGGCTCCCGGCTGTATCCGGGAGTTTTTTTGTGCTGAAGCATCGAAAATCCAAAAAACGTTTCGAATTTTATGGTTGGAAGTGAAATTCACTTTTTTCACCAGTGTGATTGCTTTAAAATAAAACTACAGTAAAACGAAGCAGAGGATTGATATGATGGCACAACGCAGACCGGCAGGAAGAAAAATACCTTTTACGAAACAAGCATTTTTACAGCGATATGAAAACCTTTCGAAATCGAGAAAACGGCATGTTCTGCTCGAAAGCGCGAGAGGGGGAAGATTCAGTATAGCCGGTCTAGATCCGATTGCGTCCGTCAGAGGGAAAGACGGAATTACAACGATCAAGCATGAGGGGGAAACACTGTTTAAAGAAGGTGACCCGCTGCGGGCCTTTCATGAATGGTTTGGAACGCTCGGAACGGAAACAAACGTTGAGTTTCCGGACTTTCAGGGCGGTGCGATTGGTTTTATCAGTTACGACTACGCCCGATATATTGAGAATTTTAAGATGCTGTCGTTAGATGATCTGGAAACACCTGATATTTACTTTCTTGTTTTTGATGATGTGGCCGTTTATGACCATGAGGATGAGGCGTTATGGCTCATTACCCATACTGAAGCGGAAGAAGCGGATCTTGCGGAAGAAAAGCTGTCCGGCTTAGAGGACATGTGGTGTTCCCTCCAAACGGCGGACGAGCCTTTTTCACCGCTGGATCGGAATGGGGACGGATCGTACGCCGCTCCGTTCACTGAAGAAGGATTTTCGCAGGCTGTAGAACAAATTAAACAATATATCGCGAGCGGCGATGTGTTCCAGGTTAATTTGTCCATCAGGCAGTCTCAGTCCTTATCCGTTCATCCGTATGAGGTGTATAAACACTTGAGAAACGTCAATCCGTCTCCTTACATGGCCTATCTCGAGACACCGGGGTTTCAAGTGATATGCGGGTCGCCGGAGCTATTGGTGACAAAGAAGGGGAAGAAGCTTGAAACGAGACCGATCGCGGGTACGCGTTCAAGAGGAAAAGACGATGCTGAAGACAAGGCTTTGGCTGACGAATTAATTCACAATGAAAAAGAACGTGCGGAACACGTCATGCTTGTTGATCTTGAGCGCAATGACCTCGGGCGCGTATCGCGCTACGGCTCCGTGCGCGTTAACGAATTTATGGCGATCGAAAAGTATTCCCACGTCATGCATATCGTGTCAAACGTACAGGGAGAGCTGCAGGACGGATATGACGCGACAGACATTATTCATGCGGTGTTCCCGGGGGGCACCATCACGGGAGCGCCCAAAGTGAGAACGATGGAAATTATAGAAGAGCTTGAGCCGACAAGACGGGGGCTTTATACTGGATCTATAGGCTGGTTCGGATTCAACGGAGATTTGCAGTTTAACATTGTGATCCGGACGATCTATGCAGCCGGCGGACATGCTTTTATGCAGTCCGGAGCAGGAGTGGTCATTGATTCGGTTCCGAAGCATGAATACAAGGAATCGTTCAAAAAAGCTTTTGCGATGAAAAAGGCGTTAGAGCTGAGCGAAGAAGAGACAAAAAATCAGACGAGGTGAGCAGAGATGATTTTAATGATTGACAATTATGATTCATTTACGTACAACTTGGTTCAATATTTGGGTGAGCTCGGGGAGGAACTGATCGTCAGACGGAATGACGAGATTACGATTGAGCAGATTGAAGAGCTGGGTCCGGACTTCTTAATGATTTCACCCGGGCCGTGCAGTCCTGATGAAGCGGGGATCAGCCTCGAAGCCATCAAACATTTTGCCGGCAGTATTCCTATTTTCGGCGTATGTCTCGGGCATCAGTCGATTGCGCAAGTATTCGGCGGCGATGTCGTCAGAGCAGAGCGGCTCATGCACGGCAAAACGTCAGAAGTTATGCATGACGGACAGACGATTTTTAAAGGCCTGCAAAATCCGCTGGTCGCCACCCGGTACCATTCACTTATTGTCAAAGCGGACACGCTGCCGGATTGTTTTACGGTATCCGCTCAAACCAAAGAAGGAGAAATTATGGCAATCCGCCATAATGAGCTGCCTGTTGAAGGTGTTCAGTTCCATCCGGAATCCATCATGACCTCCTTCGGCAAAGAGATGCTCAGAAACTTTATAGAGACACACCGCAAAAAGGAAGTAACGGTGTGATTATATATTTGAATGGTCAATATATAGAGGAGAAAGAAGCGGCGCTTTCTCCTTTTGACCATGGTTATCTGTACGGGATCGGCGCGTTCGAGACGTTCAGGCTTTACAGCGGCCGGCCGTTTCTGCCGGATGCGCATGTCGCCAGGCTCAACAGGGCGCTTCGGGATCTGCAGATTGCATATGAGGTGAACAAACAGGAGCTGCTTGATATGCTTCTGAGACTGTTGCTCCTCAATGACATCAAGGACGGCAGCGCGCGTGTCCGGCTTAACATCTCGGCAGGCGTCAGCGATAAGGGATTTGCCGCGCAGACTTATGAAAAGCCGACCGTCCTTTGTTTCGTCAACCGGCTCAATCCGGAAACTCTGCCTGTTCAAAAAGAAGGCAGGCTTCTCTCTGTCCGGAGAAACACGCCTGAAGGATCTTTTCGGTTAAAATCCCATCACTATTTAAACAACATGTATGCTAAACGGGAGATCGGGAATGATCCCAATCTTGAAGGCATTTTCCTGACCGGAGAAGGAGATGTCGCGGAAGGCATTGTCTCCAACGTGTTTTGGCGAAAAGGAGACAAGGTCTTTACGCCATCTTTGGATACGGGAATTCTCGACGGCGTAACGAGACAGTTTGTCATTGATGAATTGAAACGGCAGGGGACAGAAGTCACCGAAGGCCGATTCCGTTTTCAATCAATGCTTGAAGCGGATGAAGCATGGATGACAAACTCCGTGCTTGAAATCATCCCGTTTTCTAAAATAGAGGAAGTTCCGCTGCCAGGAATGAGCGGAAAAACGGTGCAATTGCTCCGTAAGCAGTATCAGCATGAAATAAACAAAATGAATGTACAGGAGGAGGAACAAAATGGCGCAGCAAACAATTGAACAGCCTAAACTGATTCATACAAAAAAAGGCGCTCTGTCCTATAAAGAGAAGACGCTCGTTATGGGGATATTAAATGTAACGCCAGACTCCTTCTCTGACGGCGGCAAATACGACAGTACGGAAAGGGCGCTTCTGCGTGCGGTGAAGATGGCTGAAGAAGGGGCGCATATCATAGATATCGGCGGTGAATCGACAAGACCCGGCGCATCACTCGTGTCGGCTGATGAGGAAATGTCACGAGTCATCCCCGTCATAGAACGGATCACAAGCGAGCTGGACATTCCGCTTTCAATCGATACGTACAAAGCGTCCGTGGCAGACGAAGCGGTCAAAGCGGGAGCCTCTATCCTTAATGACATCTGGGGGGCGAAAGGTGATCCTGACATGGCGTCAGTAGCCGCCGCACACGGGGTTCCGATTATCTTAATGCATAATCGCATGGAAAGAAACTACAACGATCTTATTCCTGATATGCTTGCAGACCTGATGGAAAGCGTGAAAATTGCCGCAGAAGCCGGCGTCACAGATGAAAACATGATTCTGGATCCGGGGATCGGCTTTGCGAAAAACTATGAGGACAATCTGGCTGTCATGAACAAGCTGGAGGTGTTCAGCGGGTTAGGTTATCCGCTGCTCCTGGCGACATCGAGAAAAAGGTTCATCGGCCGTGTACTTGACCTTCCCCCTGAAGAACGTGCCGAGGGAACGGGAGCGACAGTATGCCTTGGCGTCCAGAAAGGCTGCGACATTGTGAGGGTGCACGATGTCAAAGAGATCGCAAGAATGACTAAGATGATGGATGCTATGTTGAACAAAGGAGGCGCACATTATGGATAAAGTATATGTGGAAGGTATGGAGTTTTACGGATATCACGGCGTGTTCGAAGAAGAAAACAAACTCGGCCAGCGCTTCAAAGTAGACCTGACTGCCGAACTGGATTTGAGCAAAGCGGGGCAAACGGATGACCTTTCTTATACCATTAACTATGCGGAATTGTACAGTGTCTGCCGCGGCATCGTTGAGGGCGAGCCCGTTAATTTGGTCGAGACCCTTGCGGAACGGATCGCAGACACCGTCCTTGAGAAATTTGAGCCGGTGCAGCAATGTACGGTAAAGGTTGTTAAGCCTGACCCGCCGATTCCCGGCCATTATAAATCAGTAGCTATAGAAATGACGAGAAAGAAATCATGAACAATACGGCATATATCGGCCTCGGTTCCAATATGGGCGACCGTGAACATTATTTGCGCCAGGCAGTGGCCATGCTCAGCCGGCATCATGGTTTGACGGTGTCAAAGGTGTCCTCCATATATGAAACAGATCCCGTCGGCTATGAGGATCAAGATCAGTTTCTCAATATGGCGGTTGAAGTGAAAACGTCGTTATCTCCTTTTGAACTTCTTGATGTAACGCAGAGCATTGAAGCTGAATTAGGCAGAACGAGAGAGATTCGCTGGGGACCGCGGACGGCAGACCTTGACATTTTGCTGTATAATCGTGAAAATATTGAAACAGAGCGGCTGATTGTTCCGCATCCGAGAATGTATGAGCGCTTATTTGTCCTTGCGCCGTTAAAAGAAATATGTCCGCAGGCGGATCATATCACGATAAGCGCTGAAACAAACCAAGAAGGTGTAAGAGTATGGAAGCAGAAATCTGGGGTAGGCGAATTCGTGCATTCAGAAAGCTGAAAGGTTATACTCAAGAAGGATTTGCAAAAGCATTAGGTATATCAGTTTCTATTGTCGGTGAAATTGAACGCGGAAACCGATTGCCGTCAGATGCCATCATTCAAGATGCGGCAGATGTTTTAAATATAAGTGCGGACGAATTGGCCCCGCCTGAAAAATAGACAAATGAAAGGAGGGGAAAAATGTTTAAAATCGGTGATATTCAATTGAAAAACCGGGTTGTGCTTGCCCCTATGGCCGGTGTCTGCAACTCAGCGTTCAGATTGACTGTAAAGGAATTCGGAGCCGGATTGGTATGCGCTGAAATGGTCAGTGACAAAGCGATTCTTTACAACAACGCCAGAACAATGGGGATGCTTTACATTGATGAACGTGAAAAACCGCTCAGCCTTCAGATTTTTGGAGGGAAAAAGGAAACTCTTGTGGAAGCGGCGAAGTTTGTAGATCAAAACACGACTGCTGATATTATTGATATTAACATGGGATGTCCCGTACCCAAGATTACAAAATGTGATGCGGGCGCCAAATGGCTTCTCGATCCTGATAAGATTTATGAAATGGTATCCGCAGTAGTAGATGCTGTTGATAAGCCGGTTACAGTGAAGATGAGAATGGGTTGGGATGAAGAGCACATCTATGCGGTGAAAAATGCCCAAGCCGTTGAACGTGCCGGCGGAAAAGCCGTTGCCCTGCACGGCCGCACAAGAGTGCAAATGTATGAAGGCACTGCGAACTGGGATATCATTAAAGAAGTGAAGCAATCCGTCTCCATTCCCGTCATCGGAAACGGTGATGTCAAAACGCCTCAGGACGCGAAACGTATGCTTGAGGAAACAGGAGTTGACGGCGTCATGATCGGCCGGGCCGCACTCGGCAACCCGTGGATGATTTACCGTACGGTGCACTACCTTGAAACCGGTGAGTTAAAAGACGAACCGAAAGTCCGTGAAAAAATGTCGGTATGCAAACTGCACTTAGACCGCCTGATTAAGTTAAAAGGCGAAAATGTGGCAGTCAGAGAAATGAGAAAACACGCTGCCTGGTACCTGAAAGGTGTCAGAGGCAATGCGAATGTACGCAACGAAATCAACCAATGTGAGACGCGTGAAGAAGTTGTGCAGCTTTTAGATGCATTTACCGCCGAAGCAGAGGCAAAAGAGCTTCAAGATGCAAAAGTAGGTTAATATACACCCTCTATTGCTGCTCACTGCCAGCTTACCGCTGGCAGTTTTTCTGCTTTTTCGTGAAATCAAAATGTAACGGAGTGATACCAATGAGTCAAGAAGAGCAAAATCATGAGGAATTGAACGACCAGCTGCAAGTCAGACGAGATAAAATGAACCAGCTGAGAGAAAACGGCATTGACCCTTTCGGCGAACGTTTCGAGAGAACGCATCAATCTCAACAGATCATTGACGCCTACCAGGAGCTTTCTAAAGAAGAACTGGAAGAAAAAGCGATCGAAGTGACCATTGCAGGCCGTATGATGACAAAGCGCGGAAAAGGGAAAGCCGGCTTTGCGCATCTGCAGGACTTAGAAGGTCAAATTCAAATTTACGTAAGAAAAGACAGTGTCGGCGAAGAACAATATGAAATCTTTAAATCTTCAGACCTCGGAGACGTTATCGGCATCACGGGGAAAGTTTTCAAAACAAACGTAGGCGAGCTTTCTGTCAAAGCGACATCTTTTGAACTGCTGACAAAAGCACTGCGTCCTCTTCCTGATAAATATCATGGGTTAAAAGATGTTGAACAGCGTTACCGCCAGCGCTATCTCGATCTCATCGTAAACCCTGACAGCAAACAAACGTTTATCACACGCAGCAAAATCATCCAAGCGATGAGAAGATACTTAGATGACCATGGATACTTAGAAGTTGAAACACCTACGATGCACAGCATACCGGGAGGAGCGTCTGCACGCCCGTTCATCACGCACCATAACGCGCTCGATATGCCTCTTTATATGCGTATTGCGATTGAACTGCACCTGAAACGCCTGATTGTCGGCGGATTGGAAAAAGTCTACGAAATCGGCCGTGTGTTCCGTAACGAAGGTGTTTCTACACGCCATAACCCTGAATTCACGATGATCGAGCTGTATGAAGCGTACGCCGATTATAAAGATATTATGAGCCTTACGGAAAACCTCGTTGCACATATTGCGCAGGAAGTGCTTGGAAGCACCACAATCCAGTACGGCGAAGAGCAGATTGATCTGAAACCTGAATGGAAACGACTCCACATGGTAGATGCGGTCAAAGAAGCGACAGGCGTAGATTTCTGGAATGAGATGACTGTTGAAGAAGCGCGCGGTCATGCAAAAGAGCATGGTATCGAGATCACAAACTCAATGACGGTGGGTCATATCATCAATGAATTCTTCGAACAAAAAATTGAAGAAACACTCATTCAGCCTACATTTATTTACGGCCACCCTGTAGAGATTTCTCCTCTTGCTAAGAAAAATCCGGAGGACCCTCGCTTTACAGACCGTTTTGAGCTGTTTATCGTCGGCCGTGAGCACGCTAATGCGTTTACGGAGCTGAATGACCCTATTGACCAGAGGGAACGCTTTGAAGCGCAATTAAAAGAAAGAGAAGAAGGAAACGATGAAGCGCATATGATGGATGAAGACTTCGTTGAAGCTCTTGAATACGGCATGCCGCCGACCGGGGGATTGGGTATCGGTATCGACCGCCTTGTCATGCTGTTAACAAATGCTCCGTCTATCAGAGACGTTTTATTATTCCCTCAAATGAGACAACGCTAATAAAAGGGCAGGCGCCGTTTCTGCTTATCGCAGTACGGCGCTTTTTTAGAAACAAGCCGCTCGTAAAACTTTTTTGATTTTCTTTTAAAAAACTATTGCACTATTATTTGTGAGGTGGTATATTATTATTCGTTGCCGCTAAACAAGGCGCTGACGAAAAAAAGAAATTCAAAAAGTTGTTGACTTCAAGAGATTGATAAGATATAATAATAAAGTCGCTTGAACGAAAGACAAAATGATCTTTGAAAACTAAACAAGACAAAACGTACCTGTTAATTCAAAGTTTTAAATAAATCGCACAGTGATGTGCGTAGTCAGTCAAACTACTTTATCGGAGAGTTTGATCCTGGCTCAGGACGAACGCTGGCGGCGTGCCTAATACATGCAAGTCGAGCGGACAGATGGGAGCTTGCTCCCTGATGTTAGCGGCGGACGGGTGAGTAACACGTGGGTAACCTGCCTGTAAGACTGGGATAACTCCGGGAAACCGGGGCTAATACCGGATGGTTGTTTGAACCGCATGGTTCAGACATAAAAGGTGGCTTCGGCTACCACTTACAGATGGACCCGCGGCGCATTAGCTAGTTGGTGAGGTAACGGCTCACCAAGGCAACGATGCGTAGCCGACCTGAGAGGGTGATCGGCCACACTGGGACTGAGACACGGCCCAGACTCCTACGGGAGGCAGCAGTAGGGAATCTTCCGCAATGGACGAAAGTCTGACGGAGCAACGCCGCGTGAGTGATGAAGGTTTTCGGATCGTAAAGCTCTGTTGTTAGGGAAGAACAAGTGCCGTTCAAATAGGGCGGCACCTTGACGGTACCTAACCAGAAAGCCACGGCTAACTACGTGCCAGCAGCCGCGGTAATACGTAGGTGGCAAGCGTTGTCCGGAATTATTGGGCGTAAAGGGCTCGCAGGCGGTTTCTTAAGTCTGATGTGAAAGCCCCCGGCTCAACCGGGGAGGGTCATTGGAAACTGGGGAACT
>NZ_CP025258.1:557500-560000 GCF_002843505.1 Bacillus sp. SJ-10 | reverse complement strand
ATTTATAAAAAACATGTTGACTTTAAGAGAAACTTATTATATACTTAAAAAGTTGCTTGAGAAAGTGAACAAAAATGATCTTTGAAAACTAAACAAGACAAAACGTACCTGTTAATTCAAAGTTTTAAATAAATCGCACAGCGATGTGCGTAGTCAGTCAAACTACTTTATCGGAGAGTTTGATCCTGGCTCAGGACGAACGCTGGCGGCGTGCCTAATACATGCAAGTCGAGCGGACAGATGGGAGCTTGCTCCC
Source organism: Bacillus sp. SJ-10 (assembly GCF_002843505.1). Classification (NCBI taxonomy): domain Bacteria; kingdom Bacillati; phylum Bacillota; class Bacilli; order Caryophanales; family Bacillaceae; genus Bacillus; species Bacillus sp. SJ-10. The sequence continues at coordinate 559,744 of NZ_CP025258.1, read as the reverse complement.
TGATGTTAGCGGCGGACGGGTGAGTAACACGTGGGTAACCTGCCTGTAAGACTGGGATAACTCCGGGAAACCGGGGCTAATACCGGATGGTTGTTTGAACCGCATGGTTCAGACATAAAAGGTGGCTTCGGCTACCACTTACAGATGGACCCGCGGCGCATTAGCTAGTTGGTGAGGTAACGGCTCACCAAGGCAACGATGCGTAGCCGACCTGAGAGGGTGATCGGCCACACTGGGACTGAGACACGGCCCAGACTCCTACGGGAGGCAGCAGTAGGGAATCTTCCGCAATGGACGAAAGTCTGACGGAGCAACGCCGCGTGAGTGATGAAGGTTTTCGGATCGTAAAGCTCTGTTGTTAGGGAAGAACAAGTGCCGTTCAAATAGGGCGGCACCTTGACGGTACCTAACCAGAAAGCCACGGCTAACTACGTGCCAGCAGCCGCGGTAATACGTAGGTGGCAAGCGTTGTCCGGAATTATTGGGCGTAAAGGGCTCGCAGGCGGTTTCTTAAGTCTGATGTGAAAGCCCCCGGCTCAACCGGGGAGGGTCATTGGAAACTGGGGAACTTGAGTGCAGAAGAGGAGAGTGGAATTCCACGTGTAGCGGTGAAATGCGTAGAGATGTGGAGGAACACCAGTGGCGAAGGCGACTCTCTGGTCTGTAACTGACGCTGAGGAGCGAAAGCGTGGGGAGCGAACAGGATTAGATACCCTGGTAGTCCACGCCGTAAACGATGAGTGCTAAGTGTTAGGGGGTTTCCGCCCCTTAGTGCTGCAGCTAACGCATTAAGCACTCCGCCTGGGGAGTACGGTCGCAAGACTGAAACTCAAAGGAATTGACGGGGGCCCGCACAAGCGGTGGAGCATGTGGTTTAATTCGAAGCAACGCGAAGAACCTTACCAGGTCTTGACATCCTCTGACAATCCTAGAGATAGGACGTCCCCTTCGGGGGCAGAGTGACAGGTGGTGCATGGTTGTCGTCAGCTCGTGTCGTGAGATGTTGGGTTAAGTCCCGCAACGAGCGCAACCCTTGATCTTAGTTGCCAGCATTCAGTTGGGCACTCTAAGGTGACTGCCGGTGACAAACCGGAGGAAGGTGGGGATGACGTCAAATCATCATGCCCCTTATGACCTGGGCTACACACGTGCTACAATGGGCAGAACAAAGGGCAGCGAAACCGCGAGGTTAAGCCAATCCCACAAATCTGTTCTCAGTTCGGATCGCAGTCTGCAACTCGACTGCGTGAAGCTGGAATCGCTAGTAATCGCGGATCAGCATGCCGCGGTGAATACGTTCCCGGGCCTTGTACACACCGCCCGTCACACCACGAGAGTTTGTAACACCCGAAGTCGGTGAGGTAACCTTTTAGGAGCCAGCCGCCGAAGGTGGGACAGATGATTGGGGTGAAGTCGTAACAAGGTAGCCGTATCGGAAGGTGCGGCTGGATCACCTCCTTTCTAAGGATTTTAACGGAATATAAGACCTTGGGTCTTATAAACAGAACGTTCCCTGTCTTGTTTAGTTTTGAAGGATCATTCCTTCAAAACATAGGAACACCTGCTAAATGCGCCACTTCCTGTGGCAACGCATGTGTTAGCATGTCCTATGCGTTGTTCTTTGAAAACTAGATAACAGAAGTAATTCACATTCAATTAGTAATGCAAGATATCACGTAGTGATTCTTTTTAACGGTTAAGTTAGAAAGGGCGCACGGTGGATGCCTTGGCACTAGGAGCCGATGAAGGACGGGACGAACACCGATATGCTTCGGGGAGCTGTAAGCAAGCTTTGATCCGGAGATTTCCGAATGGGGAAACCCACCACTCGTAATGGAGTGGTATCCATATCTGAATACATAGGATATGAGAAGGCAGACCCGGGGAACTGAAACATCTAAGTACCCGGAGGAAGAGAAAGCAAATGCGATTCCCTGAGTAGCGGCGAGCGAAACGGGACCAGCCCAAACCAAGAGGCTTGCCTCTTGGGGTTGTAGGACACTCTGTACGGAGTTACAAAGGAACGAGGTAGATGAAGAGGTCTGGAAAGGCCCGCCATAGGAGGTAACAGCCCTGTAGTCAAAACTTCGTTCTCTCCTGAGTGGATCCTGAGTACGGCGGAACACGTGAAATTCCGTCGGAATCCGGGAGGACCATCTCCCAAGGCTAAATACTCCCTAGTGACCGATAGTGAACCAGTACCGTGAGGGAAAGGTGAAAAGCACCCCGGAAGGGGAGTGAAAG
>NZ_CP025258.1:492500-555000 GCF_002843505.1 Bacillus sp. SJ-10 | reverse complement strand
ATGGTAGTCGGGGGTTTCCCCCTGTGAGAGTAGGACGCCGCCAAGCTATCATTACGGTAAAGGCAGCTCATCATGAGCTGCCTTTTTTGTGTTTTTTTGCATACGTTATATAATATGAGAAACGTAACGATATGCCTTTTTGCAAAAGCAGGTTTTATGCTTGTGCAAAGTGGAAATAATAGAGATAGAGCGATACAGTTGAAAAATTTTGCGAAACACCTTATAGTAAGATTAAAGTCAAATATAGTCAAAGTCAATAAAGGAGGGGGTTGAGTGGGACATAATATTTCTGACATCATTGAACAGTACTTGAAACAAGTATTAGATCAAAATGGCAAAGAAATTTTAGAGATCAAACGCAGTGAAATCGCTGATAAATTTCAATGTGTTCCTTCCCAAATAAATTATGTCATCAACACCAGATTTACAAGTGAAAGAGGATATATTGTTGAAAGTAAACGGGGAGGCGGCGGTTATATTCGTATTATCAAAATTAAAATGAATAACGAAGTCGTCCTCATCAATAATATTATTTCGCAGATTCATACCCACTTGTCCCAGGCAGCCTCTGATGACATTATTCTCAGACTGTTAGAGGACGGAGTTATTTCGGAAAGAGAAGCTAAAATGATGGTGAGTGTAATGGATCGTTCAGTTCTATATATTGATTTGCCCGAACGGGATGAGCTAAGAGCCAGAATGATGAAAGCAATGCTCACATCTTTAAAACTAAAGTAAGCGGGTGAAAAGATTGATTTGTCAAGAATGCAATGAGAGACCGGCCACTTTTCACTTTACGAAAGTTGTTAATGGAGAAAAACAAGAAGTTCATATTTGTGAACAATGTGCAAAAGAAAATAGCGATTCATACAGTATAAGTGGAAACCAAGGGTTCTCGATTCATAATTTATTATCAGGGCTGCTGAATATGGAGTCTTCATTTCAAAACACCGGTTCTCAAATGTTCGGCTATTCAGAGCAAGGGACAGCTTGTAAGAAATGCGGTATGACGTTTCAGCAGCTGAGAAAAACAGGGCGTTTCGGCTGTGCGGAATGTTACGATACGTTCTACAGCCAAATTACGCCGATCTTGCGAAAAGTTCACAGCGGGAATACGGTGCATGCCGGGAAAATTCCAAAACGAATAGGCGGAAACCTGCATGTAAGACGGCAAATGGAAATGTTAAAAAAAGAACTTGAATCTTTAATACACCACGAAGAGTTTGAAAGAGCAGCGGAGGTCAGGGATCAGATCCGATCGTTAGAGCAAAAATTAAAAAGTAAAGACAGTGAGGGGGAACAAGGGTAATGTCGCTCAAGCATTTTATTCAGGACGCACTAAGCAATTGGATGAAGCAAGAGGGACCTGAAAGTGACATTGTACTCAGCAGCCGTATACGGTTGGCCCGAAACTTTGAAAATATAAAGTTTCCCGCCCGGTATACGAATGAAGAAGCCTCATCCATCATTCAGCAATTCGAAGATCATTTTTCAGGAAAAGAACTGCCTGATATCGGTCAATTTCATTTAATCAGAATGAGTGAAGCTCAGCCTTTGGAAAAACGGGTGCTGATGGAGAAACATCTCATCAGCCCGAATTTAACGGAATCTCCTTTTGGCGGCTGTCTGCTTTCTGAAAATGAAGAAGTCAGCATTATGTTAAATGAAGAAGATCATATCAGAATTCAATGCCTCTTCCCCGGCTTCCAGCTTCTCAACGCCATAAAAGCGGCAAACCAGGTTGATGACTGGATTGAGGAGAAAGTGGATTACGCCTTTGGAGAGAAGAGAGGGTACTTAACAAGCTGTCCTACAAATGTAGGGACGGGACTAAGGGCTTCAGTCATGATGCATTTGCCGGGCCTTGTATTAACTAGGCAAATGAATCGAATTATACCGGCAATTAACCAATTAGGCTTAGTTGTTAGAGGAATTTACGGTGAAGGCAGCGAAGCATTAGGAAATATCTTTCAAATTTCAAATCAAATCACACTCGGAAAATCAGAACAGGACATTGTAGATGATTTAAACAGTGTGGCTGCCCAGCTGATTGAGCAGGAACGTTCAGCCCGAGAAGCGCTTTACCAAACCTCGAAAATTGAATTGGAGGACCGGGTATTCAGATCTTACGGTGTTTTATCCAACTGCCGTATGATTGAATCAAAGGAAACGGCGAAATGCCTTTCTGACGTTCGGCTGGGGATAGACCTGGGGATCATCAAAGGGCTATCAAGCAATATACTTAATGAACTGATGATTTTGACACAGCCGGGTTTTCTCCAGCAATATTCGGGCGGTGCATTACGGCCGAACGAAAGAGACGCGAGAAGAGCGGCTCTTATCAGGGAAAGGCTGCATTTAGAAATGAGTGCAAATAGACAGGAGGATGATTCGATATGATGTTTGGAAGGTTTACAGAGCGAGCTCAAAAGGTATTGGCACTGGCACAGGAAGAAGCACTGCGCTTAGGCCATAACAATATTGGAACTGAACATATCTTATTAGGTCTGGTTCGTGAAGGAGAAGGGATTGCGGCTAAAGCACTCCAAGCACTCGGACTCGGTTCGGATAAAATTCAGAAAGAAGTGGAGAGCTTAATCGGACGGGGACAGGAAATGTCTCAAACGATTCATTATACGCCAAGAGCAAAAAAAGTCATTGAGCTCAGCATGGATGAAGCCAGAAAGCTAGGACATTCTTATGTGGGAACAGAACACATACTTCTCGGACTGATTCGTGAAGGAGAAGGCGTGGCGGCGAGAGTTCTGAATAATCTCGGTGTCAGCTTGAATAAGGCGAGACAGCAAGTGCTGCAGCTTCTGGGAAGCAATGAGACGGGATCTTCTGCATCCGGTACGAACAGCAATGCAAACACGCCGACGCTGGACAGTCTGGCGCGTGATTTAACTGCGATTGCGAAGGAAGACAGTCTTGATCCGGTTATCGGCCGAAGCAAAGAAATTCAGCGTGTTATTGAGGTATTAAGCCGCAGAACGAAAAATAATCCCGTTCTTATCGGAGAACCGGGTGTCGGTAAAACTGCGATTGCTGAAGGCCTCGCACAGCAGATCATCAATAATGAAGTGCCGGAAATTTTACGTGATAAACGTGTAATGACATTAGACATGGGTACGGTTGTAGCCGGTACGAAATACCGCGGAGAATTTGAAGACCGCTTGAAAAAAGTAATGGATGAAATACGTCAGGCCGGCAATATTATTTTATTCATTGACGAACTGCATACACTGATCGGAGCGGGGGGAGCAGAAGGTGCGATTGACGCATCGAATATCTTAAAACCTTCACTGGCCCGCGGAGAGCTTCAATGCATCGGTGCGACAACGCTTGATGAATACCGTAAATATATCGAAAAAGACGCGGCTCTGGAGCGCCGTTTCCAGCCGATTCAGGTGGATCAGCCGTCAGCCGATGAAAGCATTCAAATTTTAAAAGGGCTCCGTGACCGCTATGAAGCGCATCACCGCGTATCCATTACCGATGAAGCGATTGAAGCGGCGGTAAAATTGTCCGACCGTTATATTTCTGACCGCTTCCTTCCGGATAAAGCGATCGATTTAATTGATGAAGCCGGTTCAAAAGTGCGTCTCCGTTCTTTCACAACGCCTCCGAACTTAAAAGAGCTGGAGCAGAAACTCGATGAAGTTCGCAAGGAAAAAGACGCTGCCGTTCAGAGCCAGGAGTTTGAAAAAGCGGCTTCCCTTCGTGATACGGAGCAGCGCTTGAGAGAACAGGTGGAAGACACGAAAAAAACGTGGAAAGAAAAACAAGGCCAGGAGAACTCCGAAGTTTCTGTAGAGGATATTGCGATGGTTGTATCCAGCTGGACCGGGGTGCCCGTATCTAAAATTGCCCAAACGGAGACAGATAAGCTTCTCAATATGGAAAGCATTCTGCACTCCCGCGTCATCGGCCAGGATGAAGCTGTTGTAGCCGTTGCAAAGGCTGTCAGACGTGCAAGAGCCGGTCTGAAGGACCCGAAACGCCCGATTGGTTCATTCATCTTCTTAGGCCCTACAGGCGTTGGGAAGACAGAGCTGGCACGAGCGCTGGCGGAATCCATTTTCGGTGATGAGGAAGCGATGATCAGAGTGGATATGTCCGAATACATGGAGAAACACTCGACTTCACGTCTTGTCGGTTCTCCTCCGGGATATGTCGGCTATGATGAAGGCGGCCAGCTGACAGAAAAAGTGAGAAGAAAACCATACTCTGTCGTATTGCTTGATGAAATTGAAAAAGCGCACCCTGATGTGTTTAACATTCTCCTGCAAGTGCTTGAAGACGGACGCTTGACTGATTCAAAAGGACGCACTGTGGATTTCCGCAACACGATCCTGATTATGACGTCAAACGTCGGAGCGAGCGAGCTGAAACGCAACAAATATGTGGGCTTCAATGTGCAGGATGAATCACAAAACCATAAAGACATGAAAGACAAAGTCATGGGAGAGCTGAAGCGTGCCTTCAGGCCTGAGTTTATCAACCGGATTGACGAAATTATCGTCTTCCACTCCCTTGAGAAAAAACATCTTACAGACATCGTGTCGCTTATGTCTGATCAGTTAACAAAACGTCTGAAAGAACAAGATCTCTCTATCGAGCTGACGGATGCTGCAAAAGCAAAAGTAGCAGAAGAGGGCGTCGATTTGGAATACGGCGCACGTCCGTTAAGAAGAGCGATTCAAAAGCATGTGGAGGACCGATTATCAGAAGAACTCCTCAGAGGCAATATTGATAAAGGCCAGCACATTGTTCTTGATGTTGAGGACGGCGAATTTGTCGTAAAAACAACTGCTAAAACGAACTAATATAGTGACAAACATGAGGCATACGTAAGCGAGTGTATGCCTCACTTTGTTATATAGAGAAATATTCGATAAGGAAGAGGTCTTACAACATATATGGCTAAATCAAAAACAAAATTCATCTGCCACTCATGCGGTTATGAATCCGCAAAATGGATGGGAAAGTGCCCGGGCTGCGGGGCTTGGAATACAATGGTGGAAGAAACCATAAAAAAAGCGCCGGCGAATCGGCGGGCGGCTTTCTCCCACTCCGTTCAAACCGTCCAGAAACCATCACCCATTACATCAATTGAAACATCGGAAGAACCCCGCGTTCACACAAAGCTCGAAGAATTCAACAGAGTGCTTGGCGGCGGCGTTGTGAAGGGCTCGTTAGTATTAATCGGCGGCGATCCCGGGATCGGAAAATCAACGCTCCTTCTCCAAGTATCCGCACAATTAGCAGATACGGCCGGCAGCGTGCTTTACATTTCAGGGGAAGAATCCGTGAAGCAAACGAAGCTGCGTGCCGACAGACTTGGAATCAACAGCCAAATGTTACATGTTTTATCTGAAACCGATATGGAGTATATTTCGTCTGCTATACAAGAGATGAAACCCGCATTTGTTGTCGTAGACTCCATTCAGACCGTGTACCAAAGTGATATAACCTCAGCTCCCGGCAGTGTATCACAAGTAAGAGAGTGTACGGCCGAATTGATGAAAATCGCGAAAACAAACGGCATACCTATTTTTATCGTCGGACACGTCACAAAAGAAGGATCGATCGCAGGGCCGAGATTGCTTGAGCACATGGTCGATACCGTTCTATACTTTGAAGGAGAGCGGCACCATACATTCCGTATTTTGCGGGCCGTAAAAAACCGTTTCGGCTCCACAAATGAAATGGGCATCTTTGAAATGCGGGAAGAGGGGCTTACGGAGGTGCTGAACCCTTCTGAAATATTCTTGGAAGAGCGTTCTGCCGGGGCATCAGGTTCGAGTATCGTTGCGTCAATGGAAGGAACGAGACCGATCCTGGTTGAAATTCAGGCGCTCATATCACCGACCAGTTTTGGAAACCCGCGCCGCATGGCTACAGGCATTGACCACAACAGGGTGTCGTTAATTATGGCTGTGCTTGAGAAGCGGGTGGGTCTTTTGCTTCAAAATCAAGATGCGTATTTAAAGGTCGCCGGCGGGGTCAAACTGGATGAACCGGCGATTGATTTGGCAGTAGCCGTCAGCATTGCCTCAAGCTTCAGAGATACACCGCCGAATCCCGCAGATTGCTTTATCGGTGAAGTGGGTCTGACAGGAGAAGTCCGCAGGGTGTCAAGAATCGAACAGCGCGTAAAAGAAGCGGCGAAACTCGGCTTCAAGCGCATGATCATACCTGAGGCGAATGCAGACGGGTGGACAATACCAAAAGGGATTGAGGTTGTCGGAGTAGCAAATGTTGCAGAAGCGCTTCGTACTTCATTAGGAGGATCATAATAGATGGAAAAAGAGAAAAAAGGGGCGAAACAAGAGCTTGACCTGTCTGCAATTCTGCAGTTCGTTGCACCGGGCACCCCGCTCAGAGCCGGGATAGAGAATGTACTTCGGGCAAATACAGGCGGCCTGATTGTTGTCGGATACAATGATAAGGTAAAGCAAGTCGTCGATGGCGGTTTTCATATTAATACATCATTTGCGCCCGCTCACTTATACGAGCTGGCCAAAATGGACGGTGCCATTATTTTAAGTGATTCCGGCCAGAAAATTCTTTATGCGAATACGCAGCTTATGCCGGAGGCGACCATTTCTTCTTCAGAAACGGGAATGAGGCACCGTACGGCGGAACGGGTGGCGAAGCAGACCGGCTGTCTCGTCATTGCCATTTCTGAGCGCAGAAATGTCATTACGTTATATCAGGACAGCATGAAGTACACACTAAAGGACATAGGATTTATTTTAACAAAGGCAAATCAGGCCATTCAAACGCTTGAGAAGTATAAAACCATTTTAGACAAAACGATTACGGCTTTAAACGCATTAGAGTTTGAGGAGCTTGTGACATTCAGTGACGTGCTGTCCGTCATGCATCGGTATGAAATGGTGCTCCGAATAAAAAATGAAATCAATATGTATATTAAAGAACTCGGAACGGAAGGCCACTTAATCCGTCTGCAGGTGATTGAACTGATTACGGACATGGAAGAAGAGGCGGCACTTTTCATCAAAGACTATGTCAAAGAAAAAATCAAAGATCCGTTCGTGCTGTTAAAAGAGCTTCAGGATATGTCCAGCTATGATCTGCTTGATGATTCCATTCTGTTTAAGCTGCTTGGATATCCGGCTTCTACGAATCTTGATGATTATGTGCTCCCGAGAGGATACAGGCTGCTGAACAAAATTCCGCGTCTGCCGATGCCGATTGTTGAAAATGTGGTTGAGGCGTTCGGATTTTTGCCAAGCATAACGGAAGCCACTGTGGAAGAGCTTGATGATGTCGAGGGTATCGGAGAAGTGCGCGCCCAAAAAATCAAAAAAGGCTTAAAACGCCTTCAGGAAAAACACTATATAGATAGACAGCTTTAAGAATCGCTTAAACCTGTCGGAATCCGGGTATATTATTGTTAGTTTTTGTTTATTCTGAATTTGTAGGCTCTGACAGTCTGCTGAAAAAATGCTACTTAAAAGGAGGTGGAGGTATGTTAAAACGAATAGTTCAGGCGTTCTTCATTATTGTGGGCGGCGTTGTCGGTATCTTTTTAATACCTGAATTGTTTGTGCTGTCAAATATACAGGACATACCTTTAATAACAAACGCATATACGTCTGCTGCAATTGGTGCTATTATCTTTTTTCTCATCAGTATATGGACGACAGAATATGTGATTAATTGGGTAAAATGGATTGAAGATTCTTTGCTGAGAGCTCCGGTGCCGGATCTGTTATTCGGGAGTCTCGGATTGGTTTTTGGACTTATCATCGCATATCTCATTGTAAACGTGATTCCGCTGGACAATATTCCGTACCGTATATTCAGCACCATCATTCCGGTCTTTCTGGCTTTCTTTCTCGGTTACCTGGGCTTCCAAGTCGGATTTAAGAAAAAGGATGAACTGATCAGTCTTTTCTCCATTTCTGCAAGAATGCAGAAGAAAAAGGGAAGTGCTGATGAGGAGCAGGAGGAACAGGATAAAAGGCTGAAAATCTTGGATACAAGTGTTATTATTGATGGGAGAATTGCAGATATTTGTCAGACGGGCTTTTTAGAAGGCGTCATTGTCATTCCTCAATTTGTGCTGGAGGAATTACAGCATATCGCTGATTCTTCAGATGTTTTAAAACGTAACAGAGGACGCCGCGGACTGGATATCTTGAATCGCATTCAAAAGGAACTGGATATTACGGTTGAAATTTATGAAGGCGACTTCGAAGACATTCAGGAGGTTGACAGCAAGCTTGTCAAACTTGCGAAGCTGACATCCGGCGTCGTTGTGACGAATGATTTTAATTTAAATAAAGTATGTGAGCTTCAGAAGGTTGCGGTACTGAATATTAATGACCTTGCAAACGCGGTGAAGCCGGTTGTGCTTCCGGGCGAAGAGATGAATGTGCAGGTGATTAAGGACGGGAAAGAGCATAATCAAGGTGTGGCTTACTTGGATGACGGGACGATGATTGTTGTGGAAGAAGGCCGCAATTATATAGGGAAGCATATTGATGTGCTCGTAACCAGCGTACTGCAGACAGCGGCGGGACGAATGATTTTTGCCAAGCCCAAGCTGCTTGAGAAAGCTCTTTAAGAGGGAGTTAATATGGAGTATGTTGTCGTTATTCCGGCTGCCGGACAAGGAAAACGGATGAAGGCCGGGAAAAATAAGCTGTTCATCAGCTTAAAAGGTGCGCCTGTTATTATACACACACTGCGGGTTTTTGAAAGCCACGCACCCTGTCAGAAAATAATCCTGGTGATAAACGAGAGTGAACGGGAAGATTTTCACCAGCTGCTGGCCCAATTTCCGATTCAGACGGAAATTGAGCTTGTTACCGGAGGTGCGGAGCGTCAGCACAGTGTGTACGAAGGACTGAAAGTGATTGATAAGGAATCGGTCGTCCTTGTTCATGACGGAGCGCGCCCGTTTGTCACACATCAGCATATCGATAAGCTCGTTGAAACAGCAGAGGAGACGGGAGCGGCTGTCCTGGCTGTTCCTGTGAAAGACACGATAAAACGGGCGGAAGGCTCCCGGGTTGCGGAGACCTTTGATCGTTCAAGCTTGTGGGCCGTTCAAACGCCGCAGGCTTTTCGTCTTTCTTTATTGAAAACGGCGCATATGGAAGCGGAAAACAAAGGCTTCTTAGGGACGGATGACGCCAGCCTCGTCGAGCGTCTTGATGGATATCAGGTGAGTATCGTTGAAGGCAGCTATACCAATATTAAGCTGACAACGCCGGATGATCTGATATCCGCGGAAGCAATCATGAAAGCGGAAAGTGGGAATCATAATGTTTAGAATCGGACAAGGATTTGATGTGCATCAATTAACGGAAGGCCGTCCTCTCATCATCGGCGGAATTGAAATTCCTTATGAAAAAGGGCTGCTCGGACATTCAGATGCTGATGTATTGCTGCATACAGTCGCAGACGCGTGTCTCGGAGCGGCAGGTGAAGGAGATATCGGCAAGCATTTCCCGGATACTGATCCGGAATTCAAAGATGCGGATTCTTTTAAGCTGCTTCAGCATGTTTGGAACATTGTTAAAGAAAAAGGATACGTACTCGGAAATATAGACTGCACGATTATTGCGCAAAAGCCGAAAATGGCGCCGCATATTGATGCTATGAGAAAACGGATAGCGGAAGGCCTTGAGGCGGACGTTTCTCAAGTAAACGTAAAAGCAACGACGACAGAAAAGCTCGGGTTTACCGGAAGAGCCGAAGGAATTGCCGCTCAGGCAACCGTTCTGATCCAAAAAGCCTGATCATTGTTTTGATGCCCGGTCTATTTGGTGGTAGAATAGATACATATATTCGGCTAGAGGCTACAGACGAGATGAAAGGAAGTATTTGAACATGGGAAATGAAGTACGCGTTCGTTATGCACCGAGTCCGACCGGACATTTGCATATCGGTAACGCCAGAACGGCGCTTTTTAACTATTTATTTGCCCGCAGCCAAGGCGGAAAGTTTATTATCCGGATTGAGGATACGGACAAAAAGCGAAATATTGAAGGCGGAGAGCAAAGTCAGCTCAACTATTTGAAATGGCTCGGCATAGACTGGGATGAAAGTGTGGATGTCGGCGGAGAATACGGCCCGTACCGCCAGTCTGAGCGTAACGACATTTACAAAGAGTACTATGAAGAGCTTCTTGAAAAAGGGCTAGCTTATAAATGTTTCTGTACGGAAGAAGAACTTGAGAAAGAACGTGAAGAGCAAATCGCCCGCGGGGAAATGCCGCGCTATTCCGGCAAACACAGAAACCTGACTCAGGAAGAGCAGGAGCAGTTTTTAGCCGAAGGCAGACAGCCGAGCATCCGTTTCCGCGTGCCGGAAGGGAAAATCATCGCATTTAACGATATCGTAAAAGGTGAGATTTCTTTTGAATCAGACGGCATCGGCGACTTTGTCATCGTCAAAAAAGACGGAACACCGACGTATAACTTTGCCGTCGCGATTGACGATTACTTAATGAAAATGACGCACGTGCTCCGCGGTGAGGATCACATTTCAAATACACCGAAACAGATCATGATTTTCCAGGCATTCGGCTGGGATGTTCCTGTCTTCGGACATATGACGCTTATCGTAAACGAAAGCCGCAAAAAATTAAGTAAACGTGATGAATCAATTATCCAGTTTATTGAGCAGTATGATGAGCTGGGTTACCTGCCTGAAGCGCTGTTTAACTTTATCGGACTTCTCGGCTGGTCTCCCGTCGGTGAAGAAGAGCTTTTCACAAGAGAACAATTCATTGACATTTTTGATGTAAATCGTTTGTCTAAGTCACCGGCTCTGTTTGATATGCATAAACTGAAATGGGTCAACAACCAATACGTCAAAGCGCTGGATCTTGATCAAGTTGTTGAGCTGACCCTGCCGCACCTGCAAAAAGCAGGAAAAGTCGGCACTGAGCTTTCTGCCGAAGAGCAGGAATGGGTTCGTAAATTAATCTCTCTTTACCATGAGCAATTGAGCTACGGCGCTGAAATTGTCGAGCTGACTGATTTGTTCTTTAAAGATGAGATCGAGTATAATCAAGAGGCAAAAGCCGTTCTGGAAGAAGAACAGGTGCCTGAAGTGCTCAGCGTATTTGCTGCGAAGCTTGAAGAGCTTGAAGAATTTACGCCTGAGCTGATCAAAGCCTCAATCAAGGCTGTTCAGAAAGAAACAGGCCATAAAGGCAAAAAGCTGTTCATGCCGATTCGTGTAGCGGTTACCGGTCAGACACACGGTCCGGAGCTTCCGCAGGCCATTGAGCTGATCGGCAGAGAAACAGCCGTAAGACGCCTGAAAAGCATTTAAATATACGATTGTTGACAGGGAAGAGTATAAAACAATGACCATTACAGAAAGAATCTTCATCGGCTGAGAGAGATTCATGCGTCATGTTTTAGAAGTGCGCCCTTAAGACCTTTGAAGAACATTTCTGCGGAAATCAGTATTTAAAGGCGGCCGCCGCCGTTACCGGCTTTTAAGTTGGGAAAACAGTGACTTGTTTTTCAAACAGAGTGGAACCGCGCGGTAAAAGCGTCTCTGTCATGTTTACATGCAGAGGCGCTTTTTTTATAGGCGGAAAACAGACTGGAGCGGGGAGAGAATGGGGGGAAGCATGTGTTTTTTAAAATGCTAAAAGAAGACATAGATACAGTGTTCGATCAAGATCCGGCAGCAAGAAGCTATTTCGAAGTTGTTTTAACTTATTCTGGTTTACATGCTATATGGGCGCATCGGATTGCACATGCTTTATATAAACGGAGATTTTTCTTCCTGGCGCGCCTGATATCACAGATTGCCCGTTTCTTTACCGGAATTGAAATCCATCCCGGCGCGACCATCGGGAGAAGGTTTTTCATTGACCACGGTATGGGGGTCGTCATAGGGGAAACATGTGAAATCGGCAATAACGTGACGGTATTCCAAGGTGTCACTCTCGGGGGAACGGGAAAAGAAAAGGGGAAGCGGCATCCGACCATAAAAGATGATGCTTTAATTGCAACCGGAGCGAAGGTGCTCGGCTCTATTACGGTCGGGCAGGGTTCTAAAGTAGGGGCCGGCTCCGTTGTGCTTCGTGATGTTCCCGACTTTTCGACCGTTGTCGGCATACCGGGGAAAGTCGTCATTCGGAACGGAAGAAAAATCAAACGCGATCTCAATCACCAAGACTTGCCCGATCCGGTTGCTGACCGGTTTAGAGCATTGGAGCAGCAGATTTTTGAACTGCAGGCTGAACTGGAAGATAAAAAAGAAAGGATCAACCAAAAATGACCATTACACTTTATAATACATTGACACGGAAAAAGGAAACATTCGTTCCTCTTGAGGAAGGCAAAGTAAAAATGTACGTGTGCGGACCGACTGTATACAACTATATTCATATCGGAAACGCCCGTCCGGCGATTGTGTATGATACCGTACGCAACTATTTGGAGTATAAAGGATACGATGTTCAATACGTATCGAATTTCACCGATGTTGACGACAAACTGATTAAGGCGGCCAACGAGCTCGGCGAGGACGTCCCGACCGTTTCTGAGCGGTTCATTAAAGCGTATTTTGAAGACGTGGGCGCCCTCGGATGCCGGAAAGCGGATCTTCATCCCCGGGTCATGGAAAACATGGACGCCATTATTGAATTTGTCAGCGAGCTGATTAAAAAAGGCTACGCTTATGAATCAGAAGGCGACGTCTATTTCAAAACAAGGGCCTTCGAAGGCTACGGCAAGCTATCTCAGCAATCAATTGATGAACTCAGATCAGGCGCGCGTATCCGTGTCGGCGAGAAGAAAGAGGATGCGCTGGACTTTGCTCTTTGGAAAGCTGCTAAGGACGGAGAAATTTCATGGGATAGCCCTTGGGGAAAAGGCCGCCCGGGCTGGCATATTGAATGCTCCGCAATGGTGAAAAAGTATTTGGGTGACGAAATCGATATTCATGCCGGCGGTCAGGACCTGACATTCCCGCACCATGAAAACGAAATCGCCCAATCTGAAGCATTAACAGGCAAGACATTCGCAAAATACTGGCTTCACAACGGATATATCAATATCGATAATGAGAAAATGTCAAAATCGCTCGGCAACTTTGTTTTGGTGCACGATATCATTAAGCAATATGACCCGCAGCTTTTGAGATTTTTCATGCTGTCCGTTCATTACCGCCACCCGATCAACTATTCGGAAGAGCTGCTTGAGAAAACAAAAAACGCGTTTAACCGCCTGAAGACGGCCTACAGTAATTTAAACCATCGTTTGATTAGCAGCACGAATCTGACTGACAATGATGAGGAATGGCTCGCTAAAATTGAAGAGCACCGCACTGCGTTTGAAGAAGCAATGGATGATGATTTTAATACGGCGAATGCGATTTCCGTTTGGTTTGATCTGGCGAAGCTCGCCAATTACTACATGCAGGAAGACAATACGGCGGATCACGTCATTAAAGCCTTTATCAGCATGTTTGACAGAATCGGATCTGTTCTCGGACTTACGCTCGGCGAAGAAGAGCTTGTCGACGAAGAGATTGAAGAGTTGATTGAGAAGAGAAATGAAGCCCGCCGCAATCGCGATTTTGCTTTGTCAGACCAGATTCGCGATCAGCTGAAAAGCATGAATATCATTCTTGAAGATACGGCCCAGGGAACTCGCTGGAAGCGGGGAGAGTAAGCGGATGCTTCAATTTGAACAAATCAAAGATTCAAAGCAGTTAAACGGTCTTGCGCTTGCTTATATGGGTGATGCCATTTTTGAAATATACGTCCGGCATCACCTGCTTAAGCAGGGCTTTACGAAACCGAATGACCTTCATAAGAAGGCGAGCCGGATTGTATCGGCAAAATCACAGGCAGACATATTGTTCCGCCTTCAGGACGAATCCTTTTTCACGGAGGAAGAGGAAGCCGTGCTGAGAAGAGGCAGAAACGCGAAATCAGGGACGACGCCTAAAAACACAGATGTACAGACGTACCGCCATAGTACAGCTTTTGAGGCTTTACTCGGATACCTTTTTCTTGAGAAAAGAGAAGAAAGACTGAATCAGCTGATTGCTGAGGCTATACAAGTCGGGACGTCAGGGAGGAAAACAAATGAGTCAGCAACATGATTACGTCATAGGAAAAAACGCTGTGATTGAGACGTTAAAGTCAGATCGCAAGCTGTATAAGTTATGGATGGCGGAAAACACAGTAAAAGGACAGGCGCAGCAAGTTATGGAGCTTGCTAAAAAGCGCGGCGTCACCATTCAATTTGTACCGAGGAAAAAACTCGATCAGATGGTTGAGGGGCAGCATCAGGGTGTTGTCGCCCAGGTGGCGGCATATGAATATGCACAATTAGACGAATTATATAAAAGAGCGGAAGAGAGAAACGAACAGCCTTTCTTTCTCATACTGGACGAGCTGGAAGACCCTCATAATCTCGGTTCCATCATGAGAACGGCTGACGCTGTCGGTGCACACGGCATCGTGATTCCGAAACGCAGAGCGGTCGGACTGACTTCGACGGTCGCAAAAGCTTCGACCGGTGCGATTGAACACATTCCCGTCGTGAAGGTGACCAACCTTGCCCGGACACTTGATGAAATGAAGGAGCGGGGGATTTGGGTCGTCGGAACGGATGCATCCGCCCGGGAAGACTACCGCTCTATGGACGGCAAGATGCCTTTGGCGCTCGTTATCGGAAGCGAAGGCAGAGGAATGGGGCGGCTTGTGAAAGAGAAATGTGATTTTCTCATTAAGCTTCCGATGGCGGGAAAAGTCACGTCTCTGAATGCGTCGGTAGCGGCCGGCCTTCTCATGTATGAAGTCTACCGGAAGCGCAATCCTTTAGGGGAATGAAGACAGATGGACATCCTGTTAGTAGACGGATACAACATGATTGGAGCTTGGCCGCAGCTAAAGGATTTAAAAGCGAACAGTTTTGAAGAAGCGAGAGATGTACTGATCCAGAAGATGGCGGAATATCAGTCCTACACGGGAATCAGAGTCATTGTGGTGTTTGACGCACACCTGGTAAAAGGCATAGAGAAAAAACAAACGAATCACAGAGTCGAAGTGATTTTCACACGGGAGAATGAGACGGCGGATGAGCGGATCGAGAAGCTTGCCCAGGCGCTAAACAATATTGCGACACAGATTCATGTCGCAACTTCCGATTATACGGAGCAGTGGGCGATTTTCGGACAAGGGGCTCTCCGTAAATCCGCCCGGGAGCTCCTGAGGGAAGTGGATACGATAGAACGCCGGATTCAAAGGCGGGTTTCAAAGATCACTTCTGAAAAACCACCGGGTAAAATCGAGCTGTCCGAAGAGGTTTTGAAAACGTTTGAAAAGTGGCGCCGAGGCGGTCTGGATTAGGTTGACGCTTTTTCGCCCATTAATGTATAATATTTCTATCTACGTGCGCCGGGGGGATCGCAGTGAATCTACAGAACAGCAAGGGAAAGTTCAACAAAGTGCAATTTTGCCAGTTGGAGGACGAGCAGGTCATTGAAAAGGTTCATGTTGGGGATAGTGATGCGTTAGATTACTTGATTACGAAGTACCGTAATTTTGTACGGGCGAAAGCAAGGTCTTATTTTTTAATAGGGGCCGACAGAGAAGATATTGTACAGGAAGGGATGATAGGCTTATATAAGTCTATCCGAGACTTTAGAGAGGACAAGCTCACTTCATTTAAAGCTTTTGCAGAATTATGCATTACCCGCCAGATTATTACCGCAATAAAGACAGCTACCCGTCAGAAACACATTCCTTTAAATTCCTATGTTTCTTTAGACAAACCTATTTTTGATGAAGAATCTGACAGAACACTGCTTGATGTCATTTCAGGCGCTAAAACGTTAAATCCTGAAGAGATGATTATTAATCAGGAAGAATTTGATGATATCGAAATGAAAATGGGAGAACTGCTGAGCGATCTGGAGAGAAAGGTGCTTGTTCTGTACTTGGACGGAAGAAGTTACCAAGAGATTTCAGATGACTTAAACCGACACGTAAAATCGATCGATAATGCCCTGCAGCGCGTGAAGCGCAAGCTTGAAAAGTATTTAGAAATAAGAGAGATCAGCCTGTAGCAGGTTTCTGTGTCATATTGACAGAATTTTTCTGACTGTGCTATTTTATTAAGATAAATGAATGTTTAGGAAAAGGTGTAACGACATGAGAAAAAAGATTACGCTGGCATGCAAAACATGCGGAAATCGTAATTATACGACAATGAAAAGCTCTGCATCAGCGGCTGAGCGGTTAGAAGTTAAGAAGTACTGCAGCACTTGCAATTCACATACAGCTCATTTAGAAACAAAATAGTGTTCGCTTTTTAAATTGTGGAGGTCTTTTACATGCGCATGATGAGTTTCTTTAAAGATGTTGGGAAAGAAATGAAAAAGGTTAGCTGGCCTAAAGGCAAAGAGTTAACGCGCTATACGATCACGGTGATTTCAACGGTTATCTTTTTTGTTATCTTTTTTGCCCTCCTTGATACAGGAATTTCTCAATTAATTCGTTTAATAGTTGAATAATGATCAGCAATACGTGCTATAATAGATCATAATATCGTTTGCCAAAACCCGTTCAGCGGGTTTTTTATTGTGTTGTTGAAAAAAGGATTCATAGGCCCTGAGCCTATTTTTTGTTTTACACTTCATTTTTAAATGCGGGGAGGGAAGGACTGCAGAGTCCTGATAGAATGGAAAAGAATTGGTATGTTGTTCATACGTATTCCGGTTATGAAAACAAAGTAAAAGCGAACCTTGAAAAACGTGTGGAATCAATGGGAATGCAGGATAAAATTTTCCGCGTTGTCGTCCCTGAAGAAGAAGAGACTGATATTAAGAACGGCAAGAAAAAAGTAGTCAAAAAGAAAGTGTTCCCGGGTTATGTGCTTGTAGAAATCGTCATGACTGATGATTCCTGGTATGTGGTCCGCAACACGCCGGGCGTTACCGGATTCGTCGGATCAGCCGGTTCAGGCTCAAAGCCGACTCCGCTTCTTCCTGGCGAAGCAGAAACCATCTTAAAGCGGATGGGCATGGATGAGCGGAAAACCGACATTGATTTTGAATTGAATGAGACAGTCAAAGTCATAGACGGACCTTTCGCCAACTTTACAGGATCAATTGAAGAGATTGATTATGATAAGAGCAAAGTGAAAGTATTCGTTAACATGTTCGGCCGTGAAACGCCGGTTGAACTGGAATTTACCCAGATCGACAAATTGTAATGTGAAAAAACTTGAAATTGCTATATATTAATGATAATATAGCAAAGGTACGTCTTGGACTAATCCAAGGCAGCTAGCTTGATATTTCGTCATTCATATAAAGAATGAAACCTTGAGTGGGAGGGTTTACCCTATTACCACATCACGGACTTAAGGAGGTGTGTCTCGTGGCTAAAAAAGTAGTAAAAGTTGTAAAATTGCAAATTCCTGCTGGAAAAGCTAACCCAGCGCCGCCAGTTGGACCTGCACTAGGTCAAGCCGGTGTAAATATCATGGGATTCTGTAAGGAGTTTAACGCTCGTACAGCTGACCAAGCTGGTTTAATCATTCCTGTTGAAATTTCGGTTTACGAAGACCGTTCATTTACATTTATTACAAAAACTCCGCCTGCTGCAGTATTGCTTAAAAAAGCAGCTGGAATTGAGTCTGGTTCTGGTGAACCAAACCGTAATAAAGTGGCAACCGTTAAGCGCGATAAGGTTCGCGAAATCGCTGAAACGAAAATGCCTGACTTAAACGCAGCAGACGTTGAAGCGGCAATGCGCATGGTTGAAGGTACTGCCCGCAGTATGGGTATCGTTATCGAGGATTAATTTGTTTCTTGTCGGGTTGCGAGTTTTCACAAGTTCGCAACCCTTATTCGTGGGAGGTTATTCCGCTATAACCACATAAGGAGGAAATTTTAAAATGGCTAAAAAAGGTAAAAAGTACGTTGAAGCTGCGAAGCTTGTAGACCGTGCGAAAGCTTACGACGTCGCTGAAGCAGTGGCGCTTACTAAAAAAACAAACACAGCTAAATTCGACGCTACAGTTGAAGTTGCTTTTCGTTTAGGGGTTGACCCTCGTAAAAACGATCAGCAAATCCGCGGTGCAGTTGTACTTCCTAACGGAACTGGTAAAACTCAGCGCGTGCTTGTATTCGCTAAAGGCGAAAAAGCAAAAGAAGCTGAAGCTGCCGGTGCAGACTACGTTGGCGATTCTGATTACATCGCGAAAATCCAGCAAGGCTGGTTCGAATTCGATGTAATCGTTGCGACTCCTGACATGATGGGTGAAGTCGGTAAAATCGGCCGTGTGCTTGGACCAAAAGGTCTTATGCCAAACCCTAAAACAGGAACTGTTACATTCGAAGTAGAAAAAGCAATCGGCGAAATCAAAGCTGGTAAAGTAGAATACCGCGTTGACAAAGCTGGTAACATCCATGTTCCGATCGGAAAAGTTTCTTTCGAGGATGAAAAACTTGTTGAGAACTTCACAACAATGTATGATACAATCCTGAAAGCAAAACCGGCTGCGGCTAAAGGTGTTTACGTGAAAAACGTTGCCGTTACTTCTACTATGGGCCCTGGTGTCAAAGTAGACGCTTCTACTTTCAACGTAAAATAATATTTGACTTTAGATCAGCATTCTGATATGATTCAAAATGTTGTAAAATATAATATGTCATTTATACCGTAGACAGCAGGGGCCGTTGAGGCTTAATATCCTGCCGAGGTGTATATATATCACAGCTATTACGTTACGTATGCTTGTATATACAGCCTCCATGTCCACATGGAGGCTTTTTATATGAAATCGTCGTCACAGTCGTGATCACCTAGCGGTATAAGTGTTACACAAAATCTACAGGAGGTGTAACCATGAGCAGCGCAATTGATACAAAAAAAGTTGTTGTTGAAGAGATTGCTTCTAAACTGAAAGAAAGCAAATCAACGATCATCGTTGACTACCGCGGACTTAACGTTTCTGAAGTAACTGAACTCCGTAAACAGCTTCGCGAAGCTAACGTAGAGTTCAAAGTGTACAAAAACACAATGACTCGCCGTGCGGTTGAACAAGCTGAACTTGATGGTTTGAATGATGTCTTAACTGGACCGAATGCGATCGCATTCAGTACTGAAGATGTTGTCGCTCCGGCAAAAGTTCTTAACGAGTTCGCGAAGAATCACGAAGCTCTGGAAATCAAAGCGGGCGTTATCGAAGGAAAAGTATCTTCTGTTGAAGAAGTGAAAGCTCTTGCTGAACTTCCTTCACGCGATGGCTTACTTTCTATGTTGCTTAGCGTACTTCAAGCTCCAGTTCGCAACCTTGCACTTGCAGCTAAAGCAGTTGCAGAACAAAAGGAAGAACAAGGCGCTTAATCTGATTTTACCCTAAAATAAAACAAATGGAGGAATTTCAAATGGCTTTAAATATCGAAGAAATCATTGCTTCCGTTAAAGAAGCAACTGTACTTGAATTGAACGACCTAGTAAAAGCAATCGAAGAAGAATTTGGCGTAACTGCTGCTGCTCCTGTAGCTGTAGCTGGCGGAGCTGCTGCTGGCGGCGCTGCTGAAGAGCAAAGCGAATTCGACCTTAT
This sequence comes from Bacillus sp. SJ-10, assembly GCF_002843505.1. Lineage (NCBI taxonomy): Bacteria > Bacillati > Bacillota > Bacilli > Caryophanales > Bacillaceae > Bacillus > Bacillus sp. SJ-10. Next base: position 535,399 of record NZ_CP025258.1, on the reverse strand, counting down.
CCTTGCTGGTGCAGGTTCTCAGAAAATCAAAGTTATCAAAGTTGTTCGTGAAATCACTGGTCTTGGCTTGAAAGAAGCTAAAGAACTTGTTGACAACACTCCAAAACCACTTAAAGAAGGTATTGCGAAAGAAGAAGCTGAAGAGCTTAAAGCTAAACTTGAAGAAGTTGGCGCTTCTGTAGAAGTTAAGTAATCTTCACTTGCCTGTAGGGGAAGCTCGCTTTTATGAGGCGGGCTTTTTCTTTGCTTTTCTTTAAGTGCCATTATAAAAGGAGGTTCTAATGATGAGTGAACACTATTATTCAGAAAAACCTTCAGTTAAAAGCGATAAACAGACATGGTCATTTACACTGCGGAACAGATCTTATACATTCACAAGTGACAGCGGCGTTTTCTCGAAAAAGGAAGTTGATTTCGGTTCGCGTGTCTTAATTGAAGCGTTTGAAGAACCGGAGATCGATGGTGACTTCCTGGATGCAGGCTGCGGTTACGGCCCGATCGGTCTGTCACTCGCCGGTGCATTTACAGACCGCACCGTGCACATGATTGACGTGAATGAAAGAGCCGTAGAGCTGTCAAATGAAAATGCAGAAAAAAACGGAATAAAAAACGTTCGAATTTATCAGAGTGATTTATTTTCAAATATTGATTCTGCTCAAACATTTGCTTCTATTATTACAAACCCCCCAATCCGCGCCGGAAAAAAAGTTGTCCATGCCATTTTTGAAAAAAGCGCTGAGCATTTAAGGGCTTCAGGTGAATTGTGGATCGTTATACAGAAAAAACAGGGCGGGCCTTCTGCCATTGAAAAACTGAAGGAGCTTTTTGACGAAGTTTCTGTGGTTCAAAAAAAGAAAGGCTATTATATCATAAAAGCAAAAAAAGTTTGACTTGAATTTTCAGCTATGTTAATATTGTAAAATGCCAATGTATATATTTTGCATGATATGCTGAAATAATCATAGTGCATGTATAAATTATACAAACATGGAAATGCTAATAAAATCGGTATTTGTTTTTGGATGTGGTTTTCTTAATTAGAAACCCTTTTTTCTTTTGTCTTGTAAAAGTATTTTCTTTCTTTGGAAGAAATGCTTATTACACATATAATACGCATGATTTGAGGGGTGAATCAGTTGACAGGTCAACTAGTTCAGTATGGACGACACCGCCAGCGCAGAAGCTATGCTCGCATTAGCGAAGTGTTAGAATTACCAAATCTCATTGAAATTCAAACCTCTTCTTATCAGTGGTTTCTTGATGAGGGTCTTAGAGAGATGTTTCAAGACATATCACCAATTGAGGATTTCACTGGTAACCTCTCTCTTGAGTTCATTGATTATAGTTTAGGTGAGCCTAAATATCCTGTAGAGGAATCAAAAGAACGTGATGTGACTTACTCAGCTCCGCTAAGAGTGAAGGTTCGTTTAATTAACAAAGAAACTGGAGAGGTAAAAGACCAAGATGTCTTCATGGGTGATTTCCCTATTATGACAGATACAGGTACTTTTATCATTAACGGTGCAGAACGTGTTATCGTATCTCAGCTTGTTCGGTCTCCAAGTGTATATTTCAGTGGTAAAGTAGACAAAAACGGTAAAAAAGGTTTTACCGCGACTGTCATTCCAAACCGTGGCGCATGGTTAGAATACGAAACTGATGCGAAAGATGTTGTGTATGTCCGCATTGATCGCACACGTAAGTTGCCGGTTACGGTTCTTTTGCGTGCTCTCGGCTTCGGTTCCGACCAAGAGATTCTCGATCTCATTGGTGAGAACGAATATCTCCGCAATACACTGGATAAGGACAACACTGAAAACAGTGACAAAGCGCTTCTTGAAATCTATGAGCGCCTTCGTCCCGGAGAGCCGCCTACAGTAGAAAACGCAAAAAGCTTGCTGGATTCCCGTTTCTTCGATCCGAAGCGATACGACCTTGCGAATGTAGGACGCTATAAAATTAATAAAAAGCTTCATATCAAGAACCGCCTGTTTAACCAGCGACTTGCAGAAACACTGGTGGATCCGGAAACCGGTGAAATTCTCGCTGAAAAAGGGCAGATTCTTGACAGAAGAACACTTGATAAAGTACTGCCATACTTAGAAAATGGAATCGGCTTCAGAAAACTTTATCCTAACGGCGGCGTCGTCGAGGATGAAGTGATGCTTCAATCCATTAAAATCTATGCTCCTACCGATGCAGAAGGAGAGCAGACGATCAATGTGATCGGCAATGCTTACATCGAAGAGGCGATTAAAAACATTACGCCTGCTGATATTATTTCTTCTATCAGCTACTTCTTCAACCTCCTGCACGGAGTGGGCGACACTGATGATATCGACCATCTCGGAAACCGCCGTCTGCGTTCTGTAGGTGAGCTCCTGCAAAACCAATTCCGTATCGGTTTAAGCCGGATGGAACGTGTCGTACGTGAAAGAATGTCTATTCAAGACACAAATACAATCACGCCGCAGCAGCTGATTAACATCAGACCTGTTATTGCGTCTATTAAAGAGTTCTTCGGAAGCTCACAGCTTTCTCAATTCATGGATCAGACGAACCCGCTTGCTGAATTGACGCACAAACGCCGTCTGTCAGCTCTCGGACCGGGCGGTTTGACACGTGAGCGCGCAGGTATGGAAGTACGTGACGTTCACTACTCTCACTATGGCCGTATGTGTCCGATTGAAACGCCTGAGGGCCCGAACATCGGTTTGATCAACTCATTGTCATCATTTGCGAAAGTAAACCGCTTTGGTTTCATTGAGACGCCATACCGCCGCGTTGATCCTGAAACAGGAAAAGTAACGCCTAGAATCGACTACCTGACTGCTGATGAAGAGGATAACTATGTCGTAGCCCAAGCGAATGCTAAGCTGAGCGATGACGGTTCTTTCTTGGATGACAGCATCGTAGCGCGTTTCAGAGGGGAAAACACCGTTGTAGCCCGCAACCGCGTGGATTACATGGACGTATCTCCTAAACAGGTTGTTTCTGCTGCGACAGCATGTATTCCGTTCTTGGAAAACGATGACTCGAACCGCGCCCTCATGGGAGCGAACATGCAGCGTCAGGCTGTGCCTTTGATGCAGCCGGAAGCTCCGATCGTCGGAACGGGTATGGAATACGTATCCGGTAAAGACTCCGGTGCAGCCGTTATTTGTAAACACCCTGGTATCGTTGAACGGGTGGAAGCGAAAAACGTATGGGTGCGCCGCTATGAAGAAATTGACGGCCAAAAAGTAAAAGGCAACCTGGATAAGTACAGCTTGCTGAAATTTGTCCGCTCCAACCAAGGTACGTGCTACAACCAGCGTCCGATCGTCAGTGTCGGCGATGAAGTAGTCAAAGGAGAAATCCTTGCTGACGGACCTTCAATGGAGCTTGGTGAACTTGCTCTCGGCCGCAACGTAATGGTCGGCTTCATGACATGGGATGGTTACAACTATGAGGATGCCATCATCATGAGTGAACGCCTTGTGAAAGATGATGTATACACATCTATTCACATTGAAGAATATGAATCAGAAGCACGTGATACAAAGCTTGGGCCGGAAGAGATCACCCGCGATATTCCAAACGTAGGGGAAGACGCGCTTCGCAATCTTGATGACCGCGGAATTATCCGTATCGGTGCGGAAGTCAACGACGGAGACCTTCTCGTAGGTAAAGTAACGCCTAAAGGTGTAACTGAGCTTACGGCTGAAGAACGCCTTCTGCATGCGATCTTTGGAGAAAAAGCGCGTGAAGTCCGTGATACTTCTCTCCGTGTGCCTCACGGCGGCGGCGGAATTATCCACGACGTAAAAGTCTTCAACCGTGAAGACGGCGACGAACTTCCTCCGGGAGTGAACCAGCTTGTACGCGTATATATCGTTCAGAAACGTAAGATTTCTGAAGGTGATAAAATGGCCGGACGTCACGGAAACAAAGGGGTTATCTCGAAGATTCTTCCTGAAGAAGATATGCCTTACCTTCCTGACGGCACGCCGATCGATATCATGCTTAACCCGCTGGGTGTACCATCACGTATGAATATCGGTCAGGTATTAGAACTTCACATGGGTATGGCTGCCCGCTACCTCGGCATTCACATCGCGTCACCTGTATTTGACGGCGCGCGTGAAGAAGATGTGTGGGAAACACTTGAAGAAGCAGGCATGTCAAGAGACGCTAAAACAGTTCTTTATGACGGCCGTACGGGAGAACCGTTCGACAACCGTGTATCAGTCGGAATCATGTACATGATCAAACTGGCGCACATGGTTGATGATAAACTTCATGCCCGTTCTACAGGTCCTTACTCACTTGTTACGCAGCAGCCTCTCGGCGGTAAAGCCCAATTCGGCGGACAGCGTTTCGGTGAGATGGAGGTTTGGGCGCTTGAAGCTTACGGCGCAGCTTACACGCTTCAAGAAATCCTGACTGTGAAGTCCGATGACGTGGTCGGACGTGTGAAAACATATGAAGCCATCGTCAAAGGCGACAATGTTCCAGAGCCTGGTGTTCCGGAATCATTCAAAGTATTGATCAAAGAGCTTCAAAGCTTAGGTATGGACGTAAAAATCCTTTCAGGCGATGAAGAAGAAATAGAAATGAGAGATCTAGAAGACGAGGAAGATGCGAAACAGGCTGACGGCCTTGCATTATCAGGTGATGAAGCGCCGGAAGAAACAGCATCTCCAGACGTTGAACGTGACGCAGTAACGAAAGAATAGTCTCTGATTGATAAAGGCAAGTGACATCGGTTAATCCGAAGATAAAAAGGGAGGTAGGCCCCTTGCTAGATGTGAACAATTTTGAGTATATGAACATCGGTCTTGCTTCACCGGATAAAATCCGTTCATGGTCTTTTGGTGAAGTGAAAAAGCCTGAAACGATAAACTATCGTACATTGAAACCTGAAAAGGACGGCCTGTTCTGCGAACGCATTTTCGGACCGACTAAGGACTGGGAATGTCATTGCGGCAAGTACAAGCGGGTTCGTTATAAAGGCGTAGTTTGTGACCGTTGCGGAGTTGAAGTAACGCGGGCTAAAGTCCGTCGTGAGAGAATGGGGCATATTGAACTGGCTGCCCCGGTTTCTCACATTTGGTATTTCAAAGGTATTCCGAGCCGTATGGGTCTTGTATTGGATATGTCACCGCGTGCGCTGGAAGAAGTTATTTACTTTGCTTCTTACGTCGTAACTGACCCGGCCAATACACCGCTCGAAAAGAAACAGCTTTTATCTGAAAAGGAATACCGTGCGTATCTGGATAAGTACGGAAACAAATTCCAAGCCTCTATGGGTGCGGAAGCCATTAATAAACTTCTGCAGGACATCGACCTTGTCAAAGAAGTTGATATGTTAAAAGAAGAGCTGAAGACTTCTCAAGGACAGCGCCGTACACGTGCGATCAAACGCCTTGAAGTGCTTGAAGCCTTCCGTAATTCAGGAAACAAGCCGTCTTGGATGATCCTCGACGTGCTTCCGGTTATTCCGCCTGAATTAAGACCGATGGTTCAGCTTGACGGCGGACGTTTCGCAACGTCTGACCTGAACGACCTTTACCGTCGTGTCATCAACCGTAATAACCGTTTAAAACGTCTGTTAGACCTCGGCGCGCCAAGCATCATCGTTCAGAACGAAAAACGTATGCTTCAGGAAGCAGTCGATGCTCTGATTGACAACGGACGCCGCGGCCGTCCGGTTACCGGACCGGGTAACCGTCCGCTTAAATCTCTTTCTCACATGCTGAAAGGGAAACAAGGGCGTTTCCGTCAGAACCTTCTCGGTAAACGTGTAGACTACTCAGGACGTTCCGTTATCGTCGTAGGTCCGCATCTGAAAATGTATCAGTGCGGTTTGCCGAAGGAAATGGCGCTTGAGCTCTTCAAGCCTTTCGTCATGAAAGAGCTTGTTGAAAAAGGCCTTGCTCACAATATCAAGAGCGCAAAACGCAAAATCGAACGCGTGCAGCCTGAAGTATGGGATGTACTTGAATCTGTCATTAAGGAGCATCCGGTCTTACTGAACCGTGCCCCTACTCTTCACAGATTAGGTATCCAGGCTTTCGAACCGACGCTTGTTGAAGGACGCGCCATCCGTCTTCACCCGTTAGTATGTACAGCTTATAACGCTGACTTTGACGGTGACCAAATGGCGGTTCACGTACCTTTATCAGCTGAGGCTCAAGCTGAAGCACGTATTCTGATGCTTGCAGCCCAAAACATCTTGAACCCTAAAGATGGTAAACCGGTTGTTACGCCGTCTCAGGATATGGTATTAGGAAACTACTACCTGACGCTTGAGCGCGCCGGAGCAGTCGGCGAGGGTATGGTCTTCAAGAATACAGACGAAGCGCTTCTTGCTTATCAAAACGGTTATGTTCACCTTCATACGAGAGTAGCTGTTGCAGCGAACTCCCTTAAGAATGTGACATTTACTGAAGAACAGCGTTCAAAATTGTTAATTACAACTGTCGGTAAGCTCGTCTTCAATGAAATTCTTCCGGAATCATTCCCTTACATGAATGAACCAACGAAGAGCAACATTGAAGAGAAGACACCTGACCGTTTCTTCTTAGATAAAGGTGCTGACGTAAAAGCTGTGATTGCTGAGCAGCCGATCAACGCACCGTTTAAAAAAGGTATTCTCGGTAAAATCATCGCGGAAATCTTTAAACGATTCCATATCACGGAAACGTCTAAAATGCTTGACCGCATGAAAAACCTCGGTTTCAGATATTCAACGAAAGCCGGCATCACAGTAGGGGTTTCTGATATCGTCGTTCTCGATGACAAACAGGAAATCCTTGAAGAAGCACAAAGCAAAGTTGATAATGTCCTGAAACAGTTCAGACGCGGTTTAATCACCGAAGAAGAACGTTATGAAAGAGTCATTTCAATTTGGAGTTCAGCGAAAGATGTTATCCAAGGCAAACTGATGAAATCATTAGACGAAGTCAACCCGATCTACATGATGAGTGACTCAGGAGCCCGTGGTAACGCATCTAACTTTACACAGCTTGCGGGTATGCGCGGTCTGATGGCCAACCCGGCTGGACGAATCATTGAATTGCCGATTAAATCAAGTTTCCGTGAAGGTCTGACAGTATTGGAGTACTTTATCTCCACTCACGGTGCGCGTAAAGGTCTTGCCGATACCGCCCTGAAAACAGCTGACTCAGGTTACCTTACACGCCGTCTTGTTGATGTTGCGCAGGATGTTATCATTCGTGAAACAGATTGCGGAACAGACCGCGGTATTCTTGCAAAACCGCTCAAAGAAGGCACGGAAATCATCGAGCGTCTGGAAGAGCGTCTGATCGGACGTTTCGCCAGAAAACAGATCAAACATCCTGAAACGGGTGCTGTGCTCATTAACGAAAATGAATTGATCGATGAAGATAAAGCGCTGGAAATCGTTGAAGCCGGAATCGAAGAAGTGTGGATCCGTTCTGCGTTCACATGTAACACTCCTCATGGTGTATGTAAACGATGCTACGGACGTAACCTTGCAACCGGAACTGATGTTGAAGTCGGCGAAGCAGTAGGTATTATCGCCGCTCAATCTATCGGTGAGCCTGGAACACAGTTAACGATGCGTACGTTCCACACAGGCGGGGTTGCCGGAGACGATATCACACAAGGTCTTCCGCGTATCCAGGAGCTTTTCGAAGCGCGTAATCCGAAAGGTCAAGCGACGATTTCTGAAATTGACGGTACAATTGCCGAAATCAATGAAGTACGCGACAAACAGCAGGAGATTGTTGTTCAGGGCGCTGTTGAGACACGTTCATACACGGCTCCTTACAACTCACGCCTGAAAGTGGCTGAGGGTGATCAGATTACCCGCGGTCAAGTGCTGACAGAAGGTTCAATCGATCCGAAAGAACTTCTTAAAGTCACTGACCTGACAACGGTTCAGGAATATCTTCTGCATGAGGTTCAGAAGGTTTACCGTATGCAGGGGGTTGAAATCGGCGATAAACACGTAGAAGTAATGGTTCGCCAGATGCTTCGCAAAGTCCGTGTGATCGATGCCGGAGATACTGATGTTCTCCCTGGCACATTGCTTGATATTCACCAATTCACAGAAGCGAACAAAAAAGTGCTGCTTGAAGGCAATCGACCTGCTACAGGACGTCCTGTCCTTCTCGGTATCACGAAAGCTTCACTCGAGACGGATTCATTCTTGTCTGCCGCATCATTCCAAGAAACAACACGCGTTCTTACAGATGCTGCGATTAAAGGCAAGCGCGATGAACTTCTCGGCCTGAAAGAGAATGTTATCATCGGTAAACTGGTTCCGGCCGGTACCGGTATGATGAATTACAGAAAAGTAAAACCTGTTTCAAACGTTCAGCCTTCGGAAGATATGGTTCCGGCTGAATAACAGAAACTGCTGCAGGAAAGGCTGTTTCGACAGCTTTTCCTCAGTATTACAATTATTCTGGCGGGGGACTGCACTAAAAAATGTCATACGTTGTTGACATCCGTCCCGCAGAGTGATAATATAACCAAGGTGCTCGAAATAAAACCTGTTACTTTGGAGGATATGTTTATGTCTTATGATAAAGTATCACAGGCCAAATCAATTATTATTGGTACGAAGCAAACAGTGAAAGCTCTAAAACGAGGTTCAGTGAAGGAAGTCGTCGTGGCAAAAGACGCGGATTCAGTTCTTACGGCTGGCGTTATCCAGCTTGCAAAGAACCAAAATACCGCTGTCTGTATGGTGGATTCCATGAAAAAGCTCGGCAAAGCCTGCGGAATTGAAGTGGGAGCAGCAGCTGTTGCCATTATGTTATAGCGTACTTTTTGTTTTTATATAAGATATCAATCTTGTGTAAAGACATTGTTTTTTGCCTAATGATGAACCACCTGGGTATGTGGGTTATAAAACGTAATGAAGGGAGGAACACAACATGCCTACAATTAATCAGCTAATTCGCAAGGGACGCGTGAGCAAAGTTGAAAACTCTAAGTCACCTGCACTAAACAAAGGATACAACAGCTTTAAAAAAGAGCACACTAACGTATCTTCTCCACAAAAACGCGGGGTATGTACTCGTGTGGGTACAATGACACCGAAAAAACCGAACTCAGCACTTCGTAAATATGCTCGTGTTCGTTTGACTAACGGAATCGAGGTTACTGCCTACATTCCTGGTATCGGTCACAACCTGCAAGAGCACAGCGTTGTACTGATCCGCGGCGGACGTGTAAAAGACTTACCGGGGGTACGCTACCACATCGTTCGTGGCGCGCTTGATACTGCCGGAGTTGAAAACCGTGCGCAAGGCCGTTCTAAATACGGTACGAAACGTCCTAAAGCAAAGTAATCAAATAAATCATTAAAACTATGAAGGGAGGATATTCAGATGCCACGTAAAGGTCCTGTAGCAAAAAGAGATGTTTTACCTGATCCGCTTTACAACTCTAAGCTGGTATCCCGCCTGATCAACAAAATGATGATCGACGGTAAAAAAGGTAAATCTCAAACAATCCTATACAAGTCATTCGATATCATTAAAGAACGCACTGGCAATGATGCAATGGAGGTTTTCGAACAAGCATTGAAAAACATCATGCCTGTACTTGAAGTAAAAGCACGCCGTGTAGGTGGAGCTAACTACCAAGTGCCTGTAGAAGTTCGTCCTGAACGCCGTACAACTCTTGGTCTTCGCTGGTTGGTTAACTATGCGCGTCTTCGCGGAGAAAAAACAATGGAAGAGCGCCTGGCTAACGAAATTCTTGATGCAGCTAACAACACTGGTGCTGCCGTTAAGAAACGTGAAGACACTCACAAGATGGCAGAAGCGAACAAAGCATTTGCTCACTACCGCTGGTAGGATTCATATAATCAAAATAATAATTCCCTAATAAGGAAGGAGAAATTACCCAATGGCAAGAGAGTTCTCCTTAGAAAAAACTCGTAATATCGGGATCATGGCTCACATCGATGCCGGTAAAACGACTACTACAGAACGGATCTTGTTCTACACAGGCCGTATCCACAAAATTGGCGAAACTCACGAAGGTGCTTCGCAAATGGACTGGATGGAGCAGGAACAAGAACGCGGTATCACAATCACTTCTGCAGCAACGACTGCACAGTGGAAAGGTTACCGTGTAAACATCATCGATACACCGGGACACGTAGACTTCACAGTTGAAGTTGAACGTTCACTCCGTGTACTTGATGGTGCGGTTGCCGTACTTGATGCTCAATCAGGTGTTGAGCCTCAGACAGAAACAGTATGGCGCCAAGCAACAACTTACGGAGTACCGCGTGTTGTATTTGTCAACAAAATGGACAAAATCGGCGCAGACTTCCTTTACTCTGTAGGCACTTTAAGAGACCGTCTTCAAGCTAACGCTCACGCAATTCAATTGCCGATCGGCGCTGAAGACAACTTCGAAGGTATCATCGACTTAGTAGAAAACGTTGCGTATTTCTACGAAGATGACCTTGGAACTCGTTCAGATGCGAAAGAAATCCCTGAAGAGTACAAAGAGCAAGCTGAAGAGCTTCGCAGCAGCCTGATTGAAGCTGTAGCTGAGCTTGATGAAGAGCTTATGGAAAAGTACCTTGAAGGTGAAGAAATCACTATCCCTGAACTGAAAGCTGCTATCCGTAAAGGTACACTGAATGTTGAATTCTACCCTGTACTTGTTGGTTCTGCTTTCAAAAACAAAGGTGTTCAGCTTGTACTTGATGCTGTTCTTGACTACCTTCCTGCGCCAACTGATGTTGCTGCAATCAAAGGTGTACGTCCTGATACAGATGAAGAGATCGTTCGTCATTCTTCTGATGAAGAGCCGTTCTCTGCACTTGCATTTAAAGTTATGACTGACCCTTATGTCGGTAAGCTGACATTCTTCCGCGTATATTCCGGTACACTTGATTCCGGTTCATATGTAAAGAACTCTACAAAAGGCAAGCGTGAGCGCGTAGGACGTATCCTTCAAATGCACGCTAACAGCCGTGAAGAGATCTCTACTGTTTACGCTGGAGACATCGCAGCTGCTGTAGGTCTAAAAGATACTTCTACTGGAGATACTCTATGTGATGAGAAGGATCTTGTAATCCTTGAATCAATGGAATTCCCAGAGCCTGTTATCGACGTAGCGATTGAGCCTAAATCAAAAGCTGACCAAGATAAAATGGGTATCGCTTTAGCGAAACTTGCTGAAGAAGATCCTACATTCCGTACACAAACAAACCCTGAAACGGGTCAAACAATCATCTCTGGTATGGGTGAGCTTCACCTTGATATCATTGTTGATCGTATGAAGCGTGAGTTCAAAGTTGAAGCTAACGTTGGTGCTCCTCAAGTTGCGTACCGTGAGACATTCCGTACCGGTGCAAAAGTTGAAGGTAAATTCGTACGTCAATCAGGCGGACGCGGTCAGTTCGGTCACGTTTGGATCGAATTTGAACCGAACGAAGAAGGCGCTGGCTTTGAATTCGAAAACGCAATCGTCGGTGGTGTTGTTCCTCGTGAATACATCCCAGCCGTACAAGCAGGTCTTGAAGACTCTCTTGAAAATGGTGTCCTAGCCGGATTCCCGCTAATCGACATCAAGGCGAAACTTTTTGATGGATCTTACCATGATGTTGACTCAAATGAAATGGCGTTTAAAGTCGCTGCTTCTATGGCATTGAAAAATGCAGTCAGCAAATGTAACCCAGTTCTTCTTGAACCAATCATGAAAGTTGAAGTTGTTATTCCTGAAGAATACATGGGAGACATCATGGGTGATGTTACTTCTCGTCGCGGACGCGTAGAAGGTATGGAAGCTCGCGGTAACGCTCAAGTTGTGCGTGCGATGGTACCTCTTGCTGAAATGTTCGGTTACGCTACTGCCCTTCGTTCTAACACGCAAGGACGCGGTACGTTCACAATGTTCATGGATCACTACGAAGAAGTGCCGAAGAGCATCGCTGAAGAAATTATCAAAAAAAATAAAGGCGAATAATTGATTTTGCCACTTAACTCAAGTATAACTACTATTGTAAGATGAGGGAGTGAAAGCTTGCTTTCACTTTCTATCACTCTATACATTACTAATTAAAAGCTCTTAAGGAGGATTTTAGAATGGCTAAAGAAAAATTCGACCGTTCCAAATCACATGCCAATATCGGTACAATTGGACACGTTGACCATGGTAAAACAACATTAACTGCTGCTATCTCAACAGTACTTCATAAGAAATCTGGTAAAGGTACAGCTATGGCGTACGATCAAATTGATGGTGCTCCAGAAGAACGTGAGCGCGGTATCACAATCTCTACTGCACACGTTGAGTACGAAACTGACACTCGTCACTATGCACACGTTGACTGCCCAGGACACGCTGACTATGTTAAAAACATGATCACTGGTGCTGCGCAAATGGACGGAGCTATCCTTGTAGTATCTGCTGCTGATGGCCCAATGCCACAAACTCGTGAGCACATCCTTCTTTCTAAAAACGTTGGTGTACCATACATCGTAGTATTCCTTAACAAATGCGACATGGTAGACGACGAAGAGCTTCTTGAGCTTGTTGAAATGGAAGTTCGCGATCTTCTTAGCGAATACGACTTCCCTGGTGATGATGTACCAGTTGTTAAAGGTTCTGCTCTTAAAGCTCTTGAAGGTGACGCTGAGTACGAAGAAAAAATTCTTGAACTTATGGCTGCAGTTGATGAGTACATCCCAACTCCAGAACGCGACACTGACAAACCATTCATGATGCCAGTTGAGGACGTATTCTCAATCACTGGTCGTGGTACAGTTGCTACTGGCCGTGTAGAACGCGGACAAGTTAAAGTCGGTGACGAAGTTGAAATCATCGGTCTTCAAGAAGAGAACAGCAAAACAACTGTTACAGGTGTTGAAATGTTCCGTAAGCTTCTTGACTACGCTGAAGCTGGAGACAACATCGGTGCACTTCTTCGCGGTGTAGCTCGTGAAGACATCCAACGTGGACAAGTACTTGCTAAACCAGGTACAATCACTCCACACAGCAAATTCAAAGCTGAAGTTTACGTTCTTTCTAAAGAAGAGGGTGGACGTCATACTCCATTCTTCTCTAACTACCGTCCTCAGTTCTACTTCCGTACAACTGACGTAACTGGTATCATCAATCTTCCAGAAGGCGTAGAAATGGTTATGCCTGGAGATAACACTGAAATGATCGTTGAACTTATCTCTACAATCGCTATCGAAGAAGGAACTCGTTTCTCTATTCGTGAAGGCGGACGTACAGTTGGTTCAGGCGTTGTTTCTACAATCACTGAGTAATCGACTCGTTCATTAATGCGGGGTCCCTTATGGGGCCTCGTTTTTTTGTTTCCCCGCTGATTCCATGTATAATAGAACGTATACAAATTTTAGGAGCAGAGCGATGATCGATAACTTCAAGAAAACCAATCGTATTTCAATGCTTCAGCAATTGCTGATTAATGGCAGTGAACAAACCATTATGATTAATGGTGATGACAGGAGTAATCCGCTGCTTTTATTTTTGCACGGCGGTCCCGGCACGCCTCAAATCGGCTATGCGAGAAAATATCAGAATAAGCTGGAAAAGTATTTCACCGTTGTGAACTGGGATCAGAGAGGGGCGGGTCTCTCTTATTCAAAGGAAATTCCGGGTTCATCTATGACTTTGGATCAGCTGACAGCTGACGCCATTCATTTGACCGAACGCTTATGCAAGCAATTCAGCAGGCAAAAAATATATATCGCCGGCTATTCGTGGGGTTCAGTTCTGGCGCTTCATGTTCTTCAAGAAAGGCCTGATTTGTATTATGGGTATATCGGTATCAGTCAGGTGGTTAATATTCAAAAGGAAGAAACGGAAGCTTACCGGCTGATGATGGAATGGAGCAGGCAACGCAAACATTTCCTGCTGGAAAAGACGCTGAGCTTTATCGGAGCGCCTCCATGGGAGAAACAGCTGCAGCGAACGTTGTTTCTGCTTTGTATCGAGATGAGGGGAGGGGGCTTTACCCATCATCCGATCGGCGCTCTTAAAGCAGGGGGGCGAATGCTGTTTGGTGAACCGTACGGTGTGAGAGGGAGCTTCTTAGCCGTGCGGGGTCAAATGTTCAGCCTGAAACACCTGTGGGAGGATCTCATTTTCTTTGATGCCGGGGAATCAGTTTCTTCTATTATAATACCGTGCTGTTTTATGTCAGGGAGATACGATTTGACGGTCCCGGGGACGACGTCTTATGAATATTATCAGAAGGTTGATGTGCCGTATAAAGAATGGCATTGGTTTGAGAACTCAGCCCATTCGCCTCACTTGGAGGAGCCGGATCGCTTTGCCGAAGTTGTCAGCCGGTTCGCGTCGTTCCATCTCTGAAAGAAAACAGGCATATCCTTGATTAATCATGGTATCACCTGTATAATAATCAAAGTGTGAAAACCACAAGGTTCTTTAAATAAACCTTGCAACATACGTCTATTTTCTGTATAATAGTGTATGTTGGTCTTTGACTGCGATGAAGTGAGAGGTTGCTGACACACCCGGCCGCTTTGCCATGGCAAGGTGATCAGGTTTTTCTCACGGAGAACTGTCTAACGTGATGTAGGCGAAAAGGAGGGAAAATAATGGCAAAACAAAAAATTCGTATTCGTTTAAAAGCATATGATCATAGAATCCTTGATCAATCTGCAGAGAAGATTGTTGAAACGGCAAAACGTTCTGGTGCCAGCGTATCTGGTCCGATTCCGTTGCCAACTGAAAAATCAGTTTACACAATCCTTCGTGCGGTGCACAAATACAAAGATTCTCGTGAGCAATTTGAAATGCGTACACATAAACGTTTAATCGACATTGTGAACCCAACACCACAAACTGTTGATGCTCTCATGCGATTAGACTTACCATCTGGTGTCGATATCGAAATCAAACTTTAATTCTAAAATATAGAATGATCTTAATAGGAGGTGTGACGAATGACCAAAGGAATCTTAGGAAGAAAAATTGGTATGACGCAAGTATTCGCAGAGAACGGTGATCTTATCCCGGTAACTGTTATTGAAGCAGCTCCAAACGTTGTTCTTCAAAAGAAAACAGCTGAAAATGATGGCTATGAAGCGATCCAGCTTGGTTTTGACGATAAGCGTGAAAAGCTTTCAAACAAACCGGAAAAAGGACACGTTGCAAAAGCGGAAACTGCTCCTAAGCGCTTCGTTAAAGAATTACGCGGCGTGGATATGGATGCGTATGAAATTGGTCAGGAAGTCAAGGTTGAAATTTTCTCTGCAGGAGAAATCGTAGATGTAACAGGAGTATCTAAAGGTAAAGGTTTCCAAGGTGCAATCAAGCGCCACGGACAATCTCGCGGACCTATGTCTCACGGTTCACGCTACCACCGTCGTCCTGGTTCAATGGGACCTGTAGATCCTAACCGTGTATTCAAAGGTAAACTATTACCTGGACGCATGGGCGGAGATCAAATCACTGTCCAAAACCTTGAAATCGTAAAAGTAGATGCTGAGCGCAATCTTCTTTTGATTAAAGGTAACGTACCTGGTGCGAGAAAAACTTTAATCACTGTTAAAAGTGCTGTTAAATCTAAATAAGTCTCTTAGGAAAGGAGGAAATTGATCATGCCAAAAGTAGCATTATACAACCAAAACGGTTCTACTGCTGGTGATATCGAATTAAACGCTTCTGTATTTGGAATTGAGCCAAATGAGAGCGTAGTATTCGACGCTATTCTTATGCAAAGAGCTTCCTTACGTCAAGGATCTCACAAAGTAAAAAATCGTTCTGAAGTACGCGGCGGAGGTCGCAAACCATGGCGTCAAAAAGGTACAGGTCGTGCCCGTCAAGGTTCAATCCGTTCACCGCAATGGCGCGGAGGTGGTGTCGTATTCGGCCCAACACCACGCAGCTATTCTTACAAATTACCTAAAAAAGTTCGCCGCTTGGCAATCAAATCAGTATTGTCTTCTAAAGTGAACGACAACAACATTATTGTTCTTGAAGATCTTACTCTTGATACGGTTAAAACAAAAGAAATGGCAGCTATCCTTAAAGGATTATCTGTTGAGAAAAAAGCTTTAATCGTAACTGCGGATGCAAACGAAGCAGTATCTCTTTCTGCACGCAACATCCCTGGAGTTACAGTTGTTCAAGCTAACGGAATCAACGTGTTAGACGTTGTCAACCACGAGAAGCTTCTGATTACAAAAGCTGCGGTTGAAAAAGTAGAGGAGGTGCTTGCATAATGAAAGATCCTCGTGATGTTCTTAAGCGCCCCGTCATTACTGAACGTTCTGCTGATTTAATGACTGAAAAAAAATATACTTTTGAAGTTGATGTAAGAGCTAATAAAACAGAAGTGAAAG
The DNA here is from genome assembly GCF_002843505.1 of Bacillus sp. SJ-10. NCBI lineage: Bacteria > Bacillati > Bacillota > Bacilli > Caryophanales > Bacillaceae > Bacillus > Bacillus sp. SJ-10. The sequence continues at coordinate 519,053 of NZ_CP025258.1, read as the reverse complement.
ATGCAGTTGAAAGTATCTTTGGAGTGAAAGTTGACAAAGTCAACATCATGAACTACAAAGGGAAATCAAAACGTGTCGGCCGCTACACTGGTATGACTAGCCGTCGCAGAAAAGCGATCGTAAAACTTACTGCAGACAGCAAAGAAATCGAAATTTTTGAAGCTTAATTATCTGTAAAAAGAAGGAGGGAAATTCAAAATGGCGATTAAAAAGTATAAACCGACCTCTAACGGACGTCGTGGCATGACAACTTCAGATTTTGCTGAAATCACGACTGACCAGCCGGAAAAATCCTTGCTTGCGCCCCTTCACAAAAAAGGCGGACGTAACAACCAAGGTAAATTGACTGTACGTCACCAAGGTGGCGGACACAAACGCCAATACCGTGTTATCGACTTCAAACGCGATAAAGATGGTATACCTGGACGCGTTGCTACAGTTGAGTACGATCCAAACCGTTCAGCTAACATTGCACTAATCAACTATGTAGACGGAGAAAAACGTTACATTCTTGCACCAAAAGGAATTCAAGTAGGTACTGAAATCATGTCCGGCCCTGAAGCTGACATCAAAGTAGGTAACGCACTTCCGCTTATCAACATCCCAGTTGGTACAGTTGTGCATAACATTGAATTAAAACCTGGTAAAGGCGGACAGCTTGTACGTTCAGCTGGTACATCTGCTCAGGTTCTTGGTAAAGAAGGCAAATACGTTCTTGTACGTCTTAACTCTGGTGAAGTTCGCATGATCCTTTCTGCTTGCCGCGCTTCTATCGGTCAAGTAGGTAACGAGCAGCACGAACTGATCAACGTTGGTAAAGCAGGACGCTCTCGCTGGAAAGGCATCCGCCCTACAGTCCGCGGTTCTGTAATGAACCCTAACGATCACCCGCACGGTGGTGGTGAAGGTCGCGCGCCAATCGGACGTAAATCACCAATGTCTCCTTGGGGCAAACCGACTCTTGGATTCAAGACACGTAAGAAAAAGAACAAATCTGATAAATTTATCGTACGTCGTCGTAAAAATAAATAACGGGGTTGTCTACGGTTCATTTCGGACCGTAGTGCAATCACGAAGGGAGGTTCCAAAATGGCTCGCAGCTTGAAAAAAGGACCATTTGTCGATGGACACTTGATGACAAAAATCGAGAAATTAAATGAAACGGACAAGAAACAAGTTGTAAAAACTTGGTCTCGCCGTTCAACTATTTTCCCACAATTTATCGGTCACACTATCGCAGTATATGACGGACGTAAACACGTGCCTGTATTCATTTCTGAAGACATGGTAGGCCACAAGTTGGGCGAATTCGCACCGACTCGTACTTACAAAGGCCACGCCAGTGACGATAAAAAAACAAGACGCTAAGAGAGGAGGCTTTTAAATGCAAGCTAAAGCTGTTGCAAGAACAGTCCGTATTGCTCCTCGTAAAGCACGTCTAGTAATGGACCTGATTCGAGGTAAGCAAGTAGGCGAAGCAGTATCTATCCTGAACTTAACTCCGAGAGCTGCTTCTCCGATCATCGAAAAAGTTTTAAAATCTGCTATCGCAAATGCTGAGCACAACTACGAGATGGACGCTAACAATCTGGTTATTTCTCAGGCATTTGTTGACGAAGGCCCAACGTTAAAAAGATTCCGCCCGCGTGCTATGGGACGTGCGAGCCAAATCAACAAACGTACGAGCCACATTACAATCGTTGTATCAGAAAAGAAGGAGGGATAAGTAGTGGGTCAAAAGGTAAATCCAGTCGGTCTTCGTATCGGAGTCATTCGTGATTGGGAATCTAAGTGGTACGCTGGTAAAGATTACGCTGACTTCCTGCACGAAGATTTAAAAATTCGTGAATTCATTAGCAAACGCCTTTCTGACGCTTCTGTTTCTAAAGTAGAAATCGAGCGCGCAGCAAACCGCGTTAACATTACGATCCACACTGCTAAGCCTGGTATGGTAATCGGTAAAGGCGGATCTGAAGTTGAAGCACTTCGTAAAGCCCTTAACAGCCTTACTGGCAAGCGTGTACACATTAACATTCTTGAAATCAAAAGAGCAGATCTTGATGCTCAGCTTGTAGCTGACAACATCGCTCGTCAACTAGAAAACCGTATTTCTTTCCGCCGTGCGCAGAAACAACAAATCCAACGCACTATGCGTGCTGGAGCACAAGGTGTGAAAACAATGGTTTCCGGCCGTCTTGGCGGAGCTGACATTGCTCGTTCTGAATACTACAGTGAAGGAACTGTTCCATTGCACACTTTACGTGCTGACATCGACTATGCAACATCTGAAGCTGACACAACTTACGGTAAGCTTGGTGTAAAAGTCTGGATCTATCGTGGAGAGGTTCTTCCTACTAAGAAGAAAACTGAGGAAGGAGGAAAATAATATGTTATTACCAAAACGCGTTAAATATCGCAGAGAGCATCGCGGAAAAATGCGCGGTCGCGCTAAAGGCGGTACTGAAGTACATTTTGGTGAGTACGGTATCCAGGCTCTTGAAGCTTCTTGGATCACGAACCGCCAAATCGAAGCTGCACGTATTGCGATGACTCGTTACATGAAACGTGGCGGTAAAGTTTGGATTAAAATTTTCCCTTCAAAACCTTACACTGCTAAACCGCTTGAGGTACGGATGGGTTCCGGTAAAGGGGCTCCTGAAGGCTGGGTAGCTGTTGTAAAACCGGGCAAAGTTTTATTTGAAATTTCTGGTGTGTCTGAAGAGGTAGCTCGTGAAGCTCTTCGTCTTGCATCTCACAAATTGCCAATTAAAACGAAGTTCGTAAAACGTGAAGAAATTGGTGGTGAATCAAATGAAAGCTAATGAAATTCGTGACCTTACCACTGCTGAAATTGAACAAAAAGTAAAGTCTCTTAAAGAAGAACTTTTCAATCTTCGCTTTCAATTAGCGACAGGACAACTTGAAAATACTGCTCGCATTCGTGAAGTGCGCAAAGCTATCGCGCGCATGAAAACTGTGATTCGTGAAAGAGAAATTGCTGCCAACAAATAATCACTGAGGGGAGGTCGTGAGCATGAGCGAACGTAACCAACGCAAAGTTTACCAAGGCCGTGTTGTTTCTGACAAAATGGATAAAACCATCACTGTTGTTGTTGAAACATACAAAAAGGATCCTATTTACGGTAAACGCGTAAAATACTCAAAGAAATTCAAAGCACATGATGAAAATAACCAAGCTAAAATCGGAGACATCGTAAAGATCATGGAAACTCGTCCATTATCTGCAACTAAGCGTTTTCGTCTAGTAGAAGTTGTCGAAGAAGCTGTTATTATCTAATAAAGTTCGGAATTCTTTTTCCGAAGGGAGGTAACAAATAATGATTCAACAAGAGACTCGTTTAAAAGTTGCTGACAACTCCGGTGCGCGTGAGGTACTTACTATTAAAGTTCTTGGCGGTTCTGGACGTAAAACGGCTAACATTGGTGATGTAATTGTTTGCACGGTTAAACAAGCAACACCAGGAGGCGTTGTCAAAAAAGGTGAAGTCGTAAGAGCTGTTATCGTTCGTACAAAAAGCGGAGCACGCAGAACTGACGGATCATACATCAGCTTCGATGAGAATGCATGTGTTATCATCCGTGACGACAAGAGCCCGCGTGGAACTCGTATCTTCGGACCGGTTGCCCGTGAATTACGTGAAAACAACTTCATGAAAATTGTTTCTCTGGCTCCAGAAGTTATCTAATGAAATAAATGCCTTACTCAAGGAGGTGCGATCAGGATGCATGTGAAAAAAGGCGATAAAGTAATGGTTATCTCTGGTAAAGATAAAGGCAAACAAGGTACGATCCTTGCTGCTTTCCCTAAAAAGGACCGCGTTCTAGTTGAGGGCGTAAACATGGTGAAGAAGCACTCTAAACCAACTCAAGCAAACCCTCAAGGCGGTATTTCTAATCAAGAGGCGCCAATTCATGTATCAAACGTTATGCCGCTCGATCCTAAAACAGGTGAAGTGACTCGCGTAGGATACAAAGTGGAAGATGGCAAAAAAGTTCGTGTTGCAAAAAAATCTGGGCAAGTCTTAGATAAATAGTATTTAAAGGAAGGGAGGTCTATCTCATGAACCGCCTTAAAGAAAAGTACAATAAAGAAATTTCACCTGCTTTGATGACGAAGTTCAACTACGACTCTGTTATGCAGGTGCCAAAAATCGAAAAAATCGTAATCAACATGGGTGTCGGTGATGCTGTTCAAAACGCGAAAGCAATCGACAGTGCTGTTGAAGAATTAACGTTTATCGCAGGTCAAAAACCTGTCGTTACTCGTGCGAAGAAATCAATTGCTGGATTCCGTCTTCGTGAGGGAATGCCTATCGGTGCGAAAGTAACTCTTCGCGGAGAGCGCATGTATGATTTCCTTGATAAACTTATTTCTGTATCTTTACCGCGTGTACGTGACTTCCGCGGGATTTCTAAGAAATCTTTCGACGGTCGCGGAAACTACACTCTTGGTATTAAAGAACAGTTAATCTTCCCTGAAATTGACTACGATAAAGTAACAAAGGTTCGCGGAATGGACATCGTTATCGTAACGACTGCTAACTCTGACGAAGAGGCTCGTGAGCTATTAACTCAAGTAGGTATGCCGTTCCAGAAATAATCAATGAAAGGGAGGCGAAATCGTGGCTAAAAAGTCAATGATTGCGAAACAACAACGTACACCAAAGTTTAAAGTGCAAGAGTACACTCGCTGTGAACGCTGCGGACGTCCGCACTCAGTCATTCGTAAATTTAAACTTTGCCGTATTTGTTTCCGTGAGCTTGCATATAAAGGACAAATTCCTGGCGTGAAAAAAGCCAGCTGGTAATCCCCAAGAATGGGAAGGAGGTAATTATATAATGGTTATGACAGATCCAATTGCAGATATGCTGACTCGTATTCGCAATGCAAACATGGTACGTCATGAGAAGCTTGAAATTCCTGCTTCTAAATTGAAAAGAGAAATTGCTGACATTTTAAAGCGTGAAGGTTTCATTCGTGACGTTGAGTTCGTAGAAGACAGCAAACAAGGTATCATCCGCGTTTTCTTGAAATACGGACAAAACAACGAGCGCGTTATCACTGGTCTTAAAAGAATCAGCAAACCAGGTTTGCGTGTATACGCTAAATCAAATGAAGTACCTCGCGTACTTAACGGTCTTGGAATCGCGATTATTTCTACATCACAAGGTGTTTTAACGGACAAAGAAGCCCGTGCAAAACAAGCTGGTGGAGAAGTTCTAGCATACGTTTGGTAAGAAGTTTAACAAGAATGGAGGTGTTTTAGTATGTCTCGTGTAGGTAAAAAACTGCTTGAGATCCCTTCTGGAGTTACAGTAACGCTGAACGAAGGCAACACTGTAGCTGTAAAAGGACCAAAAGGAGAATTAACTCGTACTTTCCATCCTGATATGGAAATCAAAATTGAGGACAACGTGCTTACAGTTACTCGTCCTTCTGATCACAAAGAGCACCGTGCGCTGCATGGTACGACTCGCAGTCTGCTTGGAAACATGGTTGAAGGCGTATCTAAAGGATTTGAAAGAGGTTTGGAATTAGTCGGTGTCGGTTATCGTGCGGCTAAATCCGGAAACAAACTTGTTTTAAACGTTGGATACTCTCACCCTGTTGAGATCGTTCCTGAAGAGGGCATCGAAATCGAAGTTCCTTCTCAAACTAAAGTAGTTGTAAAAGGTACAGACAAAGAGCGTGTAGGAGCTATCGCTGCTAACATCCGCGCTGTACGTTCTCCAGAGCCTTACAAAGGTAAAGGAATCCGCTACGAAGGTGAAGTTGTTCGCCGTAAAGAAGGTAAATCTGCTAAGTAAGACCGCTTAAAGTGAAGAAAGGAGTGACCTAAGGATGATTACGAAAACTAGCAAAAATGCTGCTCGTCAAAAAAGACATGCCCGTGTTCGTGCTAAACTTTCAGGCACAGCTGAAAGACCTCGTCTGAATGTGTTCCGTTCAAACAAACACATTTATGCTCAAATCATCGATGATGTAAATGGCGTTACACTTGCTAGTGCCTCTACTCTCGATAAAGATTTGAACGTGGAAAGCACTGGTGACAGCGCTGCTGCTGCTAAAGTCGGTGAACTCGTTGCGAAACGCGCTTCTGAGAAAGGTGTTTCTGACGTAGTATTTGACCGCGGCGGATACTTATACCATGGACGTGTAAAAGCTCTGGCCGATGCAGCTCGTGAAGCCGGACTGAAATTTTAATAAAAAAAGGAGGGACACATGATTATGCGTCGTATTGACCCAAGCAAATTAGAGTTAGAAGAACGCTTAGTTACGGTTAACCGCGTAGCGAAAGTTGTTAAAGGTGGTCGTCGTTTCCGTTTCGCAGCTCTAGTCGTTGTCGGTGACAAAAACGGTCACGTAGGTTTCGGTACTGGTAAAGCACAAGAAGTACCTGAAGCAATCCGCAAAGCTGTTGAAGATGCGAAAAAGAATTTGATTGAAGTACCAATGGTTGGAACTACGATTCCACACGAAATCATCGGACGTTTCGGTGCAGGCAATATCTTGTTGAAACCTGCTTCTGAAGGTACTGGAGTTATCGCTGGAGGCCCTGTACGTGCGGTACTTGAGCTTGCTGGCGTTGCTGATATCCTTTCTAAGTCTTTAGGTTCTAACACACCGATCAACATGATCCGTGCAACACTTCAAGGTTTAAGTGAGCTTAAACGTGCCGAAGACGTTGCGAAGCTTCGTGGAAAATCTGTAGAAGAACTGTTAGGATAAGGAGGGAACATTAATGGCTAAATTAGAAATTACCCTCAAACGCAGTGTAATCGGTCGCCCGGAAGATCAGCGCGTTACTGTAAGAACACTTGGTTTAAAGAAAACAAACCAAACTGTCGTTCATGAAGATAACGCTGCGATCCGCGGTATGATTAATAAAGTATCTCATCTAGTTTCTGTTAAAGAACAATAAAAATAAATTATAGGCTAAGGAGGTGTCCTAATGAAACTTCATGAATTAAAGCCTTCAGAAGGTTCACGTAAAGTACGCAATCGCGTAGGTCGTGGTATTGGTTCTGGTAACGGTAAAACAGCTGGTAAAGGTCACAAAGGTCAAAACGCTCGTTCTGGCGGCGGTGTACGCCCTGGATTCGAGGGGGGACAAATGCCTTTATTCCAACGTCTTCCTAAGCGCGGTTTTACAAACATCAACCGTAAGGAATACGCTATTGTGAACGTAGACAAATTGAACGGTTTTGCGGAAGGAACGGAAGTCACTCCTGAACTTCTTCTTGAGACTGGTGTTATTAGCAAACTTAATGCAGGAGTAAAGATTCTTGGCAACGGTAAATTAGAGAAAAAATTAACTGTAAAAGCCAATAAATTCTCTGCTTCTGCGAAAGAAGCTGTTGAAGCTGCTGGCGGTACAGCTGAGGTGATCTAACTTGTTTAAGACAATCTCCAACTTTATGCGTGTGAGTGATATTCGGAATAAAATCATTTTTACATTACTCATGCTTATCGTCTTTCGCATAGGTGCGTTTATCCCTGTGCCATATGTAAATGCTCAGGCGTTGCAGACACAAAGTTCGATGGGGGTTTTTGATCTCCTTAACACATTTGGCGGCGGTGCGCTTTATCAGTTTTCCATTTTTGCGATGGGAATTACGCCTTACATCACTGCTTCGATCATCATTCAGCTGCTTCAGATGGATGTTGTGCCGAAGTTTACCGAGTGGTCTAAGCAAGGTGAAGTCGGCCGCCGTAAATTAGCTCAGTTCACGAGATATTTTACGATTGTGCTTGGTTTTATCCAGGCATTAGGTATGTCTTACGGGTTTAACAACCTGGCAAACGGTATGCTGATTGAAAAATCCGGCATATCGACATATCTGATTATTGCTTTAGTACTCACTGGAGGAACTGCTTTTTTAATGTGGCTGGGAGAACAAATTACTTCCAATGGAGTAGGTAACGGAATTTCGATCATCATCTTCGCGGGGATTGTGGCTAGTATTCCGAAAACTGTTGGGCAGATTTATGAGACTCAATTTGTCGGCAGCAGCGATCAGCTGTTTATTCATATTGTGAAAATCGCCTTACTGGCGATTGCGATTTTGGCCGTTATTGTTGGTGTTATTTTCATTCAGCAGGCCGTACGCAAAATCGCGATTCAATATGCAAAAGGGCAAGGTCGTTCACCTGTTGGCGGAGGCCAGTCAACTCACCTTCCGCTTAAAGTGAATCCGGCAGGGGTTATTCCGGTAATCTTTGCGGTTGCGTTTCTTATTACGCCGCGTACTATCGCGTCATTTTTCGGAGAAAACAATGTGACAAAGTGGATTCAAGCCAACTTTGACAATACACATCCGGTGGGCATGGCGGTTTATGTCGCATTAATTATCGCCTTTACGTACTTCTATGCTTTTGTGCAGGTAAACCCTGAACAAATGGCTGATAACCTAAAAAAACAGGGTGGCTATATCCCGGGGGTTCGTCCAGGGAAAATGACTCAAGATAGAATTACGAGCATTTTGTATCGACTTACGTTTGTGGGTTCTATATTCTTAGCCGTGATTTCCATTCTTCCTATCTTTTTCATTCAATTCGCTGGATTGCCTCAAAGTGCACAGATTGGCGGAACATCATTGTTAATTGTCGTCGGGGTAGCCTTGGAGACAATGAAGCAGCTGGAGAGCCAGTTAGTGAAACGTAATTACCGAGGATTTATGAAAAATTAGAGGACTGGTTTTAACCATTCCTCTAAATAAGAGAGGACGGGGGAAATCCGAATGAACTTAGTCTTAATGGGACTTCCTGGAGCCGGTAAAGGCACACAGGGAGAACGAATTGTTGAGGATTATGGGATACCTCATATCTCAACGGGAGATATGTTCCGTGCTGCTATGAAAGAAGAAACACCACTCGGACTCGAAGCAAAGTCTTATATTGATAAAGGCGAGCTCGTACCGGACGAAGTCACAATCGGCATTGTCAAAGAAAGACTCGGCAAAGATGATTGTGAAAGAGGTTTTCTTCTGGACGGATTTCCGCGAACAGTCGCTCAGGCTGAAGCTCTTGAAAACATTCTTGAGGAATACGGCAAGCCGATTGATTATGTCATTAACATTAAAGTAGACAAAGACTCTTTAATGGAACGTTTGACTGGACGCAGAATTTGCAGTGTTTGCGGCACAACCTATCATTTGGTTTTCAATCCGCCGAAAACGCCGGGTGTTTGTGATAAAGACGGAGGAGACCTTTATCAACGGGCAGATGATAATGAGGAAACCGTCTCAAAACGGCTTGAGGTCAACATGAAGCAGACTCAGCCTTTACTCGATTTTTATTCTGAGAAAGGGTATCTTGTCAACGTCAATGGCCAGCAGGACATTAACGACGTGTACAAAGATGTGAAAGAGCTTCTTGGAGGATTGAGCAAATGATTATCTGTAAGACCCCTCGTGAGCTTGGCATCATGCGGGAAGCAGGGCGAATCGTGGCTTTGACTCATGAAGAGATGAAAAAGCACATTAAACCAGGAATCTCGACAAAAGAATTGGATCAAATTGCCGAACGTTTTATTGAGAAGCAGGGTGCAATCCCATCTTTTAAGGGGTATAATGGGTTTCGCGGGAGCATTTGTGTATCAGTTAATGAAGAACTCGTTCACGGAATTCCCGGTAAAAGGGTTTTGCGTGACGGTGACATTATCAGCATTGATATCGGTGCTAAATTAAATGGTTATCATGGTGACTCTGCTTGGACATATCCGGTAGGAAACATCAGTGATGATGATAAACGATTGCTGGAAGTGACAGAGGAGTCTTTATATAAAGGCTTGAAGGAAGCAAAACCAGGTGAACGTTTGTCGAATATTTCCCACGCAATACAAACGTATGTCGAAAATGAGCAGTTTTCAGTTGTTAGGGAGTATGTCGGACATGGTGTTGGTCAAGACTTGCATGAGGATCCGCAAATTCCTCATTACGGTCCGCCAAACAAAGGACCTAGGCTGAAGCCTGGTATGGTTCTCGCTATAGAACCGATGGTTAACGCTGGCAGCCGATATGTGAAAACATTGGCTGATAACTGGACGGTTGTAACGGTAGATGGGAAAAAGTGTGCTCATTTTGAACATACGATTGCGATTACGGAAACGGGTTTTGATATACTGACAAAAGTCTAGATGATGAAATGAATTCCATGACACATGTTTTTCATTCCGCACCTGGGCAGATTGTAGGTTTACAATTGGTCGGAAGAAAAACCGGCTAGCTGCTGTCATCGGAATGAAGATTCATCATCGTGTACTAAAGCAGACGGAGAAAAGCGTACATTTCATTCTCCTTAGAAAAAGAATATCAATCATTCACCCTTTATGATTGCGTATCTCCGGAAGTTCAGAACAGTATAAACGAAACAGGGCGTGTGACAAACGGATAACTGAGATTTTCTCTTTTGAAATTTGTCAGAGAGCAAGTTACTGATTTGAAGAAGGGAGAACACTTGAATGGCGAAAGACGATGTAATTGAAGTGGAAGGTACGATTGTCGAAACACTGCCAAACGCGATGTTCAAAGTTGAACTCGAAAATGGCCATACGGTTTTGGCTCACGTATCTGGTAAAATCCGCATGCACTTCATTCGCATTTTACCTGGAGACAAAGTTACGGTAGAATTATCTCCATATGACTTAACTCGTGGCAGGATTACGTACCGTTACAAATAAAGCACTCCGGAAACTGAAGGAGGTTGGAAACACATGAAAGTGAGACCATCAGTTAAACCAATCTGCGAGAAATGTAAAGTTATTCGCAGAAAAGGAAAAGTAATGGTGATCTGTGAAAATCCAAAGCATAAACAAAAACAAGGATAATTAATAAGGAGGTGCCCAGAGAATGGCTCGTATTGCTGGTGTAGATATCCCACGTGACAAACGTGTTGTTATTTCTTTAACATATGTCTTCGGAATTGGCCGCACAACGGCTCAGCAAGTCTTGAAAGAGGCTGGTGTTTCTGAAGATACTCGTGTGCGTGATCTTACTGAAGAAGAACTTGGTAAAATCCGTGATGTTATTGACAAACTGAAAGTAGAAGGTGACCTTCGCCGTGAAGTTTCTCTTAACATCAAGCGTCTGATCGAAATCGGAAGCTACCGCGGAATCCGCCATCGCAGAGGTTTGCCTGTTCGCGGACAAAACTCTAAAAACAATGCGCGTACTCGTAAAGGTCCGCGTCGTACTGTAGCTAACAAGAAAAAATAAGTAAGGGAGGTACCTAAACAATGGCTGCTGCTCGTAAACAAAACACGCGTAAACGTCGCGTGAAAAAGAATATTGAGTCAGGAATCGCTCATATTCGTTCAACTTTCAACAACACGATCGTTACGATCACTGATACTCATGGTAATGCTCTTTCTTGGTCTAGTGCCGGAGCTCTAGGATTCAGAGGTTCTCGTAAATCTACTCCTTTTGCTGCGCAAATGGCTGCTGAAACAGCTGCTAAAGGTTCAATCGAACACGGACTTAAAACTCTTGAAGTAACTGTTAAAGGACCAGGTTCTGGCCGTGAAGCTGCAATCCGTGCTTTACAAGCTGCCGGACTTGAAGTTACAGCTATCAGAGACGTAACTCCTGTTCCTCATAATGGATGCCGTCCACCAAAACGTCGCCGCGTGTAATTTGTTTGTATAGATTTTGTGTCCCTGTCAATAATGGGTTATGATACAGTTATTTATGAAACGAATGCACCGACTCGTTGCCTGAGCACATACGGGACTAAACAATGGGGAATTTCGGATGGAATCTCATATGATTCTATTCGAGGTTTCGACGTTTTGAAGGAGGGTTTTAAGTAATGATCGAGATTGAAAAACCAAAAATCGAAACGGTTGAAATCAGCGACGATGCCAAATTTGGTAAGTTTGTCGTAGAGCCGCTTGAGCGTGGATATGGTACAACTCTGGGTAACTCCTTACGTCGTATCCTCTTATCCTCACTCCCTGGTGCCGCTGTAACATCGATCCAGATAGATGGTGTACTGCACGAATTCTCGACAATCGAAGGCGTTGTGGAAGATGTTACAACGATAATCTTGCACATTAAAAAGCTTGCATTGAAAATCTACTCTGATGAAGAGAAGACGCTTGAAATTGATGTACAGGGCGAAGGAACTGTCACAGCAGCTGATATTACACACGACAGCGATGTTGAAATCCTTAATCCGGATCTTCATATCGCGACTCTTGGTGAGAATGCGAGTTTCCGAGTTCGCCTTACTGCACAAAGAGGACGTGGGTATACACCTGCTGATTCGAACAAAAGAGACGATCAGCCAATCGGCGTGATTCCGATCGATTCAATCTTTACGCCAGTTTCTCGTTTATCTTATCAGGTAGAAAACACTCGTGTAGGCCAGGTTGCAAACTATGACAAACTTACACTTGATGTTTGGACTGACGGAAGCACTGGACCGAAGGAAGCAATTGCTCTCGGTTCAAAGATTTTAACTGAACACCTTAATATATTCGTCGGTTTAACTGACGAAGCTCAGCATGCTGAAATCATGGTTGAAAAAGAAGAGGACCAAAAAGAAAAAGTTCTTGAAATGACGATTGAGGAACTTGATCTTTCTGTCCGTTCTTACAACTGCTTGAAGCGTGCGGGCATTAACACGGTTCAAGAACTTGCGAACAAGACGGAAGAAGATATGATGAAAGTTCGCAACCTGGGACGCAAATCGCTTGAAGAAGTGAAAGCGAAACTAGAAGAACTTGGACTCGGCCTTCGCAAAGACGATTGATCTAGTTTCCATGTGAACTAGGATTTTCGTGTGTTTTTTATTTAGAAACAGCATTCCATTAAAGGAGGGGACATCACATGTCATACAGAAAACTAGGACGTACGAGTTCACAGCGTAAAGCTATGCTTCGTGATCTTACAACAGATTTGATCATCAACGAAAGAATTGAAACAACTGAAACACGTGCGAAAGAACTTCGCTCTGTTGTTGAAAAGATGATCACTCTTGGTAAGCGCGGTGACTTGCATGCTCGTCGTCAAGCTGCTGCATACATTCGCAACGAGGTTGCTAATGAAGAAAATAACCAAGATGCACTTCAAAAATTATTCTCTGACATTGCAACTCGTTACGAGGAGCGCCAAGGCGGATACACACGTATTATGAAGCTTGGTCCTCGCCGTGGTGACGGTGCACCAATGGCAATCATCGAATTGGTTTAATCACATATTTTTGTGTATCTAAAGAAGGGCGGGACAGTTTCTAACTGGATCTATGCCCTTTTTTTAGATATCAGAACTTTTTATCATGAGACAGAAAAGCAGAGCTATAGCTGAGAGGAGGTCAGGCGCCCGTGGATCAAAAACAGCTTATATCCGTAAAAGACATTCTATTCCGATACCGCAAAGATGCAGAAAGACCGGCGCTGGACGGTGTGAGTCTGGAGGTATACGAAGGAGAATGGCTTGCTATCGTAGGCCACAACGGTTCAGGGAAGTCGACTTTGGCCAGAGCGTTGAACGGGCTGATTTTGTCTGAGGCCGGAGAAATTGAAGTCGGCGGCATCAAGCTGACTGAGGATACCGTGTGGGATGTGCGAAAAAAAATAGGGATGGTCTTTCAGAATCCCGATAACCAATTTGTCGGAACGACTGTTCGCGATGATGTGGCTTTTGGTTTAGAAAACAATGGTGTTCCGCGCGAAGAAATGATTGAGAGAGTAGATTGGGCTGTCACACAAGTCAATATGCAGGATTTTCTTGATCAAGAGCCGCACCATCTCTCCGGAGGTCAAAAACAAAGAGTGGCGATCGCGGGAATTATTGCCGCGCGTCCTGATATTATGATTTTGGATGAAGCGACATCCATGCTTGACCCGATTGGGAGAGAAGAAGTCCTTGAGACTGTCAGACGCTTAAAAGATCAGGGCATGGCCACCGTCATTTCGATAACACATGACCTGGAAGAAGCCGCAAGGGCGGACAGGATCATTGTGATGAACGGCGGCAGGAAATATGCAGAGGGCACGCCTGAAGAGATTTTTAAATTAAACGAAGACTTGGTTCGCATCGGTCTTGATTTGCCTTTCTCATTCCAGCTCAGCCTGCTTTTGAAAGAAAGCGGACTGGGGTTAACGAAAAACCATCTGACTCAGGAAGGGCTGGTGAATGAGCTGTGGACATTAAAATCAAAGATGTAGAACACCGCTATCAAATGAAGACACCGTTTGAACGGCTGGCTCTGTATGATATCAATGCCATGATAAAAGAGGGCAGCTACGTTGCCGTCATCGGGCATACAGGGTCGGGCAAATCGACGCTCCTGCAGCATTTAAACGGTTTGCTGAAACCGACTAAAGGACAGCTTGAACTCGGGAGCACGATTCTGGCAGCCGGTAAAAAGAATAAAGACCTTAAGACTTTGCGAAAAAAAGTCGGAATCGTTTTCCAATTTCCCGAACATCAGCTGTTTGAAGAGACTGTGCTGAAGGACATCGCATTCGGACCGATGAATTTCGGTGTAAAAAAAGAAGACGCTGAACGGAAAGCAAAAGAAATGCTGGGGCTTGTGGGCCTTCCGGAAGACATTTTGAATCGTTCACCATTTGAGCTCAGCGGCGGCCAGATGCGCAGAGTGGCGATTGCCGGCGTTCTCGCGATGGAGCCGGAAGTGCTGGTTTTGGATGAACCGACGGCCGGTCTTGATCCGAGAGGGCGCCAGGACATTATGGACATGTTCTATGCGCTTCATCAGCGGGGAAACCTGACTACCGTTCTCGTCACCCACAGCATGGAGGACGCCGCCCGCTATGCTGACGAAATGATCGTCATGCACAAAGGAACCATTAAAGCGACGGGGAGTCCGCGTGACTTGTTTGTAAAAGGTGAAGAGATGGCCGAAATGGGACTGGATCTTCCTGAATCGGTAAAGTTTCAGAGACGGCTTGAGAAGGCTCTCGGAGTCAAGTATGAGAAACCCATGCTGACCCTGCAGGATGCCGCCAGTGAAATTAAGGCTTTCTTTCAGGAGGAAAAGGACCAATGATGGACAGCATGATTATCGGAAAGTATGTTCCCGGATCATCGCTTATTCACCGATTGGACCCGCGAACAAAACTTGTCAGCATCTTTCTTTTTGTATGTATCGTTTTTTTAGCAAACAACGTACAGACGTACGCTTTGCTCGGTTTGTTTACATTCGGGGTGATTGCCTTAACACGCGTGCCGTTCAGCTTTTTGCTGAAGGGGCTTAAGCCGATTATCTGGATTGTGGCGTTTACCTTTTTATTACACATTTTCATGACACATGAAGGATCTGTCATTTTTCAGCTTGGCTGGTTTAAAGTGTATGAGGGCGGACTTATACAGGGGATTTTTATCTCCCTCCGTTTCGTTTACCTTATCTTTATGACGACGCTGCTGACGCTGACAACAACGCCGATTGAAATAACGGATGGAATGGAGCAGCTCCTGAATCCTTTTAAAAAGGTGAAGCTGCCCGTACACGAACTCGCATTGATGATGTCGATATCGTTGCGATTTATCCCGACATTGATGGAAGAGACAGATAAAATCATGAAGGCGCAAATGGCAAGGGGTGCGGACTTTACAAGCGGCCCGGTGAAAGACAGAATCAAAGCGGTTGTTCCGCTGCTTGTCCCGCTGTTTGTCAGCGCCTTTAAACGCGCGGAAGAGCTCGCGGTCGCCATGGAGGCGAGAGGCTACCAGGGCGGTGAGGGGAGAACGAAATACAGAAAGCTCGTCTGGACCGGAAAGGATACCGGAGCTATTCTGCTCATCATCGTATTAGCCGTGTTATTGTTTTTCTTAAGAAGTTAGAGGTGCTGCTGAATGAGAGTGAAATGTACCATTGCTTATGACGGGCATTTATTTAACGGATATCAGGTTCAGCCTGGAAAGCGGACCGTTCAAAGTGAATTGGAAAAAGCCCTGGCCGTCATCCATAAAACGGACGGCAGAGTGCCTGTTTACTCATCCGGCCGCACGGACAGCGATGTTCATGCTGCCGGGCAGGTCATTCATTTTGATACGCCGCTGTCCATCCCGGCTGAGAAATGGCCGTTTGCGCTCAATGCCCTGCTGCCTGATGATATTGCCGTCAAAACAGCAGAGATTGCGGATGATGGGTTCCATGCACGATTTAGCGCGGTCCAAAAGGAATATCGCTACATTGTATATACGGAGAAACACCCGGACGTATTTAAACGACATTACGCTTACCATTTTGCATATCAGCTTAATGTGCAGAAAATGAGGGAAGCTTCAAGGCACCTCATCGGGACACATGATTTCACAAGCTTTTGCGCGGCTGATACCGCGGTTCAGGATAAAGTCAGAACGATTTACGAGCTGGATTGGACTGAGACCGGAGACGGCCTGCAGATGCGGATCACCGGAAACGGTTTTCTCTATAATATGGTCAGAATCATTGCCGGAACATTATTGGATACAGGAGCTGGAAAATTTTCTCCCGATGATGTAAAAGCAATGCTCGAAGCGAAGGATCGCGAAGCCGCGGGGCGCACCGCACCGGGGCACGGGCTGTATTTATGGAGCGTTTGCTATGACAACTAAACCAGGTGTAACATTTTCTTGACAGAGTCTGCATAAAGTTATAAGATATCATATGGTATGTATTTCAACCCCACGATAAGCCCCGGAACTTATTGTGTTGTGAAATAGAACGTAATCGTAGATTATTGAAAATGACAGATCATTTAGGAGGGAAATTCAATGCGTACAACACCTATGGCTAACGCAAGTACTATTGAACGCAAGTGGTTAGTTGTTGATGCAGCAGGCAAGACTTTAGGACGTCTTTCTACAGAAGTTGCATCTATCCTTCGCGGAAAACACAAACCGACTTACACACCGCACGTTGATACTGGAGATCATGTGATCATCATCAACGCTGAAAAAATCGAGTTAACTGGTAAAAAGTTAACTGATAAAATCTACTACCGTCACACTCAACATCCAGGCGGATTAAAATCAAGAACAGCTCTTGAAATGCGTACAAACTACCCTGAGAAAATGCTTGAGCTTGCTATCAAAGGCATGCTTCCAAAAGGTTCTCTAGGTCGTCAAATGTTCAAAAAATTGAACGTATACCGTGGTTCTGAGCATCCACATGAAGCACAAAAACCTGAAGTTTACGAACTTCGCGGTTAATTAAAAAGGAGGTTACCAATTTGGCACAGGTTCAATATTACGGTACTGGCCGTCGTAAAAGTTCTGTAGCGCGTGTGCGCTTAGTTCCAGGAGAAGGTCGTATCGTCGTTAATAATCGTGAAATCAGCGAGCACATCCCATCTCCGGCTCTAATCGAAGATATCAAACAACCATTAACTTTAACTGAAACAGCTGGTACTTATGATGTTTTAGTAAACGTACATGGAGGCGGCTTATCTGGTCAAGCTGGAGCAATCCGTCATGGTATCGCTCGTGCTTTGCTTGAAGCAGATCCAGAATACCGTGCAACACTTAAACGTGCTGGTCTTCTGACTCGTGACGCTCGTATGAAAGAACGTAAAAAATACGGTCTTAAAGGCGCTCGTCGTGCACCTCAGTTCTCAAAACGTTAATCGTTTTGGATTGCAAAAACCACAACTTCTTGGTTGTGGTTTTTTTGTATTTTTTTCTCATATTCAAGAGGTTATCCGATGTTTTTCTAGAATTGTTTGTTATACTCTATTCATTACCAATAAGGAGCGCAGTTATAATGAATAAGTTAGTCATACATAACAGCAAGGCATGGGATAAAAAAGTCGAAACAGGCAATGAATGGACGGTTGCGGTTGATTCTCATACGATTGGTGAAGCGAAAAAAGGCAATTGGAGCATCAGGATGACCCCCGGAAAAGATGTGCCGGCGGATTGGTTTCCGCCCATAGACGGTCTGAAGGTTCTTTGTCTCGCTTCAGGAGGAGGACAGCAAGGCCCGGTCCTGGCTGCTGCAGGAGCGGATGTCACCATCTTTGACAATTCGGAAAAACAGCTTGCGCAAGACAAAATGGTTGCCGAGCGGGACGATCTTACGCTTCGGACTGTAAAAGGCAGCATGAATGATCTGAGCTGTTTTGATGATGAGTCATTTGATTTTATCGTGCACCCGGTATCGAATTGCTTTGTTGATACGGTTCTTCCGGTATGGAAAGAAGCTTATCGCGTATTGAAAAAAGGCGGGTCTTTAGTCTCCGGTTTTGTAAATCCCGTCGTGTTCTTATTTGATATGGATTTAGAGCAGGAAGGCGTACTAAAAGTAAAGTATTCCATTCCGTTTTCGGATGAAAAAGATCTGAGTAAGAAAAAGGTAAAGGAACTTATTGATAATCATGAAGCGCTTGAATTCGGCCATACGCTGGAGGATCAAATTAAAGGTCAGATTGACGCAGGCTTTATGGTTGCCGGTTTTTACGAGGACAAAGGCGGCCTCGTGCTGGATGAATACATTAATACATACTCCGTAACAAGAAGCATTAAAATATAAAAACGGCATCCCGTCAGAGGTGCTGTTTTTTTGCGGCTTTTTCCTGCGGACGGCTGATCACATTAGCCGAAACCGGCTCTATCCCAATTTCTCTGGCCCAAACCGACAGTTGTCCCATATGGTGAATCTCATGCGCAAGGATGTGGCGGAGAATATCTTCTTTAGGAAAGGTTTGGTCCATCCAGTCCGGATTAACAAGATCCGGTCCTTTGCGGGAGACCGCATGAATGACATCCTCCCGATACTGTTCAGACAGCTTTCTGAGATCCTGAATGCTCGTATAGTCAGACTCAGCAGGTAAAACATCATCTTTACCTAAAATGGCACGAGCCCAGCTGATCTCGACATCAATGATATGAAATAAAGTCCGCAAGATGCTCTCCATTCCGCCCGTCCGGGTTTTCGTCAGTTCCTCCCGGCTCAGCTTTTCACATATCATAAACCACTCGTCACGCACCATCCAATTGTATTGAAACAGCTTTTTCATAACGTCACCTCAGCTCTTTCTTCTTCCAGTTAACATAAAACTCCTTCATTTGGGAGGATTTCCACTATCAACAAAGCATGCTTTTTCCCTTTTCCTTTCAAAATAACAGTAAAAAGGAGCGTGGCTGGCAATGGCAGAAGTATTATCTTTTTCAGACGTGAAACGGCAGAAGGATTTTGAGCTTGAGAAGAGTTTACTAAAGGAGCTGTCACTGACGCAGATCATTCAGTCCGTAAAAGCATGTCTTACCCCTTTGTTTCCCTTTCTTCAAGACGAAAACGGCATTCTGAGTGAAGGATGCATAGATTTTGCAATTGAAGCGTATTTATTAGGCGGCCGGTTCGGCGTCTTTGGCTATTATGGTGAGTCTTTGCAGAGGGCAAACGCCCGTTCGGCTGAAGAAGAGGAAGAACTGACGGTCGATTTTTTTGAATATCTTTGCAATTGGACGCATGAGCAATATTCTTCCGTTAAACAAAAAGAAATCTATGAAGCGTCCTGCCGGTTTATCAACAGCTGGTGGACGGAAGGATTTCTGCAAAGAGAAAAACAATGTAAGCTCCGCATGAGGTAATCATAATTTCTTCCCTTGTCCCATACTTATTAATAACGGGGACAAGCGGGAGGGAAAGGTATGGCAAAAAAGCTGAAATGGCTCGGTTTTTTACTTGGCTTTATCATATTATTGTGTTTATTCCGGTTTCAATTCCATAATGATGATTCCTGGCGGCCGTGGAGTCTGCCGCTGAGCGGAAAAATCATCTATCTCGATCCGGGACACGGCGGGCCGGACGGAGGCGCCACGGGAGGCAGTCACCTTGAAAAGGACATTACTCTCGAAGTGGCCTCCAGGGTAAGAGACTATTTGCAGGAGCAGGGAGCTTTGGTCATTATGACGCGGGAGACGGATACTGATTTAGCTCCTGAAGGGACGAAAGGCTACAGCAGACGCAAAGCGGAAGATCTGAGAAAGCGCGTGGAAATCATCAACCGTTCAGAGGCGGAGCTTTATATCAGCATTCATCTGAACGCCATACCGTCACCGAGATGGAGCGGCGCCCAAAGCTTCTACTATGGAAAATACGAAGAAAATGAAAAAGTGGCAAAATATATACAGGACGAATTGAGAATCAATTTGGAGAATACAACGAGAAAGGCAAAACGGATACACGGCATTTACTTAATGCAGAATGTAACCAAACCGGGCGCGCTGGTGGAAATCGGATTTCTGTCCAATCCCGCGGAAGCGAAAAGGCTCGGACAGCCCAAATATCAGGACAAAATCGCTTCTTCCGTGTATAAGGGCGTATTGAGATACTTCACAGAGAAAGGAGACCCTCCCGAGTAAGGAGGGTTTTTCGCCGATTCTATGTTTAATATATGGTATAATACCATTTGTAAACGAATACACAAAGGGTGAGGGTTCGATGATAAGAGAAGATGAAGTAAGAAATATAGTCGGAAACATGCGCGAACCTTTTCTTCATAGACCGCTGGGAGAATTGGATGCCATTAAAGAAGTAAAGATCAAGCCGGAAAAACGGCATGTCAGTGTAAAAATTGCACTGGCAAAAACGGGGACGGCTGAACAGATGGGCATTCAGCAGGAAATCGTATCCGTTCTGAAAGAAGCGGGTGCGGAAACTGTGGGACTGCGGTTTGAAGAGCTGCCGGAAGAAACATTGGCGAAATTCAGCCGGCCGGCTGCTGAAAGCGAAACCCTGCTGAATAGGAAACATCCGCCGGTCTTTCTTGCGGTGGCAAGCGGAAAAGGCGGTGTCGGCAAATCAACGGTTTCCGTCAACCTGGCCATTTCTCTTGCGCGGCTCGGAAAAAAAGTCGGCTTGATTGACGCGGATATATACGGATTCAGCGTGCCGGACATGATGGGTATTACAGTTCGCCCGACAGTAGAAGGAGAAAAACTGCTTCCTGTCGAAAGATTTGGAGTAAAGGTTATGTCGATGGGCTTTTTCGTCGAAGAAAACGCTCCGGTTGTGTGGAGAGGGCCGATGCTGGGCAAGATGCTGAATAACTTCTTCCATGAAGTTGACTGGGGAGAGGTTGACTATATCGTTCTTGATCTGCCGCCCGGCACGGGTGATGTGGCGCTCGATGTACACACAATGCTTCCGAGCTGCAAAGAGATTATCGTATCAACGCCGCACCCTACAGCCGCATTTGTAGCGGCGAGAGCGGGTTCTATGGCGATTAAGACCGATCATGAAGTTGTAGGGGTCATTGAAAATATGGCTTACTATGAAAGTGCAAAAACCGGCGAGAGAGAATATGTGTTCGGTCAAGGCGGGGGAGATAAGCTTGCAGAGGAATTGCAAGTCCCGTTGCTTGGCAGAATTCCTTTAAAACAGCCTGATTGGGACAAGGACCAGTTTGCGCCTTCTGTCTATGACAGAAGTCATTCGATCGGGGAAATTTATATGGGGATCGCCCAGAAAGTCATTGAAAAAACAGCTGAATAAAAAAGGGGCCGGGATCAACACGGCCCGGCCTTTTATTGGCTTTCTTTTTCAGAGCTTGAAGCCGCTTTTTTCAATTCATCCTCGAATTGCTTTTTGAAAAGCGGGCTGGAAAGTGTCTCTGTAATTACATCTTCTAAGTAACTGCGGAACTTTTGGCTTTTCACCAGCTCATAGTATTTTTTATCCATGCCGGGGTCCTGCATGATCTGCATAAAACTTTTCTGATAATCAGGGTCTTTCATCAGTTTTTTTATGATTTTTTCATGCTCAGGCTGAAGAGTTTTTGCAAAGCTCTCGGCGAACTTTGAGTCTTCAAAGATGGTTTTCCAGAACTCCGCCCCTTTTTTAGAGGTGAGGGTTTTCTCTATTGTGCCTTTAATGGCATTTTGATCAATCACCAATGCCTCATTCATCGCATCATCATTTAATATTTCCTTAATTGCCTTTTTTCCATCATCGGTCTTTAATATATCAACAACCATTTTTTTAGTCTGGTCATAATCCATATCCGCTGCTTGGTCTTTTGGAGCACAAGCTGTTACAGATAATACAACAAAACAGCTTATCAATAGCGTTTTGGCTTTTGACATGCATAAGCTCCTTCCTTACTTGTACTTATTTTTAATATGATTCATCGGAATGGATTTATACATAACAAAATATCGCTGAACGCGATTGTCAGGGGGATGAATAAGAGATGAAAAGCCGCGGGCTTGTTCGATTTTTCTTTTCGATTTTAGCTGTGGGCGCTCTTATTACAAGCGTCGTGGGATTTGCTCTGAAGTGGGGGGAGTACAAGGGGTTCTTCCTGAATTTTGATGCCGGTCAGATTTTCTCCGTTCTGATCTGGTTTATCGGGGTAGGCATGATTTTCAGTGTGATCAGCCAGATGGGATTCTTCGTTTTTTTGACGGTGCACCGGTTTGCCCTTGAAATTCTCAGATCAAGCTCGCTTTGGAATCTGCTTCAGCTGTTTATCATTCTGTTTGTCGCTTTTGATTTAATGTACGTCAGATTTTTGTTTTTCGGAGAGCGGGATGACTCGATTGCGGGGTTTGTCTGGCTGCCGCTGGCTCTGCTTGCCGTCGGCCTGTTGACGGCATATATAAAACAAAAGCAGTCCTCAAAAAATACGTTCGTTTCATCATTATTTTTAATGGTCGTTATTACAGCGCTTGAATGGGTTCCCGCGCTACGAGTGAATAATGAGGACTGGCTTTATTTAATGCTGATTCCGCTGATGGGCTGCAATGCGTTTCAGCTGCTAATGCTGCCGAAGTTTGCCCAGAGGTAGTTATTTCACTTCTGATGACTTGACGTCAGTATTTGCGATCAGGTCGCCGACTGTCACGTTTTTCAGTCCTTTTTGCTTTAAATTGTGAATAATGGCGGGGAGCGCTTCTTCAGTCTGTGTTGCTGAATCAGAGGCGTGCAGCAGGACAATGTCGCCGCCTTTTATATGACTGTTTACATTTTCAATGATTTTATCAGGGCCGGGATTTGTCCAATCCTGCGAGTTAACGCTGTAATGAACCACTGAATAGTGGTACTTCTGTGCAATGGTAAGAACCTTTTTATTAAATTGTCCGGTCGGCGGGCGGAGTAAATGAACATTCTTCACACCCAGCTTTTTAAATGCAGTCTGGGCCCGGAGGATATCTTTTTTTATTTCATTGTCCTCTAGGTTGGTATAATTCTTATACGCATATCCCATGCTGCCGATTTGATGTCCGTCTTTTACCATACGTTCAACTGTGTCCGGGTGCCGTTCCGCCCAAGAAGCTGACAGAAAAAAAGTGGCGTTTTTAATACCGTTTGCTTTTAGCGCGTTCAGAATAGGAACCGCCTTTTCGTCGCCCCAGCTGATATCGAATGTTAATGCGACTTCGCCCGCTTTCGTCTCCCCTTTTGAAATAGCCTTCGGGCCGCTATCAGTTAAAAATACAGGAAGGGGGACGGCTCTCTGTATAT
Organism: Bacillus sp. SJ-10; assembly: GCF_002843505.1. Taxonomy (NCBI): domain Bacteria; kingdom Bacillati; phylum Bacillota; class Bacilli; order Caryophanales; family Bacillaceae; genus Bacillus; species Bacillus sp. SJ-10. The sequence continues at coordinate 495,613 of NZ_CP025258.1, read as the reverse complement.
AAAAAAAGCTGGCTGCTGCAAATGCGGCAATGATAATAATAAGCAGCTGTTTTATCCTTCTGATGTGCCACACGTAGAAGTGATTCACTGATGACGCCTCCTTATCTTGTCCATGCTTGATTACATCGTATGCCGCGGCGGAGATGAATATAACGAAATACGTTTTAAAAAAAATGAAAAAAACACTTGCTAAATTTAAAGAATGCATGGTATATTATTAAACGTCGCTGATGAACAGCAGACAACAACAAAAAGCTTCGGAAACAACTTAAAAAAAGTTGTTGACATAAAAGAAGCTGAGTGGTAAGATAATAAAGTTGCTTCAACAAGCGGTAATGATCTTTGAAAACTAAACAAGACAAAACGTACCTGTTAATTCAAAGTTTTAAATAAATCGCACAGCGATGTGCGTAGTCAGTCAAACTACTTTATCGGAGAGTTTGATCCTGGCTCAGGACGAACGCTGGCGGCGTGCCTAATACATGCAAGTCGAGCGGACAGATGGGAGCTTGCTCCCTGATGTTAGCGGCGGACGGGTGAGTAACACGTGGGTAACCTGCCTGTAAGACTGGGATAACTCCGGGAAACCGGGGCTAATACCGGATGCTTGTTTGAACCGCATGGTTCAGACATAAAAGGTGGCTTCGGCTACCACTTACAGATGGACCCGCGGCGCATTAGCTAGTTGGTGAGGTAACGGCTCACCAAGGCAACGATGCGTAGCCGACCTGAGAGGGTGATCGGCCACACTGGGACTGAGACACGGCCCAGACTCCTACGGGAGGCAGCAGTAGGGAATCTTCCGCAATGGACGAAAGTCTGACGGAGCAACGCCGCGTGAGTGATGAAGGTTTTCGGATCGTAAAGCTCTGTTGTTAGGGAAGAACAAGTGCCGTTCAAATAGGGCGGCACCTTGACGGTACCTAACCAGAAAGCCACGGCTAACTACGTGCCAGCAGCCGCGGTAATACGTAGGTGGCAAGCGTTGTCCGGAATTATTGGGCGTAAAGGGCTCGCAGGCGGTTTCTTAAGTCTGATGTGAAAGCCCCCGGCTCAACCGGGGAGGGTCATTGGAAACTGGGGAACTTGAGTGCAGAAGAGGAGAGTGGAATTCCACGTGTAGCGGTGAAATGCGTAGAGATGTGGAGGAACACCAGTGGCGAAGGCGACTCTCTGGTCTGTAACTGACGCTGAGGAGCGAAAGCGTGGGGAGCGAACAGGATTAGATACCCTGGTAGTCCACGCCGTAAACGATGAGTGCTAAGTGTTAGGGGGTTTCCGCCCCTTAGTGCTGCAGCTAACGCATTAAGCACTCCGCCTGGGGAGTACGGTCGCAAGACTGAAACTCAAAGGAATTGACGGGGGCCCGCACAAGCGGTGGAGCATGTGGTTTAATTCGAAGCAACGCGAAGAACCTTACCAGGTCTTGACATCCTCTGACAATCCTAGAGATAGGACGTCCCCTTCGGGGGCAGAGTGACAGGTGGTGCATGGTTGTCGTCAGCTCGTGTCGTGAGATGTTGGGTTAAGTCCCGCAACGAGCGCAACCCTTGATCTTAGTTGCCAGCATTCAGTTGGGCACTCTAAGGTGACTGCCGGTGACAAACCGGAGGAAGGTGGGGATGACGTCAAATCATCATGCCCCTTATGACCTGGGCTACACACGTGCTACAATGGACAGAACAAAGGGCAGCGAAACCGCGAGGTTAAGCCAATCCCACAAATCTGTTCTCAGTTCGGATCGCAGTCTGCAACTCGACTGCGTGAAGCTGGAATCGCTAGTAATCGCGGATCAGCATGCCGCGGTGAATACGTTCCCGGGCCTTGTACACACCGCCCGTCACACCACGAGAGTTTGTAACACCCGAAGTCGGTGAGGTAACCTTTTAGGAGCCAGCCGCCGAAGGTGGGACAGATGATTGGGGTGAAGTCGTAACAAGGTAGCCGTATCGGAAGGTGCGGCTGGATCACCTCCTTTCTAAGGATTTTAACGGAATATAAGACCTTGGGTCTTATAAACAGAACGTTCCCTGTCTTGTTTAGTTTTGAAGGATCATTTGATTCTTCGAGATGTTGTTCTTTGAAAACTAGATAACAGAAGTAATTCACATTCAATTAGTAATGCAAGATATCACGTAGTGATTCTTTTTAACGGTTAAGTTAGAAAGGGCGCACGGTGGATGCCTTGGCACTAGGAGCCGATGAAGGACGGGACGAACACCGATATGCTTCGGGGAGCTGTAAGCAAGCTTTGATCCGGAGATTTCCGAATGGGGAAACCCACCACTCGTAATGGAGTGGTATCCATATCTGAATACATAGGATATGAGAAGGCAGACCCGGGGAACTGAAACATCTAAGTACCCGGAGGAAGAGAAAGCAAATGCGATTCCCTGAGTAGCGGCGAGCGAAACGGGACCAGCCCAAACCAAGAGGCTTGCCTCTTGGGGTTGTAGGACACTCTGTACGGAGTTACAAAGGAACGAGGTAGATGAAGAGGTCTGGAAAGGCCCGCCATAGGAGGTAACAGCCCTGTAGTCAAAACTTCGTTCTCTCCTGAGTGGATCCTGAGTACGGCGGAACACGTGAAATTCCGTCGGAATCCGGGAGGACCATCTCCCAAGGCTAAATACTCCCTAGTGACCGATAGTGAACCAGTACCGTGAGGGAAAGGTGAAAAGCACCCCGGAAGGGGAGTGAAAGAGATCCTGAAACCGTGTGCCTACAAGTAGTCAGAGCCCGTTAACGGGTGATGGCGTGCCTTTTGTAGAATGAACCGGCGAGTTACGATCCCGTGCAAGGTTAAGCAGAAGATGCGGAGCCGCAGCGAAAGCGAGTCTGAATAGGGCGAATTGAGTACGTGGTCGTAGACCCGAAACCAGGTGATCTACCCATGTCCAGGGTGAAGTTCAGGTAACACTGAATGGAGGCCCGAACCCACGCACGTTGAAAAGTGCGGGGATGAGGTGTGGGTAGGGGTGAAATGCCAATCGAACCTGGAGATAGCTGGTTCTCTCCGAAATAGCTTTAGGGCTAGCCTCAAGGTAAGAGTCTCGGAGGTAGAGCACTGATTGGACTAGGGGCCCCTACCGGGTTACCGAATTCAGTCAAAC
>NZ_CP025258.1:60000-490000 GCF_002843505.1 Bacillus sp. SJ-10 | reverse complement strand
TGTTAAACGGTATTGACTTTTATCAAAACCTTGATATAATTACTTTTGTCATAATGAACAGTATGCTTTAGATTAGTCTGCGGGTTATACCGTTTGGAGTTTTACTGAATAAATAACAATACAGTTTTTGGTTATCTGATGCTGTATTCTGGCTGTACATTACATTTTTACTTGCGGAAGTAGTTCAGTGGTAGAACATCACCTTGCCAAGGTGGGGGTCGCGGGTTCGAATCCCGTCTTCCGCTCCATTTTATCCCAACGGGATATTGTGAAATTGATTGCGCCCGTAGCTCAATTGGATAGAGCGTTTGACTACGGATCAAAAGGTTAGGGGTTCGACTCCTCTCGGGCGCGCCATAATATATTTAAAAATCGGGAAGTAGCTCAGCTTGGTAGAGCACATGGTTTGGGACCATGGGGTCGCAGGTTCGAATCCTGTCTTCCCGACCATTCTCAAACTATAAAGATAATATACTGGTTTTCTTTTTTTCTCTTTTTTTTAAAAAATGCTTGATTTATAGAGAGGCACCGTGGTATATTATTAAACGTCGCTGATGAACAGCAGACAACAACAAAAAGCTTCGGAAACAACTTAAAAAAAGTTGTTGACATAAAAGAAGCTGAGTGGTAAGATAATAAAGTTGCTTCAACAAGCGGTAATGATCTTTGAAAACTAAACAAGACAAAACGTACCTGTTAATTCAAAGTTTTAAATAAATCGCACAGCGATGTGCGTAGTCAGTCAAACTACTTTATCGGAGAGTTTGATCCTGGCTCAGGACGAACGCTGGCGGCGTGCCTAATACATGCAAGTCGAGCGGACAGATGGGAGCTTGCTCCCTGATGTTAGCGGCGGACGGGTGAGTAACACGTGGGTAACCTGCCTGTAAGACTGGGATAACTCCGGGAAACCGGGGCTAATACCGGATGCTTGTTTGAACCGCATGGTTCAGACATAAAAGGTGGCTTCGGCTACCACTTACAGATGGACCCGCGGCGCATTAGCTAGTTGGTGAGGTAACGGCTCACCAAGGCAACGATGCGTAGCCGACCTGAGAGGGTGATCGGCCACACTGGGACTGAGACACGGCCCAGACTCCTACGGGAGGCAGCAGTAGGGAATCTTCCGCAATGGACGAAAGTCTGACGGAGCAACGCCGCGTGAGTGATGAAGGTTTTCGGATCGTAAAGCTCTGTTGTTAGGGAAGAACAAGTGCCGTTCAAATAGGGCGGCACCTTGACGGTACCTAACCAGAAAGCCACGGCTAACTACGTGCCAGCAGCCGCGGTAATACGTAGGTGGCAAGCGTTGTCCGGAATTATTGGGCGTAAAGGGCTCGCAGGCGGTTTCTTAAGTCTGATGTGAAAGCCCCCGGCTCAACCGGGGAGGGTCATTGGAAACTGGGGAACTTGAGTGCAGAAGAGGAGAGTGGAATTCCACGTGTAGCGGTGAAATGCGTAGAGATGTGGAGGAACACCAGTGGCGAAGGCGACTCTCTGGTCTGTAACTGACGCTGAGGAGCGAAAGCGTGGGGAGCGAACAGGATTAGATACCCTGGTAGTCCACGCCGTAAACGATGAGTGCTAAGTGTTAGGGGGTTTCCGCCCCTTAGTGCTGCAGCTAACGCATTAAGCACTCCGCCTGGGGAGTACGGTCGCAAGACTGAAACTCAAAGGAATTGACGGGGGCCCGCACAAGCGGTGGAGCATGTGGTTTAATTCGAAGCAACGCGAAGAACCTTACCAGGTCTTGACATCCTCTGACAATCCTAGAGATAGGACGTCCCCTTCGGGGGCAGAGTGACAGGTGGTGCATGGTTGTCGTCAGCTCGTGTCGTGAGATGTTGGGTTAAGTCCCGCAACGAGCGCAACCCTTGATCTTAGTTGCCAGCATTCAGTTGGGCACTCTAAGGTGACTGCCGGTGACAAACCGGAGGAAGGTGGGGATGACGTCAAATCATCATGCCCCTTATGACCTGGGCTACACACGTGCTACAATGGACAGAACAAAGGGCAGCGAAACCGCGAGGTTAAGCCAATCCCACAAATCTGTTCTCAGTTCGGATCGCAGTCTGCAACTCGACTGCGTGAAGCTGGAATCGCTAGTAATCGCGGATCAGCATGCCGCGGTGAATACGTTCCCGGGCCTTGTACACACCGCCCGTCACACCACGAGAGTTTGTAACACCCGAAGTCGGTGAGGTAACCTTTTAGGAGCCAGCCGCCGAAGGTGGGACAGATGATTGGGGTGAAGTCGTAACAAGGTAGCCGTATCGGAAGGTGCGGCTGGATCACCTCCTTTCTAAGGATTTTAACGGAATATAAGACCTTGGGTCTTATAAACAGAACGTTCCCTGTCTTGTTTAGTTTTGAAGGATCATTTGATTCTTCGAGATGTTGTTCTTTGAAAACTAGATAACAGAAGTAATTCACATTCAATTAGTAATGCAAGATATCACGTAGTGATTCTTTTTAACGGTTAAGTTAGAAAGGGCGCACGGTGGATGCCTTGGCACTAGGAGCCGATGAAGGACGGGACGAACACCGATATGCTTCGGGGAGCTGTAAGCAAGCTTTGATCCGGAGATTTCCGAATGGGGAAACCCACCACTCGTAATGGAGTGGTATCCATATCTGAATACATAGGATATGAGAAGGCAGACCCGGGGAACTGAAACATCTAAGTACCCGGAGGAAGAGAAAGCAAATGCGATTCCCTGAGTAGCGGCGAGCGAAACGGGACCAGCCCAAACCAAGAGGCTTGCCTCTTGGGGTTGTAGGACACTCTGTACGGAGTTACAAAGGAACGAGGTAGATGAAGAGGTCTGGAAAGGCCCGCCATAGGAGGTAACAGCCCTGTAGTCAAAACTTCGTTCTCTCCTGAGTGGATCCTGAGTACGGCGGAACACGTGAAATTCCGTCGGAATCCGGGAGGACCATCTCCCAAGGCTAAATACTCCCTAGTGACCGATAGTGAACCAGTACCGTGAGGGAAAGGTGAAAAGCACCCCGGAAGGGGAGTGAAAGAGATCCTGAAACCGTGTGCCTACAAGTAGTCAGAGCCCGTTAACGGGTGATGGCGTGCCTTTTGTAGAATGAACCGGCGAGTTACGATCCCGTGCAAGGTTAAGCAGAAGATGCGGAGCCGCAGCGAAAGCGAGTCTGAATAGGGCGAATTGAGTACGTGGTCGTAGACCCGAAACCAGGTGATCTACCCATGTCCAGGGTGAAGTTCAGGTAACACTGAATGGAGGCCCGAACCCACGCACGTTGAAAAGTGCGGGGATGAGGTGTGGGTAGGGGTGAAATGCCAATCGAACCTGGAGATAGCTGGTTCTCTCCGAAATAGCTTTAGGGCTAGCCTCAAGGTAAGAGTCTCGGAGGTAGAGCACTGATTGGACTAGGGGCCCCTACCGGGTTACCGAATTCAGTCAAACTCCGAATGCCGATGACTTATCCTTGGGAGTCAGACTGCGAGTGATAAGATCCGTAGTCGAAAGGGAAACAGCCCAGACCGCCAGCTAAGGTCCCAAAGTATACGTTAAGTGGAAAAGGATGTGGAGTTGCTTAGACAACCAGGATGTTGGCTTAGAAGCAGCCACCATTTAAAGAGTGCGTAATAGCTCACTGGTCGAGTGACTCTGCGCCGAAAATGTACCGGGGCTAAACGTATCACCGAAGCTGCGGACTGTTCTTCGAACAGTGGTAGGAGAGCGTTCTAAGGGCTGTGAAGCAAGACCGGAAGGACTTGTGGAGCGCTTAGAAGTGAGAATGCCGGTATGAGTAGCGAAAGAGGGGTGAGAATCCCCTCCACCGAATGCCTAAGGTTTCCTGAGGAAGGCTCGTCCGCTCAGGGTTAGTCGGGACCTAAGCCGAGGCCGAAAGGCGTAGGCGATGGATAACAGGTTGATATTCCTGTACCACCTCCTCACCATTTGAGCAATGGGGGGACGCAGGAGGATAGGGTAAGCGCGGTATTGGATATCCGCGTCCAAGCAGTTAGGCTGGGAAATAGGCAAATCCGTTTCCCGTGAAGGCTGAGCTGTGATGGCGAGCGAATTATAGTAGCGAAGTTCCTGATTCCACACTGCCAAGAAAAGCCTCTAGCGAGGTGAGAGGTGCCCGTACCGCAAACCGACACAGGTAGGCGAGGAGAGAATCCTAAGGTGATCGAGAGAACTCTCGTTAAGGAACTCGGCAAAATGACCCCGTAACTTCGGGAGAAGGGGTGCTCTGTTAGGGTGCAAGCCCGAGAGAGCCGCAGTGAATAGGCCCAGGCGACTGTTTAGCAAAAACACAGGTCTCTGCGAAGCCGTAAGGCGAAGTATAGGGGCTGACGCCTGCCCGGTGCTGGAAGGTTAAGAGGAGCGCTTAGCGTAAGCGAAGGTGCGAATTGAAGCCCCAGTAAACGGCGGCCGTAACTATAACGGTCCTAAGGTAGCGAAATTCCTTGTCGGGTAAGTTCCGACCCGCACGAAAGGCGCAACGATCTGGGCACTGTCTCAACGAGAGACTCGGTGAAATTATAGTACCTGTGAAGATGCAGGTTACCCGCGACAGGACGGAAAGACCCCGTGGAGCTTTACTGCAGCCTGATATTGAATGTTGGTACAGCTTGTACAGGATAGGTAGGAGCCTTGGAAACCGGAGCGCCAGCTTCGGTGGAGGCATCGGTGGGATACTACCCTGGCTGTATTGACCTTCTAACCCGCCGCCCTTATCGGGCGGGGAGACAGTGTCAGGTGGGCAGTTTGACTGGGGCGGTCGCCTCCTAAAAGGTAACGGAGGCGCCCAAAGGTTCCCTCAGAATGGTTGGAAATCATTCGCAGAGTGTAAAGGCACAAGGGAGCTTGACTGCGAGACCTACAAGTCGAGCAGGGACGAAAGTCGGGCTTAGTGATCCGGTGGTTCCGCATGGAAGGGCCATCGCTCAACGGATAAAAGCTACCCCGGGGATAACAGGCTTATCTCCCCCAAGAGTCCACATCGACGGGGAGGTTTGGCACCTCGATGTCGGCTCATCGCATCCTGGGGCTGTAGTCGGTCCCAAGGGTTGGGCTGTTCGCCCATTAAAGCGGTACGCGAGCTGGGTTCAGAACGTCGTGAGACAGTTCGGTCCCTATCCGTCGCGGGCGCAGGAAATTTGAGAGGAGCTGTCCTTAGTACGAGAGGACCGGGATGGACGCACCGCTGGTGTACCAGTTGTTCTGCCAAGGGCATCGCTGGGTAGCTATGTGCGGACGGGATAAGTGCTGAAAGCATCTAAGCATGAAGCCCCCCTCAAGATGAGATTTCCCATTCCGCAAGGAAGTAAGATCCCTGAAAGATGATCAGGTTGATAGGTCTGAGGTGGAAGTGTGGCGACACATGGAGCTGACAGATACTAATCGATCGAGGACTTAACCAATTTGAATGTATGCTTACTGTTATCTAGTTTTGAGAGAACACTCTCAATGGTTTGGTGGCGATAGCGAAGAGGTCACACCCGTTCCCATGCCGAACACGGAAGTTAAGCTCTTCAGCGCCGATGGTAGTCGGGGGTTTCCCCCTGTGAGAGTAGGACGCCGCCAAGCTATCTTAACCCAGTTTATGATGAACTGGGTTTTTTATATGGAAGATCACATAGATATATAAAGCTAATGCCTTTGAAAGGCATTAGCTTTTTTGTTTACATTGATTTTGCTTTGCTGTTATGATTTTGAAGATTGTTTGATTTTATTGTCTCGAGCATTCTTAAACTGAACACAATCAGCAGCATAAGGAGCATCAGTGCAGTAAACAGCCAGAATGCAGTTTGTGCGGGATATTCATCTAAGCTCCAGCCGACGGCGATCGGAAGGAGTGAACCTCCTAATCCGTTTGAAGCGAGCAGAATACTGGTAGTTGTTTCTGTCTTTCCGGGATAAAAATGATTCGTGATGATTAGGGCTATTGCAAACATGCCTGCCATGAACAGTCCTAAAAAGAAGCAAAGGGCAAAACCGAACCATACGTTTTTACTTAATGCTAATACGGTAAGTGCTGCCAGACCGCCAATGCTTATGAGACGAAGATAACGGTGATATGTCAGCTTTTCTGATACCGGGCCTGTTAATAACCTTCCGATGATCATACCCGTCCAATACACTGTAACTGTTATCGTTGCCAAAGAGTTGGGGATATCCCATTTCTCAGCGAAAATGGAGGGGATAAAATGTACAATTGAAACTTCACTGCCGCCGTAAAAGAAGAAATAAGCACCCGCCAAGGCAATAAACAGCAATCCGTGTGACCGATAACCGGTACTTTCTTTTTGAGTGTCAGCAGAAGAGACCTCTTTGCGGATGAGAAGCTGATCAATACTGCCGAAACTCATCTGCTTCCATGCGATTAAAAGTGCAAAACTGGATAACCCTAATACTAAAAAAGCAATTGTCCACATGTGGTTGTTGATAAGAAAGCCTGAGAGCAGAGGCATGAACAGCGCACCTAATCCGTAGGCCACTTCCATCTTGCTCATGGCCACAGCCTGTCTTTCTTTAATAGCGGTGAGGATGATCGTGCCTACGCAGGATTCCACCAGTCCGGCGCCAAGCCCTGCGATGCTGACGAGAAGAAAGAGCAGCGGCCAGGGCGGCAGGAAGGTGATGAACATTTCACAGCTGATGAGCGCCAGGCCAAAGATAACGACGTTTTTGCGCCCAAGCTTTTTCACCATGTATGGCATTCCGATGACACCGATGAGAAAGCCCATGAACTGAGAGAATACCAATACTCCGCCATTACTGTAGCTTTGTGAATAATGTGTGAGTAACTCAGGCAGTACGGCTCCCAGAATAACAAGTGTAAAAGCAATCGATCCATAAGAAAAACAGCTTATCCACAGCAGACGAGTTTTCATCATTTTATCTCCTTATTGGTAAAATAATATTTCTCTCTACTCGTATGACCATGATGTTTTTACAAAAAATCCAAGTATTGTTACTATATCACATAACTTTTTGTCGTACATCCCTTATGGTAACGTTAACAAATTGTTAACATTTTTTACAAGAAAGATCGTTGACATTATTTTCAATAATTTATACGATAAAAAGCGAAATTCTAATAATTTCATAGGGGTGGTATTTGTGGGAACGAAGGAAATCACGAATCCAGACAGCTTGTATTACAGTGTTGACGATGTAGTAATGGAGCGCGGAGAAGGGATTTACCTGTACGATCAAGAGGGAAATGAGTACATTGATTGCGCTTCTGCCACATTTAACTTGAATTTAGGATACGGTAACAAAGAAGTCATTGATACGGTTAAAGAACAAGCCGATAAGCTGATCCATGTGACATCATCCTTTCAAACAGACGCCGTAAATAAACTGGCAGAAAAACTAGTAGAAATCGCCCCCGATAATCTCACAAAAGTACACCCTAAAGTCAGCAGCGGTTCCGGTGCAAATGAAGGAGCTATTAAAATGGCTCAGTATTACTCCGGAAAAACCGATGTCATCTCCTTATTTCGAAGCCACCTCGGACAAACGTATATGACTTCCGCTTTGTCCGGCAACTCATTCAGAAAAGAACCTTTCCCGCCGCAAATTTCTTTTGGCCTGCAAGTCCCCGATCCGTATTGCAGCCGCTGTTTTTATAATCAGAAACCTGATTCATGCGGTATGCTGTGCGTAGAAAGAATTAATGATTTTATTGAGTATGCGAGCAATGGAAAAATTGCCGCCATGATTATTGAACCGATATCCGGAAACGGTGGAAACGTCGTTCCGCCTAAAGAGTATTTTAAACAGCTGAGAAAGCTTTGTGATGAACATGATATCGCCCTGATTTTTGATGAAATTCAGACCGGGTTCGGACGGACGGGCAAAATGTTTGCCGCGGACCACTTCGATGTGAAACCTAATATGATGACGGTAGCAAAAGGGCTCGGGGGCACAGGCTTCCAAGTCGCCGCCACTCTGACGGAGGACAAGTATACCGGGCTTCCGGGGTATACGCACTCCTTCACGTACGGCTCAAATGTGATGGCCGCCGCTGCCGCGTGTAAAACCATAGATATTATGCAGCGCCCGGGATTTTTGGAAAATGTAACGACGGTCGGTCATTATATTATGGATCGCTTAGAAACGATGAAAGAGGATTTCGCTTTTATTTCTGAGGTAAGAGGCGTCGGTCTTATGATCGGTGTGGAGATTGTTAAAGAGAACAATGAACCGGATGTGGAGCTGACCAATTATATTGCTAAACGGGCAATGGATTACGGGCTGATTCTCCGGACATCCCGTTACGGATTCGGAAATGTATTTAAAATCCGTCCGCCTTTAACCATTACACTTAGTGAAGCCGAAGTGCTCTGCTACAGACTTCGCAAGCTATTGGAGGAAATCAAGTGAGAGATTATATCATTGGGCTTGGACAATTTGTTTATCAAAAGGTGAAAAATCAAAAAGGCACGCTGAAAAACCGGCTCGTAAACGGCTATTCTCCGGGAGGCGACGCCCAATTTAACATAGACGCCGCTGCTGAGGAGGCGGTGCTGGATTATATTCAAGAAAAGGGCCATCCGGTTGCTTTTTACACGGAGGATGGCGGCCTGAAGCTGATTGGAGAAGATCCGCAATATATTTTAATTGTAGATCCGATAGACGGAACGCGCCCGGCCGCCGCGGGACTTGAAATGTCGTGTATTTCGATTGCGCTTGCTTCGTATAAGCCAAACGCAAAGATTAAGGATATCGAATTTGCTTTTTTACTTGAATTGAAATCAGGCGCTTATATGTACGGTGATATATACAGCGATGCGATTCATTTTGAAGGGTATCATGGAGAATTGCCGAATTTGAGCGGAGTGCGGGATATTAAAAATATGTTTTGGAGCCTTGAATTTAACGGGCATCCGGCGCAGCTGATGACGGACGCATACGGACATCTGATTGACCAGTCGGCCAATAATGGCGGGGTTTTTGTTTTCAACAGCGCTTCTTATTCGATTTCGCGAATTATCACGGGGCAGATGGATGCTTATGTGGATATCGGTAATCGTCTGCTGAAAGATGATCCGAAGCTGCTTTCAGATTTTCAGCAGGTCGGGAACGGGCAGGTGCTGCATTTGTTTCCTTATGATATTGCCGCAAGCGTCTTTTTGGCGAAGAAGGCGGGAGTGGTCATTACGGATGCATACGGCCGGTCTTTGGACGAAACGCTTCTGACAGATTTAAGTTATCAGAATCAGCAATCATGTATTGCGGCATCAACGAAGGAGCTTCATCAAACATTGTTAGACCAAATCCGCTGGGGCAGAAAGGAAGAGAAATATGAAGGCGTTGGTCTGGACTCCTAATGATAAGCTTGAATATCAAGAGGTGGACGAGCCTCAAATTCGGAAATCCAATGATGTGAAAGTGAAAATTTTCGGAACCGGTATCTGCGGAACGGACTTAAATGTGCTGAAAGGAAAAATGAATGCAACCCATCATATGATTATGGGGCATGAATCGGTGGGAGCGGTCGTGGAAATCGGACCGGACGTGACAAATGTAAAAGTCGGAGACCGCGTCGTGATAGATCCTACGCAGTTTTGCGGGAAATGTCATTATTGCCGGAGAGGGCTGACGTGTTATTGCGAAACCTTCGAGGATTGGCAGCTCGGAATCGGGGCGCACGGAACGTTTGCGGAATATTACGTGGGGGAAGACAGGTTCATGTACAGAATTCCGGATTCAATGGAATGGGAGCGGGCCACATTGGTTGAGCCTCTCTCTTGTGTGCTGAATGTTGTGGACAAGGCTTCGATTCAGCCGGAGGACTCGGTCTTGGTTTTGGGGTCGGGACCAATCGGATTGCTTGTGCAAATGATGGTGAAAAAACTGGCGCGATTGACGGTTGCGACTGAAATAGGCAGTTTCCGAAGCGAGGCGGCGAGCCGGATATCGGATTATGTCTACCACCCTGAAGCATTAACCGTGGATGAAGTGAAACGGATTAATCAAGGAAGAAAATTTGATGTGATTTTTGACGCGATCGGCAACCAGCTTGATTGGGCTTATCCTTTTATTGAAAAGGGAGGCAGAATCGTGCCGATGGGCTTTGATGATACGTATGAGATGACGGTCAGGCCGTACCAGCTGCTGTCAAACGGCGTGACGATTGTGGGCACAGGTGAAGCCCGCCAGATCATGGAGGCCGCGTTAGCATGCGCGTCCGACCTTCCGCAGCTCTATGATTTTATTACGGAAAAGACGGAACTGAAGAATTATGAAGAAGCCATTGATCATCTCATGGGCATCGACCCGGTGACAAAAGAAAGAAAGGATATCAGCGCAATAAAAACGATTCTTGTGTCTGATCCGGAACTTTTATAAAAGCGGAAACGGCTCCAGTGAGAGTCGTTTTCTTTTCTTATTTATACGGTCTTGCACATTTCTTTAAAGTTTAATATGATACTCTTTGTTAACAATTCCTTTCCTCAATGACATTATACTCTGAGCGTGTCCTCTTTTTCCCCGTAAGCCTGCCTCATATTCCCCAGATGAAAATCAATGTTTCCAACTGATAGGGTGCGGATATTTACAGTGAAAAGGAGTCGTTATCATTTGAAAGATTATACGTTACAGCAGCAATGGTTCGGGAATGTACGTAAAGACATTCTGGCCGGTATTCTGGTTGCTCTCGCTCTGATCCCTGAGGCGATCGGATTTTCAATTATTGCAGGTGTCGATCCGATGGTCGGCCTTTATGCATCATTTTGTATCGCGATTATTATTTCTATCTTCGGCGGCAGACCGGGAATGATTTCAGCCGCTACGGGTTCAATGGCGGTTGTCATGGTGACATTGGTGGCTGATTACGGGCTGCAGTATTTGTTTGCGGCAACCATTTTGACAGGTATTATTCAATTTATTCTTGGTGTCAGTAAGATAGCGAAATTGATGAAATTTATTCCGCGTTCGGTCATGATCGGATTTGTGAATGCTTTGGCGATCTTGATTTTTTCTGCGCAGCTGCCGCAGTTCAAAGGAGCTTCATGGGTCATGTACGCCATGCTTGCCGGATCACTGGCTATCATATATCTATTGCCGAAGGTTACGACGGCTGTGCCGTCTCCGCTGGTGGCGATTATTGTCATGACGATCATTGCGGTGGTCTTCCATGCGGATGTCCGCACGGTCGGTGATATGGGCGGGATTACAAGTTCACTTCCGCATTTCTTGATACCGGATGTTCCGTGGACGTTTGAGACATTGCGGATTATTTTCCCGTATTCACTGGCGCTTGCATTCGTCGGATTGCTCGAGTCATTGCTGACAGCCCAGATCATTGATGAAATGACGGATACGGATAGTGATAAGAACAAAGAAAGCCGCGGACAAGGCATCGCCAATATTGTGAACGGATTTTTCGGAGGCATGGCCGGATGCGCCATGATCGGCCAGTCTGTCATTAATACGAAAGCCGGCGGACGCGGCCGGTTATCGGCTTTTACGGCCGGCGCGTTTTTAATGTTTTTAATTGCCGTATTAAGCGGTATCGTCGTGAAAATTCCGATGGCTGCACTGGTGGCCGTGATGGTTATGGTGTCCATCGGCACGTTCGACTGGTCATCGATTAAAGGTTTACGGAAAGCGCCCCTTACTGATTCGATCGTTATGGTTATTACCGTCGTGACGGTCGTCCTGACAAATGATTTATCAAAGGGTGTCTTCGCGGGTGTGCTGCTAAGCGCGATCTTTTTTACGGCTAAAATTTCTAAGCTGAAGATTGTGTCACATTCCGAACAGAAAGATGTCAGAACATATAAGGTAACGGGACAAATCTTTTTTGCTTCCGTGTCTGAACTGATGAATGCCATCGTTTATGATGAAGACGTGAAACGAATTGTCATTGATTTGACCGATGCCCACGTGTGGGATGATTCGGGAGCGGCGGCTCTTGAGAAAATTGTCGCCAAATGTAAAGAATACGGAATTGAGGCTGAATTAAAGGGATTAAATCAGAAAAGCCGAGATTTAATGAAACAAATGGCATAGAATTTGTGAAGTCCGGATGAATATATCCGGGCTTTTTTTCGGTTAAATTTGTGGGTTTGCATTGTTATAATGAATGAGATTTGAAAACCGTATATAGGAGACTTGCATATGATGTGGCTACAGAAGTTGAACCAAGTGTTGGGGAGAATCATGCCGCTTTTGACTCCGTCAAGTGTGGCGGCGGGTGTGCTGTTATCTCAGCATATCAGCTGGATGGCCGGCGCTGTGCCGTGGATATTTGCATTTATTACATTTACGGGCAGTCTGAGTGCCAATTTTCAATCGCTGAAGCGCAGTATCGAGAAGCCGCTCCCGATGATCATGGCATTGTTTGTTCTGCATATTTTCATGCCTGTTTTTGCATGGGGAAGCGGCCATCTGATTTTCAGCGGTGACCCTTTAACTGTGACGGGGCTGATTATGGGTGTGGTGATTCCGACCGGAATTACGAGTTTGATTTGGGCTGCGATGTATAAGGGAAATGTCGGATTGACGCTGTCTATTATCCTGGTTGATACCGTGCTTTCTCCTTTTATCGTACCGTTAAGCCTGTCTGTCCTGGCCGGGGCGAATGTTCAGATGGATGTGTGGGGAATGATGAAAGGGCTGGCGGAGATGGTGGTGATTCCATCCATCGCAGGGATGATGGTCAACCAGTTTTCCCCGCCGGTAAGGACTCAGGCAATAAGCCGGTCGCTGTCTCCTTTTTCAAAAATCTGTCTGATGATTGTCATTGCCATTAACAGTTCGGAAATCGCGCCGTATGTCACGCACGTGGATATCAAATTTGCGGGCATTGCAGGCATGGTATTTTTTATTGCCATGACGGGTTATGCCGTGGCTTGGCTGATCGGAAGACTGATGAAGCGGAGCCAGGATGAAATCGTGTCCCTGATTTATACAGGGGGCATGCGCAATATCAGCGCCGGAGCCGTTCTCGCCGTGTCTTTCTTTCCGTCTCAAGTGGCGGTTCCGGTCGTCATCGGGATGCTCTTTCAGCAAATCCTTGCCGCTTTGTTCGGCTATTTGCTGAGACGCTTTGAACTTAAGCCGGTCGTGATGAAGTATGAAAAAAACCGCTCAGCTACGTGAGCGGTTTTTTCCGTACAGCCAGCTTAGTGCTGCATTGAATTGTCGTTTGAATGCTTCTTGATGGTGCACGGCGCCTTCTTCAACAGTGAAAGAGAGCTGAGATTGAGAAAAGCCTTTTTGCCTCAGGCTTTCATGCACGTCTTTATTTTGTCGGATCATGGTGTTTTGGATGTTGTTTTTATGCTCAGCTTCGCGGCTGCCGACAGACATATAGATACGCCGCCGTGCCGGACGCAAAGATGCGGAGCGGACATAATCTGCTGATTTTTCATACCAGAAGGAACCGGAAATACAGCCGATTCTGCCGAATATTTCAGGCTTTTGTAGCATCGCGTATATCGAAAACAGTCCGCCTAATGACGCGCCGATCAGTCCTCTTGTTTCCGGATGTGCAGAAATGTGATACATATCTTCTACAGTTGGAATGATGGCATCTGTCAGCTCCTCGAGAAAGAGCCTCCCTTTGCCGCCGAAATCATGAAACGCAGGGCTCAGGGAAGGCGCGGGCCACGGCGTGTACTCATCGAGCCTGTCAGCCGGTTTGATGCCGGCAAAAATCAATTCGGGAAGTGTTCCGTTCGCAAATTGGGATTCAAGCTTATCCATCTGTTCTAAAAACAAAGACCCCCCGTCAAGTACGTACACACAGGGTAAAGCCCCTGTTTGAACCGAATAGGAGGGAGGAAGATACACAGTGCATTCCTTTCCGTTTATCCGGTGTTCTGTAAGGGTGCCCCTCATGCATCCAGCCCCTTCTTCTGCTTAAACAGAAGAAAAAAGAAATAAGGAACGCCGAGAATCGCAAGAATAATTCCCGCCGGCACTTCTGAAGGCTGAAAGAACAATTTGCCCGCAAAGTCGGCGGATATGACGAGGAGCATACCGACCAATCCGCTGACCGGTAATGAGTATCTGTGCTCAATCCCGGCGAGCCTGCGGGAAATATGGGGCGCGATCAGCCCGACAAATGCCATGCTGCCCGCTGCGGTTACACATGCGCTGATCAAAGCGATGCAGGCAATGAGTAAAATCGTTTTTTCTTTATTGGTTGAAACACCGAGACTTTTCACCGTGTCCTCATCGAAACGAATGGTATCCAGCAATGACGTTTTCGCCATAAGAAGAGGAATGAACAAGATCAGCCACGGAAGGATCGCCGTAATGGTCATCCAGTTTGCCGACCAGATGCTGCCGTTTTTCCAAACCATCGCCATCTCATAATCCTGCGGGTCCATTTTTAATGAAAGAAATAAAGACAGCGCGCTGAATCCTGAATTCATGGCGATCCCGACGAGAATAATTCTGCCCGATTCCAGATGCCCCCGGTGCCAGGCGAAAATATAGATCAGCACGGCCGCCATCAATCCTCCGATGAGGCCGAAGACAGGCATACCCATCGCAGAGGCAAGTGCCGTCGCTTCAGATTGTCCCTGAAACAGAAGCATAAACGCGACGATTCCGGCTCCGGCTCCGGCATTAATGCCCAAAATACCGGGATCGGCAAGCCCGTTTTTGGTAATGGCCTGAATAACGGCTCCGGCTATCCCCAATCCGAGCCCGATGGCAGCAGCCATGACAATGCGAGGCAGCCTCAGCTGAAACAGCAAAATGTCATATTGCGGATTCGGATGGATGCGGAAAAGCGTACTGAGCAGTTCACCCGGCTTTGCGGAAAAAGAACCGCTTGTCATGCTGAAATAGCTTACGAACAATATGAGAGCAATCAGAATGATATAAATTCCGGCCATTTTACGCACCACGCTGATCCCCTCCTTTTCTTTTAATCAAATAAAGAAAGAAAGGAACACCGATGATAGAAGTGACAACTTCAATAGGCGTCTCAAACGGATAATTGATGAATCGGCTGGCAAGGTCGCAAAGGGTCAGGAAGACGCCGCCGATGATGCACGCGCATGGGATCAGCCTGCTGTAGTCCGATCCGACGAGAAAACGTGTGATGTGCGGAACGACCAAACCGACAAAGGCAATTTTTCCGGCGAGTGCCACCGAGCTTCCGGTCAATATGACAACGGCCGCCATCGCCATGAGTTTGATGGTTCTTTTCTGCTGTCCCAGACTTTTTGAAATGTCGTCTCCTAATGATACGGCAGTGACCTTTTTGCTGAGAATCATGGCCGTGATGATTCCGATCGCAAAAAACGGGACGGCCAGTTTCAAAAAATCAGGGTTCATTTGATGCAGTCTCGCACTGTACCAAAAACTGAGATCCTGCGAAATTTGAAAATAAATCGAAAGCGCAGCCGACAGACTGCTGAGAAGCATACTGGTCACCGTTCCGATAATGGCAAGCTGCACCGGGGTAAAACCGCCGGGAAGAATGGAGGCCAGCCCGAAAACAAGAGCGGCGCCGAATGCGGAACCGATAAACGAGTATATGATCATTTCAATGGATGTCGATTGAGGGAGCAATACCATGCAAAGGGTGATGATAAAAGCGGAGCCGTCCGACACACCCATGATCGAAGGCGAGGCCAGATAGTTCCGTGTGATTCCCTGCATGAGCGCTCCGGAAACAGCAAGGGCGGCGCCGATAAACATAGCGCCGGCAGCCCTCGGGATTCTTGAATGCCATATGATCTGATGGTCGGTATTCTCCGGATTAAAGTGCAGCAATGCGGAGAACACGGTATGGAAGTCAAGCTGCTTTGCGCCGTATAAAACGGAAAGCAGCAGTGACAGAACAATGGCAATCGGTGAAGCAATGATAATAATGTGTGTCCGCCGTTTTGCATACATGTGAAAAACCTACTCTTTATTAGTCTTGAGTCAATTTGTCAGCCGCAACCTGTAAGAAGCTGATTTTACTCCATGCGGTTCCGCCTTGGGCTAATGGATCAATCGTATTGACGTATACATGGTCTTTTTTGACTGCCTTCAGGCTCTTCCAGATCGGATTTTTCTCTAAGTCTTTCAAAGCGTCCGGCTTATCTGCGTTTTCGTCATCAGAGAATTGTACGAAGATATGGTCAGGGTTCATTTCGCTTAATTTTTCAAGAGAAATCAGTTCCTGCGCTTTCGCCGCTTTGACTTCGTCCGGCGCCTTCAGGCCTAAATCACCGTAAAGCGTGGAGTTGAAATATACTTGTTCAGGATAAATATAAATATTGCCTTGTCTGATTCTGATGACCAGCGCGTTTGACTGTTTCGCTTTGCTGTTGATCTTTGTTTTTGTCTTTTTCAGGTCCTGTTCGTAATCTGCGATGATTTTTTTCGCTTTTTTCTCTTTATCTGTAAGCTGGGCGAGCAGCATCATGTTTTCTTTCCAGTTTGATGAGATATGAGAGACAGGGATCGTTTCAGCGGTGCCGCTCAATTTTTTCAACGTTTTTTCCGGGAATTTGGTTGATGCCAGAATGACGTCCGGCTGCAGCTCAAGAATTTTTTCCATGTTCGGCTGCATTTTTTCTCCCGTTGATACGGATTTATCTGTAATATCTTTAAACAGTTCCGGGAATTTGCCGGAGAAAGAAATTGCTCCTGCCGGATGAACGTCAAGCAATTTGGCGTCTTCCATTGATTCTACGCTGCCTGTAATGGCGATTTTGTCAGTCGGCGCTTTGACTTCATATGTTTTTCCTAGATATTCGATTTTCTTTTTATCTGAAGAAGCGTCCTTTCCTTTACTTGCTGTATCGGATGTTTCTGAGCTTCCGCAAGCCGCGGCCGTGAAAGCCAAAAGCAAAATCATGAAAGCGAATGCCAATTTCTTCATCTATTGTTCCTCCTGTTCAATTGATAACTATTATCAATTGGAATTATAGAGAATGAATTGGGATAAGACCATGGATAATTTCCGGCATTACCATGGACGATCTTCGGATAAAATGGAAATGCTTTGCTCGATCATCCGCTGATGTCCGCTTGGAGAATATTCAATCCACGGGTCAGATGAAATGGGAAACACGCGTTTATTGCTGACGGCTCTAAGGTTCTGCCATATCCCGGTCTGCTGAATCCGCTGAAAATAACGAAGCGTTTCCGGTTCTTTACAAGTGAAAAGCATGATGCAGTCAGCTTGGCAATCCGCCAGCATTTCCAAGGAAATCTTTTCGTCAGGAGCAAAAGATTCCGGTTTTGCGGAGGCAAAGCCTAAATCACCGAAGAAGACATCCTCAATACTGTTGTTATGGGCGATGTACATATTTTCTTTATATACACGGACAAATAAGAACCGCTGATGCCGCACGTGTTTAAGAGCATCTTTCGCTGAATGGGCGAGACTTTGATAAGCTTTAAGCCAGTGCCGCGCTTCCTGCTCTTCATTCAAATATGCGGCTGTGCGAAGAAACTGGTCTCTCCAATTCTCTTGAGCCGGAAGGTAAAAAACGTCAGTGATGTCATTCAGGCGCTGTTTTTCTTCTTCACTGACAGAATCAAGACTGAAAATGATGTCCGGAGCAGCTTGGGACAGCGTGTGCAGGTTCTCTTCCCAATTTGCATTATAACGGTAAGCACTCAGGTGAACCGGAATATCGGAAGAGAATTGTTTGTAATAATAGGCCGTCCATTTCGGGTGCAGCGCCGCAGCGTAAGGCACGTGATGCAGAGGAATCAGATGCCCCATCGTTTCTTTTCCGTACGCGGCCATTTTTACGCGCCTTTTTCTCATATAGCTTGTAGGTGAGCTGCCGGTATGTTTTTTAAAGATGCGGCTGAAATAAAATTCGTCCTGGTAGCCGATTTGATGAGCGATTTCCCGCAGTTTGCAGTTTGCCTTGGCCATCAGTTTTTTCGCATTGGTTATGCGGATGTCTGTGATATATTCAGTTACGCTCTGCCCGTATAGTTTTTTAAAGGTTTCACTGTAATGCTTGGGACTGATTCCCGCCATATGAGCGAGCTGGGTGAGCGTGATTTTTGTGTCGGACTGAGCATGTATGAATTGTTTTGTCTGTTCGATCGCCGCTTTCGTATTATTTTGATGGCATACTTTTGCGGCATAAAGGTCGTACATCAGCTGCTGAAAGTCGGCTGTATATTTCATTTTCTGCAATGCATCCGCCGATCGCACGTTTTCAGAAAGTGACTGAAGTCGGCTTGTCAAATGATCAACCGTTTGTATATTCATTTGCTGAAGTCCGTGGAAGATGTCTTCCCCGTTATCCGGAAGCATCGCTTCATCATCTGATGAATAGGAGAAAACACGGAGTCTGACGATATACAAATGGATGCCGCCTGACGATATAGGGGCAATATTGAATGTCTCATCACAAGGACAGATGTAGAGCGTTTCCTTCTGCAGCGGAAAGCTGTCTGTTCCGATATCAATTTGTCCCTCGCCTTTCACATGAAAGATCAATACGGGAGAATCAGTGAGCTGATGCTCTGACAGAAGGTCGGCTGTTTTTTTTACGGAGATGATATCAATGGGCTGAAAGAATAATGTGTTTTTCATGAGAAACCACCTTTTAGGAAACATTCATTTAAATGATAACTGTTATCAATGAAATTGTACCAAATAAATGAATGTTTTCCTATAAAAAGCGGAAATGTGAAATGCGTCAAAATGTTACACGTGTAACACGAATTTTGTCAGTATATGAGGTATTGTTTTCTTAGAGTTTTGAATTGGTCCAGCCGGCGTTGATATGTGCCGGTGATGTCTTCAATGGAAGCGCCTTTTTCTATTTTTTTGCGTACCCAGCCGTTACCGATCAGCTTGTCAAAAGAGCCTGTCGGCAAGAATGAAAAGTCATTCGGATATAAGTCATGCATGGTTTTCAGAATGGAAAGCCCTGTTTTTGCCGCTTCAAATGTGTTTCTGTTTGTTACGTAGACTTGTACGCCGTGGCACAGCTTGCCCTGGTGCTTGGAGAAGCTGGGGATAAATGATGCGGCTCTGAAGGTGACGCCCGGAAGCTTGAGACTGTTCAGGCGTTCTTCGAGCTCGGTGCTTTTCATATAAGGCGCGCCGATCAGTTCAAACGGCTTTGTCGTGCCCCTTCCTTCGGATACGTTTGTGCCTTCGATTAGTCCTGTCGCCGAATATGCGAATATGCTGTCCGGGGTCGGGATATTAGGCGAAGGGAGGACGAACGGCAGGCCGGTATCTTCAATCGTCATCGTCCGCTTCCAGCGCTTCATTTTTACGACGGTGAGGTCGGCGCCAATATGAAACTCTTTATTGAATAAAAGAGCAAGTTCACCGATCGTCATGCAGTGCTTCAGCGGGATCGGATACAGTCCGACAAATGATGCATAATCCGGTTCAAGAACCGGACCGTCCGGATTTCGTCCGCCTTGCGGATTCGGCCGGTCCAAGACATAAAAAGGAATGCCTTTTTCTTTGGCCGCTTCCATGGCATAGGCCATTGTATAAATGTAGGTGTAGTATCGTGTTCCGACATCCTGAATATCGAAAATCAGCACATCTGTATCTTTCAGCATGTCAGGCGTCGGTTTCCTCGTTTCCCCATACAGGCTATAGACGGGAAGCCCTGTTTTTTCGTCTATATAGGATGTGACTTTGTCTCCGGCCTGAGCATCGCCGCGGACACCGTGCTCCGGACCGAATAATGCCGTCAATTGGATGTCTGGTGTCTCATACAGCACGTCAACGCTGCTTTTCAATGAATTGTTCACACCGGTCGGGTTGGTGATCAGCCCGACCCTTTTTCCCTTCAGTTCCTGTTTATAATCTTTCAGCAGGCGGTCGATGCCTGTTTGGATGCTTGGTTTCTTGGCGGTATGAAGGTTTCTGTCAGAAGCCGCCGAGACTGCCGTCATGGCACTGATGACGACTAATCCGGCAAGAAGCGCAGCCGTTTGTTTTTTCATGATCAGTCCTCCTGTTTAAAGCGGTTTTCCGGTCTTCAGATTGATACCGAAACCATAAGGATAGAGTGTCGTTCCCGGATGAGTGACGGAAGGAATGTCAGCGGGCAGCCTGCCTTGCGGTTTTGTCTGTCCGAATATCGCTTCAACGCCTGCCGGAATGTTTGGCTGGAGAAATTGTCCGTCTGTATATCCTTTAAAGCCGTAGACTGCGATAAGGGCTTCAGCTTCTTCAAAGTTCGCAGCGTCATATGGATTACGCAGGCTCATCAGCACAAAGGGTTTTTGGTTTGATTGTGCGGCTTTCATGACGGCCCGCGGAAATGCAGTCGTCCACTTGCCGGGATCTGTGACGGAATCATCAATCACGCCGTCGTTTACGACAGGGTCATTTTTCACGACATAGGAGCCTGTAATCACGTAATCCGCGTCGGATATCAGCTTTTTGTGCTCATCATGAAAAGTGCGCTCGGCGAAGTTCATTTTACTGATGGTTACCGGCCGGATTTTTTTCTTCTTGATGAGCTGCCGAATGGTTTGTTCCATTGACGCTGTTTGATCTTCATAAGGAGCGGCAATGAGAACGCGGCTGTTCTTTTTCGGTTTGAATGGGAGCGTGCGGTTTTTGTTTTGTAAGACGGTGACGGACCTTTCCGCGATTTGTTTTTCAGCTTTCAGGTGATTTTTGCTGCCGACGGTTTTCTTTGCTTTTGAAATCTTCTTTTTCAGATTTGTCTCTTTCGGTGCGGGATATATCCCTCTTTTTATTTTCAGGGAAATGATGCGTTTCACCGATTTGTTAATTTGCTGAAGCGGAATTTCCCCTTTTTGTACCGCCTTTTTTAAAGCGGAATGAACCCGGGCAAAGCGGTTTTCCGTTTGCAACGATGTCACTTGGGCCGGCATCAGGGCAATATCGACTCCTGCTTTTACTGCCATGACGACCGCCTCTTCTTGGCCGAAATGATCGGCTATGGCTTTCATATTTAATGCATCCGTAACGATGACGCCGTTAAATCCCATTTCCTCACGGAGAAGATGAGTCATCACTTTTTTCGAGAGTGTGGCGGGTACGAGGATGTCTGAACCGTCCAGCTTGCTTTTATAGGTTGTATCGTCAAAAGCGGGAAATTGCACATGGGCTGTCATGATCATATCAGCTCCGGCCTGAATGGCCTTCCGGAACGGATAAAGTTCAATCTGACGCAGCCTTTCTTGATTGTGGGTGACAAGCGGAAGGCCGTAGTGGCTGTCGACATCCGTGTCGCCGTGTCCCGGGAAATGTTTGACGGCGGCAGCGACATCCTGCTTTTGCTGAGCCTTCATTGAGGCAAGGCCGAGTGAAGCTGTCAGATCTCGGTCTGAACTGAACGACCTGACGCCGATGACAGGGTTTCCGGGATTATTATTGATATCGAGAACGGGAGCGAAATTCGTATTAATGCCCAGTGCTTTCAGTTCTTTCCCGATAATGGCGCCGGTCTGGGACGCGTAGGCTGTTTTTCTAGCGGCTCCGAGCGCCATATTGCCTGGGAAATGAGTGCCTTCACCAAGTCTAGTTACGATGCCGCCCTCCTGATCAATGCTTAATAATAGCGGAATATCAGGGCTCGCCTTTTGAAAGGCATCTGTCAGGCGTACCGTTTGCTCAGTGTTTTTTACATTTTCTGCAAATAAGATAACGCCGCCGAACCGGTACTTTTGAATAAGCCCTGCGACTTCGTCATTCATTTGGGTAAGAGCCTCAGGTGATGACTGCCCCTTTTTTTGCCAATTGCGAAAATCAGGCATGAGCATCTGCCCTAATTTTTCATCTAATGTCATACGGGATACCGCTTGTTCCGCCTGTGACGGAATGTCCGGTTTTGTCGATGCATGATGCGTGCCGAAAACAATGAACAACAGTAATACAGCTGAGATGACAAGTTTCATGATGGTGCCCTCCTGCCGTCATAGTTTGGACAAAAGACATGGGTTATCATTCAATGGCTTCATAAATCGTTTTTATGACGCTGCCGTAGCTTCCGGTCGGGAAATGATCCCCTTCAAAAACATTCGGGTTTTCACCGGGACTGACGACGGGGGAATGCTTTTTATTGGTCAAAAGTGCGATCCCCAGCTTATAAGCGGGATCAATAATCGTGACGGTGCCGGTCCATCCCGTATGGCCGTATGCCTGCCTGCTTGCATAAGGGCCGAACATCCACTCCATATCCGGGCTGCCGTTT
The DNA here is from genome assembly GCF_002843505.1 of Bacillus sp. SJ-10. Classification (NCBI taxonomy): domain Bacteria; kingdom Bacillati; phylum Bacillota; class Bacilli; order Caryophanales; family Bacillaceae; genus Bacillus; species Bacillus sp. SJ-10. Next base: position 467,874 of record NZ_CP025258.1, on the reverse strand, counting down.
TTCCGCCAGCCGAGAGCAAAAGTCGGATCAGAGGATGCCGCCGTTGTGAACAAATCGGCCGTTCTTTTATTGAAGAGAGAAACGTGTTTATAACTGCCGCCGTTCAGCATGACTTGAAGAAGGACGGCCATATCATCAGCTCTGGAAAACAGCCCGGCGTGACCGGACACCCCTCCCATGGAGTAAAATGCTTTTTCATCGTGAACTTCCCCCTGTAGCGTATACGTCCTGATGTGAGGGAAATGGATGACTCCGTCACGTGTGTTGCCTAAACGTTCAGTAGCTGCGAATGCTTTTTCTTTAAAGCCTTTTTGCAGCGGGTTGAACAGTGTGTGCGTCAGTTTCAGCGGTTTGTACAGTTCTTGTTCCGCATAGGCATCAAGGGTTTTTCCGGTTATGTTTTCAATGATGCAGCCGAGAAGCATGTAACCGATATCGCTGTATACGTGTTTTGTTCCCGGTTTGTATTCAAGCGGGATTTGGGTGAGAAAACGGATCGTTTTATCCCGTTCTTGTGAATACAAAGGGCCTGCGGTGTCCGGCTGATAGAAATAAAAGCTTGCCGGCAGACCGGATTGGTGCTGGAGCACATCGATGACGCGAATGCGGTCTTTTTCTTGAATCGGATCGCTTTTTCTGTCTTTGAAATCAGGAAGGTAAGCCGAGACTTTTTGATACACATCAAGCTTTCCCTGGCTGACGAGTCGCTGTAATGCAAAATTGGCCGCGTACATTTTTGTATTGGAAGCTAGATCAAACATGGTTGATGTTTTCATTTTTTTCGGACGGGATAAAAGGGTGTTCCCGTCATATTTTTTGCTGTAGCCGTATGCTTTCTTTTTGATCACCCGTCCGTCCTTTACGACGACAAGGACGGCTCCGGGGAATCCTGCTGCGATGTCTTTTTCAATCATTTGATCAACCTTTCTGAGCTTTGCTGCGTCGTATAATTTGGATTGGGCTTCGGCTTTGTGCTGCGGCAGGAAAGAGAGGCTGATGACCATTGTGAGTATGGCGGCTGTCAGTGTTTTCATATTCTGATCCCTCCCGGTTTAGTCAAATTCAGCAGCCATGTCATCCTTAAATCCAAACGCATAAGTAAAAATAAAGCCCGCCGCGTAAGAGATGAAGAGACCGATGATATACAAAACGATTTGAGCCGGCTGTACGAGAAACGAGAGCGGAAGGCCGGAGACACCGATTGAAAAAGTAGCCACCTGAAAATGGGCTTGAAAGGCGCCGCCGATTCCCGCCCCTAAACACGCCGTCAAAAACGGCCGGCCGAGCGGGAGCGTGACGCCGAAGATGAGCGGCTCTCCGATTCCGAGCAGACCGGATGGAAGTCCGCCGCCGATCGCTCTTTTCAATGAGGCTTTTTTTGTTTTCATAAAGATGGCGAAGGCCGCCCCTACTTGACCCGCGCCTCCCATCGCGAGAATCGGAAGAAGCGGGTCATCTCCGATTGATCGGATTAATTCCAAATGTACGGGGGTCAAGCCTTGATGCAGGCCGGTGACGACAAGCGGCAGGAAGGCGGCTCCCAGTACAAACCCTGAGAGCACTCCCCCGACATTCAGCAGCGACAATAAACCTGATGTAATCAGATCAGAAATAAAACCGCCTGCAGGGATAAACACGACATATGTCACCAGCCCGGTGATAAGTAAAGACAATGTAGGCGTGACGATAATGTCGATGGATTGATGGACGTACTTTCTGATAAACCGTTCGGTATAAGCGATAAAAACCGCAGCGAAAAGAACGCCGATTAATCCTCCCCTGCCCGGGAGCAGATTCTCTCCGAACAAACTGATATTGGCGATCTCAGGGTTAAGGATCAATATGCCCGCAAGGCCGCCCATCGCGGGTGTCCCGCCGAATTCCTTCGCCGCATTGATGCCGACAAGGACGCCGAGGTAAGTGAACAAGCCTGAACCGATAACCGTTAAAATAAGTGCGATTTGGGATTCTTTCGGGAGCCAGCCGGCCTGAATGACGGCTTTCGTAATACCGGTGATTAAACCTGATGCAATGAGTGCGGGAATAAGGGGGATGAAGATGCTTGATATTTTTCTCAGAAACAGTGTGATGGGTGTGGTGTTTTTTCTGTTGAGATCGGCTTTTTTCCGTGAGGCGGCTTCTTTTAAATCAATGTTTTTTCCGGATGACATAAGATTTGCGAAAGCGTCGGCGACATGATTGACGACACCCGTGCCGAGAATGATCTGCAGTGTTTCGGCTTCGACGACGCCTATTACCCCGTCAAGCCGTTTCAGCGCTTCAATATCCGTTTTGTCCTGATCTAAAGGTGTAATCCTCAGGCGTGTCATACAGTGGGTAAAGTCTGAAATATTCGATGAACCGCCGCAATTGTCCAGGATATCTTTGGCCAGTGACTGATAAAATGCCTCTTTGCTCATGGAGATCCTCCTTTGTCCGTGCGATTTTTCCCGGGGAGCTGTGCCTGAAACGCGTCCTAAAAGCGCCTGCGCCGATTATGAAAACGGCGCGGGCTCGTAAAAGCACATTATTTCCACCAAAGAACGATCAGCGTTCTTTTTCTTTTGAAACGTGCTGTTCAATGGCTTTGTCAATGAAGCCGTCTGATTCTTTGAGCAGTGCCTTCGCGTGTGTTTCGTCCGAATTCGTCTTCAGCATGACGATTGCCGTTTTGACATGGCTGCCTGCGGCCTCAAGCGTTTCTTTTGCCTTGTCGTACGGAACGCCCGTGATGCTTTGGATAATGCCGATTGCGCGTTCTTTCAATTTTTCGTTGCTGACATGAACGTCCACCATTAAATTTTCGTACACTTTGCCGCTTTTGATCATCACGGCCGTGGAAATCATGTTCAGAATCATTTTATGTGCCGTCGCCGCTTTCATTCGTGTTGACCCTGTAATCACTTCGGGGCCGACGACGACTTCGATGCTGTGATCGGCATAAGTGCTGATCAATGAGTGTTTATTGCATGTGAGCGCGACAGTTTTGGCGCCGATTGTTTTTGCGTATTTCAGCGCACCGGCCGCATACGGCGTGCGCCCGCTTGCCGCGATGGCGATCACGGTGTCTTCTGAGGTAAGCCCGATCGTTTTGAGATCGAGAGCGCCGGTTTCCTTGCTGTCTTCTATACCTTCAGCCGCTTGCAAAAAGGCGTCTGCCCCTCCGGCCATCAGACCGATGACGGTGTCGGGACTTACGCTGTATGTAGGCGGGCATTCAACCGCATCCAGTACACCGAGCCTGCCGCTTGTGCCCGCTCCCGCATAAATCAGCCTGCCGTTTCGCCGTAAGGACTGATGGGCGAATTGAACGGCAATCTGAATATCGGGCAGCACCTGCTGAACGGCTTCAGCCACTTTGAAATCCTCTTCGTTAATGATGCGGAGAATTTCCATCGTGTCTGCTTGATGGATTGAAGCGGTCTGCGGATTTCTGGTTTCTGTGGTCAATCTGTGAATGTTAAGCCGGTCTGTCATGATTGTACCCTCCCAAGTCGTTAATACTTGAAGTATATGGGCTTCTGAATAGATGTTTCAAGAAAAATCGGCAGGGATGAGATGAATAATCAAGCGCTTTCACAAAAAATGATGCAGAATATGCTGTTCACCGATCGGGCCGATCCTGCGCCGCCCTTTATCAATAAAACCGGAAGACCGGTACAGGTTCTTTGCGCGATGATTGCGATGGTTTACAGCAAGCACGATTTCATCACACCAAGGAAAGTAATTTGCGACAAAAGCGGGGAGCTGCAGCATCGCTTGTTTGGCATAACCTTTTCCCTGATGCGGTGCATGTAAGGACAGCGCACTCAGCAAAATGGCAGACACATTATTCGAATACGGGGCAATGGTTTCTTTTGAGGTATGTAAAATAAAAAAACCGACGGGGCGGTCTTCTTTTAAAATGACTGTCGGGTAGCGATCCCGGATGACAAGAGCCTGCGGCAGTACATCTATCGGCAGAGCTGTGAACTTTTTATCTTCTTCACTCAGCACAAACCCGTTAAGCCCGTCTGCATGCTCCGGTTTATAAAAGGACAGGGCTACATCCATGATATCTACTCTCCTTTTTTATAATTGATCCAATTCATCTTCTGATAGAACACGGCAGCCTGCCCGTTTTAAAAGAGCGGAAGTGATGCCGTCTCCGAGTATTTTTTTTCCTGAGAAAGTGCCGTCATATATAAAGCTGCTGCCGCAGGACGGGCTGTTTTCTTTAAGGATGACCGTGGCGGCGCCTATTTCTTTTGCGTATGCTAACGTTTTTTCCGCGCCGTCCATATATAAAGCCGTAACGTCTTCGCCTGATGCCGTTACGATTTTTGCCGTTCCGTTCAGCACGTCTTCGCCCGTGCCGCCGATGATTTCCGCCGGTTCGCGGGGAGTGGTGAAGCCGCCCAAAAGTTCGGGGCAGACCATAACAGCTTTCTTTTCTTCTACGAGTCTGCGGATTTTTTCCGAAGCGGCGTGAGAGCCGTTATACCTGCATTCGATACCGCCGAGACAAGAGCTGACTAAGATCATCTGTGTCCATTCCCTTCAATATTTTGATACTTTCATCATAAATGAAATAAGAGAGGAGGGATGAGTTTTTCAGTTAAAAAACGGGTAAAAAAGTTTGAAAATAAAAAAAATAATTTTTCTCTTTACAAATGGGGTACAACCTGTATATAATAACTTTTGTCAGCTCGACGCGGACACAACGGCCCGTTGGTCAAGCGGTTAAGACACCGCCCTTTCACGGCGGTAACACGGGTTCGAATCCCGTACGGGTCATATGGAGGATTAGCTCAGCTGGGAGAGCATCTGCCTTACAAGCAGAGGGTCGGCGGTTCGAGCCCGTCATCCTCCACCATATTTGCCGGCCTAGCTCAATTGGTAGAGCAACTGACTTGTAATCAGTAGGTTGGGGGTTCAAGTCCTCTGGCCGGCACTGTTTTTCAAAAAAATACGGAGGGGTAGCGAAGTGGCTAAACGCGGCGGACTGTAAATCCGCTCCCTCAGGGTTCGGCAGTTCGAATCTGCCCCCCTCCACCATTTTTGGGCTATAGCCAAGCGGTAAGGCAACGGACTTTGACTCCGTCATGCGTTGGTTCGAATCCAGCTAGCCCAGTATCAGACACCTTTTGCATAAAGGTGTCTTTTTTTATCAGCATTTTGTTTCGATTTCTGATTGTTCATCAGATATACTATTTTTAAGCTGCTGTTAAGGCAGTATATTCTGTATTTTCCATCTACACCCTGCCTGAAATTTGGTAAAATAAATGTAATAAAAAAATGAAACCTTTTAAAACAATCAACGTATAGATACAGACCGGTGAAGGGCAGAGGTAAGATAAAACATGGAAAACCTGATTAAAAAAAGAATCAAGCAAGTCAAAAAAGGCGATCAAAATGCGTTTGCAGAAATCGTTGACCTTTATAAAGATAAGATTTACCAGCTTTGCTACCGCATGCTCGGCAATGTTCACGAAGCGGAAGATATTGCGCAGGAAGCTTTTATCAGAGCGTATGTCAATATCGACAGTTTCGATATCAACAGAAAGTTTTCAACGTGGCTTTACAGAATTGCGACCAACCTGACCATTGACCGCATCCGCAAGAAAAAGCCTGATTACTATCTGGACGCAGAAGTAGCGGGAGCAGAAGGGCTGACGATGTATTCGCAGATCGCCGCGGACGGGGTTCTCCCTGAAGACGCCGTATTGTCATTGGAGCTGTCGGACACAATTCAGAAAAAGATTTTAAAGCTGCCTGACAAGTACAGAACGGTTATTGTATTAAAGTATATTGACGAACTCTCTTTAATTGAAATCGGGGAGATTCTGAATATCCCTGTCGGCACCGTCAAGACAAGGATACACAGAGGCAGAGAGGCTCTTAGAAAACAATTGAGGGATCTTTAAGTGGGGTGATGAAATGAGCTGTCCTGAACAGATCGTGCAGCTTATGCATAAGCATCTTGATGGAGATATCCTTCCTGAAGATGAAAACGTATTAAAACAACATTTGCAGTCATGCGGGAATTGCAAACGGCATTTTCATGAAATGGAGAAATCCGTAGCACTCGTCCGAAGCACATCGCATGTCACGGCCCCTGCTGATTTTACTGCCAAAGTTATGGCGAATCTTCCAAAAGAGAAAAAACGCGCTTCTGTAAAACGATGGATCAAAACTCATCCGATGATTGCAGCCGCAGCGGTTTTTGTGATTTTAATGGGCGGCGGTTTTTTCAACAGCTGGCATAATGACCACAATTTCAGTGTGTCCAAACAGCCGAACCTTGTCGTGCAGAATCACACGGTCACCGTCCCTGAAGGCGAGACCGTAAAGGGCGATGTCACAGTAAAAAACGGCAAGCTGTTCATTGAAGGAAAAGTCGACGGCAATGTGACCGTCGTCAACGGAGAAAAATACATGGCCTCAGCCGGACAAGTCACCGGGCAGATTGAAGAGATTAACCAATTGTTTGACTGGGTCTGGTACGAACTGAAATCGGCGGGCCAGGGCGTCGTGAGCGCTTTGGACCCGAATGAAGATGAGTAAAGCGTATAATCGCTTTACTCTTTTTTGTGCATCGCCGCGCTGGCTCATTTCACTTGAGAAATCAAAATGTGGTATAATGAGCACGCTATATGATGTACATATTGCTCATGCAGCACAATTCATAACAGAAAAACGAAATGACTGAATTCTTGGAGGACGAGGAAATGGCTTTTGAGGACATCCCATTTTTGCAATACCTCGGCAATGCCGTTGATATTCTCCTTGTTTGGTATGTGATATATAAATTAATCATGGTCATACGCGGGACGAAGGCGGTTCAGCTTTTAAAAGGAATCGTCGTCATCGTATTGGTCCGGATGGCCAGTTCATATTTGGGACTCAGCACGCTTCAGTGGCTGATGGACCAAGCGATAACATGGGGATTTTTAGCGATCATCATTATATTCCAGCCTGAGCTGAGACGGGCGCTTGAACAGCTCGGACGGGGCCGGTTCTTTTCCAGGAGCGGAACCCCCGTGGAGGAAGCGCAGCATAAGACAATTGAAGCGATTACAAAATCGATCAGCTACATGGCAAAACGCCGTATCGGCGCACTCATCGCGATTGAGCGCGATACGGGAATGGGCGATTATATTGAGACGGGCATCCCGCTTAATTCGCAGGTCAGCTCGGAGCTTTTGATTAATATCTTCATCCCGAATACACCGCTGCATGATGGAGCGGTCATTATGAAAAATAACGAGATTGCGGCGGCTGCCTGTTATCTGCCGCTTTCTGAAAGCCCGTTTATTTCAAAGGAGCTGGGGACGCGTCACAGAGCGGCTGTCGGCATCAGTGAAGTGACGGACAGCTTAACCATTATTGTATCTGAAGAGACGGGCGCCATCAGTGTGGCCAAAAACGGAGACCTTCACAGAGAATTGACGGAAGAAGCACTGAAAGAAATGCTTGAAGCCGAGTTTAAGAAGAACGCCAGAGATACTTCTTCTAACCGCTGGTACTGGAGGGGCAAGAAAAATGGATAAATTCTTAAACAACCGCTGGGCTGTAAAGATCATTGCATTGCTCTTTGCGCTGCTGCTTTACGTTGCGGTTAACAACAACCAGGCGCCGACTCCGAAAAAGCCGGGTGAATCCTTTTTTCCGACATCAACGACTGACGAGGCTACGCTTACTGATATTCCTGTAAAAGCATACTATGATGAAGCGAACTATGTCGTCACCGGCGTGCCCCAGACCGTAAATGTCACGATTAAAGGCTCGACAAGCGCGGTGAAAAAGGCGAGACAGACGAAGAATTTTGAGATATACGCCGATATGAATAAGCTGAAGACCGGGACTCATAAGGTCGAATTGAAAGCGAAAAACGTATCGGACGGACTGACGATCTCCATTAACCCGTCAGTCACGACGGTTACGATTCAGGAAAAAACGGCTGAGAGTTTTCCCGTGGAAGTTGAATACTACAATAAAAGCAAAATGAAAAAGGGATACACCCCTCAGCAGCCGATTATCAGCCCGAAAAACGTGCAGATTACAGGTTCGAAAAATGTGATTGATAACATTTCACTTGTCAAAGCATCCGTGAACCTTGAAAATGCAAATGAGACCATTGAAAAGGAAGTGAAGGTGACCGTCTATGACAAAGACGGCAACGCACTTCCTGTTGATGTTGAACCGTCAGTCATTAAAGTGACGGTTCCCGTAGCCAGTCCGAGCAAAAAGCTTCCTTTCAAAATCGAAAGGAAGGGAAGTCTTCCGGACGGGGTGAGCGTTGCGAGCATTGACTCGAATCCGAGTGAGGTGACGGTTTACGGCCCGCAGGATGTGCTGGATTCACTTGAATTTATTGACGGCGTATCTCTTGATTTAGGCAAAATTGATAAAGATACCGATATCAATGCCGATATCCCGCTTCCTAAGGGTGTCACTAAGGTATCACCGGAAAAAATCACGCTTCATGTTAAAGTGGACAGTGAAGACAAAAAGGATTTTGACAATGTCGGAATCAAGACGGTCGGACTGGGAGGCTCACAGCAGATTGAGTTTCTCGATCCTGAATCGCAGGCGATAAATATTACGGCCAAAGGCTCTCCCGCCAACATTAAGGCGCTGAAAAAGTCAGACATTGAACTGTATGCCAATGTCTCGGACTTGGATGACGGAGAGCACTCTGTAAAGCTTGAAGTAAACGGCCCGCAAAACGTCACATGGTCCCTGTCAAAAGACACGGTTAAGATCAAGCTGACTTCTAAGAAAAACACACGTTCAAATAAAAATAACGGCGGTTCCGCTGATTCCGGCAATAAGAACGGCACAAGCGGAGACGCAGACAAAGACAAGAACAAGAACCGGGAAGACGACACTGACAGCGATCAGAATAAAAGTCAAAACCAGGATCAAAATCAAGACCAGGATGAAGACGGATCAAGCGCTGATTCTTCTTCAACAGAATGAAAAAGGAGCGATACAAAATGGGCAAGTATTTTGGAACAGATGGTGTAAGAGGTGTTGCCAACAGCGAGCTTACGCCAGAGCTGGCCTTTAAAGTTGGGCGTTTTGGCGGTTATGTCCTGACCAAAGATAAGCAGCGCCCGAAAGTGCTGATCGGCCGTGATACACGTATCTCCGGACATATGCTGGAGGGAGCCCTTGTCGCCGGACTTTTATCGATCGGAGCTGAAGTGATGCGCCTCGGCGTTATTTCTACGCCGGGGGTATCCTATTTAACGAAAGCCATGGATGCTGAGGCGGGCGTCATGATCTCCGCTTCTCACAACCCCGTACAGGATAACGGAATTAAATTTTTCGGAGGGGACGGCTTTAAGCTTTCTGATGAGCAGGAGGCCGAGATTGAACGTCTTATGGATGAACCGGAAGATAAGCTGCCGAGACCGACAGGCGCGGACCTCGGGCTTGTGAACGATTATTTTGAAGGCGTTCAAAAGTATCTGCAATTTTTAAAGCAGACGGCGGACGAAGATTTCACAGGCATTCATGTAGCGCTTGACTGCGCCCATGGTGCGACATCTTCCATTGCGACGCACCTTTTTGCCGATCTCGATGCTGACGTGTCTACAATGGGGACGTCTCCGAACGGATTAAACATTAATGATGGCGTCGGTTCTACACACCCGGAAGCGCTGAGTGCTTTCGTCAAAGAAAAAAACGCCGATATCGGCCTTGCGTTTGACGGCGACGGCGACCGCCTCATTGCCGTTGATGAAAAAGGAAACATCGTCGACGGTGATCAGATTATGTACATATGCGCGAAGTATTTGAAATCAGAAGGCCGTCTGAAGGATGATACCGTCGTATCGACCGTGATGAGCAACCTCGGTTTCTACAAAGCGCTTGAAAAAGAAGAAATCAAAAGCGTTCAAACGGCAGTCGGCGACCGCTATGTCGTAGAAGCGATGAAAAAAGACGGCTATAATGTCGGCGGCGAGCAGTCAGGGCACCTTATTTTCCTTGATTACAACACTACCGGCGACGGTCTCTTGTCCGCGATCATGCTTGTAAATACGCTGAAGGCGTCCGGCAAAACCCTTTCAGAACTTGCGGATGAAATGAAAAAATTCCCGCAGCTCTTAGTGAACGTGAAAGTGACGGATAAATATAAGGTAGAAGAAAACGCTAAGGTGAAGGCCGTTATTTCTGAAGTGGAAACAGAAATGAACGGAGACGGCCGGATTTTAGTGCGCCCGTCAGGCACCGAACCGCTCGTCCGCGTGATGGCCGAAGCGAGAACAAAAGAGCTTTGTGACGAATATGTCACAAAAATCGTGGATGTCGTGCGGACAGAAATGGGAGCGGAGTAGCGAAGTTTATAAACAGAGAGCGAACAAAACAAGTGCGATCAGCATAAAATGATAGTAAACATGATGCCGGGGCGGCAAAAAATAATTGACCGTCCTTGGCACATGCTGTAAAATCAAGCTTGTTCAGCCTTTGTTTTTCACTTGCAGGAAAGGCGGGATTGTTTGCATCTTTTATAATTACAGCGCCCGAACTAAGCGCCCGAAAAACGGCTTAGTTGACGAGGATGGAGGTTATCGAATTTTCGGCGGATGCCTCCCGGCTGATTCATTTAGATCACAGCCGTAAGGATTTCTTCAAACCGGAGGGGCGACTCTCCGAACAAAGGGAAATCACATGATCTTCCAAAAAAACATGTGGGAGGGGACGATTGAAAGTCCCCTTGTAATTTGACTTTCTTCGTCTCCTTTTGCACCTTTAGGAGGAAGAAAATATGTGTGGAATTGTAGGTTATATCGGTCAGCTTGATGCGAAAGAGATTTTGTTAAAAGGATTAGAGAAGCTTGAGTACCGCGGCTATGACTCTGCCGGTATCGCTGTGGCGAATGAGCAGGGCGTGCATGTGTACAAAGAAAAAGGCCGCATCGCCGACCTTCGTGAAGTGGTGGATCACACGGTTGAATCTCAAGCGGGAATCGGCCATACACGCTGGGCGACTCACGGCGAACCAAGCTTCCTGAACGCTCACCCGCATCAAAGCGCACTCGGCCGCTTTACACTTGTTCACAACGGTGTGATCGAGAACTATGTTCAGCTGAAGCGCGAATATCTTGAAAACGTTGAACTGAAAAGCGACACGGACACTGAAGTAGTCGTTCAAATGATCGAGCAATTTGTGGCGGGAGGACTTAGTACAGAAGAAGCGTTCCGCAAAACACTGACTCTGTTAAAAGGCTCTTACGCAATTGCATTATTTGACGGTGAAAACACAGACACCATTTACGTTGCAAAAAACAAAAGCCCTCTGTTAATCGGCCTTGGAGATACGTTTAACGTCGTGGCATCTGACGCGATGGCTATGCTTCAAGTAACGAATGAATACGTTGAGCTTTTGGACAAAGAAATGGTGATCGTGACAAAAGACGAAGCCGTGATTAAAAACCTTGACGGTGAAGTCATGACACGTGCGTCTTATATCGCTGAGCTTGACGCCAGTGATATCGAAAAAGGCACATACCCTCACTACATGTTAAAAGAAACGGATGAGCAGCCGCTTGTCATGCGCAAAATCATCCAAACGTATCAGGACGAAAACGGCAGACTGGCCGTGGCCGGCGATGTCGCTGACGCCGTGGCGGAAGCGGACCGCATTTATATCGTGGCTTGCGGAACGAGCTACCATGCCGGTCTTGTCGGGAAACAATATATTGAAATGTGGGCAAACGTACCGGTTGAAGTGCATGTAGCGAGTGAATTCTCTTACAACATGCCGCTTCTGTCTAAGAAGCCGCTCTTTATCTTCCTTTCTCAAAGCGGGGAAACAGCGGACAGCCGCGCCGTGCTTGTTCAAGTCAAAGCGCTGGGTCACAAAGCGCTGACGATTACAAACGTTCCGGGATCAACCCTTTCCCGTGAAGCGGATTACACATTGCTTCTGCACGCAGGCCCTGAGATCGCGGTTGCATCAACAAAAGCGTATACGGCTCAGATTGCCGTCCTCGCGATCCTTGCGTCCGTTGCAGCAGAACGCAACGGCGTTGATATCGGTTTTGATTTGGTCAAAGAATTAGGTATCGCGGCAAACGCCATGGAAGCCCTCTGCGACCAGAAGGACGAAATGGAAATGATTGCGCGTGAGTACCTGACTGTTTCAAGAAACGCTTTCTTCATCGGCCGCGGCCTTGACTACTTCGTGTGTGTCGAAGGCGCCCTGAAGCTGAAAGAGATTTCTTACATCCAAGCGGAAGGCTTCGCCGGCGGCGAGCTGAAGCACGGAACAATCGCTCTGATTGAAGAAGGAACACCGGTCTTTGCACTGGCGACACAAGAACACGTCAACCTGAGCATCCGCGGAAATGTGAAGGAAGTCGCAGCCCGCGGCGCCAACACTTGCATCATCTCGCTGAAAGGCTTAGAAGACGCAGACGACAGATTCATCCTGCCGGAAGTCAACCCTGCACTTGCTCCGCTGGTTTCTGTTGTGCCATTGCAGCTGATCGCTTACTACGCTGCACTGCACCGCGGCTGTGACGTTGATAAACCGCGCAACCTTGCGAAGAGTGTGACTGTGGAGTAGGGATAAATAATTCACGGTAAACAGCTTTAGCGGATAATATAGTTGTTTAAATATTTGAATGATTTACATCCGTTCGCTTATAATTAGAATAAGCGAACGGATGTTTTTGTTTATGAGAATATAATCGGGAATTGAATATAACAATTATGCCAATAGTTACGTATTATAGATGTGAGTCCTATATATAGGTCTATTCAAATTTTTAGTGCTAATAAGCTTGCGCTAATAAAGGAGCTATAACTGTAGGTTTAACCCTAAAAGCAAATCTTAATCTAAGTACAGTACTTTTAGAGTGGGAAATATCTACTATGCTTACTTTAATAGTAAAAGCTTCCCTTTCACTATTAAAAATGCTAATGATTTGGAGATGAGTTATAAGGTAACAGTAGCTTGCTTATAAGAATGGTTTTGTTCATATAAATATGCGAGAATTGTGTAATGTCGAAAAAACTGGTAATGATTGCTGTTTCAAGATTTGGAGATTTAAAGAACCCTGACCTTTGGGGAATAGTCACAGTACTGGACAATCCTATTTGGGCCAATAAGGAAAGAAAATATGAAAAATTGCTGAAAGAATGGTCAGTGCCTTGAATTAACTGAAAAAGTAGATTCATATCAATCGTATTAATTTGAAAGAACCGAGGTCATTACTTTCCGGTTATGTAGACATTTAATTTTAAAACTTAAAATATGTAGATCAAGATTCATATGAAAGGAAAGTTAGATTAGAATCGAATTTTAAGTTTAGGAGGAAGATAAATTGAGTGACTATTTTTTAGATACGAGTATAACAAAAATCCAAGAGGCAAGCGAAAACAATAAACTAGTGGTATTCGTAGGTGCGGGGGTTTCAGCAAATTCAGGAATTCCAACTTGGAATGAATTAATTAAAGAATTTGCACAAGATTTGGGAGAATTTGATGTAGACAGATCTCCAGATTTATATATGAAAATTCCTCAATATTATTTTAATGAAAGAGGAGAAAAAGAATATTTTGAAAAAATGAATGAAGTTTTTTCAAAAAAGAAATATAAACCAAATCCTATACATAAGGAGATTTTTAAACTTAAACCAACTCATATTATTACAACTAACTATGATACTTTGCTGGAAGAAGCAGCTATTGAAGAAGGACAGTTTTTTCATACTGTAAAACACGATTTAGATCTTCCATATGATAATTTTAATAAAACTATTATTAAAATGCATGGCGATTTTGAAAACAGAAACATTGTACTAAAGGAAGATGACTATTTGAATTATTCTTCTAATTTCACGTTGATTGAAAGTTATATTAAAGCTTTGATTGCCACAAATACAGTTTTATTTATAGGATATTCGATAAATGATTCAAATTTCAATTTGATTTTTCAATGGGTTAAAAATATTTTAAGAAATCATTTTCAACCAGCATATCTAATTGAGAGTAGTAAGAAGTACTCACGGATGGAACATGCGTACTATAAAAATCGCGGAATTAACATTTTATATTATGATGAAATAAGTAATATGCCGAATAATAATATTTTTGATATATCTAATTGGAGAGGTAATAGATTATTTGATGTATTAAGTTATTTTAATTCTTTTGATAAAATGACGAAAATGAGTGACTTAGAAATTATCTATAATAAAATTAGTTGTTTTGAAAAGTTAAATTTTATAATGCCTGAGCAAATTGTAAAGAACTTAGGGTTAAAATCTGTAGGATATGATTTATTTGGTGATAGAACTTTAACTATTCTAAATGGAGAGAATGGTTTATCAAGGGTATTTTCTAACCATGACACATATAAAGATAATTGGATTTTTCAGAAAATCATAATGATATTTAAAAAAGCAAATATACAGGGCGTGTCTAGGGAAAAACAAATAATATTCAGTATTGATAATCAAGATAATTACCTAGCTAATCTAAGGGCTAGAATAATAGATCAAGATAGTTTAATAGATCCTATAGATATAAATAGTTTTACAAGCCTTATAGAGGGAGAAGATTATTTTCTCATGTTAAAACAGGCATTTGCTTATTGTGAATGTGATAAGTTTTACGATGCCTATAAATATTATAAGACGATTTCATTGAAAGCTTTTCAAGATAAGGAGTTTTTGATTTATTATATTTCGGAATTTAACAGGAAGCATGTTGGGAAGTTTTTAGTAAATGGATATTATAATGTGAATAACAATATTGAAATGGAACTTAAAGAACTAGATCTTGAAAATATTTATGCAAATCTCCCCAATAGAGAAAGAAAGAGCATAGAATTTTTAAAAGAGCTTCAAGATTTTAATTTAATATATAAAGTACAAAATAAATTGAATAAAGAAGTGGACACATTAAAGGAAACAAAACGTACTGTGGAAAATGGAGGATTTTCTTTTAATAGCTCACTCAATAAAAATTTTCATATGATTAGCAATATTTGGCTTTTCGTAGAAGCGAATTATCTATGTATAAATAAATACAAAGAGATTCAAAGCCTGTATTTAAGTTTTGTAGAAGGCATTTTTGCGAGCTACAGTACCCAATCAAATAATTCGAAGAGTTTTTTTAACAAAGTATCCTTAAATAAAATAGAAAAATTAGATCTATATGAAGTATATATAATAATAACAAAATTAAAAACTAGTGACTTTGAAAATGTTTTGGTAGAGTATAATCTTAGAGAATTAAAACTTGAAAATTCAGCTTTTGAGTATATTATGAAGGTTTTGGACAAAGTGATTGATAATATTCTAAATAATCGCAATAAGAAAAAAAGTGAGCATTATTTTTACAATATAATAGTATTAACTTCAAAAACAAATCTAGACTTTGAACAGGCGAATCTTATTGCAGGTAAGTTGTTATTACTCCTCAACGAAAGTATAAATTTAAATGAATTTAAATATATAAATAAATTTATAGTGGCAGTAGCAAACAAAGAAATTTTAGCACAAAGTACAGTATTGGATTATTTAGAAAAGTATTTAGAAATATACATGCGAAATAGCAGGATAATTGAATTTGATAACAATGGACTGTATAAAAATTTAACTAATATATATGTAAATTACAATGAGTATCCTATAAATAAGGATATAACCTCTAGTTATGTAATTTTAATAAAGAAATCCTATGAAGAAAAAGAATATGATATTTTATATACTGTTTTTGAAAATTTAATAGTTCCGATACTAAAGGCTATATCTGAAGAATACAAGAATATAATAATTAAAGTAATTGAAAGTTTAGTAGAAAAAATTAAAAGCAAAGAAGGATTATTGCAATTTAATGAGTTGAATTTTTATTATATAATTTCAATTAACGATGTTATTACTGAGGACAAAGAAATTAATAAAAAAATTATAGAAGATACAGTTGTTAAAATAAAGAATGAAAATAAAGCTGTTAAAGTACATCCGGATCCTATTGAAAGAAACCTGAATATATTAACAGATTTATATAGGAGAAATAAGCTTAAAAAAGAGGAATTGGAAGAGTTTGTGGATGTTTTTGGTGGTTACTCAGAGTATTTTGATTTAGTTTTTAATACGAAGAATCTTAAATTAACTGATATAGATTTACTTTCATATCTAAAGGAAGAAGAGATAGAATCTTTAATGAATAATAAAGGAATGAAAGAATGTATTTATAGCTTATTTGAAAAAAAACTAAGGTATCTGCCATTTGAAAAATACGAAGATATCTTTGGTAAGCTTTATGCAAAGAAGTTTTAAATGATTTATAATACAACAAATTTATTTTAAGTGGGAAAATTAGCCCCTCTGAGATAAACCAGAGGGGTTTTTTATGAAAGTTAGAAGTGCACACCTTTTCGATTGACCGGAAGATTTTTATATTTGTAAAGAAATCCCCTTTTATATATTGAAAAGGATTAACACCTGCCTTATAATACGAGATGCATTCCAGTTAATATCCATAAATGTAATCATTGGTAAATCGTTTTTGTGCATGCCTCATCGGAAAGTAATCACCTCCAGCAATTTTCATCATGAATATTCCATTATATAACCGTAATCAATCGATTACACATCCAAATTATGATTAAAAAAGACCTTAAAATCCCTGTTGTATTTGCCGACTCCTGATCCATTATGAATACCTCGACTAGATATGAAAATAACAACATTTTTTCAATAATCCGGTTCAATTCTTAAAAAAGTCCTGACAACAATGATAGGAGTGGAATGATGTCAAACCTTTTAGAAATCAGAAACATCAGCAAATCTTTTGGTCATAAAGTTGTTTTAAAGGATGTTACATTCAATGTGCCTGCCGGATCAATTGTCGGTTTTATCGGTGATAACGGCGCAGGCAAGTCAACAACATTTAAAACGATATTAGGGTTAATCTCTCAGGATAGAGGTAAAGTGAAAATCTTTGGTAAAGAGAATCTGGATAAACATATAAAGTTCAAAGAAGATATAGGGGTCGTATTTGATGCGATGAATCTGCCCGCGCATCTTACGATAAAACAGCTGAATCATGTATTTAAAAAACTATTCGGTGCTTGGGACCAAGACAATTTTTATCGGTTGGTTCATTCTTTCTCTTTACCTATGGACAAAAAAGTGAATACATTCTCGCGCGGCATGTCAATGAAGTTATCAGTAGCTGTTGCTTTGTCGCATAATGCAAAATTATTACTCCTGGATGAAGCAACGGGAGGGCTTGATCCCTCTTCAAGAGATGCTCTGTTAAATGAATTAAAAAGCTTTGTGAGTAAAAGCAACGGCGGTATTTTACTTTCATCGCACATTATGACTGATGTCGAGAAGATAGCCAGCCATATCATTATGATGAAAGATGGCGAAATTTTATTAAATGAAGAGAAAGACAAGGTTCTTGAAAGCTATACTGTTATAGACGTTGATGAAGGCCGATTGGCTGAGCTTGACGAAGATATCGTTCTAGCAAAAAGGAATCATGGATCTTATTGGAGTGTGCTTGTATCGGATCAACAGAAATTGCCGAATGGCGTAACGGCCAACACCATTTCCATAGAAGAAATCAGCGTCTTTTTAACGAGGAGTGAAAACATTGAGAGGTCTGTTACTGACTAACTATTACTTGGTTTATCGGAGTTTCTTTGCATACACGGGGTTGGCCATATTGGTATCAGCAGTCATTTTTTATTTTGGGGATGCTTCAATGCATCGTTTTGTTGCTATGCTGATTATTTTGTTTGTCGTCATGCCCGCACTTGAGGTTATAAAGTATGAGAGCAAGTCTGGCTATGACAGGTATGTCCTGACTTTACCGGTCAGCAGAACAAATATTGTTCAAAGTCACTATGTCTTTTATCTTTTGATTGTTGTGATCGGAGCTGTAATATCTTATGGTATTTTCCTTGTATACAGCCTGGGTTCTGATGAACCAATTGACGGCATATTGAATATTGTCTCTTTTGGAACGTTCATCGTTCTCTTTGCCGGTGCAATCGTTTATCCTCTTCTCTACATGATAGGCCCGGAAAAATCCGATGCTATCGTGATTGGAGGTGCAATGGGGGGACTTTTTGCTACCTTTGGATTGCAAAGTGTCGTTGGGTATGCAGCAGAACAAGTACCGCTGTCATTTTTGCACATAAATCCTTCTTTATATGTTCCGATTATATATCTCATGATCGGCGTTATCTTATATATCATTTCATTTTTCATTGCTGCGGCTATCTATCATAAAAAAGAATTTACAACAGGATAAGGCAAGGAACGGGCTCATAAATTC
The DNA here is from genome assembly GCF_002843505.1 of Bacillus sp. SJ-10. Lineage (NCBI taxonomy): Bacteria > Bacillati > Bacillota > Bacilli > Caryophanales > Bacillaceae > Bacillus > Bacillus sp. SJ-10. The sequence continues at coordinate 449,577 of NZ_CP025258.1, read as the reverse complement.
ACTTAAACTTCAAGCAGACAGCCGCCCGCATAATGGGCGGCTGTTCTTCTAATTAAAACTGCGTTGTCACATCGTACTCATAATCAATCTTCAATTTTACATTTTTCATAGTCGATTTTGCTGTTGCGAGTGTGTTGTATTTAAAATTCCAGATGCTTGAGACTGAGAGGTTATCATCCAGTGTGATATCGTAATTTCCTTGAGTGGAGCTGTTTGCGAGTGCGTGGTGCCACACTTTATTTTCTTCAGACATTATGCAGTGTCTTGTGTTTCCTTGGCTTGGTGTTTGAGTCGCGGCGGTACTGATTCTTTTCACTATGGCGTCTTTTGGAATGCTTGTTTGTTTGGTTAAGTCGAGCCTGAGAACAGTTGAATCTGATCCATTCGAACTGAGGCTTGTATTTCCTTTATTTTCAGCCGTGCCGCTGAATGAGAAGGTCTCGCTTCCGGTTTTGATTCGATCGTAAATGGAGAGTGTAAAGTATATATCGTCAGTGTATGAGCCGCGGGACACTTTCACGTAGAACGTCTCGTTGTTTTCTTTCGCATCTGTAATGGCATAGATAAAAGGAAGCGGCGTATCAGGGTTTATCACTTCTGTGCCTTTACTGATCAGCACTTTGTTTTTATTATAAATTTCAATGCTCATTCCCTTGTATTCACTTCTTGTTGAGCTCCTGACATAGAGTCTTTCTCCCTTATTTGCCGTGAAAGTGAAGTACGATTCTTTTTCCCCTTCCGGCAATATGGCAGTATCAATATTTTTATATTTCCAGTAGCCTACTGGATTGGCAGTTTCAAATGAGTGATTTCCTGTAATAGCGCTTATTTGTGATGAGTTCTTTTGAGACGCAGAGGCTGAGGCTGAAGGTGCAATCAATACGCCTGATAATACGATTGCACTGACAAATAGCATAGAAACATACTTTTTCATGGAAAAATCCCCCTTTTTGACTACATCATACATAAAAACCCTCATGATGTAAACATTTGTTATTTTAGGTTAAAATCAACTGGGAAACAGCCGATACAAACACTAGAACATCATCTCAAGCGGAGGTTAAAAACATGCGCCTAAACGCTCGTTATATAAAAAATCAAGTAATGGCTCAGCAAGTGCTTCAGCGGTATTCTTCCAAAACAAATGGGAAAGATGCGGCAAAAGGGCCGGACAGCTTATTGATTCAGGCAAGCGGGACCCGCGATCTGAGCCAGATGAATTATTCAAGGAGCGGTGTCACTGAGAAAGGGAGCAGCCTGTCCCGTTTATATCAATCTGCAAATCAGAAAACGATTACGGATAATGGGAATGAGACGGTAATAGACGCTGATAATCCGTATGAGTCTGAGAGTGATATTGCGAGCAAGATTCTTGATGAGAAATACAGCCGTATCAATGAAATCAATAAACGAAAATCAGATCCTTTACGTTATATTAAGGACAAATACCAGCGTGCCGATTCACCTTATTTCAGGAGTGATTTATCAGAATCAGAGCGTCAGGCCGCTTATCATAACGAAACGGAATGGCTGTTTAAGGGAAAAGCCCAGAGCTATGATTTCCGTGATGCGGCGTTTCGGGGTGAAACGCTCAACGGAGAGATTCAAGTCGAAAATGAAAGGGTGTTTCAGCGGGCGCAGGTGAATCAGCAGATTGATATGCTTTTTCATCGGAATCATATTCAGATTCCGGAGGGTGCGAATCTTACATTTACGATATCACCGATTGATTATCTGTTAAAAGTGAGCGGGACTGACGATAAAGAGCTCACTCAGCAGATTGAAGCCGTCTTAAACTCCGGGGAAAACAGCAAAGAGCTGTTTGCGCACATCATTCGCAGCCGGAGTGATGACTCCTCGCAGTTTACGCCGGAAACATATGAGAAATATCAAGTCGTTCGGGAAATGTATGAGGTGACCGGCTATCATCTGAAAGACTTGCAGATCGTGGACGGAAAGTATGTCACAGAAGACGGCCGTGACCTTTTAGACGTCTATAAGGAAGCGCTGCAGCTCGATCCTTTGTTGAAGCATACGGCGGCAGAAGCGGCCGCCCATTACGGACAGGGGCTCACGAAGCTTGCGAGAACGGGTTATGATACCATTCCTGATTTGGTGCTGTCCATTGAGTATAAAAACGGATCTCTGCGTGATGTCGGTCAAAGCAGGCAATACGGATCTGGGGATACAGGTTGGCTTTCTGAATGGAAACGGGAGCTGGGTGTGCGTATATAAATTGAGAAAAAAGCTGACGAATGATGCCGTCAGCTTTTCTTTATGTGTTTTCTTAAAACTCCTCATACTCCGCCGGGTCTTGGCCGTTTATGCGTCCGTCGGGGCGGGTAAGCGAGTCGATGATGTTCATGTCGTTTTCATCAAGAGAGAAATCAAAAACGGAGATGTTTTCAAGCTGGCGCTCGGGCGATGCTGATTTTGGAATCGGGATGGCGCCCAGCTGGATATGCCAGCGTAAAATGACTTGAGAAATGGTTTTGCCGTATTTGTCCGCAATCTGTCCGAGTTTTTGATCGTTTAATACTTCACCGGCGCGGGATAACGGACTCCATGATTCTGTCACGATGCCCTGTTCTTCGTGCCATTGGCGCTGCTGCTGCTGATTAAAAGCGGGATGCAGTTCAATTTGGTTGATGCCTGGCTTTACGCCGGTTTCACGTTCGAGCCGTTCGATATGCTCAGGCAGGAAATTGCAGACGCCGATGGATCGGATCAGGCCCCATTTTTTCGCATCAATCAGTGCCTGCCATGCTTCCGTGTAGCGGTCTTGTTTCGGATTCGGCCAATGGACGAGATACAGGTCATAGTAGTCCAGACCGGCGCGGTATAAAGATTCTTGGATGGTTTGTACAGCTTTGTCATAGTCATGGTAGCGTCCGGGCAGCTTGGACGTCACGTATAGCTGTTCTCTCGGAACAGAGCTTCTGCGGATGGCTTCTCCGACCGTCCCTTCATTTTCATAGTTATAAGCGGTGTCAATCAGACGGTAGCCGATATCAATGGCGCTGGTAATGGCATGAACGCCATTGTTTCCATTAAGAGCGTATGTACCGAAGCCGATCGCGGGAATGCTTGTCCCATCCAGCAGTTTCTTTTGCGGAATTGCTCCAGTCATCATTAAATCCCTCCTTGTTTTCTACTTTACCATTATTCTTACAAATGAAACATAATAATGGAAGAAATGAGATGATCCGCACATGAAAAAAGCTGACGGAGAACTGTCAGCTTTAAATTTGAAACATCCATGCTACGACGGGGCCGAAGACCGACCCTAACACGGCGCAGAGCGTCATGGAAACAGAACTCATGGAGACCGTTAATTCTCCGTACTCCATTGCTTTTGAGGTGCCGAGCGCATGGGAAGCGCTCCCGAATGCAATTCCTTTCCCGAGTGAGCTGCGGATGCGGATCCACTTGAGAAGCAGCGGTCCTAAGATAACGCCGGAAAACCCTGCGATCATCACGAACACGACTGTCATGGAAGGGACACCGCCGATACCGGACGCAATCTGTATGGCGACAGGCGTCGTAATTGATTTTGGGATGATTGACAAAATCAAACTCCGGCTGATGCCGAACAGCTCTGCAAATAGCAGGCCGCTGACCATTCCGGAGAATAAACCGGCCAACACGCCGCCGATGATCGGAAACATATACTTGATTAACACCCGGCGCTGCTTATAAAGCGGGTATGCCAAAGCCACCACGGCGGGGCCGAGCAGTGAATTGATCCATTGTCCGCCGATCATATAGTCTTTATACGAAATATGAAAAACAAGCAGCACGGCGATAATGAAAATCGTAGTCGTCAAAACCGGTATGAGAAAGGGATATGGAAAGCGCACATATAATTTCACCATAGCCAGATAGGCGGCGGCCGTGAACAAAATTATAAAGATTGCGATACATGCTTGCTGCACTTCTTTTTCTCCTTTCTCTGATTGGCTTTGTGCTCTAACAGCTGGCTGGCGTACCCTGCGGCGATCATTGTGACGATGGTGCTCAGCACGATGATCAGAAACAGAGCAGCCCCGCTGGCGGAAAACAGTGACGGGTAATTGATGACGCCCGTCATGGCCGGAATGAATAACAGCGGAAGAAAAGACAGCAAAAATCCGGCTCCGTCTTCAATCATTTTGACGGGAATGATCTTAACCGATAAACATATGATCAGCAGGATCAAACCGATGATACTTCCGGGAATGGGCAGGTGAAAGAACTGCTGAACGGCTCCCCCGATAAAGGAAAATGCGAATAAAATAATGATTTGCAAGATGATGCGTATGACTTTCACGACAATGCTGTTCTTTGGAGAAGAGCAGCTTCCCCCTTTCTTGATGCTTCGATATGTTTCTTTACTTTTTGCGCATATATTTGTACTATACAAATATATGTATGCAAAATCTTTCTATATGTTTTCTGAGTAAATGTGCATATGTTTGTATTATACAACTAATATTGCTGTTGTCAATTGTAAGGAGTGAGGCTGTTGTCAAAACAAGATCCGATTGAATTAATTGAATATGAGCTCACCACTTTTATCAGGAGAGCTGTTTATCTTGATAACTCCGACCGTAAAATCGGACATCTGGAAAGGGCTGCGTATTTGTTATTACGGCAGCTGGATGAATTCGGACCGGCGCGTGTAAAGGAATTAGCCGAATCTTTTAAGCTGGATATTTCCACATTGTCTCGCCAGGCCGCGGCCTTGGAGTCGAAAGAGCTGATCCAGCGTTTTTCCGATCCTTCTGACGGGCGGGTCAGTCTGTTTGCGATTACGAAGCTTGGCAAACAGAGGTTAAAAGCTGATAAAAAGATGCGTCTTGATCGATACCGACATATGCTTGACGATTGGTCAGGCGATGAAAAAGAAATGTTCGGCCGGCTTTTGCTGCGGCTGAATGAGGCATTTATCGATTAATGCATGATTTTTGCCGGGTTAAGCAGGATTATGGCGTATACAAGGGAGAATGGAAGAGAGTAAGACTTTACGCCATTCTGCTTAGCAAAAATAATATTGAATAGGGGGCGGAACATGTTTCTCCAGGGACATCCTGTTTCTCGGAGGCTGCGGCATTTATTATCTCAATATTCATAATTCAATAAAAATGAAAGCGCTTTATTTTTAGTCTGTTGGTTTAGGGTGCAAGGTGTTTACCTGAAAAAAACAATTGTATTTTCCACGAAAATTTATTATGATGGAATAAGGAAATTGGAGATTATATAACAATAGAAAGCTAGAATATTTCTAATATTGCGGGAAATGAAGAGTGAGTTAGGTTCAACAGGTGCACCTTCTGCTTCATTATTTCACATATATCAGAGCTGTTAAGAGGAGGAAGCGAAGTGGCAAACAAAGAATTAAAGAGAGGCTTAGGCGCGCGTCATATACAGATGATTGCGCTGGGCGGCACGATCGGTGTCGGTTTATTCATGGGGTCATCCAGCACGATCGGATGGACCGGGCCGTCTGTCCTGCTGGCTTATGCGATCTCAGGTATCTTTATCTTTTTTATCATGCGTGCGATGGGCGAAATGCTCTATGTAGAGCCGAGTACAGGGTCGTTTGCGACATTCGGCCATAAGTATATACATCCGTTAGCCGGCTATATGACGGCGTGGAGCAACTGGTTTCAATGGGTGATCGTCGGGATGTCTGAAATTATCGCCGTCGGTTCGTATATGAAATATTGGTTTCCTGATCTGCCGGCATGGATTCCCGGCATTATCGCCATGGCCATTCTCGGTGCGGCGAATTTAATTTCGGTAAAATCTTTCGGTGAGTTTGAATTTTGGTTTGCCATGATCAAAATCGTCACCATTATTCTGATGATTGTGGCCGGAATCGGGATTATTTTCTTCGGTTTCGGTAACGGAGGGCATGCGATCGGATTATCTAATTTATGGTCGCACGGCGGTTTCTTTACAAATGGTTTTTCAGGATTTTTCTTTGCTTTGTCTTTGGTCGTTGCGGCCTATCAAGGGGTCGAGCTGATCGGGATTACGGCAGGAGAAGCGAAGGACCCGCAAAAAACGCTGCGAAGCGCGATTCAGAGTATTATTTGGCGGATTTTAATTTTCTACATCGGTGCGATTTTCGTAATCGTTACCGTATATCCGTGGAATGAGCTTCACTCACTCGGCAGTCCGTTTGTTTCGACATTTGCGAAAGTCGGGATTACGGCGGCGGCCGGTTTGATTAACTTTGTTGTGATTACCGCTGCGATGTCCGGATGCAACAGCGGGATTTTCAGTGCGGGACGCATGCTTTATACATTGGGCGTGAACGGACAGGCCCCGAAATTCTTTAAGAAAGTTTCTTCGAGCGGTGTGCCGATATTCGGTACGCTTGCGGTATTAATCGGACTTGTGATCGGTGTCGTGCTGAACTACATCGCGCCTCCGAAAGTTTTTGTCTATGTGTACAGCGCGAGTGTGCTGCCGGGAATGATTCCGTGGTTCGTCATTTTAATCAGCCATCTCGGTTTCAGAAGAGCGAAGGGCGCTGAGCTTGATAAGCATCCGTTTAAGATGCCTTTTGCGCCGTTTACAAACTATTTGACGATCGCTTTCTTACTCATGGTATTGATCGGCATGTGGTTTAACAAAGATACGCGGATTTCTTTGGTTGTCGGGGTGATTTTCCTGGCGATTGTGACGGTCAGCTATTATGCGTTCGGTATCGGCAAGCGCGTGCCTGGTGAAAAATCGAAAATAGAAGACGCTGTATAATTCAAAAAGACACCTCTCTTACAGGGGTGTCTTTTTCGGCTTGTCCGCGAGTGGTATACTGGTTAAAAAAAGCAGAACCGGGGGAAACATCGATGAGTCATTACCGTACGTTATTATTTGATATAGACAATACGCTGCTGGATTTTACCGCTTCAGAAACCGATGCTCTTCAAAAATTGTTTCAAGGTTCAAAGCTGGACCTGACGGCAGAGGTGGAAGCCCGTTATAAAGCGTTAAATCAAGGGCTGTGGAAGGCGTTTGAAGAGGGGGAAATGACCCGCGATGAAGTGGTGAATACACGGTTTGCCCTTTTGTTTAAAGAATACGGCCTCGAAGCCGACGGCGTGCTGATGAATCAGGCGTACCGCCAATACTTAGAAGAAGGGCACCAGATGATAGACGGAGCTTATGAGCTGATTGAACGGCTGAGTCCTTTATTTGATTTATACATCGTGACGAACGGCGTCTCAAGATCACAATATAAGCGGCTGGGCGACTCCGGTCTGTATCCGTTCTTTAAAGATGTGTTTGTATCTGAGGACACGGGTTTTCAAAAGCCGATGAAGGAATACTTTGATTACGTGTTTGCGAGAATTCCCGGTTTTTCTGCCGAGGGCGGACTTATTATCGGCGATTCACTGAGCGCGGACATAAAAGGCGGTCAGATGGCGGGAATTGATACGTGCTGGTTTAATCCCGGAAAGAAAGCAAATGAGTCCGGAATCATCCCGACGTATGAAATTCATTCGCTTGATGAGCTGTATGATGTGCTGAACGTGGAGCGGAAAGCCGCCGCTCATTTGTAAGGAGAATACGATGAAGATTGCACATACGAAGTTACTGATCAGGGGTTTTGCATTACTATCAATCTTTCATGCGATTCTTCAGCTTCCTCCCGGCCGGGGGGAGCTGAAGGTTTTTTTGTCTGTGCTCGTGATGATGCTGACGGCTAATGACTGCCTGCGGCCGCTGTATATGAAGAGAAGGCCGGCTATATATCAAGGCTCTTTTCTCCTGAGCAGCGTTATGGCGGGAGTTCTTTTGTACAATGTCTATAGTGTGGGGACACAGGCCGTAATGGTGCTTTTATTGGCGGAGGTGCTTATTACTGATAAGCAGATTTCGGCTGTTTTGTTAACGATGAATGCCGCCGCATTTGCCGCAGCTTTATACGCCGGCGGGGCGGGTGTCAGTGATATCGTGCCGCCATACTTCATCATGTTTGCGGTGATTTATTTATATCGGAAAAACCTGCAGGAGAAGTCGAAGGTTGAATTGCTGAACCGAGAGCTGGAGATCGCTAATGATACACTGAAGGAATATTCAGACCGGATTGAGGAACTGGCCGTTACGAAAGAAAGAACAAGAATTGCGCAGGAGCTGCATGATTCTCTCGGTCATTATCTGGCTGCTCTGAAAATGAATTTGGAATTTGCCGGGAAGACAGCCGGGCATCAGCCGGACAAAGTGAAGCAGATCATTCATAAGGCGCATGATCTTACGAAAGAATCCATTTTAAAGCTTCGCCAGGCCGTTATGCTGCTGCAGGGCTCTTTGCCGGGGCGGGGATTTGAGCAAGAGCTCCGTGACATTTTCAGCCATTTTCAAGAGGCGGGAGGCATATGCTTCGAGCTGGAGATGGACGCGGCCATAGAAGCGGAACAGCCGGATGTGAAGCATTGTCTTTATCAATCCGTTCAGGAAACGATTACGAATGCGATAAAGCATGGACATGCTTCATATGTTTCTGTCCGGATTCAAAAAAACCGAAACATGATATTGGCGCATATTCATAATAACGGCTCAGCCTGCGGAACGATCATAAAATCAAATGGTCTGAAAGGAATTGAGAAAAGAGCAGCCGCACTTGGCGGAGAGGCTGTTTTCTCGTCTGGGAAGGAAACGGGTTTTGACGTGAAAATAAGGTTTCCGTGCAAGGAGGATTAATCAAGTGAATGTCATGATTGCAGACGACCAGTCCATTGTGAGAGAGGGGCTGAAAATGATTCTGAGTCTTCACGAAGGAATTCAAATATCGGGAGAGGCTTCTTGCGGCGAAGAGGTTCTCCGGCTGCTTTCTCAAACCGAAACTGATGTGATTTTGATGGATATCAGAATGCCCGGTATGGACGGAATCGAAACGACAAAAGCGGTAAAAGCGCGATATCCGTCCGTAAAAGTCATCATTCTGACAACGTTTGAAGATGATCACTATATTTTTGCCGGGCTGAAAAGCGGAGCCGACGGCTATCTCTTGAAGGATGCTGATTCAGATGAAATTATCGCCTCCCTTCAAGCCGTTTATGAAGGGAAGATGATGCTGAATCCCAAAATCACGGTTTCCGTCGTAAAAGCGCTGAACAATATGGAGATCCCTGCGGTGCAGGAAGAGCCGCAGTCAAAGCTGACGGAGATTCTCACGCCGAGAGAGCTTGATGTGGCGAAACACATTATGGAAGGCAAAAGCAATAAACGCATTGCCGCAGACTTATTTCTGACTGAAGGCACTGTGAAAAACTATGTATCCAGAATCCTCGATAAACTTGAAGTGTCAAACAGAACCGAGCTTACTTTATATTTGCAAAAATTGCTATAACCCCGCTTCACCCTCCTCTCTCTCTTTTTATCACTAAACATATGACGAAAGTAATATCCATATCGAGTACGAAAGTGAATAGAAAACAAGGATTGCCGAGAGTAGAATAAGTGCAGACATGACACAAGGAGTGCTGCATGAATGCTCGAATTAACGGATTTGACAAAGAAGTACGGCGATTTTACCGCTGTCAATCATATATCACTGCGCGTCGAAAAAGGCGAGATATTCGGTCTGCTGGGACCAAACGGCGCCGGTAAATCAACAACGGTGTCGATGATCAGCACCGTGCTCCCGCCGACGGGCGGAACAATCTGCATTGACGGAACCTCATTACAGGAGCAGCCTGCGGCCATAAAAAAAGTGATGGGAGTCGTCCCGCAGGAAATCGCTTTATATCAAGCGTTAAGCGCAAAGGATAATCTGGCTTTTTTCGGGAGTCTGTACGGACTTTCCGGTAAGGAGCTTTGTAAACGGGTTGATGAAGTGCTGGACATCATCGAATTAAAGGAACAGCGAAATCAAAGGATATCTGAATTTTCAGGCGGTATGAAAAGACGGGTGAATATCGGTGCCGCGCTAATGAATGAACCGAAACTATTCATTTTAGATGAACCGACCGTCGGAATTGATCCGCAATCCAGACATCATATTCTTCAAACCGTGAAGACGTTAAATCAAGAAAAAGGGATGACCGTCATCTACACGAGTCATTACATGGAAGAGGTCGAATACCTCTGTGAAAAAGCGGCGATCATGGATCACGGCTCAATCATTGCCTGCGGGACGAAAGACGAATTGAAGCAGTCAGCCAAAGCCTCTGATACCTTGATCGTGAATGCAGAGGGGCTGAATGATGATGCCGTTAAAAAAATCCGCCGCATTCCCGGTGTTGCCGAGGCTGCTGTCAGCCAGCAGACCATTACGATGCTCGTCTCTGCGGCAGATCGCAATATCCTTGATATTGCGGATGATATCAGGAAAACCGGTATCACCATTAAGGGCATTCATTTCGAGGAAGCCAATCTGGAAAGCATTTTCCTCCGGCTCACCGGCAAAACGCTGCGGGATTCATAGGGGGCGTCATGAAAATATTATTCAGGCTGATCTTATTAGATTTTCGGTTATTGGCCGGAGCAAAGTCTTTCTATATAAAACTGATTCTGTTTCCGGCACTGATGATTTTTATTTTAGGAACGGTTTTTCACGGCGATTCGAAAGTGAAGCCATTTCAGACTGCGTTTTATAATGCGGATCACGCGGAGAGTTCTTTGGGCGACGTATTAAAGAATGACGTGCTGAAACAAACTGATCTCATCCGTGTAAAAGACATAGGCAGTTACCAAGAAGGGAAACAGCTTGTCGAAAGCGGCAAAGTCTCCGTTTTTGTATACGTGCCGAAAGGCTTTGCAAAAGCGGCAGAACACAATGAAAAAACAAGTATCAAAGTCATCTCGGACCAACAAGGCTCTGTAAACGGAGACATTGTGGAAATGATGGCTGATTCGTTTGTCACCAGAGTAAAAGCGGAGATCGGTGAAGAAAAAGCGGTGCTGAAGAAGTCGGGACATCTGTCAAAGGGAGATGCCAGCAAAATCATCAGCGGCCTTTCGGGTGAACGTGAACAGGCTGTCACCATTCCGAAACAGTCGGCCGGCAATCACGCGGCCCCGATTGATGCGATGCAGTATTATTCAATCGCAATGGTCGTCATGTTCTCCATTATGACCGCGTTTGCGCTCATTCACGGGATAGTGGAAGAGAGACAGCAGCACACGTTATTCAGAATCAAATCAATGCCTGTTTTACGTATCCAGTATGTGGCGGGTAAGCTTTTGGGAATCATGCTTGCCATCCTTATGCAAATGGCTGCCGTCATCATCGCAAGCAGCATCTTGTATCAGGTAAAATGGGGCAATTTGTTTGAAATATTGCTGGTTACGATTGTTTATTCATTTGCGATCGGCAGTATCGTGCTTCTTTGGGGGGTTGCTGCAAAAAACCACGAGACCGTCTCAAGCATGGCGGCTCCCATTTTATACGGATTCAGTTTTTTAGGCGGAAGCTTTATCGCAAAAGACGGCTTGCCTGACAGTTTGAAAATCGTGCAGGAGCTGATACCGAACGGCAAAGCGATCAACAGCTATGTCAGTGTCACGCAGCATGCCGGTCTGAGCGGTATTCTGGCGGATTTGGCAGAGCTTGCCGCCATCGGCGCCGTGTTTTTATGTTTGACCATCTGGGTGTTTAAACGGAAGGAGGCTGTTTCATGACGCAGCTGTTATTCATGATCAGACATCAGCTGAAACTGATGCTGCAAAATCGGGCTGCCATCTTTGCGACGATTTCCGCCCCGCTCCTTCTCACATATTTCTTTTCCTTTTCTGCGGATGGCAGTCAGCAGAAGGAAGTATATGTAGCTGATAAGGATCAGAGCGCCTATTCAGCGCAATTTATGAAAATGATTCAGACAGCCGGCCATATAAAAGTCACGAAGGTCACGGAGGACGTATTAAAAACAAAGGTTAATCATCAGGATATTTCCTTCGGATTGCTGATCGGCTCTCATTTTGAAGAAAAATTATTTTCCGGAGATGAATTGAACGTTTCATTTATTCAGAATGAAGAAAAGGGTGATGCTGTTTTGACAGAGCAGCTGATTGCGCAGCAGGCGGGCGCGCTGAAAAAAATAGTCCGCGATGCAAAAGTGATATCCCGCACGCTGCACACCGACGGGAAGCAGGCGGCAGCTGATCTCTTGAAGGATATTCAGGATCATTCCGCCGTCAATGTTGACCGCCATCACGTTTATGAAGGCGGACAGGCAGCCGACAGGCTTATCGGATTTTTAGTGATGTTTATCTGGTTCGTTGCAGTCCAAAGCCTGCGATCATTTATAGATGAACAAGAAAATCATACATATGACAGATTGCTGAGCACGCCCGTTTCCTATACGGCATATGCAATCTCTAAGTTTGCGGCGGCGTATCTTTTCGGACTTCTCCATATTATCGTGATCCTCGCTGCCGGAACATTCATGCTGCATATCCGTTTTGCTGATCATGTTTTTGCTGCGGGAGCGGTGCTTGCGGCCTGCTCGTTTGCGCTGACTGCTGTAACGATGGCCGTGATACCGTTCATGAAGAGCCAAAAGCAATTCACGTCGCTTGCTTCCGTTTTTATAGCTGTCACGGGTTTATTGGGAGGGGCTTTCTTCACTTTAGACGCGGCTCCGGAGTACATGCGGATGCTGTCGTTGTTTACTCCTGAAAAATGGGCGATCGGCTCATTTCAAAACAATGGCGGAGGCAGCATGCAGATCGTGCCGCTGAGCCTGTTTCTTGCTGCCGGTGCAGCGTCATTAGTCTTATCACTTTATATGATAAACCGTCATATGAAAAAAAACGGTTAGAAGGGTGGCTGCTTTGTATATGGCAGAAATAATCGGAATCATAGAATTGCTCGCGGGAGCCGCAATGAACGTATGGATCGGGAGGCTCGGAAAAACCTTCTTCGGTAAAGATGACAGAAGTTCGAGAGTCGTGTTAAGAATCTGCGGCATCTTTCTCATGATCAACGGCGTTTCAAGAGCGTTTCATATCTAGTTCACAAAGTGTTCCGGACTCTTTTATAAAATGTAATCTTTTTCCTTGTAAATCGTGTAAAATAGTATAGGATTCTACGAAAAGAATAAGAGGGGGAAGAAACATGAAAAAGAGACTCGTTATGCTATTTGCGGCGGCCGCCGCTGTTTTGTTGCTTGTGAGCGGGTTGTGGGCTCCATCAGCGTCTGCGGCGCCGGCTCCTGCTTTAACACAAATCCGTATTATCGGTGTGACGTCTGACGGTCAGAGTTACCAATGGGAAAATATCGGGCCGAACCAAATCAGCGCATCAAAACCGATGAAGGGTACAACGGGTTATTTAGCCGTATATTTCCAAGGGTATCCGAACAATAACACGATCCAGGCGTTTAACAACGGAACGAATATTACAAATCTTACGTCAAAAGCGCTGGAAGATGAATATACGAAAAACGGCAATATCGTTACAGGCTATATTAAATATTACAGTGTTCCTCTTCCTTATGTCAGTTCAGGAACGTTCTCTTTCTCCGCAACGGGGCTGAACGGGCCGTACACACCGTTAAGCAGCGGATTTTTCTCCATTCAGGTACAGAGTTAAAACAGCCGCCCGGTGCTTTCATGTATAGTTTTTCTCTCTTTCCGGGAAGCTATTCCTAAAGAAAAGGGAGGGCTTACATGATGGACAGGACACTCGGATATTTGCGCGAGTCGCTTTCGAACCACTTGGAGCATGATGTGTGCCGAAGGATTTATAAAAAGCTTCAGGTGAAGCATTATGAAAATGAGGGCGAGTTTGTGAAAGATCTAAATGATTTGGAAATGGATGCGCTGAATCAGGTGCTTGAAAAGGAAATCAAATATGCTGAGAACGAGCAGGATGAGAAGCGCACGATGGAATTGAATGAAGTATATGAGCTCCTGTTTTAAAAAGCCTCCCGGCGGTCGGGAGGCTTTTTATTGTTTCGGAAACAGTTTACAGAATCATCCAACTCTTTGTATAATGGATAGTTGTGAAAAAAACAGACGGAGGAGAAACATGAACGAAATAAAAAAACAGACGGTTCTTGAGTTATCATCGGTTGAAAAAGCTTTAGTTTTTCTGGTGCCGCCATTATTGGGGCTGGTCATCGGATGGTTTCTGCCGGTCATTGCGAAATGGGCCGTAACATTGGATTGGCTGCCTGTTATCGGGCCGCTGGAAATGATCGCTTCTTTTCACGGATGGAAGGCTGCGGCTGTCATCGCCGTTATCGGCTTAATCGGGGGAATGTGGCTGACGCGGACTGTTTTTAAAGAATGTCTTACGGCGGTCGTGACGGACAGCGAGGTGTCCTTAACCATATATAATGAAGAAAGCGTGTTTTCGAAAGACAGCATTTCCGGTGTGTTTACGGATGAGAAGCATCTTGTCTTATTAGGCACTGAAGGACAGGAGCTTTTTCGGGAGAAGCTTGAGCCGGCGGTTGAAAAAGCGGCTGATGCGTTTCGCGCGCATGGATATGTCTGGCTGGGGACGGAAGATCCTTTTAAAGAAGAATACAAACGGTGGGTGCCGGACACGCCGGATTTGGAGCCGGGGGCAAATGCTCTTTTAAAAGCGAGAGAAAAGGCGCTGAAAGAGGAGGAAAAGGCTGATGCGAAAGAGCTGAAAGCGGAAATATCCAAACTGGGCATTACTGTGCGGGAGAAAGGATCGCGCCAATATTGGCGGACCTATAAAACGCCGTCTGCATAAAAAAGCTGCCGCCGTTTGATACGGCCGGGCAGCCCGGGAACAGATTATTTCTTCTTGTCATCATAATATTGAACCGGGTACATGGAGCCTTCGGATACCATTTTGTTATCTTCAATATCTTCGGGATGCGGGTTGCCTGCTTTGTTGACGGGGAATGATTCAATATCCTGCTTCCCGGAGAGCGATGTTTTCATATTGCGGATAAAGTTCATCACCTTTTGGCGGTTTGATTTATCTTTGAGCAGGTAGGAAGTCACTCCGACAGTCGACACGGCAAGTCCTGAAATGAGCAGTTTTTGTTTCACGATAAAAACTCCTTTCTATTTCTGGCTTGCAGTAGTTATTCCCGCTTAACGGCTGTTTAAACATCTGAAGGGTAATTTTGGCTTTCCGCTTTAATGCGATAAAGATTGACAAATCTATTTTCAGAATAATATTATAAATATATGATAGCGCTGGAGTCATATTTTAATTGAAAGGTGTTAACTTTATGAATCAATTACATCGCAGAATGGGAACGTTTGCACTCATGATGGTCGGACTTGGGTCGATGATTGGCTCCGGCTGGTTATTCGGGGCGTGGCGGGCGGCTCAGATTGCGGGACCTGCCGCAATTATTTCCTGGATTATCGGTATGATCGTTATTTTGTTTATCGCACTTTCTTACAGTGAATTGGGTTCAATGTTCCCGGAAGCCGGGGGAATGGTAAAATATACTCAATATTCTCACGGATCATTTATTGGATTTATCGCAGGATGGGCAAACTGGATTGCGATTGTTTCCGTTATTCCGGTGGAAGCGGTTGCGTCTGTTCAATATATGAGCTCATGGCCGTGGGAATGGGCAAAATGGACAAGCAATCTCGTTCACAACGGCACTCTTACGGGAGAGGGGCTCGGCTTCGCATCCGTATTACTGATTATTTACTTTTTACTGAATTTTTGGACAGTTAACTTATTTTCAAAAGCGAATTCATTGATTACCATATTTAAAATCATTATTCCGGGGCTGACAATCGGAGCGCTGCTGTTTACCGGTTTTCACGGCGGAAACTTCACATCCGGTTCAAGCATTGCGCCGAACGGCTGGGCAAGCGTGCTGACGGCGGTGGCCACATCAGGTATCGTATTTGCGTTTAACGGGTTTCAAAGCCCGATTAACATGGCCGGCGAAGCAAAAAATCCCGGCAAATCGATTCCGATTGCGGTTGTCGGTTCGCTGCTGGTCGCAACCGTCATTTACGTCCTATTGCAAATCGCATTTATCGGGGCGGTTGAACCTTCCATGATCGTTCACGGCTGGAGTCACCTGAACTTCAACTCTCCATTTGCCGATTTGGCGATCGCATTGAATATCAACTGGCTTGTCATTATTCTTTATGCGGACGCGTTCGTATCTCCGTCAGGAACGGGTATCACTTATACCGCTACGACGTCCCGCATGATTTACGGCATGGAAAAAAATAAATATATGCCGAGCATTTTCGGAAAGCTTCATCCGCTGTACGGCGTGCCGCGCCAAGCGATGATTTTCAATCTGATCGTATCGTTTATCTTTTTGTTTTTATTCAGAGGATGGGGCGTGCTTGCTGAAATCATTTCCGTTGCGACGCTGATTTCTTATATCACGGGTCCCGTGACGGTGATGACGCTGCGGCGGACGGCGGCGGATTTGTACCGGCCTCTCCGTCTGAAAGGCCTGAGCGTGGTTGCACCGCTCGGCTTCGTGTTCGCGTCTCTCGTGCTGTATTGGGCGCGCTGGCCGTTAACAGGGCAGGTGCTGTTTATCATTTTGATCGGCCTTCCGATTTATTTCTACTACCAAGCGAAAGCGAAGTGGAAAGGATTCCGCAGAAACTTTAAAGGCGGCGTCTGGATGGTTGTCTATCTGCTCAGCATGATGGTCATTTCATGGCTCGGAAGTGAAAAATTCGGCGGTCTGAACATCATTCCGTACGGCTGGGATATGGGGCTGATCGCAATCGTTGCCCTTGCCTTCTATGCGTGGGCGCTGAAGAGCGGATTCAAGACTGAGTATTTGAAAGACGCCAAAGCAATCAACGATCAATTAAAAGGCGGACAGGCGGAAGCCGCTGCCGGAAAAGAGTAGTGATTGATAAAAACCTTGCGGTAACGTCCCCGCAAGGTTTTTTGATCGGACGAAAAAACATGGGTTCGATACAGACGTGACGATGAATGAGCAAGCCTAACGACAGAACAACCAAGGCCAGTATTCTTTTTTTCTCATGATTTCTCCGCCTTATCAATAACTGTCTTCCATATTAAACAATGAATGTAAAAGATATGTTGGGCAACTATTAATCTTTTATGTGTTTCTTTCTTCTCCGTAACTTCATCCGTTTTCCTGTACTTCAAGTCAAAGTTTTAGAGACAAAACAAATAATTAACCATAGAGAAAATACAGTACGTAAGTCGTGTTTGAAATAATTGTATAATAAATTAAAATATAGAAAAATAAACAAATAGTTGGAGGTAATAAGTGTGGAAATGCGGAAATTTTTTGCAACATTATGCATCGTTACTCCCTTAGTATTTGGAGGTTTTACGAGTGTTAAGGCTGTGGACTCGTATAATTCAGAAACAGTAAACTACATATTGAAAATGAATCCGAATCTGTCGAAAAAAGAATTGATTGACTCCGTTAATAATCTAGTTAAACAAGATAATAAAACATCTAATGAGATTTTAGAGGAAATTAAAACTGAATTAAAAAAGCAAGAAAAGCTAGATAAAGAAGAAGATAAAAGCAATAGAATGAGCACAATGGGCAAGAATAGCGGATCAAAAATTATAGGATCCAGCTCCAAAGGTAATGTTTACTATACACCTGCATCTACTTTTGGGCTTCCGCATGGACATGTCGGTATGTACTATAAGGGAAATCAAATTGTCGAATCGGTTCCTAAAAAAGGTGTTCGTGCAATAGCTTCCTCGAAACGTAAGGTCGAAAAAAACGCTGTAATTCAAAATGTAAAAGTTTCTAGTTCTAAAAAAAATAATTCAGTAAATTGGGGTTACAGCAGGGTTGGGAAGGATAGTTATTCATACAATTTTGCAACAAATAGAAAATCGAGCCATTATGGTGATAAAAACTGTTCAAAACTATTATGGTCAGCTTTTAAGCTAAAGGCTGGTATAGATATGGATAAAGATAAAGGTATGGGCGTCTATCCAAGAGACATCAGAGATTCCGGTTATACAAAAACTATTAAAACAATTAGATAAATTATTTTCACTCCCTAAGTTTATTTAGGGAGTCATTATTATTTTAAGGAGTGAGATTATATTTGAACAAAATTAAGTGGTTAATTATAATTGCGGTCATAGTATTAATAGGTATATTTATATGTATCGGAACTTTTAAATATACTAATACAGTTTCTGATGTTAAACAAACTGAAACAGAAAAAGAAAAGAATTTCTTGAATGATAAAATTGCAGCTATATATTATTCAGCTACAATAGATTACCCTAAAGATGGGAGTTATACTGTATATATTGATGAAAAAGGAAAAGCAACAGCTGTAAAAGGAGATGCTATTGAAGTTGGAACCATTGCACAAGATGAAAAAAACATAGTTAGACAGGACAAAAAAGAAGTATATATGATAGGTGATAGCTTTAAGAAATTCCCGATGCAACATCAAGTACATACAAGTTATGGGCAATCATCAGGCCATTTAATAAAAGAAAATATCTTTTATTTTTTGAATAATCAAGGAGTCGGTGAAAACCATTATAATAGTTTAATTAGATGGGGTAACGGCAGTGGATTTCATGAAAAGATTATTCCGGGTTTCTATACAAGTACCGGTAATGACGGTGAATATATTTACGTGATAAATGAAGATTCTTCAATCAAAACACCGACTTTTCAGGGTATTAAAATAGATAAAGATAAAGTTACAGTAGGGAAAGGAACAACAATTCCTATATTAAATGAAGAAAATTGGAGTGTTTATTCACAGATAATAGTTAAAAAAAGCTCAGCCTTTTTTATACTATATAACCAAACGGATAAATCAAACAAAGTACAATTCAAAGTAGCAGAAATTGATTTAAAGCATAATAAGTACAAAGGGGCTTTTCCTTTAGGCAGCTATAATATCCCTGAGGAAATTTCTCAACTGGCAATTCCTCTTTCCACTAATAACTTTTTTGTAAAAAATGACACTTTGTATCATTTGGCAGCTAATTCAATACTTTATACTTTTGATCTGAAAAGTATGAAGCCGAAGAAAAAACTCCCATTACATAGATCAACAAAATTTGAAAACCAAGCAAAATTCACTTATTTTGATGAGTCTGAAATTTTCTTGTTAGAAATAAGCAAGGGTGGGAAATATGTGATTAATTCTTACTCTTATAAAAACGGAAAAAAATTAAAATCTACTCCTATCAGAGGACTTGAAAAAATTATTAACAATACCCATGTTTCTGAATATGACTTTTTTATGATTAAGAAAAACAAAGAAGTATGGGGTAATTAATATAATGGCTAGACAGCTGAGTGAGTATACTTAAGGGGAAATTAAATTCACAAAGGAGAATAATAATGGATGAGCTAGATCTTGCTTTTGGTATTTTACCACTTTCTATTATCGTCTTATCGATCATATTCACTTATATTTTCAAAAAAGTGTATATAATGCCGCTTGTCAGTATAGTTGTTTCTGTCATACTAATGTTTACTGTTTTTAATCTATCTTTCTGGGGATGGGTTGTTGTCTATGGTTTAGTATCACTTGTATTATCGTCTATTACAAATAGTATAAGAAAGAAAATAGATAATAGAAATAAATAATTATATCCTTTTGTTTGTAAGGTATCATAGGTAATTCACAATTACAGTGATACCTTTAATTAATATAAAGGTGAATGTAAGCTTGAATAATATGCTCCGCCCGCTACATAACCCATGCTGGCGTTTGCATTATCGGGCGAAAAAACATGGGTTCGGCATCATCTCCGAACCCATGCTGGCTTTATGATTTGTATTCTTTTTTAACCTTTTGGAATATATCCGCATAGTTGGTAAACACACCGGTTACGCCCCAATTCAGCAGACGGCGCATGTCCGCCTCGCTGTTCACGGTATAAGGATGAAGCAGAAGGCCGTGGCTGCGAATGTTTCGGACATTTTGAGCGTTCAGCGCTTTGTAATCCGGTCCGATTCCGACGGCATATGTTTTAATGTCCGTTAAATCTGTGTCAGTCATTGACGTCATCTGTTCCGCTTCAAGCAATTGGACGGCGGGAAGTTTCGGATCGAGCTGTTTGATTTTCAGAAGGCTGTCCCTGCTGAAAGACTGAATGATAACTTGTCCAAGTTTCGCATGCTTACCTGCCAATTTGTATTTTTTCAGTGAAGCGATCAGTTTTTCTTCCATACCCGGATATGTTTCGGGCGCCTTTGTTTCAATATAATAGTTTGCATGTCTGCCGAACCGTTTTAACACGTCATCAAGTGTGGGAACGCGAAGTCCGGCGTATTGCGGTTTTGCTTTTTCCGGATAGGCCTTATTGAACCAAGAGCCGGCGTCGAGCTTTTGAATCTCGGCTAATGTATGATCCTTCACCCAGCCTTGTCCGTTTGTGGTGCGGTCCAATTTTTCATCATGCATGACGATCAGCTTGCCGTCTTTTGTCATTTGTAAATCCAGCTCAATATAGTCAGCCTTCATTTTTTGCGCAGTTTCATAAGAAAGGATCGTGTGCTCCGGGACATACCCCGAAGCACCGCGATGGGCAATGGTCAAAATTCTGTCAGGAGACAAGAGGTTTCCTTTTCCCGCCGCCGATACAGGCGTGACGATGAATGACAATAAACCGAATGAAAGCAATACCAAAGCAAACAATTTATGTTTCCGCATGTTTTCTTCCCCCTTAAAAATCAATATCTGTCTCTAGTGTAGAAAATCGTTGTAAATGCTGTACTGCAAAAATATTAATCTTTTATGTTGTTTTCTTACACATGCACCGCCCGCTTGCCCGTATTCCACGTCATAGCCAAGAAGACGATGGACAGCACGCATGAGGAGATAAGCATGATAAAGCCGCCGTTCCAGTCAAAGCGGTCTACGACATAACCCATGATGGCGTTGGCGAAAGCAGAGCCTCCGATGTAGCCGAAAAACCCGGTTAAGCCGGCTGCCGTTCCCGCCGCTTTTTTAGGCGCAAGGTCAATGGCCTGAAGCCCGATCAGCATGACAGGTCCATAGATTAAGAAGCCGATGCTGATCAGCGCGATATTATCGATGAGCGGATGACCGGCAGGGTTAAGCCAGTAGACCAATACAGCGATAAATACGCCGGCCATGAACAGTACGCCTGCCGGCGCGCGGCGGCTTTTGAAAAACCGGTCGCTGATCCAGCCGCACAAAATCGTTCCCGGAATTCCCGCATATTCATAAAGGAAATAAGACCATCTGGAATCTTCAGGAGAGAATCCTTTCGCTTCCGTCAAATAAGTCGGCGCCCAGTCAACGACACCGTACCGAACGAAATAAACAAAGACATTGGCAAATGCGATATACCACAGAAATTTATTATTCAGCACGTATTTGAAAAGAATTTCTTTGGTCGTCATCTCTTTTTCCTGGTCTTTGAACGCATGTTTCGGATAGTCATTCCGGTATTCTTCAATCGGCGGAAGCCCGCAGGATTGCGGCGTGTCCCGAACGAGAAGAACAATCACAAATGAAATGACGATGGCGATAATCGCCGGAAAGAAAAACACGCTTTTCCAAGTAACAAACATGGCGATGCCGAGAGTCACGAGCGGGGCGAGAATACCTCCGCCTATGTTATGGGCGACATTCCATATCGACATTTTCGTGCCGCGTTCACTGATGGAAAACCAATGAGCCATCGTTCGTCCGCAAGGCGGCCAGCCCATTCCTTGAAACCATCCGTTAATAAACATAAAAATGAACATAATCGTCACGCTTGACGTGACCCATGGCATGGAAACAAATAAAATGTTTACGACACCTGACAAAAACAGACCTGTCGCAAGGAAATACCTCGGGTTGCAGCGGTCAGACACCATCCCCATAATAAATTTACTGAAGCCGTAAGCGATTGATACGGCCGCAAGCACCAAGCCGAGTTCCCCTTTTGAAAACCCTTGTTCCTGAAAATAAGGAATAGCGAA
The DNA here is from genome assembly GCF_002843505.1 of Bacillus sp. SJ-10. Classification (NCBI taxonomy): domain Bacteria; kingdom Bacillati; phylum Bacillota; class Bacilli; order Caryophanales; family Bacillaceae; genus Bacillus; species Bacillus sp. SJ-10. The sequence continues at coordinate 427,735 of NZ_CP025258.1, read as the reverse complement.
GGCAAAGTTTTTGCGAAGCAAATAATACCCGGCATACCCGATGAAAATCCCCAAAAATACTTGCAGCCTGAGCCGTTTATAGGCCGCATCCGTCTTTGAATCATCCAATCTCTCAATATGCGGAGCCGGCTTGAACAATTGAAACATCATATCCTCCCCTTTGCTGAACGTCTATCATGATGTATGTATGACTCCTTTCCTTGAAAATGACAAAAAGAACCAGAAATCACCCTTGTGAAAGGGCGGGGTTTCCTGGTTCTCCTCATCTCCATCCAAAAATCATTAACTTGTGTATGATAACGCTTTCTTAAATTATCACAGTCTGACGTGAATGTAAACGCTTTAAGGAAAGTTTTCATTTTTTTGAATAAATAACCGGAGGGAATATCAGCCGGAGCGCGAAAGATTTGAAGTACTCGATTTTGTACTCAGGCATAAGATGTGTTAGGCCGAACTAAGAAAAGCGAAGGGAGTGCATCTGTTGATTGATGAATTGGATTTTGCGTTCGGTGTTCTGCCGCTTTGTATCATCATCTTGTCAGTCGCCGGAACGTATTTGTTTAAAAACGCGTTCATTATGCCGGCTGCCGCTTTAGCCGTTTGCCTTATATGCACATTTACCGTATTGAATTTCTCGTTTATCGGGTGGGCCGTTGTGTACACGCTTGTCTCTTTCGCGTTATCGCATATTACGATGGTGGTGATCAGCCAAAATAAAAAATAGGATCGGCGGCAGCCGATCCAGCTATCAAAAGCAGAGATGCGCTCTCTGCTTTGTTTTATTTATGAATGTGCAGGAATTCCTTGATGACCGCGGTCTGTTCTTCTTTCGGATAGCTTCTGTACAGATGGCTGGTTAAGCGGACGGGGTCACCGAAGAAGTACCGCTCATATTGTGTCTGTCTTGTTCCGAAGGGGCTCATGGTCAAATCCCATGCGAGGCGGAACACTTTTACCCGGTCTTCAGCGTTCAATTCGGCCGCCTGCAAATATTGGTCAAGGTCTCCTCTGATGTCAGAACGGAACGCTTTTTCAGTCGGCAAAGTCACCATTCCGCTTGCCCCGATCAGCTGAATGATTTCCGTGAAGCGCGGGTAGATGTCGGGAAAAACCGCGCTGACCACACGAAGCGGAGTGACACTCGGGCGCATATAACCCCATTCATCTGTTTCCGCATCATTCTCCGACTTTTCCAAAAGGGCTTTCATCGTTTCCAGACCGGTGATGATTTCAGCCATCTTAGCCTGAATATGCTGATATTCGCCCACATCTATCGCTTCGACAAGCGTTTGGGCGAGGCCCAGGAGAAACTCCGTCTTTACAATTTGTCTCGTGATAACTTGATGAAATGCGAAGGCGTTAAAAGAACTTTTCATATTAAAATCAAAAGCCGCCTCGTAATTATTATAAAAAAATACGCGTTCCCAAGGGACCAAAACGTGATCAAATACAACGATAGAATCCATTTCTTCATATCTTGAGCTGAGCGGATAATCAAACGATGATTTTCCGAGTACGAAAGATTCCCTGCAGATGAATTTTACTCCCTTTGTATTGGAAGGGATTGAAAAAGCGAACGCTTCATCCGATTCAAAATACATTTTAGGCAGAGAAACCACGAGCACTTCATCCGTCAGGCCGCCTTGTGTGGCTAAAATCCGGGCGCCGTGTATGATGAGGCCTTTTTCATTTTTATCGACGACTTTTGCCGAGATAGGTGTCGGCGATACGTTTACACCCATTTGTGAACGATTCACCTGAGGGGTGATAAACGTGTGCGTAAAAGAAAGATCCTGTGCAGCAGCGCGTTCGTACAGCGCTTGAACATGTTCCGGAAAACAATGATCGCGGTCTTTCAAAAGCGCGGCGGAGGAGGCGAAGCTCATCAGCACGGTATTCATATAATCCGGGCTTCGTCCCATCATTCCGTGCGTGTGTCTGGCCCAATGTTCGAACATGTTTCTTCTTCTTTTTACGTCTTCTTTCGTTTTCGGCTGCAGGTATGAAAGCCCGGCCCGTTCTTTTTTACCGGGAAGACTGTAAGTCATTTGATCTTTCATATCCGGTTTCGTTTGCAAATCATAAAGAGAGCGCTTCGTTTCCAGAAGGCCCTTAAATGCGGGATGTTCAGAAATCTGTCCCTCGATCTTTTCACCATCAAGCCAAATCTCATTTCCAAGCTGATTTAATCGGTCAATGAACATTTTGCCGTTAATGATACCCATCATGTCGCCCTTCTTTCTTTGCAGATCCACTACCTCATTATATTGAAAACGAAATTGGGTGTTCCGGTTATTTCCAAAGAGGAAGAGCCTTTTTTGATAAGGGGGGTGAAGGAATTGCATAATAAAAAACCCCTTAAGCAGAGGGGTTTTTAACTGATCATGTCTTTGTATCGTTGTTCGAGGACAAAGTCTATCATTCCGGTGATACGGATGTTTTCAGCGTTCTTTGTAAAGTGAGGAATGGAGTGCAAAGGCCCTTTTTGGTACAGTTTCAGCAGTTTTATTAGATATATTAAGCCCCTGGCGAATAAAAAAAGCAGGAGATACGGAAGCAGGCGGGGAACATGAACATAGCTGACTTGACCTGAGAAAAGTGCAGTCAGAAACATAGCAATAACGCTTCCGATAAAAATCCATTTCATAAAATCAAATAATGAGGAGTCAGGTTTGGAAAACTGATTTTTCAGCTTGAATAACTTCTCAGTATCTTGTTCTTCAAGACATTTCATCAGTTCTTCATCATTTTTACAAGAGCTAATCTGCTTCATGCTTTCTTCGAGTGTATCATCACTTTGTTTACCGCCCGCTAAAGAAGCCAGTGTACGATATTTCTTTTCCAGATTTGTATTTATCATATTTATAACCCGGAAGGAGTAAGTGTTTCTTCTTAAGCGGCTGTCAGGTAACCGGTCTTTCTTTTCGCGCGAAAAAAACATATAAAACGCGACAATACATCCGATTGTAAACAGTGAAAACACTGCCGGCAACAGATCAGATAAAATGGGAATAGGTATGAGTGTTTTGACTTGAATAAACAAGAATGAAGTGAAGATCAACGCCATCACTATACAGCAAAAAGCAATCTTCATGAGCATTTGAAAAGGAAGAGCCGGAGCAGAGTAATAGTACTTTAAAAGACTGAGCGTATGTACATCCTGTTCAGCTAAAAAGTCCATCATTTCTTGTTCATTCTTACATTTTAACAATCTTTGTGCGGTTTGCTTTGCTGTGTTAAATGCAGATTGATTTTCATTCAATGAGTGAAACCTCCAAAAAAATAATAGGAATAAAACTGCATGAATGAGATATTCATGCAGTTTTTCTTTGATTAGTAGAGATCAGTCATATAAGCGTAAAGAGCTAACAAAAATACGGCAAATTCAGTTACCGTTTCTACAGTTTTATCCCCAGTCGGTTTTTCAACTGTAAGGATTTTAGAGGTAAAATAGAAAGCAGACAGGCCTGCAACAATAACGAGGCCTGAAGGGAGAAGATCCCAGTCCTTCGCTAATTCACTTTCTGCAGCTGAAACCGGTACACCTTTATACGTTTTAATTCTAAACGTAAACATGGTCGTAAGTCCAGTTGTGGACCCATCGGCAACTGGAATGTCAGGTGTATAGATTTTAATTGAAACATCTAATGATTGAGCAGATGGGGTCACTGCCATTTCCAGATAACCGTTTCTTACAGATAGGCTCAGATTGTCTAATAAATTTTGATAAGAACGGATGTCTGAAGCCGTAAGTATTGTTTGTGTATCTCCCAGTAAACCAGTAACATAAGCGCCGGGCTTTCCATTCGTTATTGTCATTGTATTAGCAGACCCCTCACTTGGGATCGTATACAGAATTGAAGTAGACAATAAGATATCTAAAGTTGGAGAGGCTAAAATGGTTTCGGTTGTACCGAATTCGAACATCATATTGGCCAGACCAGATGAATTTTCCAATGCTGGAATTGTTGACAGAATATTGGTTAATGTGTTTAGTCTTGCATCATACACAGGATCAGAAGGCGGATGGACGCTGCTTGCACCCGAGTCTTTTCCGGAGTATCCGTCTTTGTCAATGGCGACTTTTCCCGCTCCGCTTCCGATCGTTCCTTCATAAAATTGATCAAAAGCCCAGTTTTTCGGCATCGGGTATCCGAGGTTTCCGCTGAATCCGGTCGACATGTTAGCCGTAAAGCTATATTTGGTCAGACCTGCTTCTGACGTCCGGATACAAATGTTTCTCGGTCCGTATACACCGATTTCATATTTCGGCGCAGTTGAGAACGCCTGCATTTTCATAAAAGCTGACTTGATTTCTTGAAAGTAAGGGATGATTTTATCTGTGACTTCATAATCATACGCATCGAAATCGACGGCAAAGTAAATGGTCGTTCCTGACGGAAAGCCTAATCTTCGGGCGGCTGATGCAGCGCTGTACGCATCTCTCGTTCCTTGGTCTTTTACAAAATAAGAAGATTCATAGCCGCCGTCCTGATAAATCGGAAACACGCTTAAGCCGGCATGGAAAATCGCGGAAAGTTCTTTTGACGTTAACGCTTTCGATGTCAGTCCGCTGCTTGTCCGCACATTCCCGGTCAGATATCTTCCCACGATCTTATAGCCATTCTCACGCAAAGTTTTAGCCGTATCTGCCGTCAAAATGGCAGCGGTGTCACAAGCTGAAGCAGCCCGCGTTGTGTCGCCTGAGCTTGATAATAAAGCTTTAATCGTCGGCATGTCCGCATAACCAGTCTGCGGCAGGCACATAAACTTTTGGAAAGCTTTCACTGCCGATACAACTCCGACGCCGTATTTCCCGTCGAATTCACCGGGATCAAACGCTTCCCCATTACAGTAAAGCGCGTATTGAACAATCAAAACAAAGCCTGTCCGTGAATCGCCGGGAGTCAAGGTAGGGCATAAGCTGGTCGTTCCGTTCCCGAAAAATCCATTGGCGACGCTTGTGCTCATGCCTTCTTCTTTTTGCAGAGCATAAATGAGAGCCTTGTTTGTATCGCGGGCATATAAGCCGTCACAAGGCATCAAGCCGATGTAGTCATTGTAATCCCGGTTCAGGTTCTGCTGGATTTGGCGGATTCTTTTGTCGCCTCCCGCTACTAACCGAAAAGCGCTCATATCCAGCAAGGCTTTCATAATGAGTGCCGTGACGATGCCGTCTTGCTTAGTGAGCCCGGCCGCTTTTTGAAACTCTTTTACAGCGCTTTCGGTATTTTCATAGAAAACGCCTGAAAATCCGCCGGGGTTAAAACCTTTACACCACAGCGCCCCTTGCAGAATGTAATTCATGTTTGTCGGTTTAGAATCGGGAGCCTGCTTTTTCAACGGCTTAAACAATCTTTGTGTCGTCGGTCCGAAGTTATCGGCAGGTTCTGAAATACCAAGCTCAATTTGAAGCGCCCGTGTCAGACCGTAAATGGTATCCCAGCCCGTTTTTCCGTTTTCCGGCACTTTGTTGTACCCGTGTCTGCCTTTGTACGTCTCATTCAGCCATTGTTGTGTTTCCAGGACCATTTCGTCCATTGTAATCCCTCCATTGCGTGTAGTGTGCGTTCATTCATAGGTGGCAAACGTATGACAGCTTGTCATGGGTTTATGAGTTTGTTCAAGCAGGGACAGCCCCATCATACAGCCGCAGCACAAACGCCGAAAGAGGCATTGATAGGAAAAGACCTCGCTATGACAATTGATACAAAAACAACAAAATGAATAGCGGCTTAAAGTAACTTTATCACTTAATCAAAAATAACAAGAATCATAAGTAGTAGTCATATAGTCATTTCAAGGGCTGTTCACATCTCTTCCTGCGGTCAAAATGGTTAGTTGGACGGATTTATGATTGGCTATATTGTCATTAACATAAATAGGGTAAATAGTTACAGGAAGGAAGGATTTTCTCGATGAAAAGCAAAAAGATTTTTAAGTCGCTCATCATTATTTTTACTCTTTTAATCAGCGGAATTGGTTTTATGGGTTTTTCTTCTCCGCAAAAAGCAGAGGCTAAAGACTGGCTTCATACTTATAAAAGCGGGTATTTCACTAACTATGTGATCAATACATATCACCCTAAATTCACTAAAACGACAAAAAAGTACAGCTTGAGAGCCGTGACTTTTAAATCCAACAGTAAAGGGAAGGGTACGTATAAAATATACGTCCAAAAGCAAGTCAACGGCAAAGGTGCCTGGAAAACAATCAAAACCGCCAATGCAAAGAAAAATGGAACGACTTATTTTGAAACACCTTCGTTAAAAAAAGGGGATTCATACAGATTTAAAATGGTCAATCAGGGTTCGAAAAAACGTGTCAATTATAGTGCAAGATGGATTGTATTCGCTTCATAATGCCGATTTTCCGGTCTATAAAGTTTTAGCTGCTGCAGCTGCGGCAGCTTTTTATTTTCTCCGGAGCTCAACCGCCAGGGAGCCCGCACCTGTCTCTTCGGGCGTACGTTTGTATTCACCGCATCATTCTGGATTATGCGGAAAGGTACATCGCTTCAATGATAAGCCAAATCCCGGGTTCTTTTGATTCGTTTGAAAATGTTCTGATATAAAAAAGGCGTGCCGCGGTGTAAAATGGCTATATTGATAAATATGGAGGTTGAGATGGATCAAGATTATATGACTGAGCTTGTCTCAGTCCAGCTGAAGAAAATCCGGTCGGAGAGAGGCTACACACAGGAGAAAATGGCGGATGTGATCGGCCTTTCTAAAAAGTCGCTGGTGCAGATTGAGAAAGGGCGGGCGCTTGCGGAATGGCCGCACGTTGTGGCGGTTTGCGCGCTTTTCAGATCAAGTGAAACACTGCAATCCGTATTAGGAGATGATCCGCTGGAGGTCATTGAAACGGTTGCTCACCGCACAATTGACAGGCCGAAGGGGAAGACGATGGGCGGCAAGGTGTGGTGGAAAGCCATTGAGAAAAAAGGCGAGTTCCGCTTGCAGCAGCATTTGATTTCCCACCATTACCGCATCCTTGATTCCTATGATGATCTGTGGTTCAGCAGTTTTGAAAAGGCAGAGGCTTTGGAACGGCTTGATGAGCTGTTTTTGGAGGCGGAAGAAGCGAAGCGCTGAGCACCTCCGGTTGATGTATTTTCTGACAAGTGGGAAAATATATATAAATTCCAGCCAAAGGAGAGATTCGAATGAAGCCTGAAGATATCGTCCGAAGCGGCCCGAATCAGTACATATGCAAGGAAGGAATCGCAAAAGAACTTCCGGGGCTGCTGGAGACATTCAGAAAACCCGTTATTGTGGCCGGAATCAAATCCTATCAGGCGTTCTCCGATTACAGCGGCGGTTCTTCCTGGGATGTGATTCAGCATAAAGGATACTGTTCACCTGAGGCGGTGCGTAAGGTCTGTGAGCAGGCGGCAGACGCGGATGTGATCATCGGTATCGGAGGCGGCACGATTTTGGATTTGGCAAAAGCGGCGGCAGACCGGCTTGATATAGAGGCTGTGATGGTTCCTTCCATTGCGGGGACGTGTGCGGCAAGTACGCCGTTGAGTGTCATATATGATGAGAGCGGCAATTTTATCAGAGTTGATTATCATAAGCGTTCAAGCTATTTGACGCTTGTTGATCCGCTGTTTTTACTTTCCTCTCCCATTGAATATATGAAAAGCGGGATCGGTGATACGCTGGCGAAATGGTATGAGGCTGAGGCGGTCATCAGAAATACGGAGGAGGCGGCGCCGCTGATGGCGCAGGCGGGGCTGAGACAGGCGGAATATATACGTAATCTGTTATTGCGTTACAGTGAAGCGGCCGTCGGAAGCATGGAGAAAGGCGAGCTGTCCGTGCCGTTCATCCATACGGCGGAAACGATCATTATGCTTGCGGGAACGGTCGGCGGGTATGGCGGCCGTTTGTGCAGGATGGCAGGGGCGCATGCGGTCCACAACGGACTCAGTTTTCTCCAGGAGACACATCAGGTGCTGCATGGCCAGAAGGTTGCTTACGGCATATTGGTGCAGCTCGCGCTCGAGAATCGGAGACCTGAGATTGAAGAGCTGCTTCCGTTTTACCGCCGGCTCGGTTTCCCTGTCAGCCTCTGTGATCTCGGCATCCTTGACAACCATGAGGAAGCCAAGCGCCGCATTGCTTCTCACGCCTGCCGGGCGGAAGAATCGTTATGTTTAATGGGGCAATATCGCGAGAAGGACGTGTCAGCTGCGATTGAATCGCTCGAATCAGCGCAAAAGACAGGATAGAGCTTGTCATCTATCTTGTCTTTATTTTTTGAATATTTCCGTTATAATGAGTGGGGTATAGAAAGGGAGGGGCCAAAGGACATGTATCAGGCGAAGAAGATGTTGTTATTAGGATCAGGCGAGCTGGGGAAAGAAGTCGTCATTGAAGCGCAGCGGCTCGGGGTTGTCACTGTAGCCGTTGACAGCTATGAGCATGCTCCCGCCATGCAGGCCGCGCACAAAAGCTATGTGATTGATATGCTTGATAAAGCGCAGGTCAGAGAAGTCATTGAGAAAGAAAAACCGGACTTGATCGTGCCGGAAGTGGAAGCCATTGCGACGGATGAGCTGCTGAAGCTTGAGGAAGAAGGTTTTCACGTCATTCCGAATGCGCGTGCGGCAAAGCTGACGATGGACCGTGAAGGCATCAGACGGCTTGCGGCAGAGACGCTTCATCTTCCGACTGCCGGCTATGAATTCGCGAATACATATGAAGAATTTAAAGAAGCGGCGGAAACAATCGGTTTTCCGTGCGTGGTAAAGCCGCTGATGAGCTCTTCCGGAAAAGGGCAAAGCGTGTGCCGCTCGGCTTCCGGGCTGAAAAGCTGCTGGGACATGGCGATGGAAGGCGGCCGGGTGAAAAACGGCCGGGTCATCGTTGAGGAATTCATTCCGTTTGAATCAGAAATCACTCTTCTGACAGTGCGCGCGGCGAACGGTACGTCCTTTTGCGCGCCGATCGGACATGAACAAAAAGACGGTGACTATATTGAATCATGGCAGCCTCATCATATGACGGAACAGCAGATTGAAGAGGCGAAACACATTGCGAAAAGCATTACGGACGAGCTCGGCGGATACGGTTTGTTCGGGGTGGAGCTTTTCCTTACTGAAGATAAAGTATATTTCAGCGAGGTGTCTCCCCGTCCGCATGATACGGGACTCGTTACGCTTGTGACGCAAAATTTGTCGGAGTTTGCGCTGCATGTCCGCGCGGTATTGGGATTCCCGATTCCGGAAATCACTCAGCTGTCGCCGGGGGCAAGCCGTCCGCTGAAGGCGCCAAAAGAGCTTGCTGATTATGCGGTTGAAGGTTTGGAGAAGGCTTTGGCGGTAAAAAGCACTCAGGTCCGCGTATTCGGTAAACCCGTCACGAAAGTTGGACGCCGTATGGCGGTTGCGCTTTCTGCAGCCGGGACCGTTGAAGAGGCCAGAGAAAGAGCGGCCGAAGCACTCAGTCATTTATCAATTACATAAAATGATCTTAAAAGGCGTTTTTACCGTAATGGTAAGGCGCCTTTTTTGTTTGGACAGACTATATACTGGAAAACGGGGTTGTGAGATAATGTATGGGCCGCTTTGTATCAGTCAGACTTTTCAACTCTTGAAACTTTTTATGTCCGCAATCGTTATATGTAATGTTCTCATTTCACAGAGAAGGAAATAACAATACATCATACGGCTTTTCATTCATCAAGAACGGACAATCCGGATTGCAGCATGGAATATTTAAGCGGGGTAATCCGGAATAGAGGAAACCATGATTGCTTACCTTAATATGAACGGCGAAAAAACAAAAATCACCAGATTAGATTGTTCAAATAACACCAAATGCTGTATAATAAAAGAATTTGAATGATAGCATTGAAAGAATTCCATTTTATGTTTCCGTAAAATGGAGTCTTTATGCATACGCAGTCCGATTTGATATGGTTTTAATTGGAGGTTTGTGTAAACTGTGAATTATATACCTAGTATGATTACAATTGGAAATTTTATTTGCGGGCTCTTATCGATTCATTCCCTTTTGTATCATAATATACACTCTGCGGTGATCTTTATTTTCACCGGGATGTTTCTTGATTTCTTTGACGGTTTGGCCGCCCGTAAGCTGAACGCGGTATCGGAGATGGGAAGAGAGCTTGACTCCTTTGCTGATCTCGTGACGTTCGGCGTAGCGCCGTCCATGCTCGCTTACAGTGTTTCACTATATACGATTCCGTTCATCGGAATTTTAATCGCGCTTTCCTACAGCATCTGCGGGATGATCCGTCTTTCCAGATTTAATATTGAACAAAGCAAGCTGCCGACGTTTATCGGGATGCCGATTCCGTTTGCGGGTATGTGTCTTGTCATTTTGAGCTTTATCAATAACGCTTTTCTTCTGGGGGCGGGAACGATCGCGCTCGGTTATTTAATGGTCAGCAACATTAAATTTCCGCACTTTAAAAAACAGGCGCCTGAAAACCTGGAGAGCAGAAGATGGAATTAGTTCAGCAATTAATATCCGATTACGGATATATCGCGATTTTTCTCATGCTGACACTCGGTATTATCGGATTGCCTATTCCGGATGAAGTCATGATGACGCTTGTGGGCTACTTCGCTCATTTAAACGTGCTGAATTACGGGCTCTCCATTCTGATCAGCTTTATCGGAGCGCTCCTTGGGATGATTATCAGCTACTTCATCGGCAGAAAAGCCGGCCGGCCGTTTATTAATAAGTTCGGAAAATGGGTCGGCCTGAAGGAAAAGAGGATGGAGAAAGTAGACAGGTGGATGAAGAAGTACGGGCCGTACACCATTATTTTAGGTTATTTCATCCCCGGCATCAGACACGTGACCTGCTACTTTTCCGGAATCGGCAGAATGGAATTCAAAACCTACTTATGCTTCGCCGCCATCGGAGCGTTTTTATGGTGTTTTATTTTTATTACTATAGGAAAATTCATAGGAGTAATCAATGTTTAATACTGCCGCTAAAGTTCTTTACCGTTCATTGATTGAACTGACTAATAATCGATTGACGTCTTATCTCATTAAAAACTTCTGTGAATCGAAACTGAGCAAGCCGGTGATTCCGCTGTTTTCCAGACACTATCGCATCAATTGGAATGAAACGGAACGCACGGCTTCTGACTTTGATTCACTGGCGTCATTTTTCATTCGTGATATTAATTTGAATCTCCGCCCCGTGGCAAAAGAGAAGAACGCCATCGTCAGCCCGGTGGACGGCGTCGTTCAGACGGTGGGCATGATTAATCCCAATCAAACTTTCATGGTAAAAGGGAAGGATTACTCGTTCGCCGAACTGACGGGGTTTAAAAGCGCCGATCACAAGTATAACGGCGGGTGTTTTGCCGTGCTTTACCTTAGCCCGAGACATTACCACCGCTTCCATTCTCCCGTCAGCTGCACGTATCAGAAGCTGGCCGAGCTGGGGAAACGCTCCTATCCCGTTAATACGATGGGGTTAAAGTACGGGAAAGATGTGCTCTCAAAAAATTACCGTTATGTGTACGAGCTGACCCGTGCTGATCAGCAGATGCTCATGATTCCGGTAGGTGCGATGAATATTAACTCGATCGTTCAGACAAACACCGGAAACAGGCTTGAGACGGGGGAAGAGCTGGGCTATTTTTCATTTGGATCGACCGTTATTTTAGTATTCGAGAAAGATATGTTTACCCCTTCGGATAACCTGACTGAAGGCCGTGAATTACAGGTCGGCCAGATCATCGGTTATGCGGAGTCACAGGAGGAGGCGTCCGCTTTATAAAAGCTGCTCCTCTTTTTTATATGGTGTAAGGAAGTGAACATTATGGAAGAAAAGGATTTGGCAAAGCTGATAGAACAGTACCGGCATACAGGCGATCAGCAAATTCTTGAAGCCGTGCGGGACGCATGCCGGCCTGTCGTTGAGGCGCTCATCTCAGAACTGGCTGAAGACAGCGCCGATCTTCTGCGGACAAAAGGCCGTGAACGTTTTCCGTTTATTATCGGCAAGTATCAGACCGCGGCCGGCCTTTCGCTTGAGACCTTTTTGCGCAATACGTATCGGTTTTATTTTCAGCAGGTTTTAAAAGGCGAAGCGTGACTGGAAGAAAGAGTACGGACGGAAATGTTCATCTTTCGCCCGTTTTCCTGTATGATATAGTAGAGTGTGCGATCATTAATATAATTGAACAGGGTGTATAAATCATGGAAAAACAATATAGAGTTTTACTTTATTATAAATATGTAAAGATTGCTGAGCCTGAGGAGTTCACGGCTCAGCATTTGAAGTTTTGTAAGGAGCTCGGTCTGTTAGGCCGTATTTTGATTTCTGAGGAAGGCATTAACGGTACGGTGTCCGGAACGGTTGAACAGACGGAACAATACATGAATGCGCTGAAAGCTGATCCGCGCTTTGCCGACATGCCGATCAAAATTGACGAGGCTGACGGACATGCATTCCGCAAAATGTTTGTGCGCCATAAAAAAGAATTGGTGACGCTTCGTCTCGAAGATGATGTTGATCCGAATGTCACGACGGGCAAGCATTTGAAACCGAAAGACTTTTATGAGCAAATGCAGGACCCTGACACGATCGTGATCGACGCCAGAAACGACTATGAGTATGATCTCGGTCATTTCCGCGGAGCGGTCAGACCTGATATTGAGGCGTTCCGTGAGCTGCCGGACTGGATTGAAGAGCACAAAGACATGCTTGAAGGCAAAAAAATCCTCACGTACTGCACAGGCGGCGTACGCTGTGAGAAATTTTCCGGCTGGCTGCTGAAGAAGGGCTTTGAAGACGTGTCCCAGCTTGACGGCGGTATCGTCACTTACGGTAAAGATCCTGAAGTGCAAGGGCAGCTGTGGGACGGACAGTGCTACGTGTTTGACGAAAGAATCAGCGTACCGGTCAACCGCGTAGAGCACGTTATCATCGGAAAAGATTATTTCACGGGTGAGCCGTGCGAGCGTTATGTGAACTGCGCAAATCCGGCATGTAATAAAAAAATGATCTGCACACCTGAGAATGAATACAAATACATGCGCAGCTGCAGTCACGAATGCCGTACGAACGAACGCAACATGTATGTGAAAGAGCACGAAATGACTCAGGAAGAAATCAATGAACGCCTTGCTTTGATTGAAAAAGAGGATCATGCGGCGATTGATTAATAGAAAAGACCACCAATGAGGTGGTCTTTTTTGTGTTTACATACTTTCTGTCCGGGCGGTCTGGTCTGCCGTGACGGGTCCTTTATATTTGAATGCTTTTTCCCACTTGGACACGACGATGCAGGCGACCGCATGGCCGGGCACGTTGACGCCGGTTCTCGCCATGTCCATGACGCGGTCGACACCGGCAATGATGGCGACGCCTTCCGCGGGGAGACCGACGGCATTCGCTGTCGCCAGAAGCACGACGAGTGAGCCTGACGGGACGGCGGCAATGCCTTTGCTTGTCATCACGAGGACAAGCATCATCAGAAGCTGCTGAGAAAGCGGCATCTCCACATGAAACGCCTGCGCCAGGAAAATACAGGACACCGATAAATAGAGGCTTGAGCCGTCACAGTTCAGCGATAAACCTGACGGAACCACAAAGGAGACGACCCGCTTCGGACAGCCGTATTTCTCCATCCGATCCATCAGCTGAGGCAGAATGGTTTCTGTGCTTGTCGTGGAGAAAGCGATCAAAAACAGATCCCAAATCATTTTCAGCACTTCAAAGTACTTGATTTTAAAGATAAGCCCCACGATCGGAAACAGAACGAAGAGTATCAGGAACAGCCCAAGGAACACAGTGCCGATCAGCTTCAGCATCGGAAGCAAAAGCGCGATTCCGAATTGCCCGACGGAGGCGGCCATCAGGGCGAGAACGCCGATCGGAGCGGTGACCATCACCATCTGCGTCAGTTTGAACATAATATTTGCCGTGGATTCGAAGAAACTCATGACAGGTGCGGAGGCTTTGCCGATGCCGGCTGCGGCAACACCGAATAAAATCGCGAAAAAAATGACGGCGAGAAGATCGTTTTTCGCCATGACGTCAATGATGTTAACGGGGATAATATCAAGAAGCATTTGTTTCAGGTCGACTACTTTTTCCGTATAGCCGGAAAGCTCGTGAATATCTTTTTTAGCAAGATGAGAGAGGTTAAGTCCGACTCCCGGCTTCAGCACGTTCGCCAATAACAGACCGAGCGCCAGAACAAGCGTCGTAATCACTTCGAACCAAATAATCGTTTTGATGCCGAGACTGCCCATTTTTTTCATACTGCCGCTGCCGGCGGCTCCGATGACAATGGTCGAAAACACGATCGGCACGACAATCATTTTAATCAGGCGGATAAATCCGTCTCCGACGGGCCGCAGCGCCATCCCGAAATCCGGGAAGAAATGGCCGATCAATGCTCCGATGGCTAAAGCGATCAAAATCTGGAATGCGATAAATTTTTTCAAGCGAATCCCCCTTTTACTTGCGCATTTCATACGTAATTCGTGAAGCAGGCGGCAACCACCTTCCTATCCGCCATAAATTTGTCACATTATTGACTGTGCGAAAGAAAGGATTGCTTTACATTATGTAAGCGCAATCATTTAATATGACAGAAAGTCCGCATTGAAAAAAATGAAGGAGAATAAAATAAAGTTAGATTTTCGCTTGAAAATATCAAAAATTGTGATAATTATCCTCTTATAAGTGGTATATTTGATATGATACGGTCAACTGCATTCTCATATATCTGTGCATACAAGATTCGGGACAGAGAAAACAGGCAGCTTATAAAAGACTGAAAATTTAAACAATTACAAGAAAGGTGTGCTTTTGTTGAATCAACTGATTGAAAGACGTAAGGTCACAGCAAGAAAAGAAAAACCGGATTCCGCTTCATTGGGATTTGGCAAGTACTTCACAGATTACATGTTTGTCATGGATTACGAAGAGGAGAGAGGGTGGCATGATCCGAGAATCACACCTTATGAACCGGTCCATCTGGATCCTTCCGCATCGGTTTTCCATTACGGGCAGGCCGTATTTGAAGGGCTGAAGGCTTACAGGTCAGAAGACGGCCGGGTGTTGATGTTCCGTCCTGACCAAAATATAAAACGGCTGAATAAATCGTTACGGCGAATGAGCATGCCGCCTCTTGACGAGAAGCTGGCGCTGGAGGCATTGATACAATTGGTGGAGCTGGAGCAGGAATGGATACCGATAGAAAAAGGAACCTCTTTATATATCCGTCCGTTTGTGATTGCGACTGAGCCTTCTTTAGGCGTCCGGCCTTCAAAGCGTTACAAGTTCATGGTTGTTTTGACGCCTGTCGGTTCGTACTACGGCGATCAGCTGAAACCGATCCGGATTTATGTGGAGGATGAGTATGTGCGTGCCGTCACCGGCGGAGTGGGCGACGTCAAAACGTCCGGAAATTATGCGGCCAGCTTACAGGCTCAGCGGAAAGCCGAAGAACTGGGGTATGATCAGGTGCTTTGGCTCGACGGGGTGGAAAAGAAATATGCCGAAGAGGTAGGAAGTATGAATATCTTTTTCATCATAAACGGAGAGGCCGTAACGCCGTCATTAAACGGAAGCATTCTCGGGGGCATCACACGCGCATCTGTGATAGAGCTGTTAAAAAGCTGGGGCATCCGTGTCAGGGAAGAACAGGTCGCCATTGATGACATCTATGAGGCTGCGATGAGAGGCGAGGTGTCAGAGGTATTCGGTACGGGAACCGCGGCCGTCATCTCGCCGGTCGGCGCGCTGCACATTCACGGAGAAACGATTGAGCTGAATAACGGTTTGATCGGTGAAGTGTCAGAAAGGCTCTATGAAACGATTGCCGGCATCCAAGTCGGGAAGGTGCGGGATTCGTTCAGATGGGTGGTTGAAGTATAAATGAAAAAAGAACCCTTGCGCTGCAGGGTTCTTTTTTCGGTTATTGGGATTTTACGGCTTGCACGCGGGCTCTGCTTTTCCGGTTTTTCAAGTAATAAGCGCTGTAGCAAACGGCCATAAATGCAATCCCGCAATAAAGGGCGATGGCCTGGTTCGGATCAAAAGCGATGCCGATACAGGAGGCGAGGCACAGGAGAAAGGCCGCTATCGGTACGGCCGGATATCCCGGCGTCCTGTATTTCAAGTCTGAAAGCTGGTGCCCTTCTGTAAGAAACCGTCTTCTGAACAAAAATTGCGATGCGGCGATGCTCATCCACACAGCCACTACCGCAAATCCTGAGACGGAGACGAGAACAAGATAGACTGTATCCGCTGCAACCACGCTTGACAACAACGACAGAATGCCGCCGATCATACTGAAGATCAGAGCGTTAAAAGGAATGCCTCTAGAAGTCAGTCTGGCAAAGGCGGGATGAAGCTCCCCTTCTTTAGACAGGGACCACAGCATACGTGATGACGCGTACAGCCCTGAATTGGCCGCAGACAGAAGCGCTGTTAAAATGACGAAATTCATCAGATCGGCCGCATAAGGCACGCCGACTCTGTCAAATACCGTGACGAACGGGCTTTCAATCACACCGGCTTCCTTGATGGAGATCATCCCTGACAGCACAAAAATCGTTCCGATAAAGAAAAGCGCCAGCCGCCAGACTGTGGTTTTAATGGCGCGCGGAACGGTTTTTTCCGGATCGGCGCTTTCCCCTGCGGCGATTCCGATCAATTCCGTCCCTGAAAAAGCGAAGTTTACTGAAAGCATTGTCATCAGTATCGGGAAAAAGCCATTTGGAAAAAGGCTGCCGCTATCCGTAAAGTTCGACAGCATAGGTGCGGCCTCACCGCTTTTCATCGGGACGATGCCGAACATCGCCGCTCCGCCCAATAAAATAAACAGTAAGATGGCTAAGACTTTAATGCTTGAGAACCAAAACTCCGATTCAGCAAAAAATTTCACGGAGAAGGCGTTTAATAAAAAGATGAGAAGAGCGAATACCGCACTCCACATCCAAACTGAAGTATGCGGGAACCAGCGCTGCATGAAAAGCCCGGCCGCCGTGAATTCAGAGCCCAGCGCCACCGCCCACGTCAGCCAGTACAGCCATGCGACCGTAAAGCCCGTCGCCGGCCCAATATAGGTTTTCGCATAAGTATGGAATGCGCCCGTCACGGGCATAGCTACTGACAGTTCACCAAGGCAAAGCATGACAAGATAGACGATGCCCGCGCCCAAAAGGTAAGCGAAAATGGTGCCCGCCGGACCCGCCTGATGAATGGTATACCCAGAGCTTAAAAACAGCCCCGTTCCGATCACACCTCCGAGTGATAGCATAAAGAGGTGTCTGCTTTTCATACTTCTCTGAAAATTCGTCTCGTTCTTGTTGTTCATTGTTTTCCAACTTTCTGCGAGGGCCGTTCTAATAAAAAATCTCATGCCGGCGAACGGCACGAGATTCCGGCGAACCGGCTTTTTGAATAGAATATACAAACTATTCCGATTAGTCAAGTTGTTTTTAAGGTCTTGGCCCAATCGGCAATGGCCTGAATGTCCGCAGGTTTCGTCCGGCAGCAGCCTCCGATCAGGCTCACGCCGTTTTCGTACCAGCTTTGCGCGCTTTTTCCGAAATGGTTTTCGCACGCTGCGCCTTTCCAGGTTTTTGTCACTGGGTCATATTGTTCGCCGGAGTTCGGATAGGCGATAATCGGTTTGGATGCTGACCGTTTGATTTCTTCTATCAGCGGCGGAATATGTTCAATCGGTGTGCAGTTGATGCCGATCGCTGCGATTTGGCTGCAGGAGTCAAGCAGGGCCGCGCATTCGGAAATAGGCGTGCCTTCGCTGATATGCCGTCCGTCTTTGGCGCTGAAGCTGATCCATGCATAAGTGCCGGGGAATTCCTCCAGCAGCCTTGTGATCGCTTTTGCTTCTGACAGGCACGGAATGGTCTCGCAGGCCAAAAGATCGGCGCCGGATTCTATGAGGGCTTTCATCCGGGGCCGGTGAAAGCTGATCAGCTCATCCTCCGTCAGTCCGTAATGGCCGCGGTATTCAGAGCCGTCAGCGAGGCTCGCGCCGTAAGGTCCGATAGAAGCGGCGACCAAAGGTTTGGGCCGGTGTGAACGGTTTTCTTCATGCGCCCAAAATTCATCGCGTGCTTGTGCGGCAAGTTCAACAGATGTCTGAATGAGACGTATCGCATCGGTTTCCGGGATGCCGCGCGCTGCAAATCCTTCGATTGTCGATTGATAACTGGCGGTGATCGCGCAATCAGCGCCGGCGGCAAAATATTCTGCATGCACCTGTTTGATCAGTTCTGGTCTCTCCAAAAGAATTTTGGCCGACCACAGATCGTCATGTAAATCACAGCCCATCCGCTCAAGCTCGGTTGCCATCGCGCCGTCTATGATCATTACCGGGTATTCATTTAATATTTGTGTAATGGGATTCATAGGCCTTCCTTTCTGACTTTACTGAAAATATATAAAAAGGGTAATGGACGCTTTTCTCTTTGTCAATGAACCGGCAGAAAAAAGGTGTTCAGGACGCTGCCCGAACACCTTTTGTTTAGGAAATGTGTTTGCCTTTCGCACTTTTCGCGATGTCTGAATACTCCCAGCATTCGATCCCGTCATCATCAGGGAGCACATCTCTGTAAAAGACGGGGTCCTTTCCGGCTTTCTTTTGCCGGACATAATCGCTTAAAGCGGCAAACGCTTTTTTCGACAGAAGGAAAATCGCGATTAAGTTCACGACCACCATTAAGCCCATGAACAAGTCAGCCATATCCCACACAAGCTGGACTTTGGAAATACAGCCGAACAGTACCATTCCGAGCACGCAGATGCGGTAAATGAACAGCCATTTTTTGTTCTGGCTTAAAAATCCGATATTGGTTTCTCCGTAATAATAGTTGCCCATCAGAGCGCTGAAGCCGAACAAAAGCATTAAGACGGCAAGGAAACCTGACGCCCACGCGCCGACATGGTCGCTCAAGGCGGCCTGAGAAAGCGCGATGCCGCTCAGGCCCGGCTGCTGATAAGCGTCTGAAAATAAAATGATAAGCGCCGTGCTTGTACAAATGACGAGCGTATCCGTCAGGACGCCGAATGCCTGAATGAGCCCCTGTTTCACCGGGTGGCTCGTCGTAGCTGTCGCCGCCGCGTTCGGAGCGCTTCCCATACCCGCTTCATTTGAGAAAATCCCGCGTCTTACACCTTGCATCAAGGCCGCACCTAAAGCGCCGCCCGCTGCCTGATCAATGCCGAACGCATTTTTTACGATTAGCGACAGAACGCCGGGCAATTGGGTGATGTTCGTCAGAATGACAAAGAAAGCGACACCGATATATAAAACGGCCAAAACGACTACGATGTATTCCGCCATTTTCGCAATTCGTTTGACGCCGCCGAAGATTACGCCGCCGAAAACCAAGATTAACATAATGCCCAATGAAAGCCGGCTGGTGCCGAACGCGTTTTGAAAGGCGACGCTGATCGTATTGGATTGAACGGAATTAAAAACAACCCCGAATGACAGTGTGATTAATACGGCGAACAGCGCGCCCATCCAGCGTTTCTTCAGGCCCTTTTCCATGTAATAGGCCGGGCCCCCGCGGAATCCGTTTTGATCTTTTACTTTATAAATTTGGGCCAGCGTGCTTTCAACAAAGCTTGAAGCCGAACCGATGACTGCGATAATCCACATCCAGAAAATAGCGCCCGGACCGCCGAGTGCGATCGCAATGGCGATTCCGGTAATATTCCCGGTTCCGACACGCGCCGCCATACTGATGCAAAATGCCTGAAACGGGGAAATGCTGTTTTTTGTCCGGGCGGCCGCGCCTTCCTTCAAAACCCGGATCATTTCCTTCAGCATGCGGACTTGCAGACCCTTTGATCTGAATGTAAAAAACAGTCCCAGAGAAAGAAGCAGTACGATTAACAGTTTTGACCATAAAAAATCATTTGCCGAGCCGATTACATTTTCAAGGAATTCCTGCATCCAATCACCTCTTGGTTCGTTTGATTAAAAAATACTGAGCTCCCACTCCTGTGCGATATGTTTCAGCAGCATGCCGCCGGTCAGGCTGTTGCCGTATTCATCAATGGCCGGACCGTAAATGCCGATGCCGCAGCCGTTATGAAAAGGCTGTTCTCTTCTGGCGCTTGGGGGAACCAATGCCATAATGCCGCCGGATACCCCGCTTTTGGCCGGGACGCCGACGAAAGCCGCATATTTGCCTGACGCATTGTACATCCCGCATGTCAGCATCAGGGCTTTGGCGAGTTTCGCGACATCTTTCGGAATGACCTGTTCCCGTCGGATCGGATGGTAGCCGTCATGCGCAAGTATCAATCCGATTAAAGCGATGTCCTCGGTTGTACCCTCCATGGCGCACTGCTTTAAATACACTTCAAGCGTTTCTTCCACATCCGCCTCGAGAAAGTTCGTTTCTTTTAAATAGTAGGCGAGCGCTCGGTTCCGATGCGCGGTCTGCCATTCAGAACGGAAGACCTCCTCGTGAACGTGAGGGCGTTTTCCTATTAATTTTTCAAAAACGGAAAAGAGATATTCTAATTTATCATGCGCCGTTTCACCCGGAAGCAGCGAGGCGACGGTAATGGCGCCGGCATTGATCATCGGGTTGAAGGGCTTCCCGGGTTTATGGATTTCAAGCCGGATGATAGAATTAAACGCATCACCCGTCGGTTCCACGTCCACACGATCCAGCACGTAAGAAATGCCTCTGTTCATGCAGGCGGCAATAAAGCTGATGACTTTTGAGATGCTCTGCAATGTGAACGGGACATTCCATTCACCGGCATGAATCATTGAGCCATCCGGCTCTAATATGCAAATGCCCAGCTGAGAGTCGTTGATTTCTCCGAGGGCGGGTATATAATTTGCGCTTTTTCCATTGACGGAAAACGGTCGGTAATGCTCGACCCAATCTTGTAAAAGTGAAGCCAGTTCCTCTTTTTCAAGGCGCTCTCTGACCATATCTTTCATAACATTCCTCCTCTATTGCAAGCCTGTCCGAAGCGGAAACCGGTCTTGGAAAACGTTTTCAAAAATAGCGTGTTCCATGTTAATGTATAATGACATCTACAGAATCATACAAAATACGACAAAATCATTCTTAAAATAAGCCGATAGATTTATAAATCAGCCGGAGTGTCCCGCCATTCGGGTCTAAAGAAATTTGCGGACTGTATCGGTCTTGTTCAAAATAGACAGAAGAAGGA
This sequence comes from Bacillus sp. SJ-10, assembly GCF_002843505.1. Lineage (NCBI taxonomy): Bacteria > Bacillati > Bacillota > Bacilli > Caryophanales > Bacillaceae > Bacillus > Bacillus sp. SJ-10. Next base: position 406,541 of record NZ_CP025258.1, on the reverse strand, counting down.
AGTGATTATGATCAGGCTCGACTATTTACTGAAAAAAGACGGCTATCTTTTCGCCCTTATGCTGATCACCGTGCCGCTGGCGGGGGAACTGAAATTTTACCCCCTGAATGAGGTATATCGGATCAGCTTCGGCGCCCCGGCTTTTTTCTTTTTTCTGCTGCTGCTTCGGCATGTGCCGGCAGTATTGTCAGGGCTGTTGACAGGTGCAGCCGTTGTGGCATTCCGGATCGGCCTGGCGTGCTGGGGAGGAGAGCATGCCGGCTTTACGGAGGCTTTTTTCAGCCAATATCCCAGTTTCTTTTTTTACTTTACATATGCCTGCTTGTTTTATGTGCTGAAGGTCAGGCTTTTTTGGGATCGGCCGCTGATGATCGGGTTTCTCGGTTTTCTCATTGAAATTGCGTCCGATGCCGTTGAAATGACGGTTCAGTTTTCCGGCGGCCGGCAGATTATGATGCCGGACAAGCTGGCGGATATTGCGGTTATCGCTGTTTCTCACACATTTATTGTGCTGAGTTTTTTCAACGTGATGAAGCTGCACGAATCTCAGGTCAGGGAAAAACAAACGAGAAAGCAGCATGAGCACATGCTGATGATTGTGTCTAACTTATATGAAGAAACGATTCATTTGAAAAAAACGCTGAAAACGACGGAGCATGTGACGAAAGAATCCTATCAGCTATATCGGGAAATGAGCGGGAACGACCGGGAGCTCGGGAGCCGAATGCTGCGCCTTGCGGGAGAAATTCATGAAGTGAAAAAAGACAATCAGCGAATATTCGCCGGCCTGTCGAAGCTGATTTCCAATGAGAGATTCCGGGATTACATGAATGCCGCCGCTCTGGTCGGCATCGTCATCCGAATCAATGAAAAATACGCCGAATCTTTAGGCAAGGACATTCAATTCCGGAGCGTGGTTGAAGGAGAGCATCCCGATTATCACGTCTTTACCGTCTTGTCGATCTTAAATAATCTGACCGCCAATGCCGTCGAAGCCATGGGTGGCAGGGGTGAGATCCGCCTCGCGCTGCGCAGGGCGGAGGGGGAGATGGCCGAATTTGAGGCGGAAGATGACGGTCCCGGCATTCCGGAAAAAATCGGAGAGGTCGTTTATGATCCCGGGTTTACGTCCAAATACGATGAATTCGGCACACCTTCAACGGGCATCGGGCTTACTTACGTGAAGGAAATCGTAACTGAACTTGACGGAGACATTTCCTTTCATAACAAGCCAAAAGGCGTCATATTTACGATTAAGCTGCCGGTGAAGCATTTGATTGCAGAAAGGATGAACTCATAATATGCGTTTTTTTATAGCTGATGATGACCGGGCGATCCGTTCCATTTTAAAACAGATGATCGAGGACGAGGACTTAGGAGAAGTCGTCGGTGAGGCAGAGGACGGAAGCCAGATTGAAGGGCATTATCTCCATTTTAAACAAGTCGATATTTTATTAATTGATCTGCTGATGCCGGGGCGGGACGGGATTGAGACGATCCGGCATCTTCAGGGATCGTACAACGGAAAAGCGGTGATGATATCGCAGGTGGAGGCAAAGGAAATGGTGGGAGAAGCTTATTCTCTCGGCATCGAATACTTTATCCACAAACCGATCAACAAAATCGAGATCGTCACCGTTTTGCGAAAAGTAAAAGAGCGGATTGAACTGGAAACCTCGATCGGCGATATCCAACACTCGTTAAGCCGTCTTATTCAGCGGAATGAGCCGAAAAAAAGCGGGCCGGGGGGGATGCACGAGAAATCAATCAAAGAAACAGGAAAATTTCTTTTATCGGAATTAGGCATCGTGGGAGAAAGCGGGGCGCATGACCTCATGGCTGTCCTTCACTATTTATTTGAGGATGAACAGGCGGAAAGAAACATCCCGTCTTTAAAGCAGATGTTTACAAACGTCGCCATCCGGAAGCTGGGGCCTGCGGCGGCACAAGCCGAGGTTAACAGAGAAATCAAAGCCTCGGAACAGCGGATCAGAAGGGCCGTCATTCATTCGTTAAACCACTTCGCTTCATTGGGCACAACTGATTTTTCAAACCCCAAATTTGAATATTACGCCTCGAAATTCTTTGATTTCCCCGCTGTCAGCAAGAGAATGAAAGAAATGCAGGCTAAGGAAACCGTGCCGCTTTCTCCGGTTAAAGTGAATATGAAAAAATTCATTCACGTCTTCTTTTTGGAGGCGAAAGATTTACGCGAAGGATCAAAATTTGTCAGCGGAGGCAGCCGGTAAGCTGATAAATAAGGTTTACATATATAAGGTTTTTTGTGTAAAATAATGTTAACTAAGAAAGAACGGAGGGGTCCTGATGGCAAGTCAAAATCCGGTTTTCGCACTAATAAAATAGTGTCAATGTCTCTGCCTTGAGCGCGGAGGAAACCGGGATTGTCTGCCTGAATAAAGGAACCTGAAGTAATAATGAGGGGGCGGCGATTATGCCGCCCTCTTTTTGGCGTCTTCACATATCTCTTTCTCCTCCGCCTCAGGCGAAGCTCTGTGTCAGTAAATAAGGGAAATGGGGAAACGAAGTGACAAAACAAAGGGAAATAGAAACCGTTCTGAACATCGCAAAGGAAAATGGCTTACGGTTAAAATATGAAGGGGCGGACATAAATGAAACGGGTATGGACTTCCAAGTCGTATTTGCTGAAGATGACAGCGGCATGACATGGGTGCTCCGAAAGCCGCGCCGTCCCGATGTTATTGAAAGAGCGGCTGCAGAAAGCGGCGTTCTCGCGTTTCTCCGCAGCCATGCCGCGGTATCAGTGCCCGATTGGCGGATTCATACACCGGAACTGATCGCTTATCCGAAACTGGACGGAATACCAGCTGCCGCAATTGATCTGGATAAGAAACAGTATGTCTGGAATATGGAACACGAGCCGCCTTCAGACGGTTTTGTCGGCTCGCTTGCCGCGGCATTAGCCGAGCTGCACGGGGCAGACCCGGATGCGGCCTCCAGATCCGGAATTGAAATCATAAAACCGGATGACGTCAGGCAAAGGGCGGCGGAATCAATGGATCACATAAAAAAAGAAATCGGGGTCTCAGAGCCGCTTTGGAAAAGATGGCAAACGTGGATAAATGACAGCTCGTACTGGCCTGATTTTTCCGCGCTGATCCATGGCGACTTGCATCCTCCGCATATTTTGATCGGCGAAAATCAGCGTGTGACGGGTCTCCTCGATTGGACGGAGGCAAAGGTTGCCGATCCGGCCAAGGATTTTGTCCTTTATCAAGTGATATTAGGAGAAAAAGAAACAAAACGGCTGATGAAGAGCTACGAAGCTGAAGGCGGGCGCGTCTGGCCGAAAATGCAGGAGCATGTGACAGAATGGCAGGCCGCTTATCCCGTGGAAACGGCGAAATTCGCGCTTCAGACGGGGCAAGAGGAGCATATGCAAATGGCGCGGGACATGCTCGGCCTGTCCGATCCGAAAGGTTATTGACTTCCGCCGGATGACAGCGTATGATACATTTTAAAATAAAAGAACGGATGAACAATGCTGAGGAAGAGTAAGTACGCATCAGCGCGCGGGGTTCAGAGAGTCGGTGGCCGCTGTGAACCGATCCCCGTCCGGTGCCGAATGGGCTTCTGAATTGCTGCGCTGAAATGACAGTAGGCGGTGCCGGGATTCTTTCCCCGTTATCAAGAAAGGAGTATTGAAACCGTGTGTTTCTGTACTTTTTGAGAGAATGGCTCTTCAGCCGTTAATAAAGGTGGCACCGCGAAAACCTCGTCCTTTGATGGACGGGGTTTTTTGTGTTGTTAAGGAGGTGATGGCCATGGAAAGTGAATGGAGACGGACAGACAATCAAAAAAGGAGGGATATTCATGGTGATCGCAACCGACGATCTTGAGCTCACGTGTCCGCATTGTGAAGGAACCGGCCAGGAGAAGGAAGGGACGCCCTGTCCGAAGTGCGGCGCGAAGGGCGTCATATTGACGGCTCAAGGAAACACGCTGCTGCATTTTATCAGAAAGCATATTGATTAGTGAAATCAAACGAAAAAGGCCGTTATCCGGCCTTTTTTACGTTATTCGGACCGGGGTTCTAAAAAACGGGACCCGCCCAAGTCTTTTCTCATCAGATAGATATGGAAAAAATATTCTCCGACGGCGATGATGACGGCGGAAATAAGGGCGGCAAACGCCAGTCTTCCCCCGGAAATGCCCATGGACAGCGGCATTCCCATCAGCCAGACAACAAGAAACGCGATTCCGAAATCAGCGGACGCCGCCGTGATATTATTCCATCTCGGAAGCACGTACAAGTCGCCCGTAAAGTAGGAAACGGCTCCCAGCACAATGGTCATCAGCAGCACGTCGCCGAATGTAAAGCGAAAACCTAAGCCGAGTATCAGATACAGAATAATGATGGTCATAATGCTTTTAATGGCAAGCGCTTTAATGTGTTCCATGCGAATTCCTCCTTATGGAAATCATGTTAGTATGTTTCCTCATAACGAGAAATATAAACCCTTTTTTCGTGAACATTTGTTTTCTGGCTTTTGGCTGTCATCACTGGGCCGCTGCTGAATATGATGAAAGGAGAAAATACGGGAGGTGTCATGATGGCAGTCGTAAAAGCGTCGAGCGCCGATGTCGATCTAATGGCAAGGCTGCTCAGGGCGGAAGCGGAAGGCGAAGGGAAGCAGGGAATGCTTTTGGTCGGCAATGTGGGAATCAATAGGGTGCGGGCGAATTGTTCTGATTTTAAAGGCCTGCGCACCATCAGGCAGATGGTGTTTCAGCCGCACGCGTTTGAAGCGGTGACTCACGGATACTTTTACCAGAGACCGCGTGAATCCGAGCGGAGGCTTGCCCGCAGGAACATTAATGGAGAACGGTTTTGGCCGGCTAAATTCAGCCTGTGGTATTTTAAGCCGCCGGGCAACTGCCCGCAGACTTGGTATGGCCAGCCGTTCGTCGCCAGATTCAGATCCCACTGCTTCTATCAGCCGACAGGTGAGACGTGCGAAAACGTGTACAATACATTTTAATCCCGGGCGCACCGTTCTTAAAATGAACGGTGTTTTTTTAATTTTTTGTGAAGAAAAATAGGAAAAAAGTGCGCTTGACGGATGACAAGCCAAAAAGAAACAGAGGGGGTTTTCTCCCGGCGGGGCAAGGTTTGTCGAAACAATGTGAAAAATGTCTCCCGCCGTCCATTTTTCAGCCTTACAAACCCTTCACACTTCTTCATAGCGGTTTAACATTTCTTTTTTATAATAAGGGCGATCAATGAGACGAAAGGGGAACTGACATGACACATGACGGCCGTTTAGATGAATGGATCAAGGAATTGGAGAACAAAAGCTTTCAGAACAATACGTTTGACCGCCGCGCATTTATACAAGGCGCCGGGAAAATCGCCGGTCTTTCCCTCGGGTTAGCGATCGCGCAATCCATCGGCGCGTTTGAAGTGAATGCCGCTCCGAAATTTTCAAACTATCCGTTCACCCTCGGCGTAGCCTCCGGCGACCCGCTGTCTGACAGCGTCATTCTCTGGACGCGTCTTGCCCCGGACCCGCTGAATGGGGGCGGCATGCCGAAGCAGGCCGTGCCGGTAAAATGGGAAATCGCTACTGATGAACATTTCCGTCACATCGTCAAACGCGGAACGGAAATGGCCAAGCCGAATCTCGGACACTCCGTCCATGTCGAGGCGGACGGGCTCAAGCCCAATAAAGTGTACTATTACCGGTTTAAAAGCGGGCATGAGCTCAGTCCCGTCGGCCGGACGAAAACGCTGCCCGCTCCCGGCGCTGACGTATCCGCCATGACGTTTGCGTTTGCCTCATGCCAGCAGTATGAACACGGCTATTATACGGCGTATAAACATATGGCGAAGGAAAAGCTTGATCTCGTGTTCCATCTCGGAGATTACATTTATGAATACGGACCGAACGAATATGTGTCAAAAACGGGAAATGTCAGGACGCACAGCAGCGCTGAAGTGTATACACTGTCAGATTACCGCAACCGTCATGCCCAATACCGCTCTGATGCCAATCTGAAAGCCGCCCACGCCGCATTTCCGTGGGTCGTGACGTGGGACGATCATGAGGTGGAAAACAATTATGCCAATGTTATCCCTGAAAAAGGCCAATCCGTTGAAGCGTTTGTGCTCAGGAGGGCCGCAGCTTATCAGGCTTATTATGAACACATGCCGCTCAGGCGCATGTCATTGCCGAACGGTCCTGATATGCGGCTGTACAGGCAATTTTCTTATGGCAATTTGGCATCGTTCAATGTGCTTGATACAAGACAGTATAGAGATGATCAGGCCAACGGCGACGGGAATAAGCCGCCTTCTGATGAGTGGAGAGACCCGAAGCGTACATTGATGGGGACAGAACAGGAGCAATGGCTCTTCGGAAATTTAGCCGCCTCAAAAGCGAAGTGGAATGTGCTGGCGCAGCAAATCTTTTTCGCGCAATGGAATTTCGGAACAACCGCCAATCCGATATACAGCATGGATTCATGGGACGGCTATCCGGCGCAGCGGGAGCGGGTCATCAATTTTATAAAAAGCAAAAACCTGAACAATGTCATCGTGCTGACAGGTGATGTTCACGCAAGCTGGGCGTCAAACCTGCATACCGATTTTAACCAAACGAATTCAAAGATTTTCGGAGCCGAATTCGTCGGGACCTCCATTACATCTGGAGGAAACGGGGCGGATAAACGGGCCGATACGGATCAGATCTTAAAACAAAACCCGCATATTAAGTTTTTCAACGATTACCGAGGCTATGTCCGCTGTACGGTGACCCCTGCCCAATGGAGAGCGGATTACAGAGTGGTGCCGTACGTGACGGAGCCGGGGGCTGAGGTATCCACGCGGGCTTCATTCATTTATCAGAAAGACCAGACGGGGATTCGGAAGGTCTCTCAAGCTGCGGTTGCAGGCGGTTTAAAGCAGTCAAACGAGGTGGAAGAGGATCGTTTCTTCGCCCATAACAATGCGCATGAAAAGCAAATGAGAAAGAAACGGGCCAAAATCTCACAATAAGGAGGCACACTCATGTTTTCAAATATCGGCATTCCCGGGTTGATCCTGATTTTCGTCATCGCTCTCATCATTTTCGGACCTTCAAAGCTTCCGGAAATCGGCCGTGCCGCCGGCCGCACGCTGCTTGAATTTAAAAGTGCCGCAAAAACACTGGTCTCAAATGAAGAGCCGGACAAGCAGACGGCTGAGAAAGACAAAACGGCAGGCTGAATCCTGACATGGGGGCAGACGAATCCGCTTCTGCCTCTTTCTCTATAAGGAGGATGTACGATTGGATAAAAAAGAAACCCACTTGATCGGGCATTTAGAGGAAGTCCGGCAGCGTCTCATTAAAACCGTTATCGCCTTTCTCGTGTGTTTTATCGGCGCCTGCTGGTTTGTGCAGGATATTTATGACTGGCTGATCAAGGATTTGGATGGCAGGCTGGCCGTTTTAGGGCCGAGCGAGATTTTATGGGTGTATATGATGATTGCGGGAATATGCGCCCTTACGGCAGCGATTCCGGTTGCGGCCTTTCAGCTCTGGCGTTTTACGGCGCCGGCTTTGACCCCGTTTGAACGCCGCGCCGCTTTGCTTTACATTCCGGGGCTTTCGGTTTTGTTTATCATCGGAATTTCCTTCGGGTATTTTGTGCTGTTTCCGATTGTGCTCGGATTTTTAACACAATTATCCGCCGGCCATTTTGATATGGTATTTACGGCGGACAAGTATTTTACCTTTATGCTGAATCTTACATTGCCGTTCGGATTTTTATTTGAAATGCCTCTGGCCGTCATGTTTCTGACACGGCTCGGAATCGTGAATCCAACCCGGCTGGCAAAGGCGCGGAAGCTTTCGTATTTTGTGCTGATCGTCGTCTCGGTGCTGATTACGCCTCCGGATTTTATGTCTGACTTTCTCGTCATGATTCCGCTGCTTGTCCTCTATGAAATCAGTGTGACGCTGTCCCGCATCGTTTACCGGAAGAAATGGGCCGAGGCGGCGTCTGCAGCTTAGTGAAGTTCGCCTCCGCCGGTCTCAATATCGTCCTCATGCGCCGCGGCGGTCACCGCGGCGATTTTGAGCGCTTTTGTCACGAGATCCAGGCTGAGGCTCGGCGCAGACTTCTGCAAAGTTTGCTCCGGTATGTACGGGATGTGTATAAACCCGCCGCGGATGTGGGGATGATGGCAGGCGATTTCATCCATCAGGCCGTAAAAGAGATGATTGCATACAAACGTCCCCGCCGTGTAGGATACAGCCGCGGGAATGCCTTCCTTTTTGATTTCCTCAACGATCCGTTTGATCGGAAAGCCGGTCCAATAGGCCGCGGGACCGTCTTGAGAAATGTTTTCCCCGGCAGGCTGGTTTCCTTCGTTATCCGGTATGCGCGCCTCATTGAGATTGATCGCAACCCGTTCCGGCGTGATCTGCATTCTGCCGCCTGCCTGTCCGACACAGATGATAATGTCAGGCTGATGCTTTTTGATCGCCTCGCGCAGCACGGCAAGAGACTTATAAAAAACGGTCGGCACTTGTTCAGATACGATAGAGGCGGGGCCCTCAGCGGCACCGTCCAGCCGTTTGACCGCTTCCCATGAAGGATTGACCGTTTCCCCGCCAAAGGGGTCAAAGCCTGTCAGCAATACTTTTTTCTCCATATAAAACCCTCCTTTTCTTTTTACCATACTCTATAATGGACATATATTCCTGCCGAAGGGGGAAACATGTCTTGAATTCGCCTCTGATGCAATACCGATCTTTATTTCCGGCGCTCCGCACACATACGATGCTCGCCAGCTGCTCTCAAAGCGCTCTTGCCCTGCCGGTTTCAAAAGCGATCAATGACTACCAGGAAAGCCTGCTTCAGCATGGGGGAAACTGGGAAGAAGCCATTGGACGAACGGAGCAGGCAAGGTGTGAATTTGCGAAATTGATCGGCGCCCATCCTGAAGAAATCGCCGTTTTACCTTCAGTAACGGCTGCTGTCTCTGCCGTCGTTTCTGCTTTACCGGATAGCCGAAAGAAACAGGCGGTGTATACGGAATTGGATTTTCCGGCGATCGCCCACATTTTGAAGGCGCAGACTGAGATGGAGCTTTCAGTCGTGCCGTCTGAAGATGGAATGATCCCGTTAGAGCGGTATGAGACATACATATCGGAGCAGACGCTTTTCACCTGTGTGCCCCATGTGTCATATACGTCGGGTTTTGTCCAGGATATGAAGCGCATTGCCGAGATATCCGCAAAGAAGGGATCGCTTCTTTTTGTCGATGCTTATCAATCGGCGGGGCACATCCCGATTGATGTAAAAGAATGGGGAGTTGATATGCTGGCCGCGGGTGCGAGAAAGTATATGCTCGGCATACCGGGAACGGCGTTTCTTTATGTCAGAAAGGAACTTGCCGAACGGCTGAAGCCGAAAGTCACCGGGTGGTTCGGGCAGCAGCGGGCGGCGATGCTGGATTTAACCCGTTTTTCTTATGCGGACGGAGCCAAACGCTTTGAGACCGGAACCCCGGCATTTATCAGCATATATGCGGCACAGGCGGCTTTATCTCTAGTAAACGATGCCGGCACAGACCGCATTCACCAAGAAGTAAAAAAACTCAGCGCATTTGCGTATGAATACGCTTCTGAAAAAGGACTGAATCTCACAGGGCCGCCGTCTGCCGATGACAGACCCGGCATGATTTCCATACGGGATGAAAAAGCGGCGGAAACGGCTGCGCTGTTGAGGCGGAAAAACATCGTATGCGCACCCAGCGGACAAATCATCCGGCTGGCGCCTCATTTCTATAACACGGCCGATGATCTGATCTATGCGATTGATGAACTGGCTGAAGCGCGCGGTATATAAAAAACAGCAGACTCACGGGGAGCCTGCTGTTTTCTTATGAGTGATTCACTTTGACCCGTTTCATAAAGAAAGCGCTGATCAAGCCGATAACGGCGACAATCATCGCGAAGATAAAGGCGTGCTGGACGCCCGCAATCAGCGCGTGAGAGTATGCGGAAGGATCATTCGGGTTTTTCGCGGTGCTCATATAATTCTTCTGGCCGGCAGCCATGATGCTGACCGCCACCGCAGTGCCGATTGCGCCGGCCATCTGCTGGAGCGTATTCATAATGGCCGTTCCGTCCGGATAAAATTCCGGCGGCAGCTGGTTTAAGCCGTTCGTTTGCGCCGGCATCATGATCATGGAAATGCCGATCATCAGGCATGTATGAAGCGCGACAATCAGAAGCGCCGTTGAAGCGCCGTTAATGTTTGAGAAAAACGAAAGCACAGTTGCCGTGATGACAAATCCGGGAATGACAAGCCACTTCGGCCCGTATTTATCAAACAGACGCCCCGTCACCGGAGACATAAAGCCGTTTAAAATACCGCCCGGCAGCAGGATGAGCCCGGACGTAAACGCCGTCAGCATCAGTCCGCTTTGTAAATACATAGGCAATAGGAGCATTGTCGATAAGATAACCATCATACAGATAAACACAATCACGACACCGAGAACAAACATCGGATAGCGGAAAGCGCGCAGATTCATCATCGGCTGCTTCATTGTCAGCTGCCTGATGGAAAATAAGATGAGCGCGATCGCACCGACAGTGAGTGAACCGATAACCGTCGGGCTTGACCAGCCGTCTGATCCTTCGCCCGCATTGCTGAATCCGAATACGATGCCGCCAAACCCGATCGTAGACAGAATAATGGAAAGCACGTCAATTTTCGGTTTTGTAATGTCAGACACGTTCTGCATGTAGGCGATGCCGAATAAAAGAGCCAACACAAGAAACGGCAGGGAAATCCAGAAAATCCAATGCCAGTTCAAATGCTCTAACACAAGCCCTGAAAACGTCGGACCGATCGCAGGAGCGAACATGATGACAAGCCCGATCGTCCCCATTGCCGCTCCGCGCTTATGCGGCGGGAAGATGACGAGGATTGTATTAAACATCAGCGGCAGCAGCAGCCCGGTTCCTAAAGCCTGCACGATTCTTGCCGCCAAAAGAAACGGAAAGCTCGGCGCAAGCGCTGCAATCAGCGTGCCGATAATGGAAAAAGCGAGTGAAACGATAAACAGCTGTCTCGTCGTAAACCATTGCAAAAGCAGACCCGATACCGGGACAAGAATACCGAGAACGAGCAGATAGCCCGTCGTCAGCCACTGGACGGTCGCAGGAGTGATATGTAACTCCTTCATCAGGTCAGTCAGGGCGATATTCAGCGCCGTTTCACTGAACATGCCGATAAACCCTGCCGTCAGTAAAGAAATCATGATCGGCATGACTTTATATTGTTTGGAAGGCTGAGCGTTTTCCAAAATCATTCTCCTCTCTTTCTATACGTACATGTCTCTCGTATTTTATGTCTTCAGCAGGTTCGGGATTTGTTTAGAAATATGGAGGATCGGCATTTTGTCTTTTTTGGCTAAGGACACAATGATGCCGCCTTCTATCATGGCATTTAAAACAGTGCTGATTTCCGCCGCTTTCTCATCAGAAAAACCGGCTGATCTCAATTTGCCCGCGAACAGATTCTCCCATTCCTGATAAGCGCATTGACAGGCCTGCCGGAGCTTTTCGCTCTTTAAAGCCGTCTCGGCAGCCAGTAAACCGACAGGAAACCCTTCAAAGTTCTCCGGACATGTGAATTGGCTTGATAAGTCCTGTAAAAACGCTTGAATGCTTTCCGCAGGATCAGGATGGGCATCAAGGCTTTCTTTTATTTTCATACGGATATAATGGCTCATTTCATTGACAGCCTCAATGGCGAGCTGCTCTTTGCCGTCCGGAAAATGATAGTAAAGAGAACCTTTCGGCGCACCGCTTTCTTTAATAATCTGATTCAGCCCCGTGCCGTAATACCCCTGAAGCTGAAACAGCCTGGTTGCCGCGGCGAGGATTTTTTCACGAGAATCTCCATAGCTCATAATGTTCCCACCTTACTGATTTTTGACAAATTTAAAATATAGTGACTGGTCTATTATCTTGATTTCGCATGACGGTGTCAAGGTTTTTTAACGGTTATTTTCTTCGGAAGAATGCCTGACAAGCGCGTTGACCGGTGAGAGGAAAAACTTCATAAATAAAGAAAAGGAGAGAAAAGAATGAAAAAACAATTCATGCCCTTCATTACATTTATCACGGCTCTGCTCTTCATCGCGGCCGGCTGCTCCCAATCTCCTCAAGCGAAAGAAACACCGCCCGGGATGCCAGCCGCAGCCCCAGCGAAAAAAGACGGACTTCCGAATATTAAAATTCTTGCCGCCGGCGGCACAATTGCAGGCTCTGCTCCTTCAAAGACGTCCGCTACGGAGTACACGGCGGGGGCAATCGGAGTTGATGCCCTGATTCAGGCCGTTCCGGAGATAAAAGAGGTCGCGCATGTGAGCGGAGAACAGGTTGTGAATATCGGCAGCCAGAATATGAATAACGAGACACTGCTGAAACTTGCAAAACGGGTAAACAAGCTGCTCAAGTCTGATGATACAGACGGCATTGTCATTACACATGGAACAGACACACTTGAGGAAACCGCCTACTTTCTCAATCTGACGGTCAAAAGTGACAAGCCCGTTGTTGTCGCCGGGTCAATGAGGCCGTCCACGGCGCTCGGAGCGGACGGGCCGTCCAACTTATATAACGCTGTAAAAACAGCGGCTGCGCCTGATGCGAAAGGCAAGGGGACGCTTGTCGTATTAAATGACAGAATCGCTTCGGCGCGCTATGTGACAAAAACCAATACAACCGCGGCCGACACATTCAAATCGGAAGAAATGGGTTATATCGGAACAATTGCTGATGACGTCTATTTTAATAACATCATGACCCGAAAGCATACGAAGGATACAGATTTCAAGATAGATAAACTTGATAAACTGCCGCAGGTCGATATTATATACGGCTATCAAAATGACGGAAGCTATCTCTTTGAAGCCGCCGTAAAATCAGGAGCGCAAGGCATTATTTTTGCAGGCCCGGGAAACGGCTCAATGTCTGATGAGGCCCAAAAAGGCGCCGTAAAGTCGGTCAAAAGCGGGCTGGCGGTCGTCCGCTCCACAAGGACGGGAAACGGAACGGTAACACCTAATCGAGAGTATGAAAAAGACCATTTGACAGCTTCAAACTCTCTCAACCCTCAAAAAGCGCGGATTCTGCTGATGCTTGCGCTGACAAAAACGCATGATCCTAAGCGGATTCAAACCTATTTCAATGAGTACTAGGAGTAGAGAACCGGGTGTTCTCTCCTTTTTCGGTATGCCGTATTAAAGCATAAGCGTGCTTTCGGGAAAGGGGCGTCTTTCTCATTTTTCCGCTCTTTTTTTAATTGTTGAAAACAGTAAAAAATACACTATTTTTTCCTTTTCTCCTCTAATAGAATGAAAACTGCAAAAATATTACATAGCAGGAGGAAAGTTCATGAAACATATAAAAAATAAAATCCTAGTCATCCTTACAGTTTGTATGCTGTCCGTCATTTCCGTATTTGCCTTCCAGCCGACCGTATCGAAAGCCTCCTCAGGGCATAACCCTGTTGTCATGGTCCACGGAATCGGCGGGGCGTCCTTTAACTTCGCGGGAATCAAAACATACTTGGCATCTCAAGGCTGGTCAAGAAAAGAGATGTACGCCATCGATTTCTTAGACAAAACCGGAAACAACAGACACAATGCGCCGAGACTGTCCAATTACGTGAAAAAAGTGCTCAGCGAAACAGGTGCGAGTAAAGTCGATATCGTCGCGCACAGCATGGGCGGAGCCAACACACTCTATTACATTAAAAATCTTGACGGCGGAGACAAAATCGCAAACGTCGTAACACTGGGCGGAGCGAACGGCCTTGTGACCAACCGGGCGCTTCCGGGGACTGATCCGAACCAAAAGATTTTATATACATCGATTTACAGCTCAGCGGACTTAATCGTCATGAACCCGCTGTCACGGCTGATCGGCGGGAAAAACGTGCAGATTCACGGTGTCGGACACATCGGACTTTTGATGAACAGCCAAGTAAACGGGCTGATTAAAGAAGGTCTGAACGGCGGCGGACAAAATACAAATTAACAGTTTCAAAGCCCCGGAGAATGAGAATATCCCGGGGTCTTTTTTTTCTTCCATATTCTTTTTTCGCCGTAAACCAAGCCCTCTGAAGTTATTTTTGTTAAAATAATAAAGTTATATCAGAATTCGGAGGGTTTATTGTGGGAAAAGTGAAAAGAAATGCCCCTTGCCCATGCGGCAGCGGGAAGAAATATAAAAAATGCTGCGGAAGCAAAGAAGCTGCCATTCCGGCAGACATCGCGGCAAAAGAAGCGAAACAGATTCAGGAAAGCCTAATGGAGTACGCCTTTACAGCACATAGAGACGGCATATCATCATTTATTAACCAGCACGCATTCATTACGGAGCTGGACAGACAGACAAAAGACATCGGAGTCTTCAACCTCGGCATCTGGGGAATTTTCTTCCGTCCGCTGGCAGGCGGCAAGACGATTTTTGAAGAATATCTTCAGAAAAAAGCCGGCGGGATCAACCGCCCGAAAACACGGGAAATCGTTGAATCATGGAAAAGCATGACACCTGCCGTTATGGTGCTTGAAGATGTGAAAGAAGGAATGATTCACTTTGAAGATGTGATGACGAAAAAACAATTCAAAGTGGAAATGGACGTCAGCCAGCAGGATCTTCCGCCGGCGGGAAGCCTGATTCTCGGCTATCCGATCCACGAAGCGGAAAAAGCGGAGTTCTTCATGCAATTTACGATCTTCCCTGTGAAGCGGACCGAAGCTCTAATCAGCAAAGTGAAAAAGGCGGCGGCCCCGGCCCTTGCGGAAGGAAAATCGCCTGAGCGCTTTATGCAGGAAAACTTCGACACTGTGCTGGCCGCTCTTTTAACAACTGCGGAAGAGTCTGAGCAGGCTGCTGAAGAAAAACAGACAGAGTGGGCCAACGACATGGAGAAGGAAACGGCAGACGCCATTGAAAAAGGCCTGAGCGGGGATGAATACCCGGCTGAGCTGGTTCCGGCCGTGATTGATCTGTGGAAAACGTTCTGTGTCAAAAAAACACCGACGATCAGAAAGCCTGAAGCTTTCGCAGCGGCGGTCGAATATTACGTGAACAGCATTTCTCTGAACGGCGCGTCCGTTTCTCAAGCCAAGCTGGCGAAGAAGTACGGCGTCAGCGCCTCAACGATTTCCAGCCGCTATAAGGAAATCGAGGGTGCTCTCACGGATGAAGCCGAACGCTTCGCCGCAACTCTGACATCTTAATACACAGCAAAAAACCTTGAAGGGCAAACGCTTTTCAAGGTTTTTTCTATAGATAGGCTCTCAGGCAGGATAATTCTTACCGGTTATCTAATACTAAACAGAGCGATAAAAGGAAGGGAGCCTGAGCCATGGATGAGACACGTACGCTGGGCAGGACGGATTTACGGGTAAAGCGTATCGGCTTTGGCGCTAATGCGGTCGGAGGACATAATCTGTTTCCGAATCTTAATGATGAAACGGGAAAAGAACTCATCCGCACAGCGCTGGACGGCGGCGTCAATTTTATTGATACGGCGTTTATATACGGTTTGGGGCGTTCCGAAGAGTTAATCGGTGAAGTTGTCGCAGAGCGCGGCGTGCGGGACAGCCTCGTGATTGCGTCAAAAGGCGCGCACAAAGAGGTCAACGGACAGATCGAGCTGGACAACAGCCGTGAATTTCTCCGGAGTGAGGCGGAAAACAGCCTGAAGCGGCTGAAAACAGACGTGATTGATTTGTATTACGTCCACTTCCCTGACGGCAAAACACCGCTCTCCGAAGTGGCGGGCACGCTAAAAGAACTGAAGGACGAAGGGAAAATCAGAGCAATCGGCGCCTCCAATCTCAGTTTCCGGCAATTGCAGGAGTTTAACGCGGACGGCTATTTAGAGGTTTTTCAATCGGAATATTCACTGATTCAGCGTGAGGCGGAGCATGATCTGCTGCCTTATTGTGAAAAGAACGGCATTTCCTTTATTCCTTATTTCCCGCTTGCTTCCGGCTTGCTGACGGGAAAGTTTACAAAAGACACAGTCTTTGAGGACAGCCGAAAGAACAGGCCGCCGTTTCAGGGAGAAGCTTTTCACCAAAATCTGGAGCGAGTGGATAAGCTTCGGGCCGTTGCGGAGGAAAAAGGGGCGCAGACAGCGCATATCGCACTCGCATGGCTTCTGTCGCAGCCGGCGGTGGATGCGATCATTCCCGGAGCCAAACGCCCCGACCAGCTGAAACACAATCTGGACGCGCTTCATGTGCAGTTAACCGAGGATGAGGTTCAATTTATCAGTGACATCTTTAAGTGAAAATAAAAAAAGGAAATAGCCTGCGCTATTTCCTTTCTTGTTGTCAGGACGTTTTCAAAAACGCTTCTGTCAATCCTTCCAGATCGGCGTCTGTATCCAGATACCACTGGCCGCGGGCGTTTTTCTTCATCTCGATTTCTCTTGTAACGGAAGAAGAAGCCGGTTTCAGGCGCATAAACTCTTCCGGATAGACAGAAAGAAGGTGGCTGACAATTTCGTTTTCATCAGCATCAGGGTGCTTTCCGGCATAGTCTTGCACGCGGTCTTGCAGCTGGCCCGCAAGCGGAGACATATCAAGCGGCGTCACTTTTGCTTCAAGGACGGCTTTTTTGCCTGACATGGATTTGGTATGCACCTTGAGCTCTGTGTTATCCCGAAGCGCTGATGACATGGCGTCAATAATAGCGGTAATGGCTTTTGAATCCGCCTGTTCTTGTGAAATGCCTGCAGAAGCGATAAAGCTGGCTTTCGCCGATTCCTGATATGCGGCGGCCGTCATTTTTTCATTTACACCGGTCAGGCGGGTGAAATCTTTATTGTGCTTGCCGTACAGCATCACATCAATGTATGCGGATAATGCGTCCGCCGGGTCAGGTTTTGCGTTTGAGGCTGTGCCTTTGACTTTCAGTTTATAAGATAAAGGCTTCGCGTCTTTTGCCTGCGGCTGATATACCAATTCATAGGATTTGCCTTCGTCAGCCGTGAAGTACAGATTGCCCGTCACTGTCTTACCCGCATGAAGCGTGCCGCTCTGCAACAAGTCTTCCTTATCGGCCTTGGCTGTTTTTGCGTCATCCTGATAAAGCGAGAAGTCGCTGCTTTTGACGGTAAGCGGGTCTTTGCCCGTATTTTTGACGGTGACCGTTACTTTCAGCGCGGCCGAATGTTCAGTATCGTCTGAAGCGGCCCATGCCGTATCTTTTATTTTCACTTTCGCCGTGCTGCTTTCCTGGCCGCCGCTCGTTTCGCTGCTGCATGCGGCGGTAAATGCCGTGAGAAGCAGAATGAAAAACAAGGCGCTCATTTTTTTGATGGACATCTGGTTTACCCCCTGTTGTTATTAATTCGATAGTCATGAAGACAGACAGGTTAATTATACTAGTTTTGTATAAAAGAGTCTTGGTAATCATCAATCTTTTTGGAAGAAAAGGAAGTGTTATGATGAAAAAAGAAGAGTTGAAACAGCTGGCTCTCCGAATCGGAAACGTACCTGCCCGCTATGAGAGTAATGTGGAAGAATACCAGGAAGATGAGGTTCTGTTTTGGTGGGAAGATAAGAATGATCCGGAAGCCGGCATCATGGTCGAATTAGACCGGGACGGAAAACTGAAATACTTATCCCGTCCGGCTTTCCGGACTGATCTGCCGCCTCTTTCGGAATCGGACATAGAAAAACGGATGCGGGCGTTTTTAGAAACCCATCGTCCTGGGGCACTGGCTGAGTTCGAGTTGGAAAACAGCGGCTCCGCCAATGATGGTGATGTGAGATATTCCTATGTTCAGATGGCTGACGGTCTGCCGCTCCCGCTGACCGGGTTTTACGTCGACCTGTCTTTGACAGGGGAAGTAACCGGCTTTTCTTACCATGGGAAGGCCGATGATCTTGTAAGACCCGGAACAATTGCGGACAAGCGGGAAGCATTGGCTCACTTTGTCAAACATATAGAAGCAGAACTGTTGTTCACCGTACTGCATCAGTCCGTCTATGTGCAGGGGGATGACAAGCCCCATCTCGTCTATGAAATTGTGTCTCCGACGCGGCCGATATCGGCCGACCTGAAGGAAGAGAATGCAGAAATAGACGAATATGAAGAGCTGGAAGACGACACGCTGCCGTATGTCCCGATTTCACGCCCTGCACCTGAAACGGAAAAGATGAGCATCAATGACATGATCGGGCTGCACGACGGTTTTTATAAAGAGAGGGAAAGCGATCTTGGAGAGGGCTGTATCGGCATTGCCTGGCGTCCTGAAAAAACAAAATCCGTACGGGAAGATAAAAGCTTTGAAAGTCTGTTTAAAGAACGGAATGAACACGTATTGAAAACAAGGTATGATAAAGAATCGGACCGGCTCACCGGGGTGATGTCATTTATAAAAGTTGAAGGCGAACCGGTGTTTTCCGAGGAAGAATGCCATCACATGGCCATCCGCTTTTTATTCGCCATGTTTCCGGAAGCGGATCAGTATTTCCGGGTTCAATATGATGAGCCGGATGATGAAGGAGAAAACGTGGGACTTACATATAAGGCTTGTTCGGGCGGCGTTGATTTGCGATTCGGAGAGGGGAGAATCTGTGTCAGCAAAAAGACGGGTCTTGTCACTTTTTATATGCCGCCGGAAATTGATCCGAAAGAGCTCCAGGAAATCGATCCCGTTCCTTCATTGACAATGGAAGAGGCGAAGGATGCGATCCGCCGGGCCATTAAAGCAGAGCTCGCTTGGGACCATTGTTACGATGACGACAGCTGCGGAAAAGTGTACAGGCTCGTATACAAGCCGGTTTTCCCGCGGTTTATTGAGGCTCATACGGGAGAAGCGATCACGAGTTTAATAGGCTGAAGGTCATGGGCGTTCGTCCCGGGTCTTTCACGGGGAATGTGACATTTGTATGAAAAAGAGCCGCTCTGAATACGGCTCTTTTCCCTCTTTGCTAAAAATAGACACATAAAAGGCACTTTCTTCCCTTTAAAAGGATAAGGACGTTTTTATATAATAAAAAACAGTTCTTTTTTATACACTCTTCTGAAAGGATGACCCCATTGCTGAAAGAACATCTGAGAAAAAAAGCGCTGGAAATCGGGAACATACCGCCGCACTATGAGCTTGAAATAGAAGATTATGATGAAAAACAAAAAACGAAAGCCTATTATATATGGAAAGATCGTAACCAGCCGGATAAAACGGTCACGATTGAGCTGGGCGACGACGGATCTTTGCTTACTTATTCACGCAACGACTGTCCGGGTTCAGACATGCAGCTGTCAGACGCCGAATTAAAGCTGACGGCTCTTCGGTTTGCGGCGAGACACCGCCCGCTTACTTTTATGAATTTCATCTTTCAGGCGAAGGAAGAACGCAATGGGTGCATCCGATTTATCTATACAAAAAAAGTGCTCGGCCGGCCGCTTCCCGATTCAGGTTTTTTCGTTGATGTAACCAGGAGCGGCTTCGTCGTGCAGTTTATCTATTACGGGGATAAGGGTGAAGCGCCCGTCCCGGAAACATTCGTCGATCGGGAAAAAGTCGTCTCGCATTATATGAGTGTGCTGACATTCAGTCTCGTCTATGATGTGGTCAATTTTGAGAAAATACCGCGTCTCGTCTATGAACCGATTCTGCCGGCTTACAGCTATCCGGCCGGTGAAGATGATATCGTGCCGGATCAGCAGCTTTGCGAAGACAGGAATGAGCCGGCAAAACCGCTTCCCGCGTTTGAACATAAACGGGAAATCAGCCTGGATGAATTAATGGGGTTTACCGCGGATATGGTTCAGACGCGCCGGCGCGATCTCGGGGATGAGATCGGAACAACATGGCGGAAAGGATCGGTTCCGGAACGGAAAGATTTGAGTATCGAAAGCTATTTTGAAAGCAGCAACAAAAATACAATGAAGATGAAAACGGACAAAAAGACAGGGAAAATGACAGCCTTTAAATCTTTTATTGAGCATCAGGGCCCGGCCTTTTATTCTGCGGAAGAGTGTGAGGCCGTCGCGCTTCAATTTTTATACAAGCTTTATCCGAGAGCGGACGAGTTTTTTAAAATGAACCCGGTGAAAACGGACGGAAGGGGCAGGTTCCGCTTCCATTTTTCCATATGGCATCAGGATATTCCGCTGCGGTTCGGCGCTGCGAGAATACTTGTCAGTCCCGTAACGGGGCTTGTGGAAGCTTACATGGCGCCTGACATTGACCCGGAGCAGCTGGAGAAGATCAATCCGGTGCCGGCCGTTACTCCCGAAGAAGCAAAGGCCGCTTTTTTATCCGATTTCCATCTGCGGCTGGAGTGGCAGCGCGATTTTACGCCGTCCGGCAATGAAGGATATAAGCTTGTGTACAGGCCTGTCTATCCTCCGTACATTGATGCGCAAAAGCGAAAAAAGAAAAGGTTTTATTAGCCAGGGATCATTTGTAAATGAGGATAATCTTTAAAGCCTCTCCAATCGCCTCCCCAATCAAAACCGAGCGTTTTGGCAATCGATACGACCTCAAGCCAATCGGGCGTGCCGTTTCGGTTTCCGTCGTACGTCATATCCCAAATCAGGCTTCCATCCTTTTTTTGCAGGGCGAAGTCGATCGCAAGGCCGTAATTGTGGTAAGATTCCCCGCCTTTTGCGTAGGTGACGATATTTCCTTTTTTTGAACGTCCTTGACGGTACAATTCGTTTTGTTCCTCAATTGATCTGAAACCCTCTGTGATAACGACGGTGATGCCTTTTTTCAGAGCGGCCGTCTGCAATAGCTCCGCATTCTGTTTCACGAGCGGATGAAGAGCGCTTGGAATGGCTCTGTCTTGTAATGCCGTCTGCGGCCTCAATTCTTTCTGCACATAGGAAAAACATAGGTCTGCGGAAAAGAAGAGGATCAAAAGCAGCGCAATTCTGACTGGTAGTTTCATGGTGAATTCTCTCTTTCTTTAATTGGTTAAAATCTTTGTTTGCTCACTGCCATAAATTTGCTATGATAAAATATAACATAATTAGTAGCCGGAGGAAGGAGGCAAATCTATGAAATCCAAGATTCCATCTGAAGAAGTGGCCGTAAAGATGAATGAATGGTATAAGCTGATCCGCGCGTTTGAAGCCGATAAAGCTGAAGCGCTGAAGCGGGAGATTCAATATGAACTCGAAGATATGGAAGAGAACCAGGATTTATTGTTGTATTTTTCATTGATGGAATTTCGGCACCGCATCATGCTGGATAAATTAAAACCCATGAAAGACGGCGACTGCCAGCCTCCGTTCTCTGAAATGCTCACTGAGATTGAGATGAACCAGCAAAAGCTGACCGGCTTACTGGAATATTATTTTTACTATTTCAGGGGAATGTATGAATTTAAGCAGAAAAACTTCATCTCAGCGATTTCTCATTATAAGCGGGCTGAGGAAAAGCTTGAATATGTGGAAGATGACATAGAGAAAGCCGAGTTTTTGTATAAAATTTCTGAGGTGTACTATCATATCAAGCAGACTTTCTTTTCGATGAATTACGCGGGACAGGCGCTTGATATTTACAAGAAATATGAATTATACGGAATGAGAAGGGTGCAGTGCAAATTTATCATTGCCGGAAATCTGATGGACGCCCAGCAGCATAAAAAAGCGTTGGAATACCTCGAATGCGCCTTGGAGCACGCGGAGCGGCTTGATGATCAATATATGATTGCTGCGGCCTATTATAATATCGGGCACTGTATGTACAGTCTGGGTGACTTTTGCAAAGCGGCGGAGGATTTTGAACGGGCGGCCGCCGGATTTGAAGCACACAGCTTCCGGCAGGTCATCCAGGCTGTTTTTTCACTCACGCATATCTACTTTAAAACGGAAAAATACAGTGAAGCCGCCGCCAGCTGCGCGCGGGGCATGAGAAGCGCGGCGGAATGGGAAGATGAGATCTATCTGACGAAATTCCGTCTGATTAAAGAGCTTTATCAGGGGGAAGGCGGACAGGATTCGCTCAAAGAGTATTTTGACATTCTGGAATCAAAAGAGCTGTTGGCTGACACAGAGGAACTGCTTCAGGACGCGGCTCATTTCTTTCATCAACGGGAGAACTACAAAGCGGCATCTTATTTTTTCAGCAGGCTTGTCGGCGTGCAAAAAAGGCTGCAAATGAACAACTACGCATAATGAAAAAAAGAACGAGGGAGCTTCGGTTTCATCGTTCTTTTTATGATCCCTTTTGTTTTCAGCCGATCAAAACCGGGTACATGCTCTGTATTAACATCAGGGAGGAAAAGAGACAATGTATCAGGATTTACAGGGAAAAACAGCAATCGTAACAGGTTCTTCGAAAGGAATCGGAAAGGCCATTGCCGAACGCTTCGGCAAGGAGCGGATGAATGTGGTTGTGAACTACCTCGGTGATTCCTCCGGAGCGGAAGAAGCGGCGGACATCATTGAGAAAGCGGGAGGCCGAGCCGTCACCGTAAAAGCCGATGTATCCTCAGAAGAAGGGATTCAGGCGCTGTTTCATGCCGCGCAGGAGCATTTCGGGGGCGTGGACGTGATGGTCAACAATTCCGGCTTTAACGGAGCCGAAGCGATGCCCCATGAAATGAGCCTGGAGGATTGGCAAAGGGTCATCGACGTCAACGTGACCGGCACCTTTTTGGGGGCGAAAGCGGCACTGAAACATATGCTCGAGCGCGGCAAAAAAGGAACGGTCTTAAACATATCGAGCGTTCATCAGCAAATACCGCGTCCTGAAAACGTGCAGTACTCGGCATCCAAAGGCGGGATCAAAATGATGACGGAAACGATGGCGCTCAATTACGCAGACAAAGGCATCCGGGTGAATGCCATCGCTCCCGGCACGATCGCCACGGAGTCCAATAAGGATCTGGAAGATGAAACACATAAACAGGCCCAGCTGAAAAAAATTCCGATGAACGCCTTCGGAAAACCGGAAGAAGTCGCAGCGGCCGCCGCATGGATGGTGTCGGAAGAAGCGAGTTACGTAACCGGAACGACACTTTTCGTCGACGGAGGCATGACGCTTTATCCGTCTCAGCTGGACAGATAAAAGAGGGGGGAAACCTTCTCTTTTTTGTTTAGGGAAGGATCATAAAGGAAATGGTTCTCTAAAAAACAGGAGGGCCGCAAGATGGCAAGTGACTGGTGGAAAGACGCCGTTGTCTATCAAATCTATCCGCGAAGCTTTCAAGATACGAACGGCGACGGCATAGGCGACCTGCGGGGGATTATCGCGCGTCTCGATTATATAAAAGAACTTGGCGCTGATGTGATATGGATCTGCCCGATTTACCCGTC
Source organism: Bacillus sp. SJ-10 (assembly GCF_002843505.1). Lineage (NCBI taxonomy): Bacteria > Bacillati > Bacillota > Bacilli > Caryophanales > Bacillaceae > Bacillus > Bacillus sp. SJ-10. Next base: position 383,190 of record NZ_CP025258.1, on the reverse strand, counting down.
GCCAAACGTTGATAACGGCTACGATGTGACGGATCATCAAGCGATTATGGAATCCTACGGAACGATGGAGGACTTTCACAATCTGCTTACAGAATGCCGCAGCCGCGGATTAAAGCTTGTGATGGACTTCGTCTTAAATCATACATCCACGGAGCATCCTTGGTTCAAAGAGGCGGAAATGAATCCGGACAGCAAATACCGCGATTATTATATTTGGCGGCCGGGCACCGCGGACGGCCCGCCGACCGATTGGGTGTCGGATTACGGACAATCCGTCTGGCAGTACGAAGAACATACGGGCGAATATTACCTGCATATGAACGCCGTCAAACAAGCCGATCTGAATTGGGAAAATCCCGAGGTTCGGCAATCAGTATACGAGATGATGAGATTTTGGCTCGATAAAGGCGTGGACGGATTGCGAATAGACCAGCTTCATCTTCTGTCAAAAAAAGAATATTTGCCGCCATATGAAGATTACATCGCCCGCCGGGCCGATCCGAAGCCTTTCCGGCCAAACGGGGCACGGATACATGATTACTTAAAAGAAATGACGAAAGAGGTATTTTCCAAATATGACGTGATGTCAGTCGGCGAGGCCGGATCAGTGACGCCTGAGGAAGGGCTCGTCTACACGGGAACCGATGAGCATGAACTGAATATGATTTTTCATTTTCAGCATATGGAGCTTGATCAAAAGCCGGGCCAAGAGCATTGGGATGTAAAACCGCTTGAGCTGTCCGATTTAAAGAAAGTGCTCACAGACTGGCAGGAAAAACTGGAACATCAAGGCTGGAATACGCTGTATTGGTGCAATCATGACCAGCCCCGGATCGTATCCCGTTTCGGAGACGAAAGCACATACCGCAAAGCATCCGCCAAAATGCTTGCCGCCCTGCTTTATTTCATGAAAGGCACGCCGTACATTTACCAGGGAGAAGAAATCGGCATGACAAACGCTCCGTTTGACAGAATAGAGGATTATCAAGATATTCAGACCGTCAATATGTATCATAAAAGGGTATTTGAAATGGGCCGCAACAGAGAAGAAGTCATGGCGTCCATTATGGCGAAAAGCCGGGACCATGCCCGTACACCGATGCAGTGGGACGGCAGCAAGAATGCCGGATTTACGGAGGGCGAACCGTGGCTGAAGGTCAATCCCAATTACAAAACCGTCAATGCGGCCGAGGCTCAGGATGATCCCGATTCTATATTGAACTTTTACAAAAAACTGATCCGCCTGAGAAAACAGTATGCTGATATCATAAAAGGCAGCTACACGCTGCTGCTTCCTGATGACCCGCAGCTGTTTGTATATGAAAGACAGGCAAACGGACAAAAACTCATGTCCATCAGCAACGTATCGAAAGAAGAAGCCGCCTTTTATTGGCCGGACGGCTCCGAACCTGAAAGGGCCGAGCTGCTTCTCAGCAACTATGAAAATGACGGCGGCACGGAATCCCGCATCACATTCCGCCCATACGAAACAAGAGTTTATCTGCTTGCCTGATATGTGATACGACGCCCCCGTCCATACATGGCGGGGGCTTTTTAGGTAAATCGGATATCAATTTAGAAAAAAATATCTTGCAAAACGTAATTACTTCGTTTTATTATGGTATAGGTAACAAATGAACGAGAAAGTACGCTTTGGAAATCGTCATCATTCTGATTTACAGAACAGGGGGAAACGGCTTGTTTAAAAAATGGAGCGGAATCATTGTCATTGCGGCATGCTTTTTAATCGCGGCGGGCTGCGGCAATTCATCTTCAAAAGGTTCGTCAGGTTCTTCGAAAAGCGGCAAACTGCACGTCGTGACGACCTTTTATCCTATGTATGAATTCACGAAACAAATTGTCAAAGACAAAGGCGATGTAGACATTCTCATCCCGTCTTCGGTCGAACCCCATGATTGGGAGCCGACGCCGAAGGATATCGCCGGCATTCAAAACGCCGATCTTTTCGTATACAACAGCGAATATATGGAGACATGGGTTCCTTCAGCGGAAAAAAGCATGAGCTCTGATCATGCGAAGTTTGTAAAGGCGTCAAAAGGAATTGACTTACTCGAAGGTTCGGATGAAGAGGAAGAGGAACATGGACACGGCGGTCATGACCACAGCCACAGCATGGACCCTCACGTGTGGCTCAGCCCGGTTCTTGCGCAAAAAGAGGTCAAAACCATTACGGCGCAGATCGTAAAACAGGACCCGAAGAATAAAGCATACTATGAGAAAAATAGTAAAGAATATATTGCAAAACTGCAGGATCTTGATAAACTATACCGTACAACATTAAATAAAGCGGCGAAAAAAGAATTGATCACACAGCACGCGGCATTCAGCTATCTCGCCAAAGAATACGGCTTAAAACAAGTCGCGATTGCAGGCCTTTCTCCTGAAGAAGAGCCAAGTGCGGCCAAACTGGCGGATCTCAAAACGTTTGCCAAAAAGCATGATGTGAAGATCATCTACTTTGAAGAAGTTGCATCGCCTAAAGTTGCAGATACACTTGCCGGTGAAATCGGCGCGAAAACGGAAGTGCTCAATACACTGGAAGGTTTAAGCCAAAAAGAACGGGATAAAGGCATCGGTTATATCGACATTATGGAGAAAAACCTTGATGCACTGAAAGATTCGCTATTGGTTAAATAACATAGTGTGCGCCGCGGGGTGCACACTATTTCTATGCGGGAAAGGAAGGTCAGCATGAATCTCGTTACATTACAAGATATCGTTTTTGGTTATTCGCATACACCGGTGCTTGACGGCGTGTCGCTGGAAATCAAAAGCGGCGAATTCGTCGGCATTACAGGACCGAACGGCGCGTCAAAATCGACGCTCATGAAAGTCATGCTTGGCATGCTCAGACCTTGGGAAGGAACGGCCGAGATCAGTAAAAAAAACGCTGCCGGAAAACGCCTGACAATCGGCTATGTTCCGCAGCAGATTTCTTCATTTAACGCAGGATTCCCAAGCACAGTTCTGGAGCTTGTGCAATCAGGCCGTTATACGAAAGGAAAATGGTTTAAACGATTGAACGAAACGGATCACCACGAGGTGGAAAACGCGTTGAAGATGGTGGAAATGTGGGATTTCCGCCACCGGAAAATCGGCGATTTATCCGGCGGACAGAAGCAGAAAATCTGCATTGCGAGAATGCTTGCAAGCAATCCGGATCTGCTGATGCTTGATGAGCCGACAACCGCGGTTGATTATGAAAGCAGACAGGGTTTCTACGAATTTATGCACCATCAGGTGAAAAATCACAACCGCACCGTCGTCATGGTGACACACGAACAAAACGAAGTACAGCAGTATCTGGATAAAGTCATACGGCTTGAGAGGGGGGAAAAAGGCGGATGGAAATGTTTGACTTGGAATTCATGCGACGAGCTTTTCTAGCGGGAAGCATGATCGGAATTATGGCGCCGATATTAGGCGTATATCTCGTGCTGAGAAGACAGGCGCTGATGGCGGATACGCTGTCTCATATTTCATTGTCGGGCGTGGCCATCGGTTTTTTTCTCAGTACCAATATTACGGCGGCGAGCATCGTTGTCGTCACGATCGGAGCGATCGGCATTGAATACATGCGGCGGGCGTACCGTACATATTCAGAGGTATCTATCGCAATCTTAATGGCGGCCGGGCTGTCGTTTGCGATGTTTCTGATCAGCCTGTCAAAAGGCGGCGCGTCGATGAGCATCGATCAATATTTATTTGGATCGCTTGTCACGGTCAGCCAGCAGCAGGTCTATATTATCGGAGGCATTACCCTGCTGATTCTGCTTTATTTTATTATACTAAACAGACCGCTCTACCTGCTTACCTTTGACGAGGCGACGGCTAAGACATCAGGCATTAACACAAACCTCCTGTCAATGTCATTCAGCATCGTGACGGGGCTGGCGATTTCGGTCATTATTCCGATTATCGGCGTGCTGCTCGTTTCCGCGCTCCTCGTACTGCCCGCGGCTTTTGCAATCCGTATTGCCAAAGGGTTTAAATGGGTGTTTGCGGCGGCCATTATTATTTCTCTTTTCAGTGTGTTCATGGGGCTGACGTCTTCGTACCAGCTCGGAACGCCTCCGGGGCCGTCAATCACTTTACTGTTAATCATTCTGCTTCTGCTCGGGTTTACGCTGCAGGGGATTTGGAATGCGTTTAAAAAAGGAAAAGAACGAAAAAACCGCCGTTAAGCGGTGCAGCAGTCTCATCTGCTGCTCCGTTTGACGGCTTTTTTTACAGAAATATATCAGCAAGACGCTCATATGACTCTTTTTTTGCTTCGAAATCAAAGACGTTGCACAGCACCATTATCTCTTTTGTCTGATACCGCTCGGAAAGTTCAAGCAGACGGCGTTTCACTGCGGCAGGAGAGCCGACCACCATCCGCTTCCTGTTTTCTTCTATCTGTTTACGATCCTCCGGCGAATACGGATAAGCCTTCGCTTCTTCCACACTCGGCACGCGGCTGTCGGCGCCTTTTCCGACACGAAGAAGCCATAAATCCTGGCTTAAGGCGAGTTCTTCCGCTTTCTCATCCGTAGCCGCGCATATGACGAAAATGGCACAGAGCGAGGCGGGAGCGGAAAAATGGGCGGAGGCCCGGAAATGGTCCCGATAGATCTGAAAAGCTTTTTCCCCGCGTTCCGGATTAATGAAATGGCCGAAGACATAGCCCGCACCTTGAAGAGCGGCGCGTCTGGCGCTGTTTTCCCCGAGTCCGAGCACCCAAAGCTGCGGAGCTGTTTCAATCAAAGGCGCTGTTTTTATTCCTGCATAAGCATGGTTCGAGGGAATCGAATCTGTCAGAAAGGATGATAAATCCTCAAGCTGCCTGTTGAATTCGGTCATGCTTTTCTTTACCCCGTCTGTGAGGGCGAGCCGGATTTTCGTTGTGCCGCCCGGTGAGCGTCCGACCCCGAGGTCAATCCGGTTCGGATGCAGCGCCTCAAGCTGACGGAAAGTTTCCGCGACTTTATAGGGGCTGTACTGCGGCAGCAGCACGCCGCCTGATCCGACACGGATGGACGTTGTGGCTGCGGCGGTATGAGCGATCATAATTTCCGGCGAAACGCTTGCGAGCCCTCTTGTGCCGTGATGCTCGGCAAACCAGTACCGCTTATAGCCCCATCCTTCACTGAGGCGGGCGAGCTCCGCTGAACGGCGGAGCGTCTCGTGCGGCCCGTTTCCTTTGGATACGGGCGCCTGATCAAGTATGCTTAAATCAATCACTCGTCTGCCCCTTTCCTGACATGTATTGATACAAGGATAGGAAAAATGTTCAGTCCCCGTCAATTTCTTTGTTTTCTCTATTCTCTCCGGAACGAAGGAGAATATAGGAAGTGATTTTTCGCCGTTTTTCGCCAAAAATTCTTATGTTTTATGAAACTTTGATATAATAAAAGACGTATATCTTAATAAACACCGGGATTCTTGTCCTGGAATTTAGTAAAAATGCGCACTTGCGGCGTGCTTAGCGGCACCCTTACAGAATAGGAGTGAATCATATGGCGATCTCTTTACAAAAAGGACAGCGGATTGATTTAACAAAAGGAAAAGCCGGCCTGTCAAAACTGCTGGTCGGACTCGGCTGGGACCCTGTATCATCCGGGGGCTTTTTCGGAAAGCTGTTCGGCGGAGGCGGTGCCAATATCGACTGTGACGCTTCCGTACTGATGCTTGAAAATGATAAAATGACAGACAGCAAAAACGTCATCTATTTCGGCAATCTGAAAAGCCGGTGCGGCGGTGTCGTACATACGGGTGACAACCTGACGGGTGAAGGCGACGGCGATGATGAACAAATTCTCATCGATTTAGCGAAAGTGCCCGCTCAGATTAATAAACTTGTGTTTGTCGTCAATATTTACGACTGCGTCAGACGAAAACAGGACTTCGGCCTGATTCAAAACGCGTTCATCCGCGTTGTTGATCAGGCTAATCGCGAAGAACTGGTGACTTACAATTTAAGAGATAACTATTCAGGCAGAACGAGCCTGATCGCGGCTGAAATCTACCGCCAGGACGGCGAGTGGAAATTCGCCGCAGTAGGAGAAGGCACAAACGATACAAAAATCGGCGATATCGTTAACCGATACGCCTAAACGATAAAAAGGAGAGTGCACTCATGGCAATTTCATTGGCAAAAGGACAAAAAGTAGATTTGACTAAAACAAATCCGGGTCTTTCTAAAGTCGTTGTCGGCCTTGGCTGGGATACAAACAAATACGACGGCGGACATGACTTTGATTTAGATTCCAGCGTCTTTCTATTAAATGAAGCAGGAAGATGCGCGTCGCCCGATGATTTCATTTTCTATAATCAGCTTGAAGGCGGAAACGGCTCTGTCGCACATTCAGGCGACAACCTGACAGGCCAGGGCGAAGGCGATGACGAAAGCGTAAGGGTCAACCTGAGCGCGGTGCCTGCCGCTATTGACAAAATTTCATTCGTCATCACGATTCATGAAGCGGAAGCGCGCGGCCAAAACTTCGGACAAGTTTCCAACGCGTTCGTGCGCATTGTCAATGAAGAAACAAATGAAGAGCTGATCCGTTATGATCTGGCTGAAGATTTCTCAATTGAAACAGCCATTATCGCAGGGGAGCTTTACAGACATAACGGCGAATGGAAATTTTCCGCGATCGGCTCAGGCTACCAAGGCGGACTGGCCCGTATTGCGACAGATTACGGCCTGCAAATCGGCTGAACCATATCAAACACAGAAGGGAGAGACAGCACATGGCTATTCAATTGGCGAAAGGACAGCGTGTTGATCTGACAAAAACGAACCCCGGTCTTACAAAAGCGGTGATCGGCTTAGGCTGGGATACGAACAAGTACTCCGGAGGGCATGACTTTGACCTTGACGCGTCGGCTTTTCTTGTCGATGCCCATGACAACTGTGTAAATGATCTTGATTTTGTTTTCTACAATAACCTGGAACACCCGAGCGGGGGCGTCATCCATACGGGAGACAACCGGACGGGCGAGGGCGAGGGAGACGATGAACAAATTATCGTCGACTTCTCAAAAATACCCGCAAATATTGAAAAGATCGGCATCACCGTCACGATTCATGATGCGGAAGCGCGCGGCCAAAATTTCGGACAAGTGTCTAACGCGTTCGTGCGCGTCGTCGATGAAAACAGCCAGAATGAACTGCTTCGTTTCGATTTAGGGGAAGACTTCTCGATTGAAACGGCGGTTGTCGTTTGTGAGCTTTACCGCCATGGGGCTGAGTGGAAGTTTAACGCCATCGGCAGCGGGTTTTCCGGCGGTCTGGCATCACTTTGCCGGAATTACGGCTTGCAGGTGTAAGCAGGAAATTACCGTTTTACTAAATAGGAGGAAAAAACTTGGATTTTCTACATCATATTATGTCGACCTACGCTTCCTTTTTTGATTGGAAAATGTGGGGTGAGGTGCTGACTGACCCTGTATCATGGGGGCTGATCGGTTCCTTGGTTCTGCTGGAAGGGCTGCTGTCGGCCGACAATGCGTTAGTGCTTGCGGTTATGGTAAGGCATCTGCCTGAAAAACAGCGGAAGAAAGCATTAACATACGGATTGTTCGGGGCATATATTTTCCGTTTTATCTTTATCGGGATCGGAATGCTGCTCATTAAGTTCTGGTGGATCAAAGTGCTTGGCGCGCTGTACCTGGCTTGGCTCGTCATTAAGCATTTCTGGATCGGAGAAGGTGATGACGATACGGAAGGCATGAAGAAAAATTCATGGATGGTCCGTACGTTCGGAATTTTCTGGGCCACTGTCGTTTCAGTTGAGTTAATGGATCTGGCCTTCTCTGTTGACAGCATTCTGGCCGCGTTTGCGGTATCGGAAAAAGTGTGGGTGCTCTTGATCGGCGGTATGCTCGGCATTCTCATGATGCGTACAGTCGCAAAAGTATTCCTTGTTTTAATTGATAAAATCCCTGAGCTTGAAAACACGGCTTTCGTGCTGATCGGGATTATCGCCGTGAAAATGGCGGCGAGCGCCTTTGATTATGAAATGCCGCACGTTGTGTTCTTCGGAATCATCATCGCTGCGTTTGTGGTAACGTTTATTATCCACTATTTCAACAAACAAAAGCAGGTTCAGGAGCAAACGGCTGCATCTAAAGAAGAATAAAACAAAAAAGGAGGGAGAGTTCATTTCCTTCCTTTTTTGTACCGATAATCATGAAGAGAAAGGAGGAAGATGATGAGGCAGGAAGAATTGGTGATCCGAAAGGCCGAGCCGGAAAACGATGACTGGGAAACGTTTCTGATGCGGCCGCTGCCGGAACGTCCCGGTTACGAGCGGGAAAACGGGCTGGCGTTTACCCGGCTTGCCGTCCGGATTTTGGGCACTCCTTATGATGAGACGGAGTATTACAATAAGCTTTTCGAGCTGTCTTCTCATGAAAACATCCATGTGTTAAGCGAGACGCTGGATAAGACAATCGCGCCTGAAACGTTTCAGGCGCTCCAGCACATCCATTCGGTCAATCAAAAAGAGAAAGGGCTTTCGGTTTCCAGATTTGTCGCGTTTCTCGATGGGGGCAGGCTGCTTGCCAAACATGCTGATCCGCTTATGCACCGCCGGCTGAGAACCGCGTTTATGACGCTTTTGGAAACCTTTGCGGATCGGCATGAAAACGGGCTGAATCATCCCGATTTCCGGCGTGTGCTCTTGGATGTGTCAAAGTTTTCGCTGAACCACCTGAATCCATGGCTCGAACAAGCCGATATAGAGCGTGAGATGCCGAAGGTGGTGTGGTATGGAGACGCTGCCAAAAGCCAGCTCTATTTTCTCTATTATCTCATGCTGATCGGCTGTGACGTCCTATTGTTTCATCCGGCTGCGGAAGATCCGTTCAGCTTGATTGATCCGGATGAGGAACTCAGCTTTGTGATAAAGCTCCCCGCAACAGGCGGCCTTGAGCCATTCCCGAAAGAAAAGCCGGACAGAACGTCCACGACGGCCTACCGGTCAACGAAAGAAATTGAGCATGTGCTGAACCATGAGGAATCTATGATGTATAAGCCTTGGCAGTTCAGGGATCATACCCCGCAGTCCGTGACATTAAAAACGACGTATGATGAGTTATTTCTCATTGCGAAGGAGCGGGCGTTTATCCGGCCGCAATTTAAAGCGGACAGGGAGCGGGTGGCCGTTCCGAACCTTTTTGCGAAAGTGATGGGGGTTTCCAAAGATACGAAAGAATATTGGAACAGACTCCATACCGCCGCGGACTATCAGGAGACACATATGATCCGCAGTTTTCCGTTTACGGAAGAGCTGAAAGCCAACTACCAGTATCACTACAGTCAGGTTTTGAACGAAGAAGGAGCGATTAACGCGGAAAGGCTTAAAAGAAGCAACATCTGGCAGTACAAGCACCTCCCGTCAGGCGTGCAGAACGCCATCGCCAATGTGATTTCTGACATGTGCAGAAACCCAGGGCTGAAGGCTTTGCCCGGCGAGCAGGCAAGGGATGCCGCAATCTATTTGTTCCGCCAGGCGACGAACCTGCCCGCTTCGCTGCTGCAATTGATTCAGACGTTTGATTACGCCCAAACCGTTCCGAAACTCGTTTTATATCATACGGAACAAAATGGCGAACTCACACGTTCTGACGCCGCCGCTCTGTTGTTTTTAAATAAATTCGGCGTCGATATCATCTTGTATAATCCGCCGGGCCATCAGGACATTGAGCATTATATTGAAGAAAGCCAATTTGATGTCCATTGGCTGGAGGACATGGTGTTTCGGCAGGAATATAAGGAGCCGTCACTCGTAAGAAAGCTGTTTAGAACCATTACGCAAAAGCAGGGAGAGTAAATAAACATGACAGAAAATCAAAATCCGCTTGTTCTTGATAAAAATGAAGAGATTTCTGAACAAAAAGCAGATGACATCAGGGTGCAGCTGCGCCAAGACCCTGAGGTGCAGCGTATTTCGCAGCAGATTGATGTGAAAAACCAAATGGAGCTGCTGGAGTACGGAAAAGAACCGGCAGTTGAAATCTCGAAGTTCTCCGACCGCATCTTAAATATGATGAAAACAACAAGTGTCACGGATTCAGGCACAATGCTGACGCAGCTCGGAAAAATCATGGACCGTTTCGACAAAAATGATTTCGATGAACCAAAAGGATTTCTCGCTAAAATGTTCAAACGCGGCAACAGCATGATTGAAAAGATTTTTCAAAAGTACCGCACCCTGGGCGGAGAAATTGAAAAAATCCACGTCGAAATTTCAAAATACAAAGATGAAATGGCAAAGACGAACCATACGCTAGAAGAGATGTATGAAAACAACATTAACTACTACATGGAGCTTGAAAAGTATGTCGTTGCCGGGCAGATGAAGCTTGAGGAAATGCAGGCGCTCATTCCTTCTTATGAAGAAAAAGCGGCAGGCGGAAACCAGCTTGCGCAAATGCAGCTCGATACGCTTCGTGACGGGCTTCAGGCGCTTGAGGAACGTGTCTATGATTTAGATATGGCGCGGATGGTGGCGCTGCAAACGGCGCCGCAGATCCGCCTCCTTCAGCGCGGAAATACGAAGCTCATCGGGAAAATCAATTCCGCTTTCGTCATTACGATTCCGATTTTCAAAAACGGCATCATTCAGGCTGTCACAGTCAAACGGCAAAAGCTTGTGGCTGATTCAATGAGCGAGCTTGACCGCCGCACGAATGAAATGCTGAAGCGCAACGCTGAAAATATTTCAAACCAAAGCGTGGAGATTGCCCGTATGGCAGGCCGTCCGAGCATTGACATTGAGACGATTGAAACGTCTTGGAACACGATTGTCAGCGGTATGCAGGAAACGAAACAGATCGAAGAAGAGAACAGACGTATCAGAGAAGACGGCGCGAAACGGATTCAACAGCTTCAGGATAATATTAAAAACGCAGTCTTAAAGAATTAACACACACCCCGCTTGCTTACGGCAAGCGGGATTTTTTTGCGAAAAAAGATAATGACAATGTGTAAAGACAGGTGTAAACTTATACGGTAATCATTTTCGATTTGAGGTGCTGCTTATGAACAAACAACCTGCCGTCACTCCGCGAAAACTTCTGGCGATTGCCGGAATGGGCTGGCTGTTTGATGCGATGGATGTCGGAATTTTATCGTTTATTATCGCCGCGCTTCACACTGATTGGAATTTAACACCCGATCAAATGAAATGGATCGGAAGCGTCAATTCCATCGGTATGGCAGCGGGCGCCTTTGTATTCGGAATGCTGGCCGACAGGATCGGCCGGAAAAAAGTGTTTATGATCACGCTGTTATTCTTTTCTGTCGGAAGCGGCATATCCGCTTTCGCAACGGGATTGACGGTTTTTCTCATATTGCGTTTTCTGATCGGAATGGGGCTTGGCGGGGAACTGCCTGTCGCCTCGACGCTCGTGTCAGAAGCGTCCGCTCCCGAAAAGCGGGGACGGATCATCGTGCTGCTTGAGAGCTTTTGGGCCGCGGGCTGGCTTCTTGCGGCGGTGATTTCCTACTTTGTCATACCGTCATTCGGCTGGCAGGCCGCGCTGCTCTTAACGGCGCTGGCCGCGTTTTATGCGCTGTACTTGCGGAAAAGCCTTCCGGAATCACCGGCGCATCAGGCATTGCCGCAGAAAAAAAGCATACGCGGGCAGGCGGGAAGTGTCTGGACGAAACCGTATATCCGGCCGACGGTGCTGCTGTCTGTCGTTTGGTTCTGCGTTGTCTTTTCATATTACGGCATGTTTTTATGGCTGCCGAGCGTGATGCTGATGAAAGGCTACAGCATGATTGAGAGCTTCGAATACGTCCTTCTGATGACACTTGCTCAGCTTCCCGGATATTTCTCTGCGGCGTGGCTGATCGAAAAAGCGGGGCGGAAGACCATCTTAGTCATCTATTTGCTCGGAACGGCGGGCAGCGCTTATTTCTTCGGTGCCGCGGATTCATTGGCCATGCTGCTCACAGCGGGCATGCTGCTGTCCTTCTTCAATCTCGGCGCATGGGGCGTGCTTTACGCCTATACACCGGAGCAGTATCCTGCGGCGATCCGTGCGACCGGTTCCGGCACAACGGCGGCTGTCGGCAGAATCGGCGGCATTTTCGGTCCGCTTCTCGTCGGATCGCTTGCAGCCCGGAACGTTTCGTTTACAGCAATTTTCGCCGTCTTTTGTGCGGCCATCCTGGTTGCTGTCATCACCATTATTATTCTCGGAAAAGAAACGAAACAGACAGAGCTTGCGCAATGAGCACCCTTTTGAGGTGCTTTTTTTAGTGAGCTGTCTGTTGGCAGACCTATATTTTTCCTTAATATCCCTTATTTTTAGGAGGGGAAAACTTCTTTTTCCGGGACAATGTCGCAAAAAAATTCTTGTATTTGTAAAAAAAGGATAGGAAATCAGTTTGCAGCACATTCGATGGAAACGTTCTCAAGCCTGATAAAAGCCCGGTTTCCTTTATAATTTATCCTCAATAAGGAGGATTAGAGAGTATTTAGAAGCATACCAGAGGAAAATAAGACACAGGGATGTTTTTAAAGTAATGATACAAAATAAAAGGGATTATGATGTTTGTTTGACTTATTACAAACGTGTTACGGTATTAAAGATTGCTTATTATGGAGGGAAAATATGAATTTGGATGAGAAACCAATTAAGATAAAAGTCGAAAATGTATCTAAGGTTTTCGGAAAACAGACAAAAAAAGCCATTCAGATGCTGTCCAGCGGAAAAAACAAAAAAGAGATCCTGAAAGCGACCGGATCAACCGTTGGTGTCAATCAAGCAAACTTTGATGTATATGATGGGGAGATATTTGTCATCATGGGTCTATCGGGGAGCGGTAAATCAACTTTAGTTCGGCTGTTAAACCGGCTTATTGAACCGACTGCCGGGAATATTTATATTGATGGTGACATGATAACAAATATGTCAAAAGACCAGCTCCGGGAAGTGCGCCGGAAAAAAATCAGCATGGTCTTTCAAAAATTTGCGCTGTTTCCGCACAGAACAATTCTTGAAAATACGGAATACGGCCTGGAGCTTCAAGGCGTCGACAAAAAAGAGCGTGAGCAAAAAGCGCTTGATTCGCTTAAACTTGTCGGTCTTGAAGGCTTTGAACACCAATTTCCTGATCAGCTCAGCGGAGGAATGCAGCAGCGTGTCGGACTTGCCCGCGCATTGACGAATGATCCTGACATTCTTCTGATGGATGAAGCTTTCAGTGCGCTTGATCCGCTGATCCGCAAAGACATGCAGGATGAGCTTTTAGACCTTCATGACTCTGTCGGCAAGACGATCATCTTCATCACGCATGATCTTGATGAAGCATTGCGCATCGGCGACAGAATCGTGCTGATGAAAGACGGTAACATCGTTCAGATCGGGACGCCTGAAGAAATTCTGATGAGCCCGTCCAATGAATACGTTGAGAAATTCGTTGAGGACGTTGATTTATCCAAAGTTCTGACAGCGGGCCACATCATGAAGCGCGCTGAAACCGTGCGGATTGACAAAGGGCCTCGTGTAGCGCTGCAGCTCATGAAGAATCTCGGTATTTCTTCTATTTACGCCGTTGATAAACAGAAACAGCTTCTCGGCGTCATTCACGCGGCGGATGCGAAAAAAGCGGTGGAATCCGACTTATCGCTTCAGGATATTTTAAATACTGAATTTACGACTGTGCACGAAAGCACGTACTTGACGGAAATTTTCGATGTCGTGTCTGATGCGAATATTCCGATCGCCGTCACGGACGATAAGGACCGCATGAAAGGCATTGTCGTGAAAGGCGCATTAATCGGCGCGCTTTCAGGAAATAACGATTATATAAATGTTGAAGATTCTGCTGAACAAGCTCAGGATTCTTCTGTTCAGGGGGTGAAGTAAATGGACAGATTGCCTAGAATTCCGTTAGCAGATATCGTTGACCGGTTTGTTGACTGGCTTACCATGACGTTCGGAGGTTTCTTTGACGGAATCTCAAACGGTTTGGCCGCTTTCGTAAACGCGATTGTGAGCGGTTTGGGTTTCATCCCGTCTATTTTATTGACTGTTATTTTTGCAGCTCTCGCTTGGTGGATCAGTACGAGAGGAATTGCACTCTTTACGTTAATCGGATTCCTTGTTATTGATTATTTGGGTTATTGGTCGCCGATGCTGCAAACGTTGGCGCTTGTCGTCACATCTGTTTTGATTTCCATTATTATCGGGGTTCCGATCGGCATATGGGCGTCTCAGAAAGAAACGGTCCGCCGCATTGTCACACCGATTCTGGATTTAATGCAGACCATGCCGGCTTTCGTATATCTGCTGCCTGCGATTTTCTTCTTTAATATCGGGGTTGTGCCAGGCGTCGTGGCATCTGTTATTTTCGCAATGCCTCCGACGATCCGCATGACGGTTCTCGGTATTAAACAAGTTCCGGCTGATTTGATCGAAGCGACGGAAGCATTCGGTTCAACGACGTCTCAGCGTCTGTTCAAGGTGCAGCTTCCGCTTGCCACAAAAACGATTCTTGCCGGTATTAACCAAAGCATCATGCTTGCTTTATCAATGGTCGTTATCGCGGCCATGGTCGGTGCGCCGGGTCTCGGTTCTGAAGTATACAGCGCCGTGACACAGTTGAAAACCGGTGTCGGAGTGGAAGCGGGTATCGCGATCGTCATCGTAGCGATTACACTCGACCGTATCACGCAAAACATTAAAGTGAAGAAGAAGAGCAGGGGGAATGCCTGATGCTTAAGAAAATCATCGGTGTCGGCGTTACCGCTGCGCTGGCTCTTTCTTTGGCTGCCTGCGGTTCGCAGACTGATGGTAAGGCAACGGCTGCGGACCAGGTGAACAAAACCATTATCGGTATTGATCCGGGATCGGGGATCATGGCCCTGACGGATGAGGCCGTGAACGATTACGGATTGAAAGACTGGAATGTCGTCACGGCGTCAAGTGCTGCCATGACGGCGACATTGAAGAAATCATATGACCGGAAAAAGCCGATCATCGTAACGGGCTGGACGCCGCACTGGATGTTCTCCAGATACAAGCTGAAGTTCCTTGATGATCCGAAAAAAACGTACGGAACTGCCGAGCAGATTCATACGATTACAAGAACCGGCTTCAGTAAGGAACAGCCTAACGCGGCCAAAGTTCTCAGCCAGTTCAAATGGACGCAGGACGATATGGGAGAAGTCATGATTGCCGTTGAGGAAGGCGAAAAGCCGGCCAAAGCCGCTGCTGAATATGTGAAAAAACACAAAGATCAAGTAGCTCAATGGACAAAAGGCGCTCATAAAGTCAAAGGGGATAAAATCAACCTGGCTTATGTGGCGTGGGACAGTGAAATCGCAAGTACGAACGTGGTCGGAAAAGTATTTCAAGACCTCGGCTATGACGTGAAGCTGACGCAAGTGGAGGCAGGACCGATGTGGACTGCGATTGCGACAGGCAGCGCGGATGCGTCATTGTCTGCTTGGCTTCCGAATACCCATAAGGCATATGCGTCTAAATATAAAGGCAAATATGAAGATGTAGGAACGAGTCTGACAGGCGTCAAGATGGGTCTGGTCGTTCCTCAGTATATGAAAAACGTCAATTCAATTGAAGATTTGAAGAAGTAATGAAGAAAAGCAGCCCTGTAACGGGCTGCTTTTTTTTAAGCTTCAAACGATTTGAGGACGGCGGCCGTTAATATCTCAACGCCAGTAAAGATGGCGCTTCGGTCAAATGTCATATGCGGATGGTGAAGTCCCGGCTCCAGACCGCATCCCAGGCCGAGCATCGTCGTTTTCAAGTTCGGCACCTTTAACCCGTAAAAATGAAAATCCTCTCCACCGGTTGTCACAAGAGGTTCATCCACATGTTCTTCTCCGAGAATGCCGCTTATCGCAGATGCCATGATGGCTTCCGCCTCCTTGTTTCGCTCGGCTGCCGGGAGGCTGTGTTCTTTTTGCAGTTCAATTTTTGCGCCGAATGCGGCAGCAGCCGCTTCGCAGGCTCTTTCGGTTTCGGCGGTTAATTTCTCCATGGCGGCATTGGTCTGTGCGCGGAGATCAAGGCTGAACGATGCTTTTCCCGGGATGATATTGGAACTCTCTCCGCCTGCCTGAAGCTTTGTCATCTTCACGGAATGCGGGATGCCGGGATCAAGATGAATGAAGCTGAGTTTTTGGACGAGAAGAGCGGCGATTTCGATACTGTTAAGGCCGAGATGCGGTCTCGCGCCGTGGGCTTCTTCTCCGATAATCAGGCCGTCAATATGCTGGCTTGAGCCATGCAGAATGGACGGTGCGCATCGGCCGTTTGCCGTTTCCTGTACGGGGCGCACGTGCACGCCGTATAGGAAGTCAACATCACCCAGTACGCCTTTTTCAATCATTTTCAGCGCTCCGCCGCCTTTTTCTTCCGCCGGCTGAAAAATAAAGCGGATGGTGCCCTTCGGAAGCTGCGGCTGACTTTTTAAAAGCATCATCGTGCCGAGCGCCATCGTCATATGTGAATCATGTCCGCATGAATGGTTCGCCTGAAAGACACCGTCCACTTCCTGCCACAGCGCGTCAATATCCGCCCGGACAGCCACAACGGGCGAGCCTTCTCCGATTTCGCCGACAACACCGGTACAATCATCAAACGTGCGGGTCCGGCAGCCGGCCGCTTTCAGTTTTTCAGTCAGATATTCAGTTGTTTGATATTCTTTCCAGCTTACTTCGGGATTGGCGTGCAGGTGGTCAAAAATATCCATAATGACTTGCTTTTCATGCTCTGTGAGTCTGTTCATGCCGTAAGTCCTCCTTCAAAAGCTGTCTGTTTTTTATTTTTGATATTGAAAACAGGCAATCGGTCTGTATATAATATAGCACACATATCTGTATTTTCTGAATAGTTTATAAATTTAAAGCGGGATGGTGATGGTATGGCTGTTCCCAAGGCCGAACCTGTATTGAAAAAGAAGAAATTGTTTGTGATGCCTGATGCTTATGTGCTGCTGTTCATTGCCGCTTTACTATGCGCGATAGCATCGTACATCGTTCCCGCGGGGGAATTTGACAGGGTGACAAAGGGCAGTGTGACGTCCGCCGTCCCGGGAAGCTATCATTCTTTGAACCAGTCTCCGGTCAGCCCGATCGCTTTTTTTACCGCGATTCAGGAAGGGATGACAAGTTCCGCGCCGATTATTTTTTTAATCCTGTTTACAGGCGGCACCATTGCGATTTTGGAGAAAACGGGCGCCATCAATGGATTGATCAATAATGTCATCAGTACGTTCCGCACAAAACAGCTGCTGTTTATTGCGATTGTCGGATCTCTATTTTCGATCCTCGGTACAACCGGCATCGTCGTTAATTCCGTGATCGGCTTTATTCCGATCGGCCTGATTGTCGCCCGTTCGCTGAAATGGGACGCCGTGGCCGGAGCGGCAGTCATTTATATCGGCTGTTATGCCGGGTTTAACGCGACGATTTTATCACCTTCACCGCTCGGGTTATCACAAAGCATCGCGGAGCTGCCGCTGTTTTCCGGCATCGGCCTGCGGATTGCCGTCTACATTTGTTTTCTGCTATCATCTATTTTATATATTTATCGGTATACGAGAAAACTCAGAAAAGCAAAGGAAGCCAGTCTGCTGGGGAACGATTGGTTTCCGGCGGCAGGTTCACTCCCGCAGGTTTCTGAGCCGGAGGACAAGCATGTCCCGTTTACTGTCCGCCATAAACTGATTCTGGCTGTTGCGGCTTTGTCGCTTGCCGGCTTTTTATACGGCGCGCTTACTCTTGGCTGGTCTGATTCAGAGATGGCCGCTGTGTTCATTTTTATCTCAATCGTGTCCGGCCTGATTGCGGGAATGGCGGCAAATGATATCGCAAAAACGTTTATTACAGGCTGTCAGGGGCTCGTTTATGGTGCGCTGATCGTCGGAATGGCGAGAAGCATTTCCGTTATCCTGGAACATGGAAAGCTGCTTGATACGGTAGTCAATGGACTTGCGTCACTGCTGCACGGTTTCAGCCCGATGGCAGGCGCAATCGGAATGTATATTTCCAGCGCCCTGCTTCATTTTCTGATTTCATCGGGCTCAGGGGAGGCGGTCGTATTTATTCCGATCTTGGCGCCGCTTGCCGATCTGATGGGCATCACGAGACAGGTCGCGGTTGAAGCGGTCATGCTCGGAGAAGGCGTCGTAAACTGTGTCAATCCGACTTCCGGCGTGCTGATGGCCGTACTGGCTGCCAGCGGCATTCCGTACGTAAAGTGGCTTCGCTTCATGATTCCGCTGGCGCTGATTTGGTTTGTCATCGGCCTCGTGTTTATCTGCATAGGCGTCCTGATCAATTGGGGTCCTTATTAACATTTTTGTCAATGATATTTCGGTTTATCATTATGAATCGGCAAGATATAATGGGAGTTGTAAGCCATTCTTAATAGTACGGGAGGAAGTCATGAATCAGCGTCGGAACGGACTTTCAAACGTGAATGGAAAGAGTGAGAGTGTGAAAGAGAAAGAACGAATGATTTGGTCAGAAGTCGGAATGCTTGTGGGCACACTGTCTTTGCTTGATATCATCGTACGCGGACTTGTTCTGAACTGTCCGTTTAGGGAATGGGCCGGAAGCTTGGCGGTTTTCTTCATTATAATTGTTTATTATTGTATCAGGGCGGGAGCGTCGGGAATGCTCATGCCGAGAATAGACACCAAAGAAGAACTGAAAAAGCGGGTGAAGCAGCAGCGGATAGATTCAATTGCAGTCACTTTTGCGGCAGCGGCGCTTACGATGTACGACAGGGGGTTTCCCCATACATTCTTTGCTTGGCTGAAAATGATCTTTCTTTTTATCGTCTGCGGAGGCATTCTGTTTCTGCTTCGGTATGTCATTGTGAAGCTGTCTTACAGAAGAGCGATAAAAGAAATAAAAAAGAAATCATCTTGATGGTGGTTTCTTTTTTTGTTTATAAGAGAAAAGTCTTTTTATTTGATAGGAATAAAGATTTGAATTCACTCTGCCGCGTTGCTTTGATAGAGAGTGTGTGATAAGTTCAAATGTAAGCGTTAACAGAATTCTCCAGTCTTCACAACAATTGAAAGGAGGAAGCTGAAGAAAGAGTAAGAGGAATTTTTGACTCCGCAGTCAGTCTTCAAAAATCAAATAAGGAGTGTCAAAAATGTTTAAAAAACGATTCAAAACCTCTTTACTGCCGTTATTCGCCGGATTTTTACTGCTGTTTCATTTGGTTTTGTCAGGCCCGGCGGCTGCAAACGCTGAAACTGCACACAAATCGAATGAGGTGACCGATTCATCGGTCAAAAACGGGACCATCCTTCATGCATGGAATTGGTCATTCAATACGTTAACAGAAAATATGAAAGAGATTCGTGATGCGGGTTATGCAGCCATTCAGACGTCTCCGATTAACCAAGTAAAGGAAGGGAACCAAGGAGATAAAAGCATGTCGAACTGGTACTGGCTCTATCAGCCGACATCGTACCAAATCGGCAACCGTTACTTAGGCACTGAACAAGAATTTAAGGACATGTGTGCAGCCGCGGAAAAATATGGCGTAAAAGTCATTGTCGATGCGGTTGTCAATCATACCACCAGCGATTATGGCGCGATTTCTGACGAGATTAAGCGTATTCCAAACTGGACCCATGGAAACACACAAATTAAAAATTGGTCGGACCGATGGGACATCACTCAAAATGCATTGCTTGGGCTGTATGATTGGAATACTCAGAATACTGAGGTGCAAGCCTACCTGAAAGGTTTCTTGGAAAGAGCATTGAATGACGGAGCAGACGGGTTCCGCTATGATGCCGCCAAGCATATAGAGCTTCCGGATGATGGGAATTACGGCAGCCAATTTTGGCCGAATATCACAAATACATCGGCGGAGTTCCAATACGGAGAAATCCTGCAAGACAGCGCGTCCAGAGATACTGCTTATGCGAATTATATGAATGTGACGGCTTCTAACTATGGGCATTCCATCAGATCCGCTTTAAAGAACCGTAATCTGAGTGTGTCGAATATCTCCCATTATGCATCTGATGTATCTGCGGACAAGTTAGTCACATGGGTGGAATCACATGATACGTATGCCAATGATGATGAAGAGTCTACATGGATGAGTGATGACGATATTCGTTTAGGCTGGGCAGTGATTGGTTCGCGCTCAGGAAGCACGCCTCTTTTCTTTTCCAGGCCTGAGGGCGGAGGAAATGGTGTAAGATTTCCCGGAAAAAGTCAAATAGGAGATCGCGGGAGCGCCTTATTTAAAGATCAGGCGATCACTGCGGTCAACCAATTTCACAATGAAATGGCCGGGCAGCCTGAGGAACTCTCAAATCCGAATGGGAACAATCAAATATTTATGAATCAGCGCGGCTCAAAAGGCGTTGTGCTGGCAAATGCAGGATCATCTTCTGTCACCATCAATACTTCAACGAAATTACCTGACGGCAGGTATGATAATAGGGCCGGCGCCGGTTCATTTCAAGTAGCGAACGGCAAACTGACAGGTACGATCAATGCCAGATCCGCGGCTGTTCTTTATCCTGATGATATTGGAAATGCGCCTCATGTCTTTCTTGAGAATTACCAAACAGAGGCAGTCCATTCTTTCAATGATCAGCTGACGGTCACCCTGCGTGCAAATGCGAAAACAGCAAAAGCCGTTTACCAAATCAATAATGGGCAGGAGACAGCATTTAAGGATGGAGACCGATTAACGATCGGGAAAGAAGATCCAATCGGCACGACATACAACGTCAAGTTAACCGGAACGAACGGCGAGGGTGCATCGAGAACCCAAGAATACACGTTTGTCAAAAAAGACCCGTCTCAAACCAACATCATTGGCTATCAAAATCCGGATCATTGGGGCCAGGTAAATGCTTATATCTATAAACATGATGGAGGTGGGGCCATAGAATTAACCGGATCGTGGCCGGGGAAAGCCATGACTAAGAATGCAGATGGAATTTACACGCTGACGCTGCCTGCGAATGCGGATACGGCCGACGCAAAAGTGATTTTTAACAATGGCAGCGCCCAAGTGCCCGGACAGAACCAGCCCGGCTTTGATTATGTGCAGAATGGTTTGTATAACAACTCTGGTTTGAATGGTTATCTTACGCATTAATGGATAGGGCCATCATCACATCAGCGTGCCGACAAACCCTCGCTTCTGAGAAAGGGACAGCGCGTCTTCAATCACGCTGAAAAGATGACAACATCCTAAAACGGTTCCGTTTTAGGATGTTGTCAACAATCTGGAAACCATCATCGATATTTTTTTGTCCAAAAATCAAACTTTTCTCTTGCAAAAGTTTGTGAAGTGTTGCACAATATAAATGTGAAATACTTCACAAGATAAAAACAGACACCACGAAACACTGGAGGATGAGCATACATGATGAACGAACGAGTGAACAAAGTAGCATTAATCGGAGCAGGTTTTGTTGGAAGCAGTTATGCATTTGCGTTAATTAACCAAGGGATCACAGATGAGCTTGTGATCATTGATGTAAATAGAGAAAAAGCCATGGGAGATGTCATGGATTTAAATCACGGAAAGGCATTTGCGCCTCATCCGGTCAAAACGTCTTACGGCACATATGAGGATTGCAAGGATGCCGATATCGTGTGCATCTGTGCAGGGGCCAATCAAAAACCGGGCGAAACGAGACTTGAGCTGGTCGAAAAAAATCTCGCCATTTTTAAAAGCATTGTCGGTGAAGTAATGGCAAGCGGATTTGACGGCATCTTCCTCGTTGCCACAAACCCGGTCGACATTCTCACTTATGCGACATGGACATTCAGCGGGCTTCCGAAAGAACGCGTCATCGGCAGCGGCACGACACTGGATTCTGCGCGATTCCGTTATATGCTGAGTGAATACTTCGGAGCCGCTCCGCAAAACGTACACGCCCACATTATCGGCGAGCACGGCGATACCGAGCTTCCTGTATGGAGTCACGCCAATATCGGCGGAGTGCCGGTGCAGCAATTGCTGGAGAAAAATGCAGCTTACAAACAGGACGAGCTGGATCAGATCGTTGACGATGTGAAAAACGCGGCCTACCATATTATCGAGAAAAAAGGCGCGACATATTACGGAGTGGCGATGAGCCTCGCCCGCATCACAAAAGCGATTTTGCGTAATGAAAACAGCATTTTAACCGTCAGCACATATCTGGACGGCCAATACGGTGTAAACGACGTCTTTATCGGCGTTCCGGCTGTCGTCAATCGGAACGGCATCGCAGGTGTGACGGAACTTGAGCTGAATGAAACAGAACAGGCTCAATTCAGCCGCAGCGCAAACGTGCTGAAAGATATTCTCGCTCCGCATTTCGCAGAGTAAACAAAAAAGCAGTACATGACAAACGCCATGTACTGCTTTTTTTAATTCGCTTTTTTCGCCATTTCCTGAGAGGTTTTTACTCTCGCTTTTCCCATAAACAAAATGGTAACGGCGGCAATGACGATCGGCGCCAGCGCAAGCGTAAATACATATGTGATGCTTTGCGACATGGCGTCAATAATGCGATCCAGAATGTGCGGCGGAATATGAGCGCGCGTGCCTGCCTGGAAAATCTCCTGCGGATTTCCGATGTTCTGCATCGCGCCGCCCGCTCCTTTCATGCCGCTGAATGAATCTGTGAGCTTATTGGTAAACACATTCGTCTGGATGGTTCCGAAAATCGTCACACCGAGTGTCATGCCGAATGATCTCAAAAACGAGTTTGTTGAGTTGGCGCTTCCGCGGTAACGCGGCTCCAGATCGTTCATGGACGCGGCCGGCAGCAGTGAGAAGTTAAAGCCGACGCCGAATCCGGAGATCAGCATGAATACCGTCAGCATCGTACGCGCCGTATCCGGTGTCATATTGGAAAGCAGCAGCATTCCGATAAAGAAAGCGACCACGGAAATCAGCATTAAATTGCGGAACCGCACTTTCGTCTGGAAAATTCCGCCGATCATACTTCCGATAACAGAACCGATCATCATCGGCGTCAAAATAAAGCCCGCGCTTGTCGCGGTGCTTCCGTACACAGCCTGAACGAAGATCGGGATAAACACCGCTAAAATGACGAACGTGGCTCCGTAAAGGAACGCCAGAATCTGTGCCGTAGCAAATAAACGGTTTTTAAACATCCAAAATGAGATAATCGGTTCTTCCGCTTTTCTTTCCACAATAAAAAAGGCGATAAAGAACACGGCGAACACAGCGAACAGACCGATGATCTGCACGGAGTTCCAATCATATGTTTTTCCGCCGAGCTCAAGAGCGAACATCAGACCGACAATGGAAACCACCAGCGTGATTGCGCCGGCCCAGTCGATTTTCTGCTTCTTGTGTTCAAGGGATTCTTTATAATAACGCAGAATGAAAAACAATGATAAAATACCGATCGGCACGTTGATGTAAAACACCCAGTGCCAGCTGATGGAGTCGGTAATGAGCGCGCCTAAAAGCGGCCCGAGAACGCTGGACAGGCCGAAAACGGCACCGAACATGCCCGACATTTTTCCGCGTTTTTCCGGCGGAAATAAATCAAAAATGATCGTGAAGGCGATCGGCATCAGCGCGCCTCCGCCGATTCCCTGAATGACGCGGTAAATAATAAGCTGATCCATTGTTTGGGCGATTCCGCATAATGCAGATCCGATTAAGAAAAGAATAAGACCGAATAAAAAGAAACGCTTGCGTCCGTACATATCGGACAGTTTTCCGTAAATCGGCATACCGGCCATAACGGCTACCATGTATGATGCCGTCACCCACGCGAACTTATCGAAACTTCCGAGGTCCGCCACGATATTTCCCATCGCAGTGGCAACGATTGTATTATCCATAGCCGACATTAAAATGCCCAGCAAAAGACCGATGACGACAAACTTCGTCGAGGCGTCCTTCGCGGCTGTTTGTTCCATGCTTTTTCCTCCCATACTTACTTTTGATCATTAAATTTGCTATGATCATATTAGATTTGCCGAAAATTATCTTGATCGTCAAGATAAATTGATTTTATAGGGAGGCCTGTCAGTTGTCAACAAGAAATACCAGAAGCGAGACGGAGGAAACCGCCATACAGTTATTCCGGAAGATGGCCACAAGGACGATCCTTTTTCATCAGGCGGCCGCTCAATCTCTCGGTCTGTTTCCGACCGATTTGAAATCAGCTGATATCTTAAATGAAGCAGGCCCGATGACCGCAGGCGAGCTTGGGAAAAAAACCGGCCTCAGCACAGGTTCGGTAACGGCGCTCATTGACCGGCTCGAAAAAGCGGGATATGTCATGAGGAAAAAAGACCCCGAAGACAAACGGCGGGTGATCATCGTGCCGCTGACAGCAGGAAAAGCGAATGTGAAACAATTGTTCAGCTCCTTATCCCGGTCTACGATCAGCCTTTGCCGGCAATATAAAGAAGAAGAATTGCAGCTGATATTCGATTTTTTAGGAAAAGCGACGGACATGATGGAAGACGAGCTTGAGAAATTAAAATAATGTATCATAGCACGGCCCATTCATGAATAACTTGTACAAGTTGCATGAATGAGGGGGAAGCCAATGAACATCTTTTTAAGCTATATCGTTCTCGGGCTGTCATTGTCAGCACCTGTCGGCCCGGTCAATGCGGCGCAAATTGACAAAGGCATCAAAAACGGCTTTTGGCATGCATGGATTTTCGGTCTTGGCGCCATGGCCGCGGACGGGCTGTATATGATTCTGATCTATTTCGGGCTGTCTCAATTTTTGACCGCTCCTTTTGTAAAAACGTTTTTGTGGCTCTTCGGTTTTTTCGTGCTGACCTATACGGGAGTCGAAACGTTAAAAAATATCAGGGAAGCCATGAATGTCAGAAGCGGAAAAGGAAAACCGGCTTTTTACAAAACATTCGGCGCGGGATTTTTTATTTCTCTTTCCAATCCGCTGAGCATTTTATTCTGGCTCGGCATATACGGGAGCATTCTCGCCAAAACCGCTGAATCCTTCGATGCAAATCAGCTTTTGATTTACAGCTCCGGCATTCTTCTCGGCATTTTGATCTGGGATTTCTGCATGGCGGTCGCCGCGAGCACTTTCAGAAATCTCCTTCATGAAAAAGCGCTCCGCTGGCTGACGGGAGCGGCGGGTGTGTCTTTGATCGTTTTCGGGTTTTATTTCGGATGGCAGGGGATTCAAATGCTCATCTCATAAATAGAAGAGTCACCCATCGCCTATCTCCGTCATAACGTATCATGACGATACTGGAGGTGGGCCGATGGCAAGCGGGCTGTACACAAAAAGTTGCCTTGAGGAAAAGTTATTGGATCTGCCAAATTGGCAGAGAATCGCTTTTGAGCTTCTATCAGAAAAAGTAGGCGATAAAGCGGATACGTTTCCGTGCATTCCCGGACGTCAGGGATTTTTGACAGATCAGCTCCGGATATCCTTTGCGGGTGATCCCCGCGAAGAGGGAACCCCGGAGGAAGTGGGGATGCTGCTGTCAGAGTACGGAAAGATCTCAAGGGATACCGGAAGATACGCGTCGCTGCTTGTGATTTTTGATACGCCTGAGGATTTAGCTGAGCATTATTCCATTGAGGCGTATGAAGAGCTGTTCTGGTCTTTTTTAAACCGGCTGAGCGGCTGCGACCCGAATGACTGGCCGGAAGATATGCCGGAAGACCCTGAACATTATAAATGGGAGTTCTGCTTTGCCGGCGAGCCGTATTTTATTCTGTGCGCGACGCCTGCGCATGAAGCGAGACAAAGCAGAAGCTTCCCTTTTTTTATGCTGGCGTTTCAGCCGAGATGGATTTTCGAAGGATTAAATGATTCAACCGCGTTCGGACGAAACATGAGCCGGCTGATCAGAAAACGCTTAGAGGCGTATGATGAAGCCCCTCTTCATCCCCGATTGGGGTGGTACGGAGGAAAAGACAATTTAGAATGGAAGCAATATTTCCTCCGTGATGATGAGACGCAAGTGTCAAAGTGTCCCTTTTCTTATTTGAAAAGACTGTTTAAACCGACGAAATAAGCTATGATCCGGCAGGGCTGTGTCCCTGCTTTTTTTGTACGATCCATGTCACGATCGCAATGACGGCGAGAAAACAAAGGCTGACCAGAAAACCGGGCCGGCTCGATTTCTCAAACAGCGTCCCGGAGACGGCCGCGACGATCAGCACAAGGGCGATAACAATCTGTGCGGTTCCCATCTTTGTCGTTTCGAGCAGTTTCTTGCCCGAGAACAAAATGAACAGCCACGTATAAAGAAGCATGAGGCCCGCCGCGGTTGTCATGTGTTCATATATGTTTTTTGGCAGCACCAGTGACAGGATGATGGAGACGATGAGTCCGGCAAACGTCAATCCGAGCGCAGGCCAGCAGATTTTTTTGTTTTCCTTTAACCTGAAGCATTTCGGCGCATCCCCGTCATCGGCCATTGTACAAAGCAATGTCGTCACGGCAAACAGCGAGGCGACGAGCGTGGAAAATCCCGCAATAATAAAAATCCCGTTAAAAATATCAAGAATGATATCTAAATGAAAACCCTTCAGCGATGTAATAAACGGGCTGTCCTGTTCGGTGAATTTGCCCAGCGGCACTAACAGCAGCGCCAGGCCGAGAGAAATGACGTAAATGACCGCAAGTACGGCAAGCATCAGCCGGCCTGATTTTGAGGCTTCCTCCGGTTTTTTCAAGTGTACGGTCATCAGCCCCAAGACTTCAATTCCTCCGAAGGCGTAAAACGCATAAATCAGTCCCGTCCATAACCCCATCGCTCCGTGCGGGAACAAATCCTTTGACTCGTTCGGCACCTGCACATCCGGTTTATGAGAAAATATACCGCACAGCGCCAATATGGCGATCACGATAAACATAAAAATCGCCGCCGTCTTGACAACAGCGAGCACATTTTCCGTTTTTTGAAAAACGGACAGCCCCGTAAATATAATCAAAAGACCGAGCACCGCATAGATGGAGGCGAAAATCCACAGCGGCACATTCGGAAACCAATGCTTCGTAAACAGCGAGATCGCTGTCAGCTGGCTTCCCGTGATCAGCATCTCGGACGACCAGTACACCCATCCGTTGCTGAAACCGGCCCAAGTGCCGAAAGCCTTTCTCGCATAAGCGCAAAAAGACCCCTTTTCGGGCTGTTTAGCCGAAAGCTTCGCAAGCTGCTCAAAGACAAAATAGGTGCCAAGCCCGGCAATAAGAAATGAGATCAGCGCGGAATATCCGCTTTTGACAATAGCGATGCTGGACCCGAGAAAAAAGCCCGTCCCGATTGTGCAGCCGACGCCGATTAAGGAGAGCTGCCACCAAGCGAGATTTCCTTTAGGCTGGTCCTGTGATTTACTCATGAAGTTCAACCCCTTTATCAAAGCTTAGATTGCGGCCGTCAGAAGGGGAATATACATCCAATAAATTGCTTTACATGAAACAAACGGCCGGAGTTCATAATAGAAGAAAAAAAGGAGCAGTCTGATGACACAGCAATTTATCGTACCGCCGAAAAAAGGGCTTGGTCTAAAGGTTCACAAAGGGCAGATTATAAAAGTTGTCGATGTGGAAGGACAGCAGGTGGCTGACTTCACGGCGTATCATGCCAAGGACTTTTATGAACATCTTGATCAGGGCGCGACGATTGATGCCAACCAGTCCATTCATGTAAAAACGGGTGATCATATTTATTCGAATTTATACAAGCCGATGCTGACGCTGATTGAGGATACAGTCGGCAAGCATGACCTGCTGCTTCCCGCCTGCCGTCCGGATATGAACAGGCTTTTATACGGAAAGCATAAAGACGAGCTCCAGGATACGTGCTATGACAATATGAGCGGGGCGCTTGAGCCGTTCGGGGTGCCGCGGCCGCATATGCATTACCCATTTGCCATCTTTATGAACACGGTGCTCGATGAGAAGGGGAACTTATCAGTCGAAACGCCTCTTTCTGACGCGGGTGATTATGTACGGCTCCGTGCGGAAATGGATCTCCTCGTCGCGTTTTCATCCTGTCCGATCGAAAAAGGAAAATGCAACGGAGACAGCATCACGGCGCTGCGGGTGGAAATCAGCTGATCCCGGTGTATTTGATTCACTTAAAATCCGCACCTGTGCTATATTTAACAGAGAGTCGTACATAGTGGCATGATTCATTTTCAGCATGAACGGGAAATGAATCATAAAGAAACAATGCAGGAGGAGTGATTGGGATGAGCATCCAGAAACAAATTATGAATGATCTCCATGTAAAGCCCTCAATTGATCCGAAACAAGAAATTGAGGACAGAGTGAACTTTCTGAAACAATATTTGAAAAAAACAGGTGCCAAAGGCTTTGTGCTCGGCATCAGCGGGGGGCAGGATTCCACGCTTGCGGGACGCCTCGCCCAATTGGCGGCTGAAAGCATCAGAGAAGAAGGCGGAAACGCTGAATTTATCGCCGTCCGCCTTCCGCACGGCACACAGCAGGATGAGGATGACGCCCAAATGGCGCTCAAATTCATTAAGCCTGATAAATCTTGGACGTTTGATATTAAGTCCGCTGTCAGCGCGTTCGCCGATCAGTACAAAAAAGACACGGGCGATCAGCTGTCTGACTTTAACAAAGGAAATGTAAAGGCCAGAATGAGAATGATCGCTCAATATGCCATTGGCGGACAAGAGGGGCTGCTTGTCATCGGAACCGACCATGCGGCCGAGGCGGTGACCGGTTTCTTCACGAAATACGGTGACGGCGGAGCTGATCTGCTGCCGCTGACCGGATTAACGAAACGCCAGGGCAGACGTTTATTAGAAGAGCTCGGCGCGCCGGAACGCCTGTATTTGAAATTACCGACGGCCGATCTGCTTGATGAAAAACCGCAGCAGACTGATGAGACCGAACTGGGCATCACATACAATGACATTGATGATTATTTAGAAGGCAAGGACGTTTCTTCCGAAGTGATTGAGGCGCTGGAAAAACGCTACCTCAGTACGGAGCATAAGCGCCAGGTGCCGGCATCAATGTTTGATGATTGGTGGAAATAGAATGAAAAAACCTCCCTTTTGAAAGGGAGGTTTTTTGTTTATTTCATTTTTATTTATCTACACTTTCATAAATCCCTACCCAATACCCTTTGCTGCTGTCATAGTATTTGCTTTTAAAAATCCACTTTGTTCCATCTAAAACGAAAGAAGCAGCGAAGTTGCCGTTAGGGCTTTGAACGAGTTTGATGGCATTAATGCCGGCATCTGCTTTCGTTGAGATTGGGCTATTTTCCACGGATGCTGTTGGTGATGCGGCAAAGGCAGGAGCGGCAGACATCAGTAAGGCAAGAGACAGCGCAGAACCGGTTAACACTTTTTTGAATTTCATTTCGAGCACTCCCTTTTCAAATGAAATGTATTACAGTGTTAATAATTAGATGATTATCCATAAAATACCTTCTATGTTTCTAAAATTTTTTTCTTCATTTGAAAAACATTCCTTCAGAGGGACTTTTTATTTATTGATCCATTTGCATGGGTCAGGGACATGTTTTCAAAACGTTTTTTTATTTGATGCGGATATGATTCAGCTTCACCATCAATCTGTCGGTGAATCTTCGAAGGCTGCCTCTCGAATCAGGCTCAAGAGGCAGATTTGCTTGGGCAGCGATCGTTTCTGCGACCTGCTGAATAGACATTTGGTCTGTATGGAGATGTTCTGTGAAGAGGCTGTCAGACAGGCTGTTGATGCAGCGGTCGATTTGTTTTGCGGCCCAGGAGTTTTTTCCTTCCGCTCTGGTGCGCAGGCGTTTCAGCAATGTTTCCTTTGAAGCCAGCAGGGTAAAGTGGTGAATGGTCCGGCCATCCTGTCTCAGTCTGCTGATCATGTCATGGAAGTATTGATCGTTCGTAATGGTCATGGGCACAATGATGATGCCCTGATATGTATCTGACAAATAGGAAAGCATGCTGTAATTGAATTCCCGCCACAGAGGGTAGCTTTGAAAGTCATCTTCAGCGATATCCGGCGGTATCATCGAACGCATCGCAAACCCCATCTTTTCAGGATCATATACGTAAGACGGTTTCAGTCTTCTGTGCAGTTCAAACGCTGTTTGTGTTTTTCCGGAACCGAAAGCCCCATTTATCCAAATGATCATCATGTATCCCCCTTTTTCTATATGATACAAAAAAAGACCCTTCGATCGAAGAGTCAGCGGGAAAAAACAGACGTATATTCGCGGAGCGATTCCTTTATATGCGTAAAGGCATGTTCTCCAAAATACTCAAGAGAAACAAAACCGTCATATTGTCTGTTCATCAGCTCTTTTAAAAATGCTTTTTGATCGAGATCTCCTTGAAAAATCGGAGTTGGCTTGCTGAGATACCAGTTGTCAAAATTCCAGTGATAGTTTTTGAGATGAATGTGGCTGACGGTATGATACAGTTTTTCTAAAGCGGGCATTTGGTCAACGTGATTGACGTGTAGGTTGGAGCCGTCAAAAATGGTGCGGACCCGCGGATGTCCGACACCCTCCAAAAATGCCAGCGCCGCCTCCGGTGTATCCGCGTACGTGTCGTAATGAATCTCAAGCCCGATATCGACTTCATAGTCATCTGCGAGCCGTGCCGCCTGCTGAAATTGATCAACCGCACGCTGCCACTTTTCCGGTGACGTCCGATGCGAAGGAAGATTGCCGGCAAAGACTCTGATCAAGGGACTGTGCAGCTGTCGTGCCGCGCTTAATGCCCTTTGAACATCCTTTAACGCCTGCCTTTCATCCTGAGTGGCGAAGTCAGTGTACAAACTGACGGCAGGCACCCCGATGCCTTCCTCCTGAAGCTGCTGATCAAGCCTGTCGAGCGGGCCGATTTCCTCTATATATTGTTTAGCGTGTCCGTACCACAGTTCGATTCCGTCAAAGGAGTGCTCCTTCGAGAAAGAAATGATGTCGAAAATATGCTTTTTTTTAAATCCTGTCGTGCAAAAACTCAGTTTCATCGGTAATCCTCCTGTAACTGTCTATCATATGTGTACTTTTTCCCCGGGTGTGATACGGATAAACAGGTGAAAAGGGCAGACACTTTTATAAGCGGGGTGTGTCTGCATCAGGTCAGTGCGGCACACAAATTGTTTAGCGCTTTTTTGCGTCAAAGTATTAAATAATTGACCGAAGTGTTGTACAATTAATTTCATTCGAGTAAGGGGGGAGAAGCCATTGAAAAATGAAACGGAGCTGACGGACTTCAGTCCCGTCCGCAATAAACCGACTCGCGCTCGTTATGTGATACTGATTCTTTTGTTTTTTATCACTGCGATTAATTATATAGACCGTGCCAGTGTATCTATCGCCGCCCCGTCCATTCAGACATCGCTGAACATAAGCCCCGCGCTTTTGGGCGTCGTCTTTTCCGCATTCAGCTGGACTTATACGGGAATGCAGATTCCCGGCGGGCTCATTTTGGACAAATTCGGGTCAAAACGGACGTACGGCGTTTCTTTATTGATCTGGTCTGTTTTCACCGGAGTGCAGGCTTTTGCGGCCAGTTTCGGATTTTTATTCGGCTGCCGCCTGATGATCGGGCTGGCTGAATCGCCTGCGTTTCCGGCAAACAACCGGATTGTCACGACATGGTTTCCAAGGCGGGAACGCGCCTTTGCGACGGGTGCTTATACGGCGGGGGAATATGTGGGGCTGGCGTTCGCCACACCGGTTTTATTCTGGGTGTTAACGGCATTTGACTGGCGCGCCGTCTTTATTTCCTCAGGGGTGCTCGGGCTTGTTTTCTCCATTTTCTGGTTCAAAATGTATCACGAGCCGAATCGGTGCCGGAAAGTGAACCGGGAGGAGCTTGATTATATTAGAGAAGGCGGCGGACTGACAGAGGTGTCAGAATCAGCCGGCAGGATCACGTGGCCGGATTTCGTCCAGCTTCTTAAATACCGCAAGCTTGTCGGCTTGTATATCGGCCAGTTCGCCGTAGCCTCCACGCTGTTCTTCTTTTTGACATGGTTTCCGACTTATCTGGCGGAGGCAAAGCACATGGCTTTCTTAAAAGTCGGCTTCGCCGCATCAATTCCGTATATCGCTGCCTTTTTCGGCGTATTGTTCGGCGGATATTGGTCTGACGGAATGATGAAACGGGGCGTGTCGGTGAACGTTGCCCGGAAAACGCCCGTCATCCTCGGTCTTCTGCTGACAGGCTCCATCGTGCTCGCGAATGTTACGGATTCTGCTCCTGCGGTTTTGACGATCTTATCCATTGCTTCTTTTGCGCAGGGCATGTCCAATATATCCTGGACGATGCTGAGTGAGGTGGCGCCAAGCGAAACAATCGGATTGGCAGGAGGCGTGTTTAACTTTTTTGCCAATATGGCCGGTATTATCACCCCGCTTATCATCGGGTTTATCGTCTCTGCGACCGGTTCATATAACGGAGCGATTCTGTTTGTCGGCGCTGTCGCATTTATCGGGGCATTTTCTTATATTTTCATTGTCGGAAAGGTGGAACGCATTACGCTCCGATAGAAAGAAAAACTCATCTCTTCTTATAAAGGATGGGTTTTCTTTCATTGCATTATCTCTATATTTCAATATTGAGTTATCATATAATAAACATAACTTTTTCATTTCTTAGGAGGATTTCGCCGAAGATGAACGCAAAACGTGCCATTCCCGTAAGAGAAAGAAATATCGTACTGATCGGATTCATGGGTGTCGGAAAGACAACAATCGGCCAGCTGGTCGCTAAGAAATTATACAGAGACTTCATTGATATTGATCTGCAGATTGAGAAAGATTTCAATATGTCCATCCCTGAAATGTTTGAGAAAAAAGGTGAAGCCTTTTTCCGTCAGACCGAAAAGGATTATATATTAGATATCTGCCGCAATACGAAATTCAAGATCGTGTCTCTTGGGGGCGGTTCGTTTAAACAAGAGGAAATCAGACAGTGCTGCCTTGAAAACTGTCTCGTGCTCCATCTTGATCTATCATGGGAGAATTGGAAGCAGCGGGCTGATCTGCTGATTGAAAGCCGTCCCGTTCTGCATAACCGTTCCATGGATGAAATGCAGCAGCTCTTTAACGAACGCCAAAGCATCTATGATAAACATAATTCAAAAGTGGCGACGGATAATCTGGAACCAGAAGAAATAGCCGATTATATCGTAGAAACGTTAAAAATCGGCTGGGACCTGTATCAGCCGATGTAAAAAAAGCCGTGACGCTGTGAGCGCACGGCTTTTTTGTTTTTAAACAAACGTTTATTAAAATGTTTAGAAAATGAGTGTAAAATCGTGTTAAGATAGAGTCAGAAAATTAAATCTTATAAAACAAAGGAGAATAATCGGATATGCAATTATACGACTTGCCGCTCGACCAACTGCAAACCTATAAACCAAATAAAACCGCTCCTCATGACTTTTCGGATTTTTGGGCATCATCATTACATGAGCTTGCAAAGGAAGAGGCAAAGCCTGAATTGAAGGCTGAAAGCTACCCGGCTGACGGCGTGAAAGTATTCCGGCTGACATACCGAAGCTTCGGCAAGGCGGAAATTGAGGGATGGTACGCCGTTCCCGACCGGCAAGGACCGCATCCGGCCATCGTGAAATATCACGGCTATAACGCGAGCTATGACGGGGATATACATGACATCGTAAATTGGGCGCTTCACGGATATGCCGCGTTCGGCATGCTTGTCCGCGGTCAGCACAGCAGCACAGATACAAGCGTCTCACCGCACGGACACGTTCCCGGCTGGATGACGAAAGGGATTTTAGATAAAGATACATATTATTACCGCGGCGTGTACTTAGACGCCGTCCGGGCTTTGGAAGTCATCAGCGGCTTTGATGAAGTGGATGAAACGAGGATCGCCGTCATCGGCGGGAGCCAGGGAGGCGGCCTTTCAATCGCCGCGGCGGCACTATCTGACATTCCGAGAGCGGTTGCGGCCGATTATCCTTATTTAAGCAATTTTGAGCGGGCCATTGATGTCGCCCTTGATGAGCCGTATCTTGAGATTAACTCCTTTTTCAGAAAGAACGGCAGCCCTGAAACGGAGAAGGCCGCGATGAATACACTGGCCTATTTTGATATCATGAATCTGGCGGACCGCGTAAAAGTTCCGGTGCTCATGTCCATCGGGCTGATTGACCGCGTGACCCCGCCGTCGACGGTGTTTGCCGCTTACAATCATCTGGAAACGGAAAAAGAATTGAAGGTTTACCGGTATTTCGGACATGAATACATACCTTCTTTCCATACGGAAAAGCTGGCCTTTCTGAAAGCGCATCTGAAAGGCTGACAGCAGCGAAAAGCCCAAGTAATTGGGCTTTTTTCAGGAATGATCACGGAAAAGGACGGATACAGATGGAACAAAGGATCATTGAAGAATTAAAACGAATTGAAGCACAGCACGGCGTCAAGGTGCTTTATGCCGTAGAATCAGGGAGCCGCGCATGGGGATTTCCGTCAAGCGACAGCGACTACGATGTACGGTTTCTCTATGTGCCGAAAAAAGAATGGTACTTTTCGATCGAACCGCATAGGGATGTCATAGAAGAGCCGATTCATGACATGCTTGACATCAGCGGCTGGGAACTGAGAAAAGCGCTTAGGCTTTTTAAAAAATCAAATCCGCCTCTTTTGGAATGGCTCTCTTCTGAGATGATCTATTATGAAGCTTTCTCAGCGGCTGAAAAGCTTCGAAAACTGAAAACCCGCGCCTTTTCGCCTGAAGCCGGCATCTATCATTATCTCAATATGGCAAAACGGAATGAAAAAACGGAACTGCGGGGCAGTGAAGTGAAGATTAAAAAGTATTTTTACGTTCTGCGTCCTCTCCTTGCCTGCAGATGGATTGAAACATTCGGCTCCGTACCGCCGATGTCATTTCCCGTACTGGCCGATGCCTTATTGACGGATGAAGCGCTCATTTCTGAAATCAATACACTGCTTACAAGGAAAAAAAGCGGTCAGGAGCTGGCTCCGGAACCGAGAAATACGATCATTCATGCATTTATAGAAGAAGAAATAGAACGCATCGGGCACTATGTCAAAACGATCAAAACGCCGAAACCTGACATAACGGAGGAACTGAATCGGCTATTGATTCAGACCGTCGAAGAGGCGTGGGGGGAAAAAGGCGGAAATTGACGATTGCCGTCATTTCCGTCCGCCTTTTTTCGGCATAATCCGCCTGCTTTCTAAGAAGCTGATTGTGGTAAAACCACAAAAATTTATCAGAATCTTTGTATTTTTAGAATATTGTGAGAGGATGTTTTGTCCATTTACAATAGACTCATACAAATACTTCTTAGATTGCGGGGTGTTAAGGTTGGAAGTGATTACAAGAGATTTTTTCTTATTTTTATCCAAGAGCAGCTTTCTCAATAAGATGGCGCGAAGCTGGGGAAGCCGTGTGGCAGCCGGCAAAATCATCGGAGGAATGGATTTCCGCAGTTCTATCCCGACAATCCGACATTTGAACAGCCAGGGGCTGTCAGTTACTGTCGATCATTTGGGGGAATTTGTCAACAGCGGTGATGTCGCGAAAGAACGCACCGAGGAGTGCATGCAGACCATCGCCTTAATCGCTGATGAACAGCTGAATTCCCAAGTGTCATTAAAAATGACGTCTTTAGGTCTTGATATAGATCTCGATCTCGTCTATGAAAATATGACGAAAATCCTCCAAACGGCTGAAAAACATAAAGTCATGGTGACGATTGACATGGAAGATGAAACGAGATGCCAGAAGACGCTGGATATCTTTAAAGACTTCCGGAGCCGGTATGAATATGTTAGCACCGTGGTGCAGGCTTATCTGTACAGAACGGAGAAGGATCTTGATGACCTCAGCCCGCTGAATCCGTTTCTGCGGCTTGTCAAAGGGGCCTATAAAGAATCGGAAAAGGTGGCCTATCCTGAAAAAAGCGACGTCGATGAAAATTATAAAAGACTCATCCGCAAACAGCTTTTAAAAGGACATTATACGGCAGTTGCCACGCATGATGACAAAATGATCGAGTTTACAAAACAGCTTGCCAAAGAGCACGGCATTCCAAACGACCGTTTTGAGTTTCAGATGCTGTACGGCATGCGCTCGCAAACCCAGCTCAGCCTGGTGGAAGAAGGATACCGCATGAGAGTCTACCTGCCTTACGGGGATGACTGGTACGGCTATTTCATGAGACGGCTCGCCGAACGCCCCTCAAACATCGCATTCGCCTTTAAAGGGATGACTAAGAAGTAAAAAAGGGAGAGATGACAATGACTACACCTTATAAACACGAACCATTCACGAATTTCCAAGATCAATCGAACGTTGAAGAATTTAAGAAAGCGCTTGCGACGGTAAATGAGTATCTGGGAAAAGATTATCCGCTCGTCATCAACGGTGAAAAGGTAGAGACGGAAGCGAAAATCGTTTCAATCAATCCGGCTGATAAAGAAGAAGTCGTCGGAAAAGTGTCAAAGGCGTCCCAGGAGCACGCTGAGCAAGCGATTGAAGCAGCTGCGAAAGCGTTCGAAGAGTGGAGATACACCTCCCCTGAAGAAAGAGCGGCCGTTTTGTTCCGCGCAGCTGCCAAAGTCCGCCGCAGAAAGCACGAATTCTCCGCCCTGCTCGTCAAGGAAGCGGGAAAACCTTGGAACGAAGCTGATGCGGATACGGCGGAAGCCATCGACTTTATGGAATACTACGCGCGCCAAATGGTTGAATTGGCAAAAGGCAAGCCGGTCAACAGCCGCGAAGGCGAGAAAAACCAATATGTATACACGCCGACTGGAGTGACAGTTGTTATTCCGCCGTGGAACTTCTTGTTTGCGATCATGGCAGGAACAACAGTGGCGCCGATCGTTACTGGAAACACAGTGGTTCTAAAACCTGCGAGTGCTACACCTGTTATTGCAGCAAAATTTGTTGAGGTGCTTGAAGAGTCCGGATTGCCAAAAGGCGTAGTCAACTTTGTGCCGGGAAGCGGAGCAGAAGTAGGCGATTATCTTGTTGACCATCCGAAAACAAGCCTTATCACATTTACGGGATCACGTGAAGTCGGTACGAGAATTTTCGAACGCGCGGCGAAAGTGCAGCCGGGACAGCAGCATCTGAAACGCGTCATTGCAGAAATGGGCGGTAAAGATACGGTTGTCGTTGACGAAGATGCGGACATTGAATTGGCGGCTCAATCCATCTTTACATCAGCATTCGGCTTCGCGGGACAAAAATGTTCTGCAGGTTCACGTGCAGTTGTCCATGAAAAAGTGTATGATCAAGTATTAGAGCGCGTCATCGAAATCACTGAATCAAAAGTGACGGCAAGCCCTGACAGCGCTGACGTGTATATGGGACCTGTCATCGACCAAGGTTCTTACGACAAGATCATGAGCTACATTGAAATCGGAAAAGAAGAAGGCCGTTTAGTAAGCGGCGGCACCGGAGATGATTCAAAAGGCTACTTTATTAAGCCGACGATCTTCGCTGACCTTGATCCGAAAGCCAGACTCATGCAGGAAGAAATTTTCGGGCCTGTCGTTGCATTTTCTAAAGTGTCAAACTTTGATGAAGCTTTAGAAGTGGCAAATAATACTGAATATGGTCTGACAGGCGCGGTCATTACAAACAACCGCAAACATATTGAACGGGCGAAACAGGAATTCCATGTCGGCAACCTGTACTTCAACCGCAATTGTACGGGAGCGATTGTCGGCTACCATCCGTTCGGAGGCTTCAAAATGTCCGGTACTGATTCAAAAGCGGGCGGCCCGGATTATTTGGCCCTCCACATGCAGGCGAAAACAATCAGTGAAACGTTTTAAGAGGGACTGAATGGGCATCCTCCTCGCGGGGGGTGTCCATTTCACCATAAACATATAAAGCGGAGGAGGAAATGCCATAGCAAACATTCAGTTGATTATTTCCATTTGTATTTATATGGCGGGCATGCTGTTTATCGGTTATTTCGCCTACAGACGGACGTCAAATCTGACGGATTACATGCTCGGGGGGCGTTCTTTAGGCCCTGCCGTCACAGCGCTCAGCGCGGGAGCGGCGGATATGAGCGGATGGCTCTTGATGGGGCTTCCGGGTGCTATGTTCTCGACAGGATTAAGCGGCGCTTGGATTGTGCTCGGGCTTGTGCTCGGGGCGTGGGCGAACTGGCTTTTCGTGGCGCCGAGACTGAGAACGTATACCGAAAAAGCGGGGAATTCCATCACCATTCCGGGTTTCCTTGAAAATCGTTTCGGTGATCATACGAAGCTTCTCAGACTGTTTTCGGGTCTTGTCATTCTCGTCTTTTTCACATTTTACGTATCATCCGGCATGGTCTCAGGAGGCGTCTTATTCAACAGCATTTTAGGGTTGAATTACCACACGGGACTGTGGGTCGTGACAGGCGTCGTTGTCGCCTACACCTTGTTCGGGGGCTTTTTGGCGGTAAGCTGGACGGACTTTGTTCAAGGGATCATTATGTTTGCGGCGCTTATTCTCGTGCCGATTGTGACGATTTTCCATACGGGCGGCCCGGGGGAAACCGTTGCCGATATCCGTTCCGTCAACCCGGAACTGTTTAACATGTTCAAAGGGACGACCGTCCTTGGCATTATTTCTTTATTTGCGTGGGGGCTCGGCTATTTCGGGCAGCCGCATATTATTGTGCGCTTTATGGCGATCACATCTGTGAAAGAAATCAAACGCGCCAGACGGATCGGAATGGGATGGATGATTTTGTCTGCACTAGGCGCGCTGTTTACGGGTCTTGCGGGAATCGCGTATTACCACCAGCACGGACTGAAGCTGGCTGATCCGGAAACCATTTTTATTCAGCTCGGCAACATTCTGTTCCACCCGATTATTACGGGATTTCTCATTTCTGCGATTTTAGCGGCCATTATGAGTACGATTTCGTCTCAGCTGCTCGTTACGTCCAGTTCTTTAGTGGAGGACTTGTATAAGTCCATGTTCAGGCGTTCGGCTTCTGATAAGGAACTCGTATTTCTGGGGAGAATGGCAGTGCTTGCGGTGTCAATCATCGCTTTGGTGCTCGCCTGGGAGAAAAACAACACGATACTTGGTCTTGTCAGCTATGCATGGGCGGGATTCGGCGCGTCATTCGGGCCGGTCGTACTGCTCAGTTTATTTTGGAAACGGATGACGAAATGGGGGGCACTCGCCGGCATGATTGCGGGAGCGATTACCGTAATCATTTGGGCGAATGCCGGTCTTTCAGACTTTTTGTACGAAATCATTCCGGGCTTTGCTGTAAGCCTTGCCGCTGTATTTGTCGTCAGCTTATTGACACAGGCTCCGTCAAAAGATGTCACAGATCAGTTTCATGATTACCGTGATACACTTTCTCAATAAAAGCAAGGAACGAGAGGAAGAAGGGACCGCCCTTTTTCCTCTTTTCACGATACAGGCTTTCGGATCGTTCCGTTTTGGGAATATGTGAATTTTTTTCTATACAAAAAGTCACCCCGCAGAGTATGATAAAGATAAAAAGAGCATAGGAGAAATAGGTATGGAAGAGCTTTTAGAGAGAGTTTTTTCATTTACGGACATTGATAAATTAATTGATTTCATCAGTTATGAATTGCAGAAGCCCGTTATTCTGGAAAGCGCGGATTTCTTTTTGCTTGCCTATAATTCTTATTACATTAATCACTTCGACTCCGCCAACCAGCAGACGATATTTTCAAAAAAATGCCCCGTGCAGATTTTTGAAAGGTTTCTGAAAGACGGGGTGATCGAAAAGCTGAAAACCGTTCCTGAACCGTTCCGTGTCGAAAAAATAGACAGTATCGGACTGAATCAGAGAGTGGTTGTAAGCGCAAAACATAAAGGGGAAGTGATGGGCTACATCTGGATTCAGGAGCTCGACCGAAACTTGACGGACGAGGAGCTCGATTTTTTATATGAAACTTCATTCCATGTCGGAAAAATCATCTATAAAACGAACCGGCTGAAACAGGAAAAAGAAGAGAGAGCGGAAGACCTGGTGAAACGG
Source organism: Bacillus sp. SJ-10 (assembly GCF_002843505.1). Taxonomy (NCBI): domain Bacteria; kingdom Bacillati; phylum Bacillota; class Bacilli; order Caryophanales; family Bacillaceae; genus Bacillus; species Bacillus sp. SJ-10. The sequence continues at coordinate 343,199 of NZ_CP025258.1, read as the reverse complement.
GCGATCTTTCAGCAATTCTCCTCTGAAAAGGAGTTCAGGCGGGAAGCGGAAAAGATGAACGCCGTGCTGCCGTCGGTTTTTTCAGTAGTCGTCCTGCACGCCGCAAATGGGGATGGGGAGGCAGTCGAAGATGTGAAGGAAAATATCAAATCGTACTTGAATTTGCGGGATAAAGTCAGTCACGTCTTAACCATTGATTCCAATATTGTCATCGTCGTCGCAAGCTTCTCGCAAAAAAGCTCCGGCACTTCGGCAGCATCTGAATTCATCCACAAACTGCTGACTCATTTTCACTTTCAGAAGATCCCCACTCCCATCTATATCGGAATCGGCAATGAATACAGCAGCATCCTGAAGCTCGGCAAAAGTTATATAGAGGCCCTTGAAGTCATAAAGGCCGCCGAAATTACCGGAAACCAGGAAAATATCCCGTATGAATACAGTAAGCTCGGGATTTACCGCTATCTTGAAAGCATCGAAGAAAAAAACGCCTCACTGGAATATGTAAACGATGATTTAGCGTTATTAAAAGCCAAAGACAGAGAAAGCAGTACCGAACTGCTGAAAACGTTAGAAATCTATCTCCTCAATAACTGCAAAACAAAACCAGCCGCAGAACAGCTTTTTATTCATCAAAACACATTGAACTACCGTATCAAACAGATTCTTGACATGACATCAATTAATTTAAACGACTTCAGGACAAGGTGCCAGCTGTATCTCGATATTATGCTGATGAAAAAGAGATAAAAAAGAAACCAGTCGCCGTACTGGTTTCAGTTTTAATACCTTCCCGCTTATCAATCTCAGAACCTCACTTCTGAATCACTCCTTTCCCGCAAGATGAGAAATGAATAAACACTGCTCCTCAATATGTGTTATACTTTCATTGATATTGATTCTCAATTAAAAATTTATGAAGTATAGATATAAACGGGAGGCACAACGATGGCGGAAAATCATGAGGTGTACGACGTCACGATTATAGGCGGAGGCCCGATCGGCCTGTTTGCGGCTTTTTATTGCGGGATGCGCGAGCTGAAAACGAAAGTGATCGAGTTTTTACCGCGGCTCGGGGGGAAGGTGTCTATGTTTTTCCCTGAAAAAATCATCCGTGATATCGGCGGAATACCCGGGATTGCCGGGGAACAGCTGATTAAGCAGCTGAAGGAACAGGCTGCGACATTTGAGCCGGATATCGTGTTGAATCAGCGGGTGACCGGATTTGAACGGCTGGATGACGGAACCATTGTGCTGGAAAGTTCCGAAGGGGAAAAGCACTATACACGCACGGTGATTTTGGCCGTCGGCATGGGGACGCTTGAGGTCAATGAACTTGACAGCGCGGATGCGAGCCGTTATTCGGGAAAGAACCTTCATTATAAGGTGGAGAAGCTTGATGCGTTTCAGGGGAAGCATGTCGTGATTTCCGGAGGGGGAGATACCGCGGTTGACTGGGCGAATGAGCTGGAACCGATTGCGGCGTCTGTTACCGTCTTGCACCGCAGGGAGGAGTTCGGCGGTTTGGAAAGCAGCGTGGCGAAAATGAAGCGGTCTTCCGTGCGGGTGCTTGCGCCGTATCGTCTGAAGCATCTCAACGGCACCGGAGAACGAATCGAGAGCGTCACCATTTGCCAAACTGAGTCCGGACTTTCTGAAGTCATCAAGCTTGATGAGCTCATTATCAACCACGGGTTTAAAATTGATCTCGGTCCGATGAAGGACTGGGGGCTTGAGATAGAAGAAGGCAGGATTAAAGCTGACAGACATATGCGGACGAATCTTCCGGGCGTGTTTGTCGCCGGTGACGCCGCCCATTATGAAAGCAAGCTCAGATTGATTGCGGGCGGTTTCACGGAGGGGCCGACCGCCGTGAACAGCGCCAAAGCCTATTTGGACCCGCAGGCGGAACAGATGGCGATGTATTCGACTCACCATAAAAAATTGGTGACACAATAAAAAAGGCTGACCCCCGATGTTGAGTCTGGGGGGTCAGAAAAGCATTCCGGCGTATCAGCTGTGAACGAGCATGTCTTTCATTTCATTTCGTATAAACGCAAATAACTGCTCCTGGTTTTTCACAGCGGTAAACCCGCAGCCGGCGGGGACGTCTTCGCCCATGCAGATGACGGGAGGGCGGTTTGCCGACGGATCCGGTGATATGCCGATTTGTTTTCCGGCGCTGATCAAATGCTGAGCGGATTCTTTGCCCGTACAGATAATCATTTGCAGAGGAGACTCACTGATCGTGCGTTCGATCATGGAAGTGAACCGCTCATCTGCGATATGTTCATGGGTGATATAAAGCGGGCATGATTTTGAGTCTGACAAGTTTTCTGCTGCTTGACGGCTTCCTACAATGAGCGAATGCGGAGAATCAATTTGACATTCGGATAGGAGAAAGCCCCGTTTTGTCAGTTCCGTCTTTGCGGCCTCAGTTGCTGCATTCAGGCTTGCGGTCACCCGGCGGATGTCGATCTGCTTGAAAGCCAGTGTATCAAAGAATTCGCATACCGCAAGGCGCGATGTGAAAAATAGTTGTTCAAAGGTGCTGATCTGATTCAGGATGTTTTCGTTTGCGGGCATTTTTTTAACGATCCGCTTCGGCCATTCAATAACATCGGCGCCATACTCGCGCAGCTTGTCTGTCAATGTATGTTCTTCATCGCCATGAGTGACAACCATGATATGCCGCCCGATGAACGGTTTGCTTTCAAACCAGCTGTGTGTTTGAAAATTGACAATATCACCGATGACGATAATGGCAGGGTTGGTGATGTTTTGGCTTTGAACTTTTTCATGGATGTCCTGAAGCGTTCCTTTAACGCTCCGCTGCCGCCCCCACGTCCCCCATTGAATGACGAGTACGGGAACGGAAGGGGATTTTCCGTACTCCGTAAGCTGCCGGCATATAAATGACAGATTTTTAACGCCCATGTAAAACACAAGCGTTTGAACGCTTCGGGCAAGCCCTTCCCAGTCGAGATTCGGCCTGCCTTGCAATGATGTATCATGAGCGGTGATCATCGCGAAGGACGAAGCGAAATCACGATGGGTGACGGGGACTCCCGCATACAGCGGCGCTGCGATACCCGAGGTGATGCCGGGCACCATTTCGTAGCGGATGCCGTGCCGATGAAGCGCCTCTGCTTCTTCGCCGACTCTGCCGAACACACTTGGGTCTCCGCCTTTCAAGCGGACGACGGTGCAGCCCTCCGCCGCTTTTTCAATCAGCAGGGCATTTATCTCAGACTGTTTCATAAAATGGCGGTCGGGCAGCTTTCCGCAATAAATGAACCGGCAGTCCGGTGAGGCATATTCAAGAAACTTTGGGTTTGCGAGCCGGTCATACAAAATGATATCCGCTTTCTCCAGAGCCTGTTTTCCTTTTACGGTGATCAGCCCCGGGTCTCCTGGGCCGGCACCGACAAAATATACGATTCCGTTTTTCATGATGGCGTCATCCCTTCAGCAATTTAAAAAATGAAGGACCACTTGAAAAAGTGATCCGGTCTTTGCTCAATACAGGAGGTATACATTCTCTCCTTCAATCAGTGTTTCGTATGTTTTGACACAGCCATGATCCGGCTCTTGGACTTTTCCGTCTTCTAAGGAGATTTTCCAGTCATGCATCGGGCAGAAGACGTATTCTCCGCTGACGATGCCTTCAGCCAGGACGCCCCCTTTATGGGGACAGCGGTTTTCGACGGCGCGGACGCTCCCGTCAGAAAGCTTAAATACGGCAAGCTCTTTATCTTCTATATATACGGTTTTTCCTAACTCCTCGGGTAATTCGTTTACTTTGCCTATGCAAATCTTTGTCATATCTTTATTAACCATGTCCGTTCCCCCTTATTGTTTTATGAAGTCGTGACGACATTCTCGAATAGATCTTTAGATGCTTTTTTATCTTTAAGGAAGTATTGCCACGGATCTTTGTGAACAGAGAGTGTTTCATTCATTCTGTCGTTGAGCTCCTGCCGTTTTTCCGGATCGTTTAATACGGATTGGACATGAGATAAACCGACGCGCTCAAGCCATGCGGATGTCCGCTCCAGATAGTTTGCCGTTTCTCTGTAGTACTGAAGGTAAGCCCCCGCATATTCTAAGACTTCTTCATTCGTTTTTACTTTCATCAGCAAATCACCGGCGCGCAAATGGGTTCCGCCGTTTCCGCCGACATAAAGCTCCCAGCCTCCGTCGATGCCGACAACGCCAAGGTCCTTAATGCCTGATTCCGCACAGTTCCGAGGGCAGGCGGACACGGCCATTTTGACCTTATGAGGCGTATTGAGCCCTTCGAATTTTTTCTCAAGCGCAATGCCCAGTGCCATGGAGTCTTGCGTGCCGAAGCGGCAGAATTGTTCGCCTACGCACGTTTTTACCGTGCGGAGTGTTTTTCCGTACGCGTAGCCTGACGGCATATCAAGCTCGGCCCATACTTTCGGCAGGTCTTCTTTTTTGACGCCGATGAGATCAATCCGCTGGCCGCCGGTCATTTTAACGAGCGGGATCTCATATTTGTCGACGACATCGGCGATCTTGCGGAGATCCTGAGAGTTGGTTACGCCGCCGTACATCCGGGGAACGACTGAGTATGTTCCGTCTTTTTGAATATTGGCGTGCATCCGTTCGTTCACAAAACGGGATGTTCTGTCATCCTCGTATGTAGCCGGATTAATCATGCCTAAGTAGTAGTTGAGGGCAGGACGGCATTTGGAGCAGCCCTCCGGCGTTTTCCAGCCGAGCACGTTCATGATTTCTCTTGTATGGGACAGCCCTTTGGTCCTGATTTCTTCTACGACTTCATCTCTCGACAGTGATGTGCAGCCGCAAATCGCTTCTTTTTGCGCGGACGCGTCAAATTCTGAGCCCAGTGTATATTGAAGAATGTCTTCCACGAGCGGTTTACAGCCTCCGCAGGAACGGGATGCCCCGGTGCATGCTTTGATTTCGTCCGTTGATGTGCAGCCTTTTTCCTGAATGGCTTGAATAATCGCGCCTTTTGAAACGCCGTTGCATCCGCAGATGATTTCATCGTCGCTCATCGCCGCGGTCATGCTTGCGCCTGCTTCCTGATCAAGAGGCTGTAAGATTGATATTTTGGAGGTTTCAGAGATATCGGCTTCTTTTTGAATCATTGAAAACAGGCGGCTGCCCTCGCTGCTGTCTCCGAACAAAACAGCGCCGACAATTTGATTGCCCCTCAGGACGATTTTTTTATAAATGCCGTCCTGCTCATCGAACACTTTAATCGCTTTTTTGTCCTCTGATTCGTTAAAGTCACCGGCAGAGAAGACTTCGACGCCTGATACCTTTAATTGAGTGGAGAGAACGGAGCCTTCATACGGTTTTGTTTCAATGCCGCAAATATGCTTTGCGAGCACTTTTGCCTGTTCATAGAGCGGCGCCACAAGACCGTATGCGATTCCGCGGTGCTCGGCACATTCACCGACCGCGTAAATGTGCGGAATGTCAGTCTGCATATAATCATTAACAATGATTCCGCGGTTTACCGGAATGCCGCTTTCTGTGCCAAGCTGTGTATTCGGGCGGATGCCGACCGCCATGACGACCAGGTCAGCTTCGATGCTTGTGCCGTCTTTGAAGCGTACCCCTTCGACACGGTCAGTACCGAGAATTTCTTCTGTTTGCTTTTCAAGGAAAAAGGTCATGCCTTGTTTTTCTAATTCGTTTTGCAGCAGGCGTCCCGCCGCTGCGTCAAGCTGGCGCTCCATCAGGAATGGGGCGAGGTGGATGACAGACACGTCCATTCCGAGATTCAGCAGTCCGCGTGCGGCTTCCAAACCCAGCAGTCCTCCGCCGATGACGGCTGCTTTTTTATATTGTTTTGACGCGGCGAGCATCGTGTCGGTATCTTTTATGTCCCGGAATGCCGTGACGCCTTGTTTGTCTGCGCCCGGAATCGGAAGGATAAAAGGGACAGAGCCTGTCGCCAGGATGAGTTCATCGTAAGGCTGGATTCTGTCTGCATCGGTGATGACGGTTTTGTTTTCCGTGTCGACTTTGATGACTGTTTCACCGGTATACAGCTGAATGTTGTTTTCTTTGTACCAGTTCCAATCGTTTAACGTAATGTCTTGAATGTCGGTATCGCCTTGCAGCACTTTTGACAGAAGGATTCGGTTATAGTTGGGATGAGGTTCGGCCCCGAATATTGTAATCTCAAATTCGTCTTTTGAAACACGCAGTATTTCTTCAATCGCTCTTACCCCGGCCATTCCATTTCCAACAAGGACTAGCTGTTTTTTTCCCATCAGATGATCCGCTCCTTATCTTTGTTTTTTTTAGCGTAGCACAGCAAAAACAAATATTTAAGATGCATGTTATGAAATGTAACAAAAAATACTAAAAAATCTAAAAATTTTATGAAAAATTATATAGGGCTGATTCGTACCGCGCACATCTTAAAACCGGGCATTTTACAGTCCGGGTCCAAGGCTTCACCAATTAAATCGTTGACGTTTTGCGTGTCAGACCAATGGATGGGGACAAACAACGTGTCTTTTCGTACGTTCTCCGACCATCTGCTCCGGACCGTGATGCTGCCCCGGGGGGATTCTATCTTCACGAGAACACGGTCTTCGATATGATAGTCGGCCGCCGTTTTTGGGTGGATTTCCACAAAGGATTCGAAATGTCTTGCAGCCAAGGCAGAGCTTTTTCTCGTTTGGACGCCTGTTAAGTAGTGAGACATGACTCTGCCTGTCGTTAAATAAAGCGGATAATCGGCTGTCGGCTTCTCTTTCGGGATGGCCGGTTCGTTTGGAATCACACTTAATGCCGCTTTTTGATCCGGATGAGCAAATGATTCTGTAAACAAGCGCCCGGTTCCGGGATGATCAGATTCCGGACACGGCCAATGAATGCCGCCTTCACGTCTGAGCCTGTCGTATGAGATGCCTGAATAATCGGCAATCCCGCCTCGGCTCGCTTCTCTCAATTCATTAAAAATATCCTCCGCTGACGTATAAGAAAAGTAGCGGCCCTTGCCGAGAGCGGATGCGAGATCACAAATGATCTGCCAATCATGCTTTGCTTCGCCGGGACATGGCCGGCTCGCTTCTCTTAATGTCACGCGGCCTTCTACATTTGTCATCGTGCCTTCATCTTCTAAGTAAGAGGAGGCGGGTAAAATCACATCCGCGAATGCCGCGGTCTCAGAAATAAATAAGTCAACTGCGACAAAAAATCTCAGTTTCTTGATTGCCTGCTTGACGAAATTCGCATTTGGGCCGGAAACAGCCGGATTGGAACACATGAGAAACAGTCCTTTGATGTCGCCGCTATCTATTTTTTCTATCATTTCATAGGCTGAGACGCCTTTTCGCGGCAGCTCATCCTGATGAATCCCCCACACCTTCGCAATATGCGCCCGGTGTTCTTCAATTTCGATAGAACGGTAGCCCGGAAGCTGATCCGCTTTTTGGCCGTGTTCTCTCGCGCCTTGTCCGTTGCCTTGACCGGTAATCGCCCCGTAACCTGAGAAGGGCTTGCCGATTTTTCCGGTGATCAGCACCATATTTAAGAAAGCTTTCACCGCCGCGGTACCGTCAGTCTGCTGTTCGATCCCCCGCGCTGTAAACAGCATGCCGGATGTTTCCTTGGCAAACTTCACGGCGGCCTTTCGCATATGCTCCAAAGGCACACTTGTCTGCTCGGAAATCTCTTTCAGATCCAAAGCGTCGGTATGCCGTTTGAGCTTATTGAATCCGTTTGTGCGTGTGCGGATAAAGTCTTTGTCTGTAAGCTGTTCGTCAATGCAGATTTTGACGAGTCCGTTTGCCAGGGCGGCGTCTGTGCCGGGCTTGATTTTCAGGTGAAGATCGGCTATTTTGGTCGTCGCCGTTTCCCGGGGATCAATGGCGATAATGTAAGCCCCGTTTTCTTTCGCTTTATCAAAATACGGCATGATCGTCGGCTGGCATTCCGCGATATTGGTGCCTGCCAGGATGATGACACGTGTATGCGGAATGTCCGATAATGGATTCGTCAGGCCCCTGTCCGCGCCGAATGTCTGGCCGGCCGCCGTTGCTGCGGCAGACATACAGAGCCGCCCGTTGTAATCGATGTATTTCGTCTGTAAGCCGACCCGTGCGAACTTTCCAAGCAGATAGGCTTCTTCATTTGTAATTGAGGCGCTCCCATAGACGGCCATCGCATCATTGCCGTGTTCGGTTTGGATCAGATTGATTTGTTCCTTTATGCGATTCAGTGCTTCAGCCCAAGAGACAGGCACAAATTCACCGTTTTTTTTAAGCAGGGGGCGTGTAATGCGGGAAGAGTGCACGGCATGCTGATGGGCATTCATGCCTTTTGTACATAAACGGCCATGTGTCGTCGGATTATCAATGCCGATTGCAGTGTATTTCTTCCGTGCCGCGAAGGTTTGTTCCGTAAGCTGCATTTTGCATTGCATGCTGCAGAACGGGCATTGCGTCTCATATGTTTTTTCCGATTGGACATCTTGCAGTTTGTCACGGAAATAACGGAGCATCGGTTCAGTCAAAAAGCTTCATCCTTTCGTATGGCGTTTTCCCGGCAGACAGGTTTTGCAGCAGGGATATGTCTGAACGGAGATTTTTCAGAAGCTGTGTCCGCATATCTTCTTCAAACAGCATTTCTCTGATATGGACGAGGCCGAGTCTGTCAACCCATTGATAAATCGCTTCGTTGTAGTGAGCCGTTTCGCGATAATATTGAATAAGGCCTTTCATCATAGCGGCGGTACTGTCTTCGTTATTCGTCACACAAAAAAGGATGCCGGCGCGGGCTTGTTTTCCGCGGACGCCCCCGATATAAATTTCCCAGCAAGTTTGTGTCTGAAGCACGCCGATATCCTGAATGTAAGCATCGCTGCAATTGTTTTCACATGACAAGCTGACGGATACATAAGCGGGGACGGCAAGTGTGTCGGTATCTCGTTCAATCCTGCTTGCCAGCTCTTGAAAGGAGCGATGCTGTCCGCACGTACATGCTTTGATTTGAATCGTCCAGCGGTGCCGGGGGGAGAAAACCGGCATGTTCAGTGCTTTTCTGATGCTTGCAAGGTCATTTGGCCTGATTCCGGAAAGCTTCAGCCGGTGACTGTCAGTAATTGAAACGCCGGGGATGCCGTATGTTTCAATGACGTTTGCGATGTTTTTGAGCTCTCCCGCACTTGTCAGTCCGCCGTACATTTGCGGAATCAGGGTGCATGTCTCTTCTGCCGATATTTCATTGAACTGCATAAAATCAGGCCGCATCCTTTCCAGGTAGTAGTGAAGCGCCGGAATACAAATGCGGCAGCCGTTTTCTGTTTTCCAGCCGATCACTTCCATCACCTCGGCGGTATCAGTGAATGGACGGCGCCGAAGTTCGGCGATGACTTCTTCTTCCGTCAAATCGGTGCAGCCGCAAAACGAAGGCTGGCGGGAAGGTTTTGTGTAATCATCGCTTGCCATATACTTCAGCAAGTCTTCGACGAGCGGTCTGCATCCCCCGCAAGACCCGGACGCTTTTGTCATGTGCTTCACTTCCTCCGCGGTTTTTAAGCCATATTTGTTCACCGCTTCTTCAATGGAGCCCTTGGTCACTGAGCTGCATTGGCAAATGGTTTCATGGAGAGGCATGGATTCAAAGGATATACCGCCTTGATCGGGTTCCATGAGCTGTTTTTTCACGATGGAAATGTCCCTTTGCTTCACAAGACTGTCGAGAAGCCGATGTTTACCGCGCGTGTCCCCGAATAAAATAAAGCCGGCCGGTTTATCGTCCTCAAAGAGCGCTTTTTTGTAGATGCCTGCATGCTCGTCATGGAGCAATATGCCGGCTGTGTGTTCATCCTCGTGCACCTTTCCTGCCGACCATACATCAATACCGGCTATTTTTAAGGCCGCAGATTGTGCAAAGCCTTGAAACCCTTCGCACGGAACGCCGCATAGATGCTGTGCGAGCACTTTTCCCTGTTCATAAAGCGGTGCAGCCAATCCGTATACAATCCCGTCATGCTCCGCGCATTCACCGACGGCATACACATTCGGTTTGTTCGTCTGCATGAATTGATTGACGATGATTCCTCGGTTCACTGAAAGTCCGGCAGATGCAGCCAATCGGATATTGGGCCTCACACCGGCGGCCATGACAATCAGGTCTGCTTCTATGGAAGAACCGTCTTTGAAACGGATGCCTTCCGCCCGTGAGTTTCCTGTAATGGATGCCGTGTCTTTCTCTAAAAGAAAGACTAAGCCTTTTCGCTCCAGTTCTTTCTGCAGCAGATGGGATGCCGTTTGATCAAGCTGTTTTTGCATAATGGCGGAAGAGTGGTGAATGACGCTGACGTCCATGCCGAGCTGCCGTAAGCCGACGGCCGCTTCAAGACCTAATAAACCGGCGCCGATGACCGCCGCCTTTTGATACCGGCCGGCCGCATTGATAAGGGATTGGCAGTCTTCTATTGTCCGAAAGCCGTACACACCTTCTTTCTCTGCTCCGGGTATGGGGAGAATATAAGGAGAGGAGCCAGTTGCCGCGATGAAATGATCGTAAGTCATGCTGCGCTTCCGATCCGTTGTGACAACCTGCCGTTCTGTATCAATGTGTACAACCGTTTCTCCCGTGTAAAGCGTAATTCCGTTTTTTTCGTACCATTCGCGGCTATTCAGCGTAATGTCATCAAGCGAAACCTCACCTTGTAAAACGGAGGATAAGAGAATGCGATTGTAATTGGGATGAGGTTCGGTTCCGAAAATAACAATCTCAAACATGTCACGGTTCATCTTTAAAATGTGTTCAATACAGCGGATTCCGGCCATTCCGTTCCCTGCAACAATTAATCGTTGTTTCTTCATTCGGCAAACCTCCTTTGCAGCTGCCTGTAAGTTTTGCTTCTCTATGAGAAATTATGGCACATTGCCTGATTAACGCATTAAATGTGTCGCATTATCTTACACATGTCTTTTCCGGTGAATGCCGGTCATATATTCTTGATTCAGCAATTTGAAATGATAGAAGACCGGAAAGGAGAATGTTATGAAGCTGTCGGAATTAAAAACAAGCGGCCATCCGCTCACTCTGCTCTGTTCCTTCTTATATTTTGATGTGAGTTTTATGATTTGGGTCATGCTGGGGGCGCTCGGCGTTTATATTTCTCAGGATTTCGGGTTATCTTCTTTTGAAAAAGGATTTGTCGTGGCTCTTCCGATCTTATCAGGATCTGTGTTTCGGATCATTTTAGGTGTGTTAACGGACAGGATCGGTCCGAAGAAAACAGCCGTGATCGGGATGCTGATTACAATGATCCCGCTGCTTTGGGGGGCATTCGGCGGCCGTTCTTTGACTGAGCTGTATGCGATCGGCATTCTGCTGGGCGTGGCGGGCGCAAGTTTTGCTGTCGCGCTTCCGATGGCGAGCCGGTGGTATCCGCCTCACTTGCAGGGGCTTGCGATGGGGATAGCAGGTGCCGGCAACAGCGGCACTTTGTTTGCGACATTGTTCGGTCCCCGCCTCGCAGAACAGTTTGGGTGGCACAGTGTAATGGGAATTGCGCTTCTTCCGTTGATGATCGTTTTTATACTGTTTATCGTCATGGCGAAGGACTCTCCTGCACAGCCCGCACCGCAGCCGCTTAAAAACTATCTTCACGTTTTCAGGCAGAAGGAGACATGGTGTTTCTGTCTTTTGTACGGCGTCACTTTCGGAGGTTTTGTGGGATTATCAAGTTTTTTGGCGATTTTTTTCGTTGATCAATATCAATTGTCAAAAATCCATGCCGGTGATTTCGTCACAATATGTGTTGCAGCGGGCAGTTTCTTTCGCCCTGCAGGAGGCTGGATTTCAGACCGTGCGGGAGGTGCGAAAGTTCTCGCTGTACTGTTTGTCATCGCGGCTCTGTGTATGGCGGGAGTCAGCAGCCTGCCTCCGCTTTCAACGGTGATCGTTCTGTTGTTTATCGGAATGATGGCGCTCGGTATGGGCAACGGAGCAGTATTTCAGCTTGTCCCTCAGCACTTTGCAAAAGAAATCGGAATGGTGACGGGAATCGTCGGAGCGGCCGGCGGCATAGGAGGTTTTTTCCTTCCCAATATTTTAGGATCATTGAAGCAGATGACGGGAACTTATGCGATCGGTTTTATCTCTTTTTCATGTATCGCATTGCTCGCATTTGTGCTTGTTCTGGCCGCAGGCTATTTTTGGAGAAAAAGCTATGGCACTGAAAACAGTCCTGCGGATGTTTAAGTTTGGGCGGAAGACACGTATGACAGCGTGTCTTTTTTATGATTGATTATTTTTCACTTGATTTTAAACGGAGAATATATCAGAATAAATAGTAACGGTTACGATTTATAACAATGTACATCATGATGAAAAAGGGGCAGGTGCGGGATATAAATCGTAATCATTCTATTTTGTCAGGAGGCTATTTATATGAAAAAAATTCCGGTTACAGTATTGAGCGGCTATCTTGGTGCCGGAAAGACGACCGTTTTGAATCATATTTTACAAAACCGCAACGGTTTAAAAATTGCCGTCATCGTCAATGACATGAGCGAAGTAAATATAGACGCGGGATTGGTGAAGCAGGGAGGCGGCTTGTCAAGGACGGATGAGAAACTCGTAGAATTATCCAACGGCTGTATCTGCTGCACGCTGCGTGAGGATCTATTAGTCGAAGTTGAGAAACTCGCGAAAGACGGCAGATTTGATTATATTGTGATTGAATCAACAGGGATCAGCGAACCGATTCCCGTTGCCCAGACATTTTCTTATATAGATGAAGAAATGGGCATTGATCTGACAACATTCTGCAGGCTGGACACAATGGTGACCGTGGTGGATGCAAACCGCTTCTGGCATGATTTCCAGTCCGGTGACAGCCTTCTTGACCGGAAGGAAGCGGCGGGAGAAGAGGATGAACGGGTGATTGCCGATTTATTAATTGACCAAATCGAGTTTTGTGATGTGCTCATTTTAAATAAATGCGACATGGTGGGCGAAAAAGAGCTTGAACAGCTGGAAACGGTCCTTCGCGCATTACAGCCCCGTGCCAGACTGATCCGGTCCGTCCGCGGAGAAGTGCCCGCCGAATACATATTGAATACCGGTTTATTTGAGTTTGAGGAAGCGAGTTCATCAGCAGGATGGATAAAGGAACTGACGGCAGGTCATGAAGCGCACACTCCGGAAACGGAAGAGTACGGCATCACTTCGTTTGTGTACTCGCGGCGTCTGCCGTTTCATACCGCTCGTTTTGACAGCTGGCTGCATCAATCAATCCCTGACAACATTGTGCGCGCAAAAGGAATTGCTTGGTGCGCAACCCGCAACAGCCTTGCGCTGCTGATGTCTCAGGCGGGTCCGGCGGTTTCGATTGAGCCTGTTTCTTATTGGGTGGCGGCAATGCCGAAACTTGAGCAGGAGCAGATCAAACAGCAGGAACCGGAGATTCTGGAAGATTGGGACGACCAATTCGGAGACCGTCATACGAACCTGGTGTTTATCGGAACAGATTTAGATGAAGCAGCCATTACAAAGGAATTGGATCAGTGCCTGCTCACGCCGTCTGAGTTCGATTCCGATTGGTCGCAGCTTGAAGATCCTTTTCAATGGGATATTCAGCGGGCCGAATAACATACCGGCCAAGTTTAGAAGCAGGTGAAAAGGGAAGGAGTGATGAAAAAGGAGCTGACCAAGTGTGAAAGCACTGACATACCAAGGAAAAGAACATATGGAAGTGAAAGAAGTCCCGGCACCCGCCATTCAAGATGAGAGAGATGTCATCGTTCGAATCACCGCAACCGGGATATGCGGTTCAGACCTTCATTTATATAAAAACGGAATACCCGCCGATCCGGGTTATATCGTCGGGCATGAGCCGATGGGAATCGTTGAAGAAACGGGCAGTCAAGTCAAAAAGCTGAAAAAAGGCGACCGGGTCGTGATTCCTTTTAACATCGGCTGCGGAGAATGTCATTATTGCAAGCACCAGATGGAAAGCCAGTGTGATGAATCAAATCCAAACCCTCATACAGATGCCGGCGGCTTATTCGGTTTCTCGGAGTTTAACGGTAATTATCCCGGCGGGCAGGCTGAATATTTACGTGTTCCTTATGCTGATTTCTCTTCTTTTCTGGTTCCGGCAGACAGTGAGCTTGAAGATGAGCAGGTGCTGCTTCTGTCAGATGTCATGCCGACCGCCTTTTGGAGCGTCCAGCACAGCGGAGTGAAAAAAGGGGATACAGTCGTTATTCTGGGATCAGGCCCGATCGGCTTAATGGCGCAAAAATTCGCGTGGAAAAAAGGAGCTAAACGGGTTATCGCAGTTGATCAAGTCCCGCACCGCCTTGAACATGCGAGACGCATAAACGGAGCAGAGACCTTCAATTTTTCAGAACATGATGAGATCGGGAAACTGCTGCATGAACAAACGTCAGGGGGCGCGGATGTAGTGATTGATTGTGTCGGAATGGACGGCACGCCGCTTTCAAAAGAAAAAACAGAGCAAAAACCGAATCAGTTCGGAACGATCAGTCCGATTCTTACAGCATCAGAAGCCGTTAAGAAGTTCGGAACCGTGCAGCTCACGGGCGCATACATTTCTGAAGCGGACGGCTTTCCGCTCGGCGATTTTTTCACACGCAACGTTTCTTTAAAAATGGGCCAGGCACCCGTTATTCATCTGATGCCGATGCTGTATCAAATGATCGAACAAAATGAAATTGATCCGACGGATATCATTACACACAAAATGAGTCTTGCGGAAGCTCCTGCTGCATATGATATATTTGACAAAAAAGAAGATGGCAACATTAAAGTGATTTTGAAGCCATAGCGAGGAGAAACACGATGAATATTTACAGACCGGCGGGATTTTGGATCAGATTGGGAGCCGTGGTACTCGACTATTTAATTACTTCAGTGCCTTTGGCGATTATTTTTATGCTGGCAACAGGAAAAGATCCGAATGAGAGCGCAATGATCAGCATTATTTTGACTCTTTATGGTATTTTGCTCCCTGTATACTGGAACGGTTATGTTATCGGCAAAAAGATCTGCGGTATCCGCATCGTCAAAAAAGACGGAACTCAGGTAGGCTTTCTCACTATGATTTTGAGAGTGCTTGTGGGCGGCCTGATATATGGCGTGACGTTTGGAATCGGTGTGATCGTGAGCGCATTCATGGTCGGAATGAGAGAAGACAGACGGTCAATCCACGATTTTGTAGCAGGAACGTATGTCACATACGCGCTGCCGGACGAATCGATTGAAAAGAGCGAATAATTTCGCTCTTTTTTTGCATAAAAAATGGATGGGGGAGCAACATATAACAAACGTTAAAGGAGGAAAGAGTCATGAAAAAAGCTGCATTGTCTTTAGCTGCGTTTTTCATTACAGCAATGGTTTTCACAATGCCGGCACACGCCGCCGGAACAAAAATGCCTTCAACAATGTCACTCACGGAACAGCAGAAAAAAGAAATTGAATCACTTGAAAAAGAAGTGCTCGAAAAACGAAAACATGTCATATCCAAATATGTTGAGTACGGGGTCCTGCCGAAAGAAAAAGCAGAACATATTAAACAGCATATGGACAGGCGCTTTAACATGATGAAACAAAATGGGTTTGTCCCGAAGCCTCCGCCTCATAAATTGGAAAAGCGGCATCATCATTCTTAAGCATCCGGCAAGCCGGATGCTTTTTTGTTTTTATCGGGATTGCTCTGAAACGCGTTTCATAACGTATGATATCAATATCATACGCATCAGGAGGATGAAACACATGATACATAAAAAACAGGGCCTGTTCCCTGATACATTTCTATGGGGGTCAGCCTCGGCTGCCTATCAGGTTGAAGGAGCCTGGAATAAAGACGGTAAAGGACCTTCAGTATGGGACTTATTCACGAAAATACCGGGTAAAACGTTTAAAGGCTCAAATGGCGATACAGCAGTCGGCCATTATGAGCGCTATAAAGAAGATATCGCCTTGATGGCAGAAATGGGTTTGAAAGCTTACCGATTTTCTGTCAGCTGGCCGAGAATTTTTCCGAATGGCAGAGGGGAAATTAACGAATCAGGGATCGCATTTTACGAAGACCTGATCGATGAATTGATTTCTAACGATATTGAGCCGGTGCTGACTCTTTATCATTGGGACTTGCCTCAGGCGCTGATGGATGAATACGGCGGCTTTGAATCAAGAAAAATTATTGATGATTTTAATGATTACTGCATTGCGTTATACAAAAGATTTGCCGGCAAGGTGAAATACTGGGTCACGTTAAATGAGCAGAATTATAATTTTCATAACGGGTTTATAACAGCTGCACATCCGCCCGGCGTAAAGGACAGAAAACGATTTTATGCAGCGAATCATATCGCATTTTTAGCTAATGCCAAAGCGATTGAATCCTTCAGACAATATGTTCCTGACGGTTTGATCGGCCCGAGCTTCGCTTATTCACCGGCTTATCCGCTTACAAGTCACCCTGAAGACATAACTGCATTTGAAAACGCAGAGGAATTTATGAACCATTGGTGGCTTGATATGTATTGCCGGGGGACTTATCCGCAAATTCCTTTCAATTATTTAAAGGAAAAGGGCTGGGCGCCCGCCATTGAAGCCGGGGATATGGAATTGCTTGCGAAAGGCAAGCCGGATTTTATCGGTGTTAATTATTATCAGACGATTACGTACGAAAGAAATCCTCTTGATGGTGTATCGGAGGGGAAAATGAACACGACTGGTCAGAAAGGGACAAACCAGGATACCGGTATACCGGGGCTGTTTAAAACGAAAAAGAATCCTAACCTCGTGACGAGTAATTGGGATTGGACGATTGACCCGATAGGTCTGCGCATCGGCCTTCGGCGTATAACGAGCCGCTATGAGCTGCCGGTTTTTATAACAGAAAACGGGCTGGGGGAATTCGATAAAATAGAAGAAGACGGCTCAATTCAGGATGACTACAGAATTGACTATTTACGCTCCCATCTTGAACAGTGCAGAGAGGCCATTAGTGATGGAGTTCATCTCATCGGCTACTGCAGCTGGTCATTCACGGATCTGTTAAGCTGGCTGAACGGCTATCAAAAACGCTACGGTTTTGTCTATATCAATCGAGATGAAGAAGATGAAAAAGATTTGAAACGGATCAGGAAAAAAAGTTTTTATTGGTATCAGAATGTAATTGAAACAAACGGTAAAAGTTTATAAAAGTTCCCTGAGAGAAATATGATTCTCTCAGGGATTTCTTTTACATTGCGGCTGCATCAATAATATACGTATCCGCATGAAGATCGGATATTTCGGCAGGCACTGAATAACAGGTAAGGCTGTATCGGCCTTTCGGAATATTAAAAGAAAGCCGCTTTGACATCACGCTTTCAATCTCAATTCCATCTTTTACAGCCTCAAAGGGAACAGTCGCTTTTTTCTCATAGGATGGTACCGGTTCACTTGTGTTAAGCCTGAGGACGATAAATGCCCTCGTATTTCTCCTTGCTTCAAATGAAACAGCTCCGTCAGCTTCCGCATATCCTTTTTCAATAGCTTCATCGGTCCAATCGATAACAGGCGGTTCTGAATCTTTTTGGAAGATTGTAAATTGATGATAAGAAATGGCCAGTTCTTGCGGTTTCCATGATTTAATCAATGCGCTGTTCCTCCTGTTTTTTACTTGATTTTAAATAATACTCTCGTTCCGTCGGGATCATTGGTAAGCTGGTGTCCGACCCAAGAGCCGGCTCCGCGGTTGTCTGCCGGAGAAATATATTCTACGGAGGCATTATTTCCGCCCTGTTTACAAACCGCCATCGGCCATTCATCCCTATCGTATCCCGTTTTGACAGGCACATGTTTAAGAGATTGCTCACGCCGCTTATGTACTCCGTCTCTGTCAATGGTGCATATGCTGGAATGTCCTTCTTTTATCGCGTCCTTAATATGCTTTGCTGTTTCCGGATATCGATCGGACGGAAATAGGATTACCTTGTCGTAATCACTCTTCTGAACGGTCTGCTCGTTATCTGAGAAAAGATCACCCTTGATCAGGGCCGCGACTGCTCCGGCAATGATGATAAGAACAAGCAGCAGTGCTTTTAATGTTTTCAAGAGTATCAATCACCTCCAGTTTTAAATTGCTGTTAAGCTGGTCCAAGAATAAAGCAGAATCGGCCGGCTGTAAAGCTGTTAAAATATATTTCTCAGCCGCAATTCAGCTGAATATCTGTAAAACCATCCGCACAAATCAACTTTATTCATTAAAAATTCGATCAGAAAGTGTTTTTTGCCGTTTCCTTATTCAGAAATGAACGGTTGCGGCCGTATCGTCAATTGACTTATTATAGCGATAAGCTCACCGGCGAGGTATCTTCGTCTGCGAGTGTCGTGCGAAACAGGACGATAAAAAGACGGCCATCTGATAAGAAGGCCGTCAGCAAATCATTCCAGATTCGCATGCTTTGTAAACATGTCTGCTGAATTCAATTCTTTTTTCTCCATGATTTTTAGAATAACCGCATCGTAGAACAGCAGAAGAGTTTGTTCGAATAAAGAACCCATCGGCTGAATCGTCTTTCTGTCTCCGCCGGTCTCTTCTTTAGGAGAGCCGGGAATCGTTATTGTAAGATCCGCAAGTTTGCCGAGACTTGAAGCGGGGTTAATCGTTAATGCAGTGATGATGCCGTTAAGGTTTTTGGCTTTTTCAGCCGTATGAAGCAGACTTTTTGTTTCGCCTGAGCCTGAGCCGATGATGACGAGACCGCCTTCTTGGAGGGGAGGGGTAAGCGTCTCACCGACGATGTAAGCGTTCAGGCCGATGTGCATCATCCTCATGGCGAACGCTTTAGCCATAAAGCCGGAACGTCCCGCTCCGGACGTGAAGATTTGATCTGCCGATAAAATCAGATCCGCAAGCTTGTCAGCTTCACTGTCGGCTATTAATGCTGCGGTGCGGGATATTTCATTTAGTATTTCATGTAAGTATTCAGTCGTTTTCATGATCCTTGTGTGATCAGCTGTTTCATTTTAGCAGCAGCATCCGCTTTATTGTCAGCTCCCGTAATGCCTCCGCCGACAATGATTAAATCTGGGTTTTGTTTGATGGCTTCAGGAAGCGTATCAAGTTTAATGCCTCCGGCAATTGCGGTTTTAGCGCTCTTGACCGCTTTTTTAATCGCCGTCAGTTCCTCGAATGAATTTTTTCCTTCTGCTTGAAGATCATAACCTGTGTGAACACAAATATAATCAACACCGAGTTGGTCAATTTCTTTTGCCCGTGTTTCAAGGTTTTTTACGTTAATCATGTCGACGAGGATTTTTTTCTGCTGTTTTTTTGCTTCGGCAACCGCCCCTTTGATTGTTGAGTCGTCTGTCGCCCCTAAAACGGTGATGATGTCGGCTCCCGCTTCTGCCGCTTTCATGATCTCGTAACCGCCTGCATCCATGATTTTAAGATCGGCAAGCACTTTCAAGTGAGGAAAGGCTGTTTTCATTTCCTGCACGGCTTTCAGTCCTTCATTAATGACAACGGGAGTGCCGATTTCTACAACATCTATATATTGTTCGACCTCTTTCACAAGTTCAATTGCTTCCGGGATATTTACTAAGTCTAATGCCAGCTGTAATTCCACTTTATATCCACTCCTCTTTTTCATGTATTTCCATTCTATAGAGTGCCCCGCATGTTGAGAAGTACGCACTTTGAAGTCTAATAGTTACTTTGAGGATACTGTCCCCGCAGGCAATGCGCTTTGTTTCAGCAAAACTGCGTGGTAGTATAAACTGACGAAAGTTGTGTGAAAAAGTAAGCGTGTATGAATAGATGATAACCGTACAAAAAGTAAGAGGAAGGAGAATTGTCCGTGAGCCGAATGGATGAGAAAACGTTTAATTGCGAAAAGGAATTGACGCTTGCCGTGATAGGCGGGAAGTGGAAAATGCTGATTATGTGGCACTTGGGAAAAGAAGGGACGAAGCGGTTTAATGAGCTGAAAGCTTTAATTCCGGATATTACGCACAAAATTCTTGTGAATCAGCTCAGGGAGCTGGAGCAGGATCTGATCGTTCACAGGGAAGTTTACCCTGTCGTCCCTCCGAAAGTGGAGTATTCTTTAACGGCGCAAGGAGAAAGCCTTATGCCGATTCTGGACGCCATGTATAAGTGGGGAAAAGATTATATGGAATTAATCAACATTGATAAAACTGCAATAAAGGAATCTTTTTGAAGTGCTCTATATAAAATAGAGTGCTTTTTTTGCGGTTTAATGAAATCATATTGCGAACATTCGGACTGTCTGTTTCGGTTCTTGCGCTGTTTTTCCGGGTCAGATTACGTACATAAATTTTTTTTATTTCTGCCATAACTGGATATTCGACAGATTTTCATTATAGTTTAAAGATTTTTAATTTTACGTAAATAATATTTTTGAAAATAAATTGCGGGATGCCGCAAAATACCCTCTGGATTTGTCGGATTTTTTTTCGGTGTGCCGCATGAAACTTTTCACCCATTTTTCGGTGATAAAAACAATATTTTCATATAAAGTGAACGTAAGTAGATATATAGAAATACATGCAGAAATAGGTAAACCTTTCGTGCTTACAATCAATGGCTTTTTGTCTTGATTTCTCATAAATTTGATGCCGTATTTCGGACTGCGCGGGTGAACGGATGACGGATTTCGGCGGTGATTGAATCGGGATCGTTTTTGGAGGTAAGTGGTTCTTTTGGCTTGAGAATGAGTTAGGGACATAGAGGGAGGCTGTTTCTAAGGGAGAATTGACAACTTTATCTTAAAAAGGGGAGGCGCACACATATGGAAATAACTTTTTATCCTTTAACAAATGCTCAAAAACGTATCTGGTATACAGAAAAATTCTATCCGAACACAAGCATTTCAAATCTAGCCGGTTTCGGGAAACTCATTTCTGAAGACGGCGTACAGGCTCATTACGTTGAGAAAGCGATACAGGAATTCGTCCGGCGGTATGAGTCGATGAGAATCCGTCTGCGGCTTGATGATGAGGGGGAGCCCGTTCAATATGTGAGCGAATACCGTCCGCTCTCTATCGGGCACACGGATATCAGGCAAGCCGGCTGCTCTGCGGACGAGCTGTCCAAATGGGGGCGTGAAGAAGCTGGCAAGCCTCTGGCGTTATATGATCAGGATTTATTCCGTTTTTCCGTGCACACGATCAGTGAAAATGAGGTCTGGTTTTACGCTAATGTGCATCACATTATTTCAGACGGGATTTCCATGACAATTCTGGGCAATGCGATTACTGATATTTATTTGGAGCTTTCAGGCGGGACAAGTGAGGAACAGACGGAGATTCCTTCTTTTATTGAGCACGTGCTGACAGAGCAGGAATATGTGCAGTCGAAGCGGTTTAAAAAGGATCGGGATTTTTGGAACGGGCAGTTTGAGACCGTGCCGGAGCTTGTGTCCCTGAAACGGAGCCAGGCAGATGCGGGTCTTAATGCGAAACGGTTTTCTCAAGAAATTCCTCACGACTTATATGGCCGCATTCATTCATTCTGCGAGGAGCATAAAGTCAGCGTACTGTCTCTGTTCCAGTCAGCTCTGATCACTTATCTCTACAAAGTGACCGGCCGTGATGACGTTGTCACGGGTACGTTTATGGGAAACCGGACGAATGCGAAAGAAAAGCAGATGCTCGGGATGTTCGTATCTACGGTGCCTGTGCGGACAAGCGTTGACGGAGGACAGTCGTTCTTGGAATTCGTTAAAGGCCGGATGAAGGATCTGATGAAAATTCTCCGCCACCAAAAGTATCCGTATAACCTGCTTGTCAATGATTTGCGCGCTTCGAAAAGTTCGCTGAGCAGATTGTTTACGGTGGCTCTGGAGTACCAGGTGATGCAGTGGCAGAAAAAAGAGAATCTGTCCTTCCTGACAGACCCTATTTTCAGCGGAAGCGGTACAAATGATATTTCAATTCATGTGAAGGAACGATGGGACACCGGGAAATTGACAATTGATTTTGACTATCGCAGCGACATTTTCAAGGGGGAAGAGATTGAATCTGTTTCTGAACGTTTGATCACGCTGATTGAAGATGCGATTTCATCTCCTGATCGCATAATTGATGAACTTACTCTTCTTTCTGAATCCGAGAAAGAGCGGCTGCTGAAACGGGCCTCCGGTAATCCGGTGAATTACCGCAAGGAGATGACGATTCCGGGGCTGTTTGAAGAGAAAGTGAAGTCACTGTCTGACAAACCCGCGGTTGTGTATGAAGGTCGAACATTGTCCTATCGCACATTGCATGAACAGTCAGGACGTATTGCCGGACGTCTTCTTCAAGCCGGGATATCAGCCGATTCTCCTGTCGCGGTGCTGCTTGGCCGTTCTGAGCGTGTCATTGCGGCAATATTGGGAATTTTGAAAGCGGGCGGCGCCTATGTGCCGATAGATCCTGACTTTCCGGCGGATCGGATTCAGTACATTTTGGAGGACAGCGGAGCGAAGGCTGTTCTGACGGAAGCCGGAATACAGGCGCCTGCAGCGGATGCCGAACGGATTGATTTTGACGAGGCTGTTCAGTATGAGACGGCTGCGGACGGTGTCAGCACACAATCAGACCGGCTGGCTTACATCATCTACACGTCAGGTACAACGGGGCGGCCGAAAGGCGTGATGATTGAGCACCGGCAAGTTCATCATCTGGTGCAATCACTGCAGCAGGAGATTTATCAATGCGGTGAGCAGACGTTAAGAATGGCGCTTTTGGCTCCGTTTCATTTTGATGCGTCCGTCAAACAGATATTCGCTTCGCTTCTTTTGGGACAGACGCTTTATATCGTGCCGAAAACGACTGTGACGAATGGCTCGGCACTGCTGGACTATTATCGTCAAAACCGGATTGAAGCCACTGACGGAACGCCTGCACATCTGCAGATGATGGTTGCGGCCGGAGATGTCAGCGGAATTGAACTCAGCCACATGCTCATTGGGGGAGAGGGCCTGTCCGCGGCTGTTGCTGAACAGCTGATGACGCTCTTTCATCAATCGGGCAGGACGCCGCGTCTGACGAATGTCTACGGGCCGACAGAAACGTGCGTAGATGCGTCCGTGCATCAGATGTCAGCCGATAACGGAATGAATCAACAGGCGGCGTACGTTCCGATCGGAAAACCGCTCGGCAACGCCCGTCTGTATATATTGGATAAGCACCAGCGGCTTCAGCCCGACGGCACGGCCGGTGAGCTGTATATCGCGGGTGATGGTGTAGGCCGCGGCTATTTAAATCTTCCGGATTTGACCGCAGAGAAGTTTTTGCAGGACCCGTTTAACGGAAGCGGCCGCATGTACCGCACGGGTGATATGGCGCGCTGGCTGCCGGACGGGACGATCGAATATATCGGCCGTGAAGATGATCAGGTGAAAGTCCGCGGCTACCGTATTGAGCTGGGAGAAATTGAAACGGTGCTCAGAAAAGCTCCGGGCGCGGCGCAGGCCGTCGTGCTGGCACGGCCGGATCAGCAGGGCAGCTTAGATGTCTGCGCATATATCGTTCAGGAAAAAGGAACCGAGTTTCACCCTGCCGAGTACAGGGAGTATGTGTCCAAGCACCTTCCTGATTACATGGTGCCCGCTTACTTTACAAAAACGGACGAAATTCCGCTCACGCCGAGCGGGAAGGCGGACCGCAAAAAGCTGTTTGCGCTTGATGTGCAGGCTGTCAGCTCATCCGAATATGCCGCGCCGAGAAATGAAACGGAGGAAATGCTCACCGTCATCTGGCAGGAAGTCCTCGGAATGGACAAGGCGGGCATTTATGATCATTTCTTCGAGTCAGGCGGTCATTCATTAAAGGCAATGACGCTTCTGACGAAAATTCATAAGCAAATGGGCGTTGAAATTCCGCTGCAATACTTGTTTGAGCATCCGACGATTGCGGCGCTTGCCGATTATGCGGAAAACCGAAACGAAGGACCGGCATTCAATGCAATTGAGCCGGCTGAGAAGCAGGCGAGCTATCCGCTTTCGCTCGCTCAGCAGCGGACTTATATCGCAAGCCAATTTGAAGACGCGGGAGTCGGATATAACATGCCGGCTGCGGCCATGATTGAGGGCGCTTTAGACCGTGAAAAGCTTGAGCGTGCATTTTCTGCCTTAATCAGCAGGCATGAAGCGCTCAGAACATCGTTTCAATCAGAGGACGGCACGCCGAGACAAGTGATTGGCGAGCATGTTCCGTTTCATATTGAAATGATCGAAGCGCGCGGAAGAACGAATGAACAGGTCATGAAGGACTTTGTGCGCCGTTTTGATTTATCTGAGGCGCCGCTGTTCAGAATCGGCCTGCAAACGCTCGGTCACAATCGTCATCTGCTGCTGTTTGATATGCATCACCTGATTTCTGACGGGGTGTCTATTTCCATCATGCTGAAGGAACTGGCTGACATCTACGGGGGAAATCAGCTGCCTGAATTGCGCATTCAATATAAAGATTATGCCGTATGGCAGGCGGAACGGGCGAAAGAAGGCTACAAGAAGGAGCGGGCGTACTGGAAAGAAGTCTTCAGCGGGGAACTGCCGGTGCTTCAGCTGCTCCCTGATTATCCGCGGCCGCAGGTGCAAAGCTTTGAAGGTGACCGCGTGTCCGTCAAGCTGTCGAAAATGCTGCGGGAACGGCTGCAGAAGCTTGCCGAGAAAAACGGAGCCACCCTTTACATGGTGCTGTTATCGGCATACTATACGCTGCTTTCTAAGTATTCAGGACAGGAAGACATCATTGTGGGAACACCATCAGCGGGAAGAAACCACTCTGATACCGAGGGGCTTATCGGGATGTTTGTCAACACGCTTGCGCTGCGAAGCTCCGTGAAGCAGGGTCAGACATTTGCCGGCTTGTTAGGTCATGTGCGCAAGCAGGTGCTGGATGCGTTTTCCCACCAGGATTATCCGTTTGAGTGGCTGACCGAGGAGCTGAACGTACCCCGGGACATGAGCAGGCATCCGATATTTGACACGATGTTCAGTCTGCAAAATGCTTCGGACGGAATTCCGGAGATCGGTAATCTGACGCTGGCTCTTTATGAAACAAACTTCAATATCGCCAAATTCGACCTGACCATGCAGGCCCGGGAAACAGCGGAAGGCATTGCGCTTGATTTGGATTATTGCACGAAGCTGTTTAAGCGCTCAACTGCGGATCGCATGCTTGCGCACTATGTCCGTCTGCTGGAGAGAGCGGCAGCTCAGCCGGATGCGAAAATCAGCGAATATGATCTGCTTTCTGAACGGGAGGCTTTGACTCAATTACAGCGGTTCAACCCGGAACGCACGGCATACCCGAAAGAGCAAACGATCGTGCAGATCTTTGAAGAACAAGCCCGAAAGAACCCTGACCGGACGGCTCTTCAGTTCGAAGGGGAAACCCTGTCGTATCAGCAGCTGAATGAACGCGCCAACAGGCTTGCGCGGCATATTCTTTCGGTCGGAGGCGGCGGAAAAACCGCGGCTGTTCTGTGTGAACGGTCAATGGATATGATTGTTTCCATTATGGCTGTGTTAAAAGCGGGGTCCGCCTATGTGCCGATTGATCCTGAGCATCCGGTTCAGCGGATTCAGCATTTCTTCCGCGACAGCGGGGCGAATGTGCTCATGACTCAGCAAAGCCTCAAGCCGCTTGCGGAAAAGGCCGGTTTTCAAGGCGTCATTGTGCTTGCTGATGATGAGGCGAGCTATGAAAAGGACTCTCGCAATCCAGCATTGCCGTTTGATTCCAAAACGATTGCCAATCTCACTTATACATCAGGCACGACGGGAACGCCGAAAGGAAACATCGTCACACATGCCAACATTTTGCGGACGGTAAAAAACACGAACTATTTGACTGTTTCTGAAGAGGACACAGTGCTCGGTCTGTCAAACTACGTCTTTGACGCTTTTATGTTTGATATGTTCGGTTCGCTGTTAAACGGTGCAAAGCTTGTGATCGTCCCGAAAGATACGGTGCTGGATATGTCACGCCTGTCCCGTGTGATCAAACGGGAGAACGTCAGCATTCTGATGATTACGACGGCCCTGTTCCACCTGCTTGTTGATATGGAGCCGTCCTGTCTGACGACGCTTCGGAAAATCATGTTCGGGGGCGAAAGAGCGTCTGTAGAACATGTCAAAAAAGCGCTGGCGGCAGTCGGAAAAGGAAGACTGCTTCATATGTACGGCCCGTCGGAAAGCACGGTGTTTGCGACATACCATCCGGTGGATGTCATTGAAGAGGATACGCTCTCCGTTCCGATCGGGAAACCGGTCAGCAATACGGAAGTCTTTATTATGAACTCAGCCGGACGCATTCAGCCGGCGGGTATCGCGGGAGAGCTGTGCGTCAGCGGGGAAGGTCTCGTAGAAGGGTACTACAACCGTCCTGAACTGACGGAAGAAAAATTTGTAGAGCATCCGTTTAAGGAAGGTGAACGGATGTATAAAACGGGCGACTTGGCCAGATGGCTTCCGAATGGCGATATCGAGTTTATCGGACGTATCGATCATCAGGTGAAAATCCGCGGTCAGCGGATTGAGCTTGGCGAAATTGAGCATCAGCTCCAAAGCCATGACCAGATTCAGGAATGCATTGTGCTCGCTGTGGATCAGGGCGCGGGTGACAAACTTCTTTGCGCGTATGTTGTCGGCCTCCGAGAAATCTCTTCCCGGGAGCTGAGGGAGCATACGGCGAAGGATCTTCCGGCTTATATGATTCCGTCCGTCTTTATTCAATTGGATGAACTGCCTCTTACAGGGAACGGAAAAATCGACAGACGGGCGCTGCCGATGCCGGATGTGACCGCAGCGAATGCCGTGTCTTATACGGCGCCGCGCAACGAAACAGAACAAAAACTGGCGGATATTTGGGCTGAGGTGCTGCAAATGGAACGTGTCGGCGTCCATGATCAGTTCTTTGAGATCGGGGGCCACTCGTTAGCGGGGATGAAACTGCTGGCCCTTATCCAGAAGACATTCGGCGTGCAGCTTACCTTAAAGGATCTGTTCACTTCTCCGACGGCTGCGGGGCTGGCGCAGCTGATTGAAGGGGCTGAGCGGAAGGCGGCTGAGAGCATCACACCGGCGGCCGAGCGGGAAACGTATCCGGTTTCTTCACCGCAGAAGCGGATGTTCGTGCTTCAGCAGCTGGAAGGCGCTGAAACAAGCTATAACATGCCGTCTGTGCTCCGCTTAAAAGGAAAGCTTGATGCAGAAAAGCTGAAATCCGTCATGAAACAGCTGACAGAACGCCATGAAGCCTTCAGAACGACATTTGACATAAAGGATGGAGAAACGGTTCAGCGCATATGGGCGGAAGCTGATATCGACATGGAATATTATGAAGCCTCTGAAGAAGATGCTGAACGGATTATTCAGAGCTTTATCCGGCCGTTCCGCCTGGATCAGCTTCCTCTCGTCAGAACGGGACTGGTCAAGCTGGCTGAACATGACCACCTGCTGCTGTTTGATATGCACCATATCATTTCGGACGGCGCTTCAGTCGGCGTGCTGATAGATGAACTGTCCCGATTGTATGGCGGCGAAACGCTTGAGCCGCTGCGGATTCATTATAAAGACTATGCGGTATGGCAGCAGAAATTTATTCAATCAGAGCAGTACCGCAAGCAGGAGGAGCATTGGCTTCGGGAGCTTGACGGCGAGCTTCCGGTATTGACGCTGCCGGCTGATTACAGCCGTCCGGCCGTGCAAACCTTTGAAGGAGACAAGCTGGTCTTTTCTCTGACTGAGGAACAGACGTCGGCTCTTCGCAGTCTTGCGAAACAAACGGATTCTACCATGTACATGGTGCTGCTGGCGTCATACAGCGCCTTTCTCTCAAAACTGAGCGGACAGCATGACATCATTGTCGGCTCGCCGGTTGCGGGACGGTCACATGCGGATCTCACAAACGTCATCGGTGTTTTTGTGAATACACTCGCGCTTCGTACGTATCCGGAAGCGGACAAAACGTTCACGGACTATCTTAAAGAAGTGAAACAAACCGCTTTACATGCATTTGACGCGCAGGATTATCCGCTTGAAGACCTTCTGCAAAAGGTTGAGGTGCAGCGTGATACGAGCAGAAATCCGCTGTTTGATGCGGTATTCTCAATGCAAAATGCAAATGCGGAAAATCTGGTCATGGAAGGAATTGAGCTGAAGCACCATCCGTTTGACAGAAAAACAGCCAAGTTTGACCTGACAATGACGGCTGAGGACACAGACGAAGGCTTAACGTTTGTGCTTGAATATAACACCGCGCTGTTTAAACCGGAAACGGCAGAGACATGGAAGCATTACTGGCTTCAACTGTTAGAAGCCGCAGCGGAAAATCCGGCCGCGAAGCTTTCTGAGCTTTCATTGGTGAATAAAACAGAAAAACAAGCCCTCCTTGACGCATGGAAAGGAAAAACAATTTCTGTGCCGCGGGACAAAACGGTTCACCGTCTCTTTGAAGAAACGGCCGCCCGCTACGCGGACCGGCCGGCCGCGGCATACAACGGCGCGAAATGGACGTACGGCGAGCTGAACGCAAGGGCGAATCGCATCGCGCGCATTCTCATGGACTGCGGCGTCACGGCTGACGAGCGTGTCGGCATCCTGACGAAACCGTCCTTGGAAATGGCCGCGGGCGTACTCGGCGTCCTGAAAGCGGGCGCGGCATTTGTGCCGATTGACCCCGACTACCCGGAAGAGCGGATCAGCTACATTCTGCAGGACAGCGGCGCGAAGCTTCTTCTCACACAGGAAGCGCTGGGCGTGCCGGACAGCTACAAAGGAGAAACGATCCTGCTTGACGGCGGACGCTCCATTCTGAGCCTGCCGCTTGATGAAAATGATGAAGCGAACCCGCAGACGGAAACAACGGCGGATCATCTCGCTTATATGATTTACACGTCAGGAACGACCGGACAGCCGAAAGGTGTCATGGTCGAACACCATGCGCTGGTGAACCTGTGCTTCTGGCATCACGACGCATTCGCCATGACGGCGGATGATAAAAGCGCCAAATACGCGGGCTTCGGTTTTGACGCCTCCATCTGGGAGATGTTCCCGACATGGACCATCGGCGCGGAACTTCACGTCATTGACGAAGCGATCCGGCTGGATATCACCCGCTTAAATCACTATTTCGAAGAGCACGGCGTGACCATCACCTTCCTGCCTACGCAGCTCGCCGAACAATTTATGGAGCTGGAAAATACCTCTCTCCGCATGCTTCTCGTCGGCGGCGATAAGCTGAAGCGGGCGGTGAAACAGCCGTACACGATCGTCAACAACTACGGCCCGACGGAAAACACCGTCGTCGCGACAAGCGGCGTCATCAATCCGGAGGAAGGGTCGCTTTCGATCGGACGGGCGATTGCCAATACGAGAGCTTATATTCTCGGCGACGGCGATCAGGTGCAGCCGGAAGGCATTGCCGGTGAATTATGCGTGGCAGGCCGCGGACTTGCGCGCGGATACCTGAACCGTGAAGAAGAAACGGCGAAGCGGTTTACCGCCGATCCGTTCGTGCCCGGCGAGCGCATGTACCGGACCGGCGACCTCGTCAAATGGAACGCGCAGTGCGGCATCGAATACATCGGGCGTATCGACCAGCAGGTCAAAGTGCGGGGCTACCGGATCGAGCTTTCAGAAATCGAAGTCCGCCTCGCCCAGCTTGCGGACGTTCATGACGCAGCGGTGACGGCGGTGGAAGACAAAGCGGGCAATACCGCGCTTTGCGCCTATGTCGCGCCTCAGCAGGACGATATCGAAACGCTCAAAGCCGCGCTGAAAGACACGCTGCCTGACTACATGGTGCCGGCGTTCTGGGTGGAGATGGACGAGCTTCCGGTCACCGCAAACGGAAAGATTGACAAAAAAGCCCTGCCGGAACCGGACATTGAAGCGGGAAGCGCCGCGTACAAAGCGCCGGAAACGGAGATGGAGACGCTGCTTTCTGACATTTGGCAGGAAGTGCTCGGTCTTGACCAGATCGGCGTAAGCGATAATTTCTTCACGCTCGGCGGCGACTCGATCAAAGGCATCCAAATGGCGAGCCGCCTGAACCAGCACGGGTATAAATTGGAGATGAAAGACCTCTTCCAGCACCCGACCATCGAAGAACTCGTCTCTTATGTGGAGCGGACGGAAGGCAAGCAGGCCGACCAGGGCCCTGTCGAAGGTGAAGCGGACTTAACGCCGATCCAGCGCTGGTTCTTTGAGAAAAACTTCACGGACAAACACCACTGGAATCAATCCGTCATGCTTCACGCGAAAGACGGCTTTGATCCGGAGATAACAGAAAAAACATTACATGTCCTGACGGTGCACCATGATGCGCTCCGGATGATTTATCGTGAACAAAAACCGTATTACAGAGGACTTGAGGATGTGTCTGTTGAACTGAACGTCTTTGAGCTGAACGGACCTGCTGAAGACCATGAGGACCGTATCGAAAGGGAAGCAGACCGTCTTCAAAGCAGTATTTCACTGGAAACAGGACATCTGCTGAAGGCCGGGCTCTTCCGGGCTGAAGATGGAGACCACCTTCTTCTCGCAATCCATCACTTAGTCGTGGATGGTGTATCTTGGCGGATTTTACTGGAGGACTTCACGTCCGTTTATACGCAGCTGAAGCAAGGCAATGAACCGGCGCTGCCGCCGAAAACACATTCATTCGCCGAATTTGCCGAGAGAATCAAAGAATACGCAAATACGAAGGCGTTTCTGAAAGAAGCGGATTACTGGAGAGAGCTTGAGGAAAAAGAGGTGTGCACTCAGCTTCCGAAAGACAGGCAGTCTGGTGATCAGCGCATGAAACATACGAGAACGGTCAGCTTCTCTCTGACGCCTGAACAAACTGAACAGCTGACGACAAACGTACATGAAGCCTATCACACCGAAATGAACGACATCCTGCTCACGGCGCTCGGATTGGCGCTGAAAGAGTGGACGGGTGAAAACACGATCGGCGTTCATTTGGAAGGCCACGGGCGCGAAGACATTCTTGACGGCTTGAATATCACCCGGACGGTCGGATGGTTTACGAGCATGTATCCGATGATCCTTGAGATGAAGCACGCCGACGATCTTTCATATCAGCTGAAACAAATGAAAGAAGACATCAGACACATTCCGAACAAAGGAGTCGGCTACGGCATTCTGCGTTATGTAACGGCGCCCGAGCATAAAGAGAATCTTTCATTTGAGATTGATCCGGATATCAGCTTTAACTACTTAGGCCAGTTTAATGAGATGTCGGATTCCGGCTTATTTACAAGATCCGGGATGCCGTCAGGACAATCGCTGAGCCCTGACACAGAGAAGCCGAATGCGCTTGATATTGTCGGATTTATAGAAAATGGGAAGATGACGATGACGTTTGCCTATCATTCTCTCGAATTTCATGAAAAAACCATTCAATCGTTCAGTGACAGCTTTAAAGGGCACCTCTTGAAAATCATAGATCACTGCCTGGCCCAAGACGGACCTGAGCTTACGCCTAGTGATCTTGGCGATGATGATCTGACGCTTGATGAACTTGATAAATTAATGGAAATTCTCTAACAGAAAAGACAGAGGTGACATATGAGCAAAAAATCGATTCAAAAGGTGTATGCACTCACACCGATGCAGGAGGGAATGCTGTATCATGCGCTGCTTGATCCGCATTCTTCCTCCTACTTCACACAATTAGAGCTTAGGATCCACGGAAGCTTTCAGCTGGAGCTTTTTGAAAAAAGCGTCAATGAGCTGATCCGGACATATGACATCCTGCGTACGGTATTCGTGCACCAGCAGCTTCAAAAACCGCGCCAAGTCGTATTGGCGGAGCGGAAGACGAAGGTGCACTATGAAGATATCAGTCAATTAGATGAAGCGCGCCAAACTGAGTATATTGAACGCTATAAACGCGGCGTGCAGCAGCAGGGCTTTCATCTGGCGAAGGATATTCTCTTTAAAGCGGCGGTGTTCAGACTCAGTGAGAAGGAGCTGTATCTCGTCTGGAGCAATCATCATATCGTCATGGACGGCTGGAGTATGGGCGTTTTGATGAAAAGCCTGTTTCAAAACTATGAAGCGCTTCGTGCCGGCCGGCCCGCCGGGGGAAGCCAGGGCAAACCTTACTCTGACTATATCAAATGGCTCGGAGGCCGGGATTATGAGGAGGCGGAACAATATTGGAGCAGCCGCCTGGCGGATTTCGAACAGCCGAGCCTGCTCCCGGGCCGTCTGGCAGCAGAAAAGAAAGACTACCAAAATGAAGAATATTCTTTTGTCTGGGATGAGGAGCTGGTCGCGCAGATTCAGCAGACCGCCAACCGGCATCAAGTCACGGGGCCTAACCTGTTTCAGGCCGTTTGGGGTGCGGTGCTCAGCAAATACAATTATACAGACGATGTGGTGTTCGGCACCGTTGTATCAGGCCGTCCTTCAGAAATCAACGGCATTGAAACGATGGCGGGGCTGTTCATCAATACGATTCCCGTCAGAATCAAGATTGACAAAGATGCAGCCTTTTCGGACGTGATGGCGGCAGTTCAGAAAAACGCCGTGGAAGCCGAGCGCTATGATTATGTGCCGCTCTATGACATTCAAAAGCGCTCCGCCCTGGACGGCAGCCTCTTGAATCATTTGGTCGCGTTTGAAAACTATCCGCTGGACAAAGAGCTGGAAAACGGGGGCATGGAGGAAAGACTCGGCTTTTCCATTAAAGTGGAGCATGCTTTTGAGCAGACGAGCTTTGATTTCAATCTCATCGTGTATCCGGGAAAAACGTGGACTGTCAAAATCAAATACAACGGAGCGGCTTTTGCTCATGATGCCATCGAACGAACGGCGCACCATCTGACCCGCATGATGAAAGCCGCGGTCGGAACGCCTGACGCGCCCGTGGGGGAACTCGGCCTTGTTTCAGGCGAAGAAGAGCGGCAGATTGTTGAGGTATTCAATGATACGAAAACGGCGCTTCCGGAAGAGGAGGCCGTTCACCGTTTGTTTGAAGCACAGGCAAACCGGACGCCTGCAAGTATCGCGATAAAAGAAGCGGGACGCGAATGGACCTACCGTGAAGTGAACGAAGCGGCCAACTGCCTGGCGAGGCGCCTTGTGAAGAGCGGGCTGGAAAAAGGCCGGACCGCCGCTATTATGAACGACCGGTCTGCGGAAACCGTTATCGGAATGCTTGCCGTCCTAAAAGCAGGCGGCGCATATGTGCCGATTGATCCGGCTTTTCCGGAGGACCGTCTCCGCTTTATGGCGGAAGACAGCTCGATTCGGCTCGTGCTGACAGTTCAGGACTATCAAGAACAAGCGGGCACATTGCAAGTCCCGGTCGTCATGCTGGATGAAAGCGCGGATGAAACGGTAAGCGGAACAGACTTGAATCTTCCGGCCGGCGGCAACGACTTGGCGTATATCATGTATACATCCGGATCGACCGGCAAACCGAAAGGCGTCATGATTGAACACAGAAATATCATCAGGCTCGTCAAACATTCGAATTACGTGCCGGTTCATGAAGAAGACCGGATGGCGCAAACGGGAGCCGTCAGCTTTGATGCCGGAACCTTCGAAGTCTTCGGCGCATTGCTGAACGGAGCGTCATTGCACCCGGTGAAAAAAGAGACGCTGCTTGACGCCGGACAATTCGCCCAATTTCTGAAAGAGCAGCGGATCACGACCATGTGGCTGACGTCTCCGCTGTTTAATCAGCTTGCCCAAAAGGATGCCGGCATGTTTAACACGCTCCGGCACCTCATCATCGGCGGTGATGCGCTTGTGCCGCATATCGTCAGCAAAGTGAGGAAGGCATCACCGGAGCTGTCGCTTTGGAACGGCTACGGGCCGACGGAGAATACGACGTTTTCGACGAGTTTTCTCATTGATCAGGATTATGACGGTTCGATCCCGATCGGGAAGCCGATCGGAAATTCCACTGCGTACATTATGGATGAAAACCGCAACCTCCAGCCGATCGGCGCGCCGGGTGAGCTGTGCGTCGGCGGAAGCGGAGTGGCAAGAGGCTATGTGAATCTGCCTGAATTAACGGAGAAGCAGTTTGTACGCGATCCGTTCAGACCGGATGAAATGATATACCGGACGGGGGACTTGGCGAAATGGCTTCCGGACGGCACGATCGAGTTTCTCGGCAGAATTGACAACCAAGTAAAGGTCCGCGGTTTCAGAATCGAGCTCGGCGAAATCGAGGCGAAAATCAGCCAGGCGGAGAATGTGACGGAATCTGCGGCTGTGATCCGGAAAAATAAAGCGGATGAAAATGAAATCTGCGCTTACTTTACCGCAGACCAAGCCCTTTCGCCGGAAGACCTGCGCAAAACGCTTTCGGAATCACTTCCGGAATACATGATTCCGGCGCACTTCATCCAGATGAATCAGTTTCCGCTGACGGCGAACGGAAAGATTGATAAAAAAGCGCTGCCTGAGCCTCAGGCTGAAGCCGTTCAAAAAGAATACGTAGCGCCGAAAACGGAAGCGGAGCAGAAACTCGCGGACATTTGGGAAGGCATTCTCGGTGTAAAAGCGGGTGTGACTGACAATTTCTTCACGATTGGCGGACATTCTTTAAAAGCCATGATGATGACCGCTAAAATCCAGGAGCACTTTCAAAAAGAAGTGCCGATTAAAGTGTTATTTGAAAAGCCGACCATTCAGGAGCTTGCGCATTATTTGCAGCATGAGAGCGAGGAGGAGCAGCAGTTTGAACCGATCCGACAAGCGCCTTATCAGAAGCATTATCCTGTTTCCTCAGCACAGCGCAGGATGTATATCCTTAATCAGCTCGGACAGGCCAGCACGAGCTACAACGTCCCTGCTGTACTTCTGCTGGAAGGATCAGTAGACAAAAAGCGTCTTGAGGAGGCCATGCAGGCATTAATCAACCGTCATGAGACCTTGCGTACGTCGTTTGACATGGCAGATGGAGAAGTCGTGCAGACCATTCATAAAAATGTGTCGTTTGAGCTTGAAACCGCCGAGGGCCGGGAAGAAGATGCAGAAGAGCTGACAAAAGCCTTTATCAGACCGTTTGTGCTCAACCGCGCGCCGCTTGTCCGTTCGAAGCTGATCCGGCTTGAAGAAGACCGGCATCTTCTGCTGATTGACATGCACCACATTATTACGGACGGAAGCTCAATGGGCATTTTCATCGGTGATCTTGCGAAGCTTTATCAAGGCACGGAGCTTGCGCTGCCAAAGATTCATTATAAGGATTTTTCAGTCTGGCAGCGTGAAAAAGCAAATCTCGATCAGCACGAAGCCTACTGGCTTGATACGTTCAAAGGCGATCTGCCGGTGCTGGATCTGCCGCTTGATTTCCCGCGTCCTGCCGAGCGCAGTTTTGAAGGGGAACGCGTCATCTTCGGGCTTGATAAACAGGTGACGGCGCAGATTAAGAAACTGCTGGCTGATACGGATACGACGATGTACATGTTCTTGTTAGCCGCTTTTCAAGTGCTGCTGTCCAAATATTCGGGGCAGGAAGACATCGTAGTCGGGTCTCCGGCGGCCGGAAGACAGCATCCTGATCTCCAAGACGTGCCGGGCATGTTTGTCAACACAGTTGCGCTTCGGTCGCATCCTATCGGCAAAAAAACGTTCAAACAATTTCTGGATGAGGTGAAAACAGCGAGCCTTCAAGCTTTTGAGCATCAAAGCTATCCGCTTGAAGAATTAATTGAAAAACTGCCGTTAACGAGGGACACAAGCCGGAGTCCGCTGTTCAGCGTGTTATTTAATATGCAGAACATGGAGATCCCGGCCCTGCGGCTCGGAGATTTGGAGATTTCTTCATACTCCATGCATCATCATGTCGCTAAATTTGATCTTTCCTTAGAAGCGGCTGAACGCGGAGAAGAGGTCGGATTGAGCTTTGATTACGCGAAAGCCTTATTTGCGGACGAAACCATCCGCAGCTGGAGCGCTCATTTTGTCAATCTGATTAAAGCCTGCGCTGAAAATCCGGATATTCAGCTGGCCGACGCAAGCCTGCTGTCCGCTCCTGAACGGGAAGCGCTCCTTTCTGATGAAAAACGTACGGAAGCGGATCTGCCTGAGGGCACTTTTGTTTCGCTGTTTGAACGGCAAGCGCAAAAAACGCCTGATCTCACGGCGGTTGCGGGCGGAACAAGTCTGACATATCGTGAGCTTGATGAACGCTCGAACCGGTTTGCCCGCCACCTTCAGGCTTGCGGAACGGGCAGTGAGGACATCGTGGCCATTATGATGGATCGTTCGGCCGACTTGATTACCGCGATTCTCGGCGTCATGAAAGCCGGAGCGGCATTTCTCCCGATTGATCCGGAGACTCCTGAAGAGAGAATCCGCTACTCTCTTGAAGACAGCGGAACGAAGCTTCTGGTCGTCAATGAGAGAAACATGACCGCGGCCGCCGTTTATAAAGGAAAAACGGTCGTAATGGAAGACGGAGAATGGCAGAACGAAAGCGCCGATCGGCTTGAAACGGAGCCCGGCGCCGACCAGCTTGCATATATCATTTATACCTCGGGAACAACGGGCAAACCGAAAGGCGTCCAGCTGGAGCACCGCAATCTAATCAATTATGTCACATGGTTCAGCCGTGAAGCCGGTTTGACCGAAGCTGACAAATCTGTGCTGCTGTCTTCTTACGCATTTGATCTCGGCTATACGGCTATATTCCCGATTCTTCAGGCGGGCGGAGAGCTGCACATTGTGCCGAAAGAGACGTACACCGCGCCTGATCAGCTTGGTGAGTATATACAGAAAAACGGCATTACGTATATGAAACTGACGCCGTCATTGTTCCATATGATCGTCAATACAGCCCGCTTTGCGGCAGAACGCCGTTTCAGCCCGCTTCGTTTAGTGGTGCTCGGCGGAGAAAAGATCATCACGTCCGATGTCCGCAAGTTTCATGACGTATACGCCCATACCGACTTCATCAATCACTACGGGCCGACGGAAACGACGATCGGCGCCATTGCGGGACGGATCAATATGGAGCGCCTTGATCAATATGAGCAGCGTCCCGTCATCGGCCGCCCGATCGCGAATACCGGCGCGCTTGTATTGGACGGAGCAATGCAGCTCGTTCCTCCGGGCGCAAGCGGCGAGCTTTATATTACCGGGAAGGGGCTTGCCAGAGGATATCTTCACCGTCCGCAGCTGACGGCGGAGAAATTTCTCTCAAATCCTTTTTCACCGGACAGCCTCATGTACAAAACGGGAGATGTCGTCCGCAGGCTTCCTGACGGGACGATTGAATTTATCGGCCGTGCGGATGATCAGGTGAAAATCCGGGGCTACCGCATTGAATTAAAAGAGGTTGAAACCGTGCTGTTAAGCGTAAACGGCATTCAGGAGGCGGTCGTTCTCGCAGTCAGCGAAGGCGGGCTGCCGGAACTGTGCGCGTACTATAAAGCCGGCAGCGAGCTGAAAGGCTCTGAGCTTCGCAAACGGCTTTCCGAAACACTGCCGTCTCATATGCTCCCGGCCTATTTCGTGCAAGTAGACCGCATTCCGCTCACAGCCAACGGAAAAACCGATAAAAACGCCCTCCCGAAACCGGGCGTCAGCCAAACGGCGCAAACAGCTTCAGCCTTGCCGGAAACGGAATTGGAGGAAAAACTGTGCCGCATTTGGAAACAGACACTCGGTACGGATACGCTCGGCATCGACGATAATTTCTTCGATTACGGCGGGCACTCTTTAAAAGGCATGATGCTCCTCGCCAATATTCAGGCTGAACTGGACAAAACGGTTCCGTTAAAAGCGCTGTTCGAACAGCCGACTGTCCGCCTGCTTGCCGCATATATCGAAAAATCAGCGGTATCTGAGGGATATCGGATGATCTCACCGGCAGACAGTGCAGACGCGTACCCGTTATCATCCGCCCAAAAACGGATGTACGTCCTGAACCAGCTTGACCGGGAGACAATCAGCTATAATATGCCGTCCGTTCTTCTGATGGAAGGAGAAGTCAATATTTCAAGGCTTCAGGAAGCGCTCAATCAGATGATCAATCGCCACGAGTCTTTGCGGACGTCCTTTATCGATCAAAACGGCCGCCCGATGCAGCAGATCGCAGAACAGGCTGACATCGACCTGCACATCTTTGAAGCAGCAGACGAGGAGAAAGCGGATCTTATCATTCAGGCATTCATTAAGCCGTTTGATCTGAGCGCGGCTCCGCTCATTCGGGCCGCTCTTGTCAGACTGAATGAAAAGAAACACCTGCTGCTGCTGGATATGCATCATATTATTGCCGACGGCGTATCCAGAAGCATGCTGGTCAAAGAGCTCGCTCATCTTTACAAAGGCGGGAGCCTGCCGTCGCCGAACCTGCACTATAAAGACTTCGCCGTCTGGCAGAATGAACCTGAGCAGGCCGAACGGATGAAAGACCATGAGCGTTATTGGCTCTCCGCATTTTCCGGCGAGCTTCCTGAATTGAATCTGCCGACCGATTTCCCCCGTCCGCCGGTTCAAAGTTTTAAAGGACAATCCGTCCGTTTCAGAGCGGGGCGTGAAACGGAAAAAGCGGTGCGTGAATTAATGGAATCATCGGGAGCGACTCTTCATATGGTGCTTCACGCCGCGTTCCATGTCTTTTTGAGCAAAATCACGGGGCAGCGCGATATCATTATCGGCTCGGTGACCGCCGGAAGAACGAGCGCCGAAGTTCAGGAAATGCCGGGGATGTTTGTCAATACGCTTGCGCTTCGCAATGAAACGCGCAAAGAGCAAACCTTCGCCGGGCTGCTCGAACAGGTGAAACAAACCAATCTCGACGCGCTGGCGCATCAGGATTATCCGTTTGAGGATCTGATCGGAAAGCTTGACCTGCCGAGAGATATGAGCCGAAATCCGTTGTTCCAAGTCATGGTGACGACAGAAGATCCGGATAAAGAAACACTGGAACTGGAGAACCTGCGCATCACTCCGTATGAGTCGAACCAAGGCACGGCGAAATTCGATCTGACACTCGGCGGCTTTACGGATCAAGAAGGTCTCGGCCTTCAGTTTGAATATGCGGCTGATCTGTTTAAAAAAGAAACAATTGAAAAGTGGAGCGCCGGGTTCCTGCGGATTCTGAAGCAAGCGGCAGAAAGTCCGGACAGAAAGCTGCCTGAGATTTCACTGATCAGCGATGCTGAAAAACAAGCCCTCCTTGACGAATGGAAAGGAAAAACAATTTCTGTGCCGCGGGACAAAACGGTTCACCGTCTCTTTGAAGAAACGGCCGCCCGCTACGCGGACCGGCCGGCCGCGGCATACAACGGCGCGAAATGGACGTACGGCGAGCTGAACGCAAGGGCGAATCGCATCGCGCGCATTCTCATGGACTGCGGCGTCACGGCTGACGAGCGTGTCGGCATCCTGACGAAACCGTCCTTGGAAATGGCCGCGGGCGTACTCGGCGTCCTGAAAGCGGGCGCGGCATTTGTGCCGATTGACCCCGACTACCCGGAAGAGCGGATCAGCTACATTCTGCAGGACAGCGGCGCGAAGCTTCTTCTCACACAGGAAGCGCTGGGCGTGCCGGACAGCTACAAAGGAGAAACGATCCTGCTTGACGGCGGACGCTCCATTCTGAGCCTGCCGCTTGATGAAAATGATGAAGCGAACCCGCAGACGGAAACAACGGCGGATCATCTCGCTTATATGATTTACACGTCAGGAACGACCGGACAGCCGAAAGGTGTCATGGTCGAACACCATGCGCTGGTGAACCTGTGCTTCTGGCATCACGACGCATTCGCCATGACGGCGGATGATAAAAGCGCCAAATACGCGGGCTTCGGTTTTGACGCCTCCATCTGGGAAATGTTCCCGACATGGACCATCGGCGCGGAGCTTCACGTCATTGACGAAGCGATCCGGCTGGATATCACCCGCTTAAATCACTATTTCGAAGAGCACGGCGTGACCATCACCTTCCTGCCGACGCAGCTCGCCGAACAATTTATGGAGCTGGAAAATACTTCTCTCCGCATGCTTCTCGTCGGCGGCGACAAGCTGAAGCGGGCGGTGAAACAGCCGTACACGATCGTCAACAACTACGGCCCGACGGAAAACACCGTCGTCGCGACAAGCGGCGTCATCAATCCGGAGGAAGGATCGCTTTCGATCGGACGGGCGATTGCCAATACGAGAGTTTATATTCTTGGCGACGGCGATCAGGTGCAGCCGGAAGGCATTGCCGGTGAATTGTGCGTGGCCGGCCGCGGTCTGGCGCGCGGATACCTGAACCGTGAAGAAGAAACGGCGAAGCGGTTTACTGCAGATCCGTTCGTGCCCGGCGAGCGCATGTACCGGACCGGCGACCTCGTCAAATGGAACGCGCAGTGCGGGATCGAATACATCGGGCGTATTGACCAGCAGGTCAAAGTGCGGGGCTACCGGATCGAGCTTTCAGAAATCGAAGTCCGCCTCGCCCGGCTTGCGGACGTTCATGACGCAGCGGTGACGACGGTGGAAGACAAAGCGGGCAATACCGCGCTTTGCGCCTATGTCGCGCCTCAGCAGGACGATATTGAAGCGCTCAAAGCCGCGCTGAAAGACACGCTGCCTGACTACATGGTGCCGGCGTTCTGGGTGGAGATGGACGAGCTTCCGGTCACCGCAAACGGCAAGATTGACAAAAAAGCCCTGCCGGCGCCTGACATTGAAGCGGGAAGCGCCGCGTACAAAGCGCCGGAAACGGAGATGGAGACGCTGCTTTCTGACATTTGGCAGGAAGTGCTCGGTCTTGACCAGATCGGCGTAAGCGATAATTTCTTCACGCTCGGCGGGGACTCGATCAAAGGCATCCAAATGGCAAGCCGTCTGAACCAGCACGGCTACAAGCTGGAGATGAAAGACCTCTTCCAGCACCCGACCATTGAAGAGCTCGTCTCCTATGTGGAGCGAACGGAAGGCAAGCAGGCCGACCAGGGACCTGTCGAAGGCGAAGCGGAGTTAACGCCGATCCAGCGCTGGTTCTTTGAGAAAAACTTCACGGACAAACACCACTGGAATCAATCCGTCATGCTTCACGCGAAAGACGGCTTTGATCCGGACCTGGTGGAAAAAACCCTGCAAGCATTGATTGAACACCATGATGCGCTCCGCATGGTGTACCGTGAAGAAAGGGAAGGCATCATTCAGACATACCTCCCTGTCACAGAATGCAAGGCAAGCTTTGACATCGTTGATCTGTACGGAACTGACGAGGATATGCTGAAAAGCCAGATTCAGCGGCTTGCCGATCATCTTCAGGGAAGTCTGGATCTGGAGAACGGCCCGCTGTTAAAAGCGGAGCAATACCGGACAGAACAAGGCGATCATCTGTTAATCGCGGTTCACCATCTCGTCGTGGACGGGGTTTCATGGAGAATTCTGCTTGAGGATTTCGCTTCAGGTTATAAACAGGCGCAGCAGCAAAACAGCATCGTCCTCCCGCAAAAAACCCACTCCTTTAAAGATTGGGCGGAGGCGCTGAACACATTTGCGCAATCAGAAGAGCTGAAAAAGCAGGCGGA
Source organism: Bacillus sp. SJ-10 (assembly GCF_002843505.1). Taxonomy (NCBI): domain Bacteria; kingdom Bacillati; phylum Bacillota; class Bacilli; order Caryophanales; family Bacillaceae; genus Bacillus; species Bacillus sp. SJ-10. Next base: position 301,672 of record NZ_CP025258.1, on the reverse strand, counting down.
TTATTGGGCGCAGGCAGATGCGGAAGAACTCCGGCCGCTGCCGAAAGACCATGATCCGAACAAACGGCTCGTCAAACATACGGCGGCCGTGAAATGTGAATTAACTGAGGAAGAAACGGCACAGCTGCTTACAGATGTTCATCATCCGTACGGAACGGAAATCAACGACATTCTGCTCAGCGCGCTCGGCTTAACGATCGGTGAATGGACGGAAAACGGCAAAGTCGGCATCAACTTAGAAGGACACGGCCGGGAAGAAATCATACCGAATGTCAATATTTCACGGACGGTCGGCTGGTTTACGGCCCAATATCCTTTGATTCTGCAAATCAGCAAGGAAGACGGCATCTCTTCCGTCATTAAAACGGTAAAAGAGACGGTGCGGCGCGTTCCTGATAAAGGTGTAGGATACGGGATTCTCCGGTATCTGTCATCCGATGAAACAGAACAAGGCGCCGCGCCTGAAATCAGTTTTAACTACTTAGGGCAGTTTGACAATGAAGTGAAAACGGAATGGTTTGAGCCGTCTCCATATGATATGGGACGTCAAGTCAGCGAAGAGTCAGAGGCGTTATACGCACTGAGCTTCAGCGGGATGGTTACAGGCGGCCGCTTCGTCATTTCCTGCTCATACAATCAGGAAGAATATGAAAGAAGCACCGTCGAAACACAGATGCAGCGGTTTAAAGACAATCTCTTAATGATCATCCGCCATTGCACGGCCAAAGAGGAGAAAGAATTTACGCCGAGCGATTTCAGCGCGCAGGATCTTGAGATGGATGAAATGGGAGACATCTTTGACATGCTTGAGGAGAATTTAACGTGACAAAAACAGATCACAGAAGGGGGGAGCGGAGCAGATGAGCCAATTCAGCAAAGATCAGGTTCAGGACATGTATTATTTGTCGCCGATGCAGGAGGGAATGCTGTTTCATACTCTCCTGAATCCCGGCCAAAGCTTTTACATCGAACAAATGACAATGAAAGTAAAAGGCAGCTTGAATATCAAATGCCTTGAAGAAAGCATGAATGTGATCATGGACCGGTACGATGTATTTCGTACCGTGTTCATTCACGAAAAAGTAAAAAGGCCGGTCCAAGTCGTATTGAAAAAACGGCAGTTTCAGATCGAAGAAATCGATCTGACACATGTAACGGACAGCGAGCAAACAGCCAAAATCAATGAATACAAAGAACAGGATAAGATCAAGGGCTTTGATTTGACGCGGGATATTCCGATGCGGGCAGCCATTTTCAAAAAATCGGAAGAAAGCTTTGAATGGGTGTGGAGCTACCACCACATCATTTTGGACGGCTGGTGCTTCGGCATCGTCGTGCAGGATCTGTTTAAGGTATACAATGCCCTGCGCGAACAAAAGCCGTACAGCCTGCCGCCGGTCAAACCGTATAAAGACTATATCAAGTGGCTTGAAAAGCAGGATAAACAAGCATCACTGCATTACTGGCGCGAGTACTTAGAAGATTTTGAAGGACAAACGACATTTGCGGAGCAAAGAAAGAAACAAAAGGACGGCTATGAGCCGAAAGAGCTGCTCTTCTCACTGCCGGAGGAGGAAACAAAAGCATTTACCGAGCTTGCAAAATCGCAGCATACCACTTTGAGTACGGCGCTGCAGGCGGTTTGGAGTGTATTAATCAGCCGCTACCAGCAGTCCGGCGATTTGATCTTCGGCACAGTCGTTTCCGGGCGCCCCGCAGAAATCAAAGGCGTTGAACATATGGTCGGGCTGTTTATCAATGCTGTTCCGAGGCGGGTGAAGCTGTCTGGGGATACCACATTTAACGGCTTGCTCAAGCAGCTGCAGGAGCAATCGCTGCAGTCTGAGCCGCATCAATATGTGCCGCTCTATGACATCCAAAGCCAGGCCGATCAGCCAAAGCTGATTGACCACATCATTGTGTTTGAAAATTATCCGCTTCAGGATGCAAAAAATGAAGAGAACAGTGAAAACGGCTTTGATATGGAGGATGTACACGTTTTTGAGAAATCGAATTATGATCTCAACCTGATGGCTTCTCCAGGTGATGAGATGCTGATTAAGCTTGCCTATAACGGGAATGTGTTTGATGAGGCGTTTATCCTGCGCTTAAAATCTCAGCTTCTCACAGCGATTCAGCAGCTCATCCAGAAGCCGGATCAGCCTGTCAATACGATCAGACTTGTTGATGAAAAGGAAAGAGAGCTTCTGCTTACCGGCTTAAACCCGCCGGCTCAGACTCATCAGGCGAAGCCTCTGACGGATTGGTTCAAGGAAGCGGTGAATGTAAATCCTGATGCGCCGGCGCTTACGTATTCCGGCCAGACTCTTTCCTATCGTGAATTAGATGAGGAAGCGAACCGTCTTGCGCGCCGTTTGCAAAAGCAAGGTGCGGGCAAAGGCTCCGTTGTCGCGTTGTACACGAAGCGCTCGCTTGAGCTGGTGATCGGCATTCTCGGTGTATTAAAAGCAGGAGCGGCTTATCTGCCGGTTGATCCGAAGCTGCCGGAGGACCGAATCTCGTACATGCTGGCTGACAGTGCGGCAGCCTGTCTGCTGACACATCAGGAGATGAAAGAAAAAGCGGCTCAGCTGCCGTATACAGGAACAACACTTATCATCGATGATCGGGCACGGTTTGAGGAACAGGCAAGCGATCCTGCAGCCGCAGTTGATCCCGATGATCCTGCGTATATTATGTATACGTCCGGCACAACCGGAAAGCCGAAGGGCAATATCACCACTCATGCCAATATTCAAGGATTGGTCAAGCATGTAGATTACATGGCATTTTCTGAACAAGATACGTTCTTATCTGTTTCCAATTACGCCTTTGACGCATTTACCTTTGATTTCTACGCATCAATACTGAATGCGGCACGGCTCATTATCGCAGATGAACATACACTGCTTGATACAGAACGGCTCACTGATCTGATCCGGCAGGAGAATGTCAATGTCATGTTTGCGACAACCGCACTTTTTAATCTTCTCACCGATGCGGGAGAGGAGTGGCTGAAGGGGCTTCGCTGTGTGTTATTCGGGGGTGAGCGCGCGTCAGTGCCTCACGTCAGAAAGGCGCTTGAGATCATGGGGCCTGGCAAGCTGATTAATTGCTACGGGCCGACCGAGGGAACGGTGTTTGCGACAGCTCACGTCGTGCATGATATCCCGGATTCCATTTCCTCATTGCCGATCGGAAAGCCGATCAGCAATGCCAGTGTTTATATTCTGAACGGGCAAAATCAGCTTCAGCCGTTCGGAGCTGTCGGTGAACTGTGCATCAGCGGAATGGGTGTATCAAAAGGGTATCTGAACCGTCATGACCTGACGAAGCAAACGTTTATCCCAAATCCGTTCAAGCCGGGAGAAACGCTTTACCGCACAGGGGATTTAGCACGCTGGCTGCCGGATGGAACAATTGAATACGCCGGGCGTATTGACGACCAGGTCAAAATACGCGGACACCGGATTGAGCTTGAAGAAATCGAAAAGCAGCTGCAGGAATACCCGGGTGTGAAAGATGCGGTCGTTGTTGCAGACCGCCATGAGTCCGGAGATGCATCAATCAATGCCTACCTCGTGAACCGGACGCCGCTTTCAGCTGATGACGTAAAGAGGCACTTGAAAAAACAGCTTCCTGCTTACATGGTGCCGCAAACCTTTACTTTCTTAGAGGAGCTTCCGTTAACGACAAACGGGAAGGTCAATAAACGGCAGCTGCCGAAACCGGATCAGGCTCAGCCGGCGAAAGAATGGATCGGGCCTCGAAACGCGACGGAAGAAACAATTGCGCACATCTGGTCCGACATCCTCGGCAGACAGCAGATCGGGATTCATGATGATTTCTTCGCGCTCGGAGGCCATTCCTTAAAAGCGATGACGGCAGCGTCACGCATTAAAAAAGAGCTCGGTGCGGACATTCCGGTGCAGCTGTTATTCGAAGCGACGACAATCGCAGACATTGCCGGTTATCTGCTTCACGGTGAAGAAAAAGGAATGAAAGATCTCACCATCATGAATAAAAATCAGTCTGACACACTGTTTGCGTTCCCGCCGGTTCTCGGTTACGGGCTGATGTACCAGCCGCTGGCAAAACAGCTGTCCGGCTATAAAATCTGTGCGTTTGATTTTATCGAGGAAGACAACCGCATCGAACGCTACACAGAGCTGATCAATCAGCTCCAGCCGGAAGGACCGGTCAAGCTGTTCGGATACTCGGCAGGCTGCACGCTCGCCTTTGAAACGGCCAAACAGCTTGAAGCCGAAGGACGTAAAGTGGAGCGGCTGATCATGGTCGATTCCTATAAAAAACAAGGCGTCAGCGACTTAGAAGGCCGCACCGTAGAAAGTGATGTCCAGGCGCTGATGAAGGTAAACCGGGACAATGAAGCGCTGAATAACGAAGCCGTCAAAGAAGGTCTCGCCAAAAAAACAAACGCGTTTTATTCTTATTTCGTGCATACCGTCAGTACCGGCACGGTTAATGCGGATATAGATCTATTAACGTCAGAACCGGACTTTGCGATGCCGCCGTGGCTCGCTGCGTGGGAGGAAGCCACGACAGGTGAATGCCGTGTGAAAAAAGGCTGCGGCACGCACGCAGAAATGCTTCAGGGAGAATGTCTCGAAAGGAATGCGGCATATTTGCTCGAATTCCTAAGGAAGGAACATCCGAAGCTGACAACTTCACGATAGAAAAGGAGGAAGCCCGCCAATGGTCCAGCTCTTTAAATCGTTCGATACCACGGAAAAAACGCAGCTTATCTGTTTTCCGTTCGCAGGAGGCTATTCCGCATCATTCCGCCCGCTCCACACCTATCTTCAAGGTGAGTGTGAGATGCTTGCCGCGGAACCGCCGGGACACGGAACAAATCAAATGTCCCCCGTTGAGGATTTTGAACAGCTTGTCAGTTTATACAAGCAGGAGTTGAATCTCCATCCTGACCGCCCGTTTGTGCTGTTCGGCCACAGTATGGGAGGCATGGTCGCTTTCAGGCTGGCGCAAAAGCTGGAGCGGGAGGGCATTTACCCGCAGGCCGTGATCATCTCAGCCATTCAGCCGCCGCATGTGGAAAGGAAAAAAGTGTCTCATCTTGATGATGAAAAATTTCTCGCCCATATTATCGAGCTTGGCGGAATGCCGCAGGAGTTAGTGGAGAATAAGGAGGTCATGTCATTTTTCCTGCCTTCTTTCAGATCCGACTACCGCGCGCTTGAAAGCTTCCGTCCGTCTGATTCTCACATCATTCAATCACCCGTCCATATTTTTAACGGGCGGAAGGATAAAAAATGTATCAAAGATGCGGACGGATGGAAAAAATGGGCCGGCAATCCCGTATTTCATGAGTTTTCGGACGGCCACATGTTCATATTAAGTGAAACTGAAAAAGTGGCGGAACGAATATATGAGATTATTAACAGGAGCACTGCAGGCCAATTGTTATAGGATATGACAGACAGCATTCGCTGTCTGTTTTTTGTAACAAAATCCGCCCGTGAGTTTTCTCATTTATCAAAAATTTTATGTTATGATTTGATGGAATATAATTTTGAAGGGATTGTCGTACATGAATGATGCAGCAAAAGAGCTGAACAGAACATTATCTGAAGAAAACCCGTACGTGCTTCATATGCTTTCTGATTTGGGCAGAGAGTTGTTTTATCCGAAAGGGGTGCTGACACAATCGGCGGAAGCGAAAGCCAAGGCCGGAAAGTATAATGCCACGATCGGGATTGCCACCTCACAAGGCGAGTCCATGCATTTTTCCCATATTCAAGAGACACTGTCCGCCTATAACCCCGATGATATCTACGATTATGCTCCGCCGCAGGGAAAAGAGCCGCTCAGACAGGAATGGCTGAAAAAAATGCGTCTCGAAAATCCTTCATTAGCCGGCAAAGACATCAGCACGCCGATCGTGACAAACGCTTTAACACACGGACTGAGCATTGCTGCCGACTTGTTCGTCAATGAAGGGGATGCGCTGCTTCTGCCTGATAAATATTGGGGAAATTACAATTTCATTTTCGGTGTCCGGCGCAAGGCATCCATTGAGACGTACCCGCTTTTTCAGCAGGATGGGCGTTTTAATGCGGCGGGGCTGTCCGAGCTGCTGAAAAAGCAGGAAGAAAAGGCGATTGTCGTGCTGAATTTCCCGAATAATCCGACAGGCTACACGCCGGGAGAAGAGGAAGCGGCAGAAATCGTCAGCGTGATCTTGGAGGCGGCAGAAGCCGGCAAAGAGATTGTCGTGCTCGTAGACGATGCGTATTACAATCTGTTTTACGATGAAACGGCCATTCAGGAATCCATCTTCAGCAAACTCGCCCAAGTGCACGACCGGGTGCTTTGCGTGAAAATAGACGGCGCGACGAAGGAAAATTACGCATGGGGCTTCCGCGTCGGTTTTATTACGTACAGCACAAAAAGCGAAAAAGCGCTGCGCGTGCTCGAGGAAAAAACGAAAGGGATTATCAGGGGAACGATTTCAAGCGCCCCGCACCCGTCCCAAACATTCATGCTTCGGGCGATGCAGTCACCGGAATACGAGAAAGAAAAATCGCTGAAATATAACATCATGAAAAAACGGGCTGACAAAGTGAAAGCCGTTCTTGCAGAAAACAAGCATTATGAAGACGTATGGACGCCTTATCCGTTTAACTCGGGTTATTTCATGTGTGTCCGGCTGAAAGACATAAACGCCGGCGAATTGAGAGTGTCGTTGCTTGAAAAGAGAGGAATCGGAACGATATCCATTAATGAAACCGATTTGCGAATCGCATTTTCATGTGTTGAAGAAGAACACATCGCGGATCTGTTCGAAGAAATTTATCAAGAAGCAAAGCAGCTGCAGAAACAGGCGGAAATATCAGGCTGACAAAAAAGGAGGGGGCCACCCTCCTTTTTCTATGCTTACAGCAGCTCTTCATACGTTTTCATCTCAATCCCGTCACAAAAATCGGGATGCGCCGCACAAACGGCCAGCTTATACTCCTCGTCCGCATCATATGTGCGGATGAAACAAGGTTCATGTCCGTCCGGGAGCTCAATGGACACATGGCCGTCGTCTTTAAGGCGGACGCTGAATGAATCAAGCGGCAGGGAAAGCCCTTTTCCGGCCTGTTTGATAAAGCTTTCTTTCATCGACCACAGGTGGTAAAAATAATCGGTCTGCTGATCGGGGTGTTTCGCTTGCAGATCACTGTATTCCGTCGGCGAAAAAAAACGTTTGGCGATATCAATTGTGCCGGGCTTCATTTTTTCAATATCAATGCCGATCGGTTTTGAATCAACGGCACACACGATCCAGCGCCCGGAATGGGAAATGTTAAAGTGCATGTCCGGAAGCGCGGGGATGTACGGCTTTCCGTATTCCTGGACGCTGAATGAAATCCCGGCCGGATCAAGTCCGTAAGCCTTCGCCGCAGCGGTGCGGATCAGCATGTCGCCGATCAAGGTGCGGTGAGCATCCTCCTTATGGTAAAAGCGCCGGCATTTTTCCCGCTTTTCGGCGGACACGGCCGCCATCATCCGATCCTCTTCCTCTGCAGAAAGCGGGCGGTCCATATATACTCCGTAAATCTTCATGTCCAGATCCTCCGTCTGAAAATATTGTCAAAACCATCCTATCATATCAGACGAAAGCTGTCCGAAAATAAAAAAACAAAACCGTTTCGGCTTTGTTTTTAATGAACGGACGTTGCCCGCCCGGAGATCGCGTATGTTAACAGTTTAGAGGACTGCGGCAAAGAAAAACGCAGAATCAGCCCCGTCAAAACAGCCGTAATAATGGTTCCGGCGCCGATCGGCCCGCCCATCATCCAGGCTGCGGCAAGAATCGTCAGCTCAATGCCGTTCCGCACCCATTGCACGTTCCAGCCCGTTTTTTCAGATATCAGCATCATCAGAGAGTCCCGGGGGCCCGCGCCGAGCCCTGCTGATACGTAAATACCGACGCCGCAGCCGATTAGCAGCAATCCGATCGAAAAAAACACGGCCGCTAAGGAAAAAGCGTGCGCCTCAGGAAGCAGAAACGAAAAGAAATCAATAAACATTCCCATCAGCACCATATTTAAGATAGCGCCGATTTTCGGGAGCGTCCTCGTGAACAGGCAGGTTAAAGCCACGATGACCGCGCCGACCACGATGGACCATTGTCCGACAGAAAGCCCGAAATGCTGAAAAAGCCCATAATGAAAGGCATCCCAAGGGCTGATGCCGAGAGCTTTTCCTTTAATGGTTAACGATACCCCGAAAGACAAAATCAACAGACCGGCAAAATAAAACGTCCAGCGCATCACGAATTCCCGCTTCAAAGAGGTCCCTTCTTTCATAAAATTTCATTAATTGTCATTGTAGCATAACCGCCAAAAAAAAGAAGAAGCGAAATCAGTGTTTCGCTTCTTCTCCCGCTCCTACAAAGGATTCAGTATACGATTTAAAAACCGCTGCGTGCGTTCTTCTTTCGGCGCGGAAAAAATGTGGGACGGCGGTCCTTGTTCCACAATGACGCCGCCGTCAATGAAAATGACTTCATCGGCCACTTCCTGCGCGAATTTGATTTCATGGGTGACGACGACCATCGTCCAGCCTTCGTTTGCCAAATCCTTAATCACTTTGAGCACCTCGCCGACCAGCTCCGGATCAAGCGCTGACGTCGGTTCGTCAAACAGCATCAGCTCGGGCTGAATCGCAAGCGCGCGGGCGATGCCGACACGCTGCTGCTGACCGCCGGAAAGCTGGAACGGATATAAATCCATTTTGTCTTTCAGTCCGACTTTTTCCAGAAGCTCCATCGCTTCTTTTCTGACTTGCTCCTTGTCGCGCTTTTGCACTTGAACGGGTCCTTCCATGACGTTTTCAAGCGCCGTGCGGTGAGGAAACAGATGATACGCCTGAAAGACCATGCCTGATTTGCGGCGGAGGCGAAGAATATCAGCCTGCTTCACTTTTTTGGAGAAATCTATTGCAAAATCTGAGAATGCCAGCTCGCCGCGATTGGGGATCTCAAGCGCGTTCAGACAGCGCAGAAGCGTCGTTTTTCCTGAACCGGACGGCCCCAGAATGGCGATGACTTTCCCTTTTTCTATCTCCATATCTATCTTTTTTAAAATTTCATTCTGTCCGAATGATTTATTTAATCCTTTGACGGAAAGCATATCGAAACCTCCTTATTTGGCCACATAACGGTCGAGACGCCGTTCGATCACATGCTGTACGATTGACAGCAAGAAGCAGATGATCCAATAAATAAAGGCGGCTTCAATATAGATGACCAAGATTTGATCAAGGTTTTGCGCGCCGATTTCCTGCGCTTTTCTGAACAGCTCCGCGACGAGAATCTGTGACGCGAGAGATGTATCCTTGATCAGGCTGATAAATGTATTTGATAATGGCGGAATGGACACGCGAAACGCCTGCGGCAGGATCACGCGGAACAATGTCTTGCGATAGGTCATGCCGATCGTATAACCGGCTTCCCATTGCCCTTTCGGCACGGATGAAATAGATGCCCGGATGATTTCAGAAGCGTAGGCGCCCACGTTTAATGAAAACGCGATGACTGCGCTTGGGAAAGGGTCCAGCGTAATATTAAATGTCGGGAACAGATAAAAAATGATGAACAATTGAACGAGAAGAGGAGTGCCGCGCACCGCTGATACGTATACGCTGAACACCCATCTCAATGGTTTCATATTTGACATTCTGGCGAGCGCCGTAATCAGCGCGATGATCATTCCGAAAATAAAGGAAAGAATGGTAAGGGGGATCGAGTAATAGATTCCCCCGGAAAGAATCGGCCAGAATGACTGCTGCACCAAATCCCATGGAATGGCTGTTGCAATCACGGGTTCCGGCATGTTACTTAGAAACATCTTCGCCGAACCATTTTTTCGCTATTTTAGAAAGAGTCCCGTCCTCTTTCATTTCTTTTAACGCTTTGTTGACGTGAGTCACAAGTTCGCCGCTTCCTTTTCGGAATGCGAAATACGTCTGCTGCGGCTGGCCTGCTTCAAACGCGATTTTCACGTTTTTATTGCCGGACGTTTTTAAGTAGTTCAGTACGGCAAGCTTATCGTTGTAAGTCAGATCAGCGCGGCCCTGCTGAATGAGCTGAAGGGATTGAGCCATGCCTTCAACGCCTTCAATTTTCGCGCCGGCTTCTTTCGCTAATTTATTGTAATTGCTTGTTAATGACTGAGCCGCTGTTTTTCCTTTGACATCAGCCTCTTTCGCAATCGTGCTGTCTTTTTTCGTCACGACGACTGCATTTGACGTTGTGTATTTATCAGAAAAATCATATTGGTTTTCACGGCCTGTTTTGCCGACTTGGTTGGCGACGACGTCAAACCGTTTCGCGTTTAATCCGGCAAACATGCTGTCCCATTGCGTTTCTTTGAAGTCAGCTTTCAGACCGAGGCGTTTCGCGACTTCTTGAATCACTTCAACATCATATCCGGTCAGTTTGTCACTCTTTTTATCATGGAAGGTAAACGGTTCGTACGTTCCTTCTGTGCCGACGGTCAGTACGCCTTTTTTCTTGACAGAAGCCCAAAGATCGCCGTCTTTTGACTTAGATCCGCTGTCCTGTGAGTTTCCGCAGGCTGCAAGCACCGCGATGCTGACCATCATGAACAAAGCGAATAATGCTTTTTTCATCTTCTTTATTCCCCACTTTTCTGAGTAGTTTTATTGAGAAAAAATAGCTCCCAATTGTAAAGGATAACTTTTTTTTAGTATGAGTCAAGTAATTGGTTTTCATAAGCGGGAATTCTTCGTGTTCTGAGATCAAAATAATTCCAAAAACTGTCTGACAGGCTTCGGCAGGTAGCTGTCTTTCCTCCAGATGACGGCCGGTGTCATGACAAACGGGTTGTCTTCGATGATAACCGTTTTGACATGCGAGCGCATATGGACGGGAATCATCGTCAAAGGCAGAATCGTGGCGCCGAACCCTGACGATACGAGGCTCAAAAGCGTCGCGGAGTCATGACATTCACAGACAACCTGAAGGTCGAGACCGTACTGTTCACAAACTTGGAGGACTTGGTCATACACACCTCTTCCATTGACGGTACGCAAAAGGATCAGAGGCAAAGAGGCGATGTCATTCAGTTTAATCGTTTCACCGCACAGTCGTTTTGAATGCTCGGACAGCACCAATACACACGGAATGTCTTCAAGCTCCTTCGATTCAATGCCGTCGTTTTTAATCAAGGTGGTGGTCACGGCGGCGTCAATCTGCCGGGTTTCCAGAAGCTCGAGCAGTGAGACGGGTTCATCTTCCCAAATGTTAAAGGTGAGATGCGGAAACCGCTCTTTCATCTGTGACACTTTCTCAAGCATGAACGCTGCGCAGTAAATGGTTGACCCGACGGCAAGTGTGCCGGCCACTTCTTCCTTCAGCTCTTGTACCTCGATTATGGCATCCTCAAACTTATGAAGAATCTCTTTCGCTCTTTTCAAAAAGACATTTCCTTCATATGTAAGGGTCATTTGTTTCTTTTTATGGCGGTCAAACAGAATGACGCCCAATTCTTCTTCGAGCTGTTTCAGCTGTCTGCTTAAAGGCGGCTGTGCCATATGAAGCTTTTTGGCGGCCGTCGTGATTTTCTGCTCTTGGGCAATGGTGATGAAATAACGCAATTGCCGGATATCCATGAGAACGCGCTCCTTTCTTTTATACCTTTAAGGTATGATACATAGATTTAACGAATATTTTTCATATGGATATATCAGGAGTATGATGGTTTTGACACCACATTTCAAGCGTAAAGGAGGGGTCAATATGAAGCTCGTCATCGGAATGACCGGGGCAACGGGAGCCATATTCGGGATCAGGCTTTTAGAATATTTAAAAGCCGCGGAGATCGAAACCCATCTTGTCGTGTCTCCTTGGGCAAATGTCACCATTACACATGAAACCGATTATACGTTAAAAGATGTCGAGAAACTCGCATCCTATACGTATTCTCACAAAGACCAGGCAGCGGCGATTTCAAGCGGCTCGTTTGAAACGGACGGGATGATCATCGCTCCGTGCAGCATGAAATCACTGGCAAGCATCCGCACCGGAATGGCTGACAATCTGCTGACCAGAGCGGCTGACGTCATTCTGAAGGAGCGGAAAAAACTTGTACTGCTGACAAGAGAAACGCCGCTCAGCCAAATCCATTTAGAAAATATGCTAGCGCTTACAAAAATGGGTTCCGTCATTCTTCCGCCGATGCCGGCATTTTATAACAAGCCGGCTGACATGGATGAATTGATCGACCATATTGTGTTCCGGACGCTCGATCAGTTCGGCATCCGTCTGCCGGAAGCGAAACGGTGGTACGGAATTGAAAAACAAAAAGGAGGAATCTGATAATGGCCTATCAGGATTTTAGGGAATTTCTCGCCGCTCTTGAAAAAGAAGGGCAGCTCTTAACAGTCAACGAAGAGGTAAAACCGGAGCCGGATCTGGGCGCCGCCGCGCGTGCAGCCAGCAATCTCGGGGATAAAACCCCTGCGCTTTTGTTTAACAATATTTACGGACATCACGATGCGCAGGTGGCTCTGAATGTCATCGGCTCGTGGCCGAATCACGCGATGATGCTCGGCATGCCGAAAGATACGCCTGTAAAAGAACAATTCTTTGAGTTTGCCAAACGGTACGATGCATTTCCGGTGCCGGTCAAACGGGAAGAAACCGCGCCGTTTCATGAAAATGAAATAACGGAAGATATCAATCTATTTGACATCCTTCCGCTATTCAGAATCAACCAGGGGGACGGCGGCTACTATTTGGATAAAGCGTGTGTCATTTCCCGCGATCTTGAAGATCCGGACAATTTCGGCAAGCAGAATGTCGGTATTTACAGAATGCAGGTAAAGGGAAAAGACCGCCTCGGCATTCAGCCCGTGCCTCAGCATGATATTGCGATTCATCTTCGCCAAGCTGAAGAACGCGGCGTGAATCTTCCCGTTACGATCGCGCTCGGCTGTGAGCCGGTGATTACGACAGCTGCATCAACTCCGCTGTTATACGATCAATCCGAGTATGAAATGGCCGGCGCAATTCAAGGGGAGCCCTACAGAATCGTCAAATCTAAATTGTCTGATTTAGACATCCCTTGGGGCGCTGAAGTCGTTCTGGAAGGAGAGATCCTTGCGGGAGAACGGGAATACGAAGGACCTTTCGGTGAGTTCACGGGCCATTATTCCGGCGGCCGCAGCATGCCGGTGATCAAAATCAAACGGGTATATCATAGAAACAATCCGATTTTTGAACATTTATACTTAGGCATGCCGTGGACGGAGTGCGATTATATGATCGGCATTAATACGTGCGTGCCGCTTTACCAGCAGCTCAAGGAAGCTTATCCGAACGAAATTGTCGCCGTGAACGCGATGTATACGCACGGGCTGATCGCCATTATTTCCACGAAAACGCGCTACGGCGGCTTTGCCAAGGCGGTCGGCATGCGCGCCCTGACCACGCCGCACGGACTCGGCTACTGCAAAATGGTCATTGTCGTGGATGAGGATGTCGATCCGTTTAACCTCCCGCAAGTCATGTGGGCGCTCTCAACGAAAATGCATCCGAAACACGATGCAGTCATCATTCCTGACCTGTCCGTCCTTCCGCTTGACCCGGGGTCTGATCCGGCAGGGATGACACACAAAATGATTCTTGACGCGACAACGCCTGTCGCGCCGGAAACAAGAGGCCATTATTCTCAGCCGCTTGATTCTCCGCTGACAACGAAAGAGTGGGAACAAAAACTGATGGACTTGATGAATCAATAAGAAAGGATGAGATTGCAATGAAAACATGCCCGCGCTGTGAATCGAAAAAAGGAGAAACCGTCAGCCAATCGCCGGTCAAAGGCGCTTGGGAAATATACCAATGCCAAACCTGCTTTTTCACATGGAGATCCTGTGAACCGGAAAGCATCACGAATCCGGCGGCATTCAACCCGGCATTTAAAATCGATCCGAAAGAAACAGAGACGGCCGCACATGTTCCCGCTGTTCCGGAAAGAAAAGCGTAATGCTGCCGGAGCAGCTGCCGGAGGCGCTTTACACGCTTTTAGACGGGACGGAGCTTGAAAAAAAGCAGCACGACGCGTTTGTGCTCCAATCTGTGACGAAAGAAGGCCGTCCGCACGCGGCCATGATCAGTGCCGGTGAAATCGTGGCCGTGAGCAGAACGAATCTCCGGCTCGCCTTATGGAAAAACACGACGACCGTAAGCAGCCTGCTGCATTCGGGACAAGCGCTTTTCATCGCCTGGAACGGAGGAGCCGCATATTATGTCACATTGGAATGTGAGGCGCTTCCGCCGCTGAAAGAGGCGAAACACGAGCGGGAACGGTTCAGCTGCCGCGTGATCACCGTCAAGGAAGATCGGGCGAAATACGCGGATCTGATATCCGGACCGGCCATCCAGCTCCACGAACCGGAAGATGTCTTGAAGAGATGGAGAGAAGCACTTGAGGAGTTAAAACGATAGACGCATAAAAAAAGCCTGCGGACGATTCCGCAGGCTTTTCTTTTATTGTACGCCTTTCATCGCCCGTTTAATGACGGGAGACAGAAGAATCAAAATAATACCGAGAATGATCGAAACAAGACCGATTGAGCCGAAGTAGGCCGCTTCAGAAATCTTATCAAACAAACCGACTACTTTTGCGTTCAGGGCTTGACCGCAGGCGTTTGTTAAAAACCACATGCTCATCGTCTGCGCTGAGAAAGCGGCAGGCGCAAGTTTTGTTGTGACGGATAAACCGACCGGTGAAAGGCAAAGCTCACCAAGCACAACCAAAAGGAAGCTGAGCACAAGCCAAAGCGGGCTCACAAGCTCGCCGCTTCCGCCCATAACCGGAAGCACCATGACTAAAAATGATAATCCGGCAAGGATAATGCCGATCGCGAATTTAATCGGTGTTGAAGGCTGGCGTTTGCCGAGCTTCATCCAGATCCAGGCGAACACCGGCGCGAAAATAACGATGAATAATGGATTCAGAGACTGGAACCATGAAGACTCAAGATGCATGCCCGCAAAGGAAAGTCTCGTGCGCTGATCCGCATATAAAGCAAGAATCGTCGCGCCCTGCTCCTGAATCGCCCAGAACATTGCCGCTGCAACAAACAGCGGAACATAAGCCGCAAGCCTTGATTTTTCCGTTTTCGTCGCTTTTTTGCTCGTGAACATCACGATAAAGTAAATGACCGGAATGACAATGCCGAGGATACTGACGGTGTCAATCACACGCTGGATCGTCAGCCAGCCGGTTTGGATCAGAACGATGATAACGGCTGCTGCGATGACCACTCCGATTCCCGTGCCGATCACTGATGATTTAGAAATCGGATTCGGTACATTGGAGCCTGCTTTGCCGAGGTATTTCTTTCTCGTAAGAGCGAAAACAATCAGTCCGAGGAACATACCGGCCGCGGCGCATCCGAAGCCTAAGTGGTAGTTGTACTTCTGTCCGAGTGTTCCGACAATTAGCGGCGCAAGCAATCCGCCGAGGTTGATGCCCATGTAAAAGATGCTGAAACCTGAGTCGCGGCGCTCGTCTTCCTTCGTATATAAATCTCCGACAACGCTGGATACGTTTGGTTTAAGCAGGCCGGTTCCGATAATGATCAGAGCCATGCTGGTGAAAAACGCCGCCGTGCTGCCAGGGAAGGCAAGAGCGATGTGCCCGAACATAATTAAAATTCCGCCGTAAAATACGGTGTTTGCCGTGCCGAATACCCGGTCGGCCAGCCATCCGCCGATGACGCTCGACATGTATACGAGAGACCCGTATATGGACATGATGGCAACTGCGGTCGTTTTATCAAAGCCGAGACCGCCATGAGCGACTTCCGTGTATAAATAGTAAAGCAATATGGCTCTCATACCATAGTAGGAGAAACGCTCCCAAAATTCGGTGAAAAACAGTGTGAACAAGCCGCGGGGATGACCGAAAAAGCCTCGTTGCGGCACAGTTTCTGTTATAGAGTCCTTATCAATAGATGCCACCTGAGCCAACCCTTTCTTAAAAAAGTGTATTACAAAAATCATATTCTTATATAATACTTGTGTCAATATAATTTATACTGAATTCAAAAAATTCCAGAATGAAAAGATATTAAAACGTTGAATATAGACGAATTTTCCTAATTCCAATGACTTATTTTGTTATATTATCTGACTAAACTATCTTTATAAACTTTTTTAATAAAATTTAAAGTATGTACAGGCGGAGCGGGATATGGCGGAATAAGATGACAATAAGAGAGGAAGGAGGAGATTATCACTTGCCGAATCGTATATTGGATATTACGGATTGCGGTGTGGCGGCAGACGGAAAAACCGACGTGACGGGCGCCATCAACCAATGCTTGGCCAGGGCCGTCAGCGAAGGCTGTCATACGGTGTTTTTTCCGCCCGGAACGTATAAAATCAACGGCACGCTTGGCGGGGACAGAAGCCAGCCGTTTCGGAACGCCGGGATTAACGTGCCGAGCCATCTCACCATCGTTTTAGATCCGGAATGCACGATTAAAGTGGCGCCGAACAGCTCCTGGGGCTACTCGGCTTTCTATATAGGCAGGCGTGAAAATGTCACCATCACCGGCGGCCGGATCATCGGGGAACGGGATGAACACACGTATACCAATGTCCCTTTGCGGTCGACCCATGAATGGGGGTTTGGAATCTGTATTGAAGGCAGCAGCAATGTGCTGATCGAAAATGTGAAGATTTCCGATTTTACGGGAGACGGCATTATTGTCAGCCCGCTCGGGTTAAAAACAAACAGTGATTACGAAACTTCAGAACAGGTGACCATCCGCCGCTGTGAGATCAGGCAGTCAAGGCGGAACAACATTTCAATCACCGGCTGCAATACCGTTACGGTGGAAGAATGTGTAATTGAAGACGCCGGGCAAGGGAACGGAACGGCTCCGAAATTCGGAATCGATATTGAATCGTACGGAGAAGGCGATATTGATTATGAAGAAGCTCTTCATATTACGGTCCGCAACAACTTTTTTTCCGGAAACGCCGCAAGCTCAGTCACCAACTTTAACGGATATAATGTGTTAATTGAAGGAAATCATTCCGATAACACAATCAGCTACGGGTATGGGGCACATACCGTCATTTCGGGGAATGTTTTCTTTCGGTCAGACGGCGGCTCAAGGACCGCAGTTGCCGGACAAGGTGTGTCACAAGGACAGGACAGCAGCAATGCCGTCATTTCCAACAATCTGATTACCGGTTTTTCCACCGGAATAGATGTAAGGGGAAAAAGCGTCCTCGTCACCCATAACAAAATCAATCAATTTGAAAATACGGGCATTTCCGTCTATCAGGCAGAAGATGTGACCGTTGACGGCAATGTCATTGAAAACGGACGTTCCGAAACGAGACGAAGCACGGGGATGCGGGCGACGCTGTCGGAAAACGCCGTCTTTACGAATAACACTCTGAATCAGGTGACAGACGGAATCAGCATGTCGGCCGGCAATATCACCGTAAAACAAAATGTGCTGACATCGTTCAGCCGGGGCATATGGGTCACAGGCGGAAATGCCGTTATTGAAGGAAATACGCTGATTCCGAATGCGTATCAGGGCGCCGCGGAGTCCTATGCCGTATCTGTGACAAATGACGCCAGGGCTGTCATCAAAGGCAATCTCTTTAAGAACTATAAAAACTATCCCGTATTCAGTTCAACATCCTCGGGAACCTCTGTCATCAGCAACCGCTTTGAATCATCACCGCTTATCGTTACCGTGTATCTGAACTCAGGCACGCATGAAGTCATAGACAATACGCTTACGATCAACCGAACGGCGGGCAGCCCGATCGGCATCTATCTGAACGGAGCCTCCAATTCCCTCGTGTCGGGCAATACCATCAACAACCTTTCCGCCGCTTCTGCTTCCGCCATCCAAACCAATTCCTCCGCAAGTACTAAAATTATCGGCAACCGCATTATCAAAGGCGTCATTGTGAAACACACGACAGATACGGAAAGCGGAAATATCGTCATCTGAAAACAATCTGCGCCGGAAACATAAAAAGAACACATGAACTCCGAAAGAAGGAGGGATGTGTTCTTTTTTGACACAATACAGCCGTGCGCCTGTCAGGCATCTTTTTTACCTGATTTATATAAAACGATCATTTCTCTGATTAAAAAGAGGGCGAATAAAAACAGCATCAGCCATTCTGAGAAGGTGGTCAATTTAAAAGCGGACAGGTTGTTTTGGACCGCTCCATAGAAACTGAAACCTTGCAGCATATCCATCGTTACTGAAATGATCAGACAGGCAGCAAGCAAAAAAAATGAAACCCCCAATATTTTCATGCGCATCACTCTCCCTTTTTATCCTTTTCGATTACGCAGAACTTATACAGACTTTCCGCCGTGCATAATCTTTTGCCGTACAGGAAGAATATGAAAAAAACGAGGAAAGGTTTTTTGCGATATGCCGCCATTTTTTAAGCAGAAGAAACAAAAAAAAGCCGATCAAAACGACCGTGACAATGAAGGCAGAAAAGAAGCGGACAGCCAGCCGGACAAAGAGCGGGATGAGCCGATCTCCCTCAGCTTAAAGCAAAATATGAAGAAACTGTCTGAGAGGTTCGGCAACAGTGCCGATGTCGTCATCCGCCGGCTGAAAATCGGAAAAGAAGAGCTTCCGGCCGCAATTGTGTATATCGCCGGTTTGGTAGACGAACAGCTCGTCAGCCAATCCCTTCTGGAGGATTTAATCGACATCCCGTCCGTTCAGCCGGAACAAGCAGTCTGCCTGATATACGATAAAACGCTTGCGATCGGCGGGGTGAAAGAGGAAGAAAAATGGAAAAGTCTTTATGCCGGGCTGGTGGCGGGCAGCACGCTCATTTTTGTCGACGGGGCTGACAAGGCGCTGATCGCCAGCACGGAAGGGGGAGAGCACCGGTCCATTCAAGAGCCGAGCACCCAGGTCTCTTTCCGCGGCCCGCGGCAGGGATTCACTGAATCTCTGCAAACCAATATTTCCATGATCCGCAGGTATGTAAAAACGCCTGATGTATGGGTTGAAAAAATGGAGATCGGACACGAAACGAATACGGATGTCGCGCTGATGTATATTAACGGAATTTGTGATAAAAAGCTGATTAAGGAAGTCCGCAAGCGGCTGAAGCACATTGACATCGACAGCATTCTGGAATCCGGCTACATTGAACAGCTCATTGAAGACGCGCCGTTTTCTGTGTTTCCCACCGTATATCATACAGAGCGGCCGGACGTTGTGGCGGGGAATCTGCTGGAAGGACGATTTGCGATTGTCGTGGACGGAACGCCGTTCGTTCTCCTCGCGCCGGCATTATTTATTCAATTTTTTCAATCCGTTGAGGATTATTATTCACGATTTGATATCGCCACTAGCATCAGGGTGCTGCGGGTTTTGATCTTCTTCATTTCACTGGTGGCGCCGGGGATTTATGTGGCGGCGACGACCTTTCACCAGGAAATGATTCCGACGCAGCTGCTGATTGTCATCGCGGCCCAGCGGGAGACGGTGCCGTTCCCGGCCGTGATTGAAGCGCTGACGATGGAAGTGGCCTTTGAGATTCTCAGGGAGGCGGGTGTCCGGCTTCCGAGAGTTGTCGGCTCCGCCGTTTCCATCGTCGGAGCGCTTGTCATCGGCCAGGCCGCCGTGCAGGCCGGCATCGTCTCCCCGGCCATGGTTATCGTCGTCGCGCTGACGGCGATTGCCAGCTTTGCGACCCCGGCTTTTGACATGGCGATATCTGCGCGCCTGATCCGGTTTCTCTTTATTCTGTCGGCGGCGGTTATGGGATTTTACGGGCTGATTCTGGGCATTATCATGATGTTTGTCCATCTGTGCGGCCTGCGTTCATTCGGATTTCCGTATATGTCCCCGCTCGCTCCTTTAACCCCGGGCGGACTGAAGGATTCCCTCCTCCGCGCTCCGTTATGGGCGGATGAAAAAAGGCCGGGACTGCTCGTGCAGGAAAACAACAGGCGCCAAGGGGAACATCAAAGACCGAAACCGGAGACATCCAGAGGAATGGTTAATAAAGATGTAGAAGAGGGCGACGGTAATGAAAAGACGTAAATGGATGCTTATCCTTTGTACGATGGTTTCCCTTATGTTTGTATCCGGATGCTGGGATAAAAGGGAGCTGACCGATTTAGCGGTGATCTCCGCCATCGGTATTGACCGGACCGAAACGGGAAAATACGTCCTTCATTTCCAAATTATCAATCCGGGAAATGTGGCCGGCGGTCTGCAGGGCGGCGGAGCGGGAGACCGGCCTCCGGTTTCCGTCTATTCGGTGTCCGGAGACAATATGACGGAAGCTTTGAGAAAAGGCTCGATGAAAGTGTCCAGAAGGCTCTATTTTGCCCATACGAATCTCGTGGTGTTCAGTGAAAAGCTGGCGAAAGAGGAAGGGCTCAGTTTTATTCTGGACAATCTTGACCGCGACACCGAATTCAGGACGACCGCAACCGTTGTGATCGCGCATAATTGCAAGGCTGAAGACATTATTAAAGTGCTGACGCCGATTGATAAAATCCCTTCCAATAAAGTGAACAAGACGCTCAGCTTCACGCAGGAACAATACGGCAGAGTCATTAAAACCAGCCTTCAGGACGTTCTGATTGATCTCGCTTCTCCGGCCGGGTCGCCGTTTATTCCTGGTTATGAAATGCACGGAGACGATAAAGCCGGTCCTACGATGGAAAATACGCAGACAACTGAACCGGAAGCAGTGCTGTCAGCGGACGGACTGGCGGTGTTCAAAAAGGATGGGAGGCTGGATTACTGGATTGAGGATGACGACAGTGTGGGGGCTGTATGGCTGCTCAATAGGATCAAACATACGTTCATCAATGCGGATTGGAAGAACGTGAAGCATGCAATCAGTCTGCAGGTCACCCGCCAGAATACAAAGGTGACGGCCACTTTTCCGAACGGAAAACCGAATATTCACGTGCATGCTCAGGTCGAGGGGCTGGTGGACGCTGTCAGATACCCTTTCCATCTGTCTGATCCGCAAGTGCTGATGACGATGCAAAAGGCGCTCAGCGTGCAGCTTGAGAAAGATATCACCAAATCGATTGAAGATATAAAAGCCCATAAGAATGACTTCGTCGGCTTCGGAGACCTGATCTATCGGAAGCATCCGGACAAATGGAAAAAGTTCAAAGGGAAGTGGGATGAAGAATATTTCCCCAATCTCCCCGTAGATGTCAAAACGGAAGTCATTATCAGAAGAACGGGCTTGCGGAATAATCCTCTCTCAGACAAGCTTGAGCATGATTGATTTGAGGAGAAAGGAGCGAAGCGTATGGAAAATGCGAAAATCGGCACGCGTCAGCTGTTTATTATGATCATTTTGTTTGAATTGGGCAGTTCGTTATTGATCCCGCCGGGAACGATGGCCGGGCGGGATGCGTGGCTGTCCGTGCTTCTCGGGTGCGTTATCGGTCTCGGGCTTTTCTACGTTTATCAGGCGCTGTATCAATTTTTTCCTGAGTCTTCTCCGAGAGATTACATGAACGAACTGATCGGCAGACATCTGAGCTGGGCGGTCTCCCTTCTTTATATTCTCTATTTTGCTTATATCGCGGCCCGCGTATTGCGGGATTTTGGCGAAATGCTTGTCACCTTCGCCTACCAGGACACGCCGCTTTTAATTGTGAATGCCATGCTGATGATCGCCGCGATATTTGCGGTCAGAAAGGGAATTGAAGTGATAGCGAGAGCCGGCGAGCTGCTGTTTGGCATTATGTATTTCCTGACAGCCGTCGGGCTGATCCTCATTATCAGCTCAGGCACGATAAACCTCAGATTTCTCCAGCCCGTTTTAGCGGAGGGTGCAGGAACGGTCATTTATTCCGTGTTTAAACAGACGATGTTCATCCCGTTCGGTGAATTAATCGTGTTTGTCATGATTTTCCCTTATTTAAAAGATCGGAAAAAGGTGAAGAAAACCGGATTTCTGGCGATTATCATCAGCGGGCTGTTTTTGGCGATGTCAGTGGCGATTAATATTTGTGTGCTGGACGTCAACTTAATGCTCCGCTCTCAATTTCCGCTGCTGAGCACCATACAGACAATTAAAGTGGAAGAGTTTTTAGACCGGCTGGATGTCTTTTTCATGCTCGTGCTCGTCATCGGCGGTTTTTTCAAAGTCAGCCTTTTTACATATGCGGTTGTCGTGGGCGTGTCCACGCTGTTTAAAGAAAAAAATCCGTCCCAGCTGGCCTTCCCGGTCGGATTGGGGGTGCTGATTCTCTCCATCAGCATCGCAAGCAATTTTTCGGAACACATGAATGAAGGCTTAAACATTGTGCCGATCTATATTCATCTTCCGTTTCAAGTGCTGTTCCCCGTTTTGCTGCTTATCATTGCCGTTATTAAGAAAAAGGTCAAAGGGACCGTCTATACAGTTTCGAAGAAATAACCCGGGCGGTGCGCCGGGTTTTTTTAAATATCATGATTTTTGTCTTAATGCATTGACAAACTTGCCTGACAATTGTACATTTTGATTTATTCTTATAAAATTACTAGGAAATATAGGTTTAGTGGTGTTAATATTTTCCTAACTGTATTTCAGAATAGAAGGAGATCCATCATGACAAAGAAAAAAGAAATCAAACTCGGTGTGTTTCTCGCGGGCACCGGCCATCATGTCGCTTCTTGGAGACATCCTCAGGCACCGGCGGACGCGAGCATGAATTTGGATTATTTCAAAGAACTGGCGAAAACGGCTGAGCGGGGGAAATTGGACATGCTGTTTTTGGCGGACAGTTTATCAATAGACGGCAAATCACATCCGAATGTGCTGACGCGCTTTGAGCCGTTTACGCTGCTGTCGGCGCTCGCTCAGGTCACATCCCGCATCGGTCTGACGGCGACCGCATCTACCACATACAGCGAACCGTTCCATATCGCGAGACAATTTGCATCGCTTGATCATCTTTCCAACGGCCGCGCGGGCTGGAATGTCGTCACATCATCGATTGAATCGACCGCGCTTAATTTCAGCGGCGAAAAGCATCTTGAGCACCATCTCAGATATCAGCGCGCGGAAGAATTCGTTGAAGTCGTCAAAGGATTATGGGATTCGTGGGAGGAAGACGCCTTTATCCGTGACAAAGAATCAGGAGCATTTTTCGATAAAGACAAAATGCATGAATTGAACCATAAAGGAACATATTTCTCCGTGAGAGGGCCGTTAAATGTCGCCCGCACACCTCAAGGGCGCCCGGTCATTATTCAGGCCGGATCATCAGGAGACGGAAAAGCGCTGGCCGCCAAAACGGCGGAGGTCATTTTCACCGCGCAAAATCATTTGGAATCCGCGCAGGAATTCTATCAATCTATTAAAGAACAAGCGGCTTCTTTCGGCCGTGATCCTGAAAAAATCGCGATCATGCCGGGAATTTTTCCCGTTATCGCCGATACCGAAGAAGAAGCAAAGGCAAAATATGAAGAGCTCCAAGACCTCATCATTCCGTCTGTCGGCCTGAACATTCTGCAAAACTATCTGGGCGGCGTCGACCTTTCCGCCTGCCCGCTTGACGGCCCGCTGCCTGAATTGGATGCGGATGCGTCGAATGCCGTTAAAAGCCGGTTCAAGCTCGTTCAGGAGATGGCCAAACGCGATAACATGACCATCCGCGAACTTTACAAATATGTGGCGGGTTCAAGAGGCCATCATATCTTTGTCGGAACGCCGGAACAGCTTGCCGATAAGATGGAAGAATGGGTCGGAAAACAAGCTTGTGACGGTTTTAACATCATGCCGCCGCTTTTGCCTGAAGGTCTCACTCTTTTTGTAGACAAAGTGATTCCGATTTTACAAGAACGGGGCGTGTTCAGAAAAGAGTATGAAGGAACGACGCTCAGAGAACATTTCGGACTGGAAAAACCGGCAAACCGATATGCCGGCTAAAGGAGGGCTCATCATGTCAAGACAATACCGGCTCGCAACGGAGGCAGACGCTTATGAGCTGCTTTCACTGACACTGCGGGCGTATGAACCGATCCGCAAGCTCGGCATCAACTTTGCCGCTGCCACGGCGGATAAGGAGCTCGTTTTGAATAACATACAAAAAAACGCCTGTTACGTTTTGGAAGAAGACGGACGGATTCTGGCGACGATTTCTCTGCGGATGCCGTGGGGGCCGAATCCCGGGCCGTATGGTGTCCCTCATATTTGGTGGTTCGCCGTCGATCCTGAAACCGGAAAAAAAGGGACGGGCTCGGACATGCTGGAGTGGCTGGAGAATACAGTGCTCCGCGATACATTAAAAGCGCCTTTCGTGTCACTGGGCACAGCGGACAAGCATCCGTGGCTGATCGGCATGTACGAGCGGAAAGGCTACGTCCGTGCAGGCGAAAAGGATTTAGGAAAAGGGCACATCACCATTTATTTAAAAAAACAATTGCAGGATTAACATTTTAATAGGAAAAGGCGGGATTTCAATGAAGAAGAAAACATGGGCTTTGCTGCTGTCTGCCGCGCTTTTGGCGGTCTTATCAGCATGCGGAAACGGAAAAGAAAGCGAAGGCGGCGATAACGTACTGCATGTAGGCGCCACGGGACAAAGCTATCCGTTCGCATATAAAGAAAACGGCAAGCTGACCGGCTTTGACGTGGATGTCATGGAAGCCGTCGCGAAAAAAATCAACATGAAACTGGACTGGAAGCTGCTTGAATTCAGCGGTCTGATGGGAGAGCTCCAGACCGGCAAACTCGACACCATCTCTAACCAAGTCGCTGTCACGGACGAACGCAAGAAAACGTATAACTTCACAGAACCGTATTCGTATGCGGGCACTCAAATCGTCGTCAAAAACGATAACAAAGACATCAAATCAGTCAACGATCTGAAAGGAAAAACAGTGGCGGCCGTTCTGGGCTCAAACCACGCGAAAAACCTTGAGAGCAAGGACCCGGATAAAAAAATCAACATTAAAACATATGAAACACAAGAAGGTACGCTGAAAGACGTGGCTTACGGACGGGTTGACGCTTATGTAAACAGCCGCAGCGTCCTGATCGCCCAGATCAAAAAGACCGGTCTGCCTCTGAAATTAGCAGGAGACCCGATTGTCTATGAAAAAGTCGCTTTCCCGTTTGCGAAAGATGCGGCTCACGATAAAATCCGTAAAAAAGTAAACAAAGCCATTGAAGACCTGCGGAAAGACGGCACGCTGAAAAAGCTGTCTGAAAAGTACTTTAACGAAGATATCACAACGGAAGCAAAGCATTAAGAAACGGCGGTGAAAATCGAGAATGAACAGCATTGATTGGGGATTTATGTTTTCAGCTTTTCCCGCGTTAATCGAAGCCTTGCCGATCACATTACTTATGGCCGTCGCGGCCATGGTATTTGCCGTGATCGGCGGCCTTATATTAGCGCTTATCACAAAAAATCGTGTTCCTGTGCTTCACCAGCTGTCAAAGGTGTATATTTCATTTTTCCGGGGCGTGCCGACGCTCGTGCAGCTTTTCTTAATTTATTACGGCCTGCCTCAGCTGTTTCCCGGAATGAGCAAG
Source organism: Bacillus sp. SJ-10 (assembly GCF_002843505.1). NCBI lineage: Bacteria > Bacillati > Bacillota > Bacilli > Caryophanales > Bacillaceae > Bacillus > Bacillus sp. SJ-10. The sequence goes on along the minus strand of NZ_CP025258.1, from coordinate 276,090 downwards.
ATGACGGCGTTAACTGCGGCGATTATCGGGTTAAGCCTGAAAAATGCCGCCTACTTGGCTGAAATCTTCCGCGCGGCGCTCAACTCAGTCGATGAGGGGCAGCTTGAAGCCTGTCTGTCTGTCGGAATGACAAAATCCCAGGCGTACAGACGGATCATTTTCCCGCAAGCCGTCAGAAACGCGCTTCCCGCGACGGGAAATACGTTTATCGGCCTGTTAAAAGAAACATCGCTCGCCTTTACATTAGGAGTGATGGAAATGTTCGCCCAAGGAAAAATGTACGCATCAGGCAACCTCAAATATTTTGAGACGTATTTAGCCGTCGCGGTCATGTACTGGATTCTTACGATTATTTACAGTGTGCTGCAGGATCTGCTCGAACGGGCGATCAGCAAGCCTTATCGCACATAGGAGGAGGCTCAGGATGATACAAGTCAGACATATTCGAAAAGCATTTAAAGACCTTACCGTACTTGACGGGATCGATCTTGAGATCAAAAGCGGCGAAGTCACGGCCATCATCGGCCCGTCAGGCTCGGGAAAATCAACGCTCCTCCGTTGTTTGAATCTGCTGGAGCGCCCGGATGACGGCATCATTGAAATCGGTGATGCAAAGCTGAATGCCTCGTCCTATTCGCGCAAAGACGTTCATAAGCTTCGCCAGCAGACGGCGATGGTGTTTCAGAATTACAACCTGTTCAAAAACAAAACCGCCCTGCAAAATGTGACAGAGGCGCTGATCACCGCGCAAAAGAAACCGAAAAAAGAAGCGGAACAGATCGGTATGGATCTGCTGCGGCAAGTCGGTTTAGAACACAAAGCGGACAGCTACCCGATTACGATGTCAGGCGGGCAGCAGCAGCGGATCGGGATTGCGCGCGCCTTGGCCGTTGATCCTCACGCGATTTTACTGGATGAACCGACTTCGGCCCTTGACCCTGAGCTTGTAGCCGGGGTGCTCCAAGTCATCAAATCAATTGCCGAAAAACAGACAACCATGATCATTGTCACGCATGAGATGGCTTTTGCTCGTGAAGTGGCCGACAAGGTTATTTTTATGGCAGACGGACGCATCATCGAACAGGGAACGCCGGAAGAGCTGTTTGACAATCCGCAGAACGAACGGACGAAAAAATTCATTAAGCAAGTGGGAGAGCCCGCCGAACTTGTCTAAGAAGGGAAGAAGAAGAAATGGCAAATGAAACGTATGAATCATTAAACAAACGTTTAATCAATATCCGCCGCGACCTTCATGAACACCCTGAGCTGTCAGGCGAGGAATACGAAACGACGAATAAAATCCGCCGCTGGCTGGAGGAAGAAGGAATCACGGTTCTTGATGTGCCGAAACTTCAAACCGGAGTGATCGCTGAAATCAAAGGAGACAAAAGCGGCCCCGTCATCGCCGTCAGAGCGGACATCGACGCATTGCCGATCGAAGAGAAAACAAACCTTCCGTTTGCTTCGCGAAACAGCGGCGTGATGCACGCCTGCGGCCATGATTTCCATACGGCATCTATCCTCGGCACGGCTTTTTTATTAAATGAGAGAAAGCATGAGCTGAAAGGAACGGTGCGGTTTATTTTTCAGCCCGCGGAAGAAATTGCCGCCGGAGCAAGACAGGTCATTGAAGCCGGCGCGCTTGACGGTGTATCGGCGATATTCGGCATGCATAACAAACCTGACCTCCCCGTCGGCACGGTCGGTCTGAAAGAAGGCCCGCTGATGGCGAGTGTCGACCGCTTTGAAATCACTGTTAAAGGAAAAGGCGGCCACGCCGGAATCCCTGATAACAGCATTGATCCGATTCAGGCGGCAGGACAGATCATCGGCGGCTTGCAATCAGTTGTCAGCAGAAATATCAGCTCGCTTCACAATGCCGTCGTCAGCATCACAAGAGTTCAGGGCGGCAGCTCTTGGAATGTCATCCCGGACCATGTTGAAATGGAAGGCACCGTCCGGACGTTTCAAAAGGAAGCGCGTGACGCTGTTCCGAAACATATGAAGCGGGTTGCCGAAGGAATCGCGGCAGGGTTCGGGGCAGAAGCCGAATTCCGCTGGTATCCTTACCTTCCGTCAGTGATGAACGACGCTCGTTTCATACAGGCGGCGGAGCAAACGGCTGAAGATCTCGGGCTTCAAACCGTTCGGGCAGAACAGTCGCCCGGCGGCGAAGACTTCGCGTTATATCAAGAAAAAATCCCCGGCTTCTTCGTCTGGATGGGAACAAACGGAACAGAAGAATGGCACCATCCCGCCTTCACACTCGACGAAAAAGCGCTCCCGGCAGCGGCTGAGTTTTTCGCCCGGCTGGCCGTCAACGTATTGGAGCAGACGGATTGAATACGGAAAATCTGACGGCCGGGCTTGCTCAGGCCGTCATGTCGTCTGTGCCGGAAACATCCGCTGAAGCGATGAAAGAAGCGCGCAAAGGACTGCTTGATTTTACAGCGGCAGCCTTTGCGGGGAGACGGGATAAAGGAGTTGAAAAGCTGGTAAAACTGGCCGAAGAAGAAGGCGGGGCGCCGATAGCGCCGCTTATCGGCAGAAATCAAAAAACCGCGCCGTCCCAATCCGCGCTCATTAACGGCTTCATCGCACATGCGCTTGATTTTGATGATGTTCATTCTGATGTAAGAGGACATCCGAGCGCCGTCATCCTTCCGGCTTTGATTGCAGCCGCATCAGCCGGCCGTATAGACAAAAGCCGTTTTCTCGGTGCTTATGTGACGGGAATCGAAGTGATGGCGCGGCTCGGCGAGTCAGCTGGAAGGCATCATTACGAGAAAGGCTGGCACAATACAGGAACGTTAGGTGCCATTGCGGCCGCATGCGCCGTCGGATTCGCGGAGAATCTGAATCAAACCCAATTGCAGAAAGCAATCGGGTTTGCGGCTGCCCGCTCCGGAGGCATGAGAGTGCAATTCGGGACAGAAATGAAGCCGCTCCACGCCGGACTGGCCGCTCAAGCCGGGTTGTTCGCCGTAAAGCTTGCAAAGGCCGGTTTCGGCGGCTCAGTTCATGCGCTCGACGGGGAGAAAGGTTTTTTCGGACTGTACGGCGATCTTGAACGGGCAGAAACCCTGCTTGTAAACGGGTGGGGAAAACCTTGGCGGATTGTGAGCCCGGGACTTTGGTTTAAGGTTTATCCGTTTTGCTCGGCGGCTCATCATGCGGCGGACGCCATTCTCAAGCTGAAGGCCGAACATGGTCTCACTTTCGGCCAAACGGAACGGATCGACGTGATTTATCCGCCGGGCGGGGACGCCGCATTGACAGAACGGCGTCCGAAAACAGGCGAAGCGGGACGGTTCAGCGTGGAATATGTGATCACCTTAGCTTTGCACGGTAAGGATTTTTCAGTTGAACATTTCACATCCGAGCCGATTCCGGAATCCTTTCAAAAAGGATTTGAGCGGATTCACCGCAGCTGCGATGAACAAATTCAGCCGGCTGAAAACGCCGTTCCGAAGGGCCGTTTTACAATTGTACGGGTTACGGCTTCCGGCGGTCATGTCTATGAAACACGTATCGACTGTCCGAAGGGAGCGCCGGGAAACGGCCTTTCTGAAAAAGACATTGAAGACAAACTCCGGCTCGCTTTGCCGGGGGAAGAGGAAAAGGCGGAAGAATTGATCAAAGCAGCCCGACAATCAAATATGGACCGTTATTTACAGCTGATATAAATAAAAAGAGCGGGGGGATGCAGCCCTCGCTCTTTTTACGTTCACTTCTATTGAATAGGGGGATATAGGGTGCGCCCCTGTCTGCGCTGGCAGGGGCGCGGTATCAGGAAACGGCCGTGCCGTTTTCTTTTACCGTGAAACCTCCTCTTAATAAGCGGATGTTGATATCCGAAACTTTGGCAATTTGTTCGTCGTGCGTAACCATGATGACGCATTTGCCGTCTTTATGCGCCAAGTCCTGAAAGAGCCGGACGATTTCCTTTGACGTATCCTCGTCGAGATTTCCCGTCGGCTCGTCCGCGCAAATCAAATCCGTGTCACAGCAGAAAGCCCGCGCAATTGAAACGCGCTGCTGCTGTCCGCCGCTTAATGTCAGCACCCGCTGACGGGCCTGCTGTTCGGTGAAGCCGACTTTTTTCAGCATGCTGAGCGCGAACGCATCTTTGTTGTTCTCCTTAGAGCCGGTGATCTCCATCGCCGTTGTGACATTCTGGAGCGCCGTCATATACGGGATCAGATGATAAGATTGAAAGACGATAGAGACATATTGATTTCTGAATTTGGTTAATCCGATTTTGGAGATGTCTTCTCCGTTATAAAGGATGCTTCCCTCTTTAGGTGTGTCAAGGCCGCCCGCCAGAGACAGAAACGTTGTTTTTCCCGTTCCGGAGGCGCCGACAATTGTATAAAACTTCCCTTTTTCAAAGCTGATCGTTATATCCTGAAACAGCGGCTGTGATTTGTCTTGGTACCAGTAGCCGGTCTGTTGAAAGGTTAATAGGCTCATTATGCTGCCTCCTCTTATTCCTGCTTGGTCAGGATCGTTTTAGGGTGAAGCCGCATGACTGATACAGACGGCAGTAATGTGGCGATGACGGCAATTGCGACGCCGATCCCGCCAAGAATCAGAAGGTCATTCAGCGAGACGTTTACCTGCATTGTACTGATGACATCCGTGCCGGATGAATGCTGACCGAACATGCCGCCTCCCCGCAGCATTTCTCCTCCGCCCCAGCCGCTTGTTTGCTGCGAATCACCGGCTGAGCTGACCTGCTGGGAAAGAAGCTGATTTCCGAGCTGATTCGCCACAAGGCTGCCCGTGACGGATGCGATCCCGATGGCGATAACCGCGACAACCAGAATTTCCGTTAAGAATTGTCCGATGAGCTTCCAGCGCTTTTCGCCGATCGCCATCAAGACACCCATTTCATACTTGCGTTCCCTGATCGACATCATCACGATCAACCCAAGAATGACCGCGCCCGCGATGGATACAAGGTATACCACGTTTTTAGAAAATGACGCGACATTTTCAATCGGGCCGACCATTTGCTGATACACCTGATCATTTGTCGTCAGCGCGTAGGTTTTATCATCTACAGATGTTTTTTTCGCAGCCGCAACGAATGAGTCAATATATTTGGCATCATCCATATAATAAACGGCTGAGCTGATTTTGTTTTTGTTATCAGACCCTTTTAACGCCGCCGCGGCGGTGTAAGGCGTATAGATTTTATTGTCAGGATTTAAGAATGAAAAATGCTGTGCCTGATCGTCTCCTGATGATGTTGTTTTATAGATTCCCACAATTTTAAGCTTCGTTTTCACAGAATCATCCGCTGCTGAGGAAACGGTAATGGAGCCGCCGACCTTCAGCTTGTTTTGATCTGCCAGCGTTTCATTAATCACGGCGACTTTTGCGTCCGCATCTGTTTTTGTGATGGCGCGTCCGTCAGTGATTTTTGAGCTCCCGTCCGTGAAATCATCAAGCAATGCCGTAGAGAGCACGCCTTCGATCGAGATATTCGCTGAAATCATCTGTCTTCCGCCACCTTGAAAACGGCCGGCGCCGGAACTGTTATCGGCTGATTCGCCTGAGCTTTTTATCGCATCAAAGCTTTCTGCATTTGCTGACGCTGTCGTGAGGAAGTTGTAATTTTTAACATGCTGTAAAGATGTAAGCTTCTTGGCATCTGAGACGGGAATCGGCGTTGATTCAAACGTCCTCTTTTCACCGTCTTTTTGCTGCTGCGCCATTTGCTTTTGGCGGTCAGCCTGGAGTGTGACGCTCCCGCCGAGCTGCTGCCTTGCCAGTTCGCTTGATTTCTTTGCCGCTGACTGGATCGCAAGACCGGACAGGACAAAAATGCAAATCACTGAAAACACAACCAGCTGCAAAAATGTTTTTCCCTTTTTAGCCTTCATGCTCCAAAAGGCTCTTTTTATAAAGTTCATGTCTGTTCCTCCGCATGGATGTCAGATCTTGTAAAACCGGCCTCCTTTAGCACCGGCCATCCGATATGTATATAGTAGGAGAAATGTATGAAAAAAATATGAACAAACTATTTCCGGGTGATGAAATAAAAACTAACATTTGTGAAACCCGAAAACATCCGGGTAAAATGGTGCTATTATAAGAAAAAGCGTCAAGATAAGCGGAGGAACAAATGAAGATATTAATGATAGAAGATAATATAAGCGTATGCACCATGACGGAAATGTTCTTTTTTAAAGAAGGATTTGAAGCCGAATTTGTCCATGACGGAGTGGAAGGCTATCAGCGGTTCACGGAAGAGGACTGGGATTTGGTCATTCTGGACATTATGCTCCCATCCATGGACGGAGTGACGATCTGCCGGAAAATAAGAGAGACGAGCAGTGTGCCGATTATTATGCTGACCGCAAAGGACACGGAGTCTGATCAGGTGATCGGGTTTGAAATGGGGGCCGACGACTATGTCACCAAGCCGTTCAGCCCGCTGACACTAGTAGCGCGGATTAAAGCGGTGATCAGAAGATACCGGGCGACGGGGCAGGCCGTAAAAAGCGACGACTTGATCGAAACGGCGTGTTTTTCAATCAATAAGAAGACGCGGGAAGTGTTTCTGCACGGAAAACCTGTCGAGAATCTGACGCCGAAGGAATTCGATCTGCTCTTTTATCTCGCACAAAACCCGCGCCAGGTTTTTTCGAGAGAGCAGCTGCTTGAGCAGGTGTGGGGCTATCAATTTTACGGCGATGAACGTACGGTTGATGTTCATATTAAACGGCTGCGCAAAAAACTGTCCAGTGACGAAAAACCGTTTTTATACACGGTGTGGGGGGTAGGATACAAATTTGATGAGGATTAAATACTTATATCAGCTGCTGTTAAGCCATGTCAGCATTTTGATTTTGGCCTTTTTCATCATCATTTCCCTGTTTTCGCACTTTGTGAAAGATTTTGCGTATCAAAATAAAGTGGATGAGCTGTCATCTTACGCCCAGCAGATCACAAGTGAGCTGAACGGCCGTGATCTTGATCTGCGCCGCCTGTATCCGTATCAGGACATGTTAAAAACGCGAGAGACCAGGTTTATTATTTTTGATGAACATCAGCAGCCTTACTTTTTTCCTGACGATATGCCGCCGCGCGAGAAGCTGAAAAGTAAAGAGTGGCACATGCTGAAGCAAGGGAAAACCGTTCAGATCAGAGCGGAGATGAACCGTTTTAATACGGAAGGCTTGGAAGTATCGCTTGTCGCAAAACCGCTTTTTATCAACGATCAATTTAAAGGAGCGGTGCTGCTCGTGTCTCCCGTCAGAGGGGTCGAGCAGATGATCAGCCAGGTCAACCGCTATATGATTTACGCGATCATCAGCACCCTTATCATCACGATTCTGCTGAGCTGGCTTTTATCTAAATTTCACGTCAAGCGGATTCAGACATTGCGGGATGCGACCGGAAAAGTGGCATCCGGTGATTACGATATTTCGCTCAAGAACAGCGGCGGCGATGAAATCGGCATGCTGGCGTCCGATTTCAACATCATGGCCAAAAATCTGAAGCAATCGAGAGAGCAGATTGACCGCCTCGAAAAACGGAGGCGCCAATTTATCGCCGATGTCTCCCATGAGCTGAGAACGCCTTTGACGACCATTAACGGACTTGTGGAGGGGCTTAACAGCAACACCATCCCGGAAAAAGATAAAGAGAAATGCTTCTCGCTGATCAGCGAAGAAACGAAGCGGATGCTCAGGCTCGTGAAAGAAAACCTGGATTATGAAAAAATCAGATCCCAGCAAATCAAACTGGACAAGCTCAGCCTGCCGCTCATCGAGGTGTTTGAAATTATTAAAGAGCATCTCAATCAGCAGGCGGAGGAAAAACAAAATCAGCTGCGTATTCAAGTGGAGGACGGCGTCAAAGTGTTCGCCGATTATGACAGGCTGATCCAGATTCTCGTCAACATCACGAAAAACAGCATACAATTTACGCAAAAGGGAGACATCACGCTGCGCGGGTATGAAGGCTATAAAGAAACGGTGATTGAAATCGAAGACACCGGGATCGGCATCTCCAAAGAGGAAATTGAGCATATATGGGAGCGGTTTTATAAGGCGGACGTGTCCCGGAGGAATACCGCATACGGCGAATACGGACTCGGCCTGTCCATCGTCAGGCAGCTCGTCGAAATGCACAAGGGCACGATAGATATTGACAGCGAAAAAGGAAAAGGCACGACCTTTACAATCCGCCTTCCGCTGAATACGAAAAATGAATAATCTTGAAACCGGCGGTCCCGTCTGGCCGCCGTCTGTTTTAACTCCACTCGGAAAATTGCGCTCTGCCGAAACAAAGTTTGCGTGTTTTTCGGGATGGAAAGAGACGGAAACGTGATAAAATAACTGGTAAACAGGTCTTGGATGGGGAGGGTGAAGGAATGAAGAGCGGGTTAATTCCTTCTTCAGCAGTCGGGCAGAAAATTAACGAGTGGTATCGATACATCAGAACATTCAGCGTGCCGGATGCGGAGATCTTGAAAGCCGAGATCAAACAAGAGCTTGACCGTATGGAGCCTGATTCGAACTTAGTGCTTTATTATTCCCTCATGGAATTTCGCCATCAGCTGATGCTGGACTACTTGGAGCCGCTGGAAAAACTGAAGATAGAAGACCAGCCGACCCTGTCGGAAATTCTTGATAACATTGATAACAGCCAGGCCGGCCTCAAAGGGCTTCTCGATTATTACGTCAACTTTTTCAAAGGCATGTTTGAATTTGATAAAAGAGAATTTATCTCAGCGATTACATATTATAAACAAGCTGAGAAAAAACTGGCCTTCGTATCGGACCATGTGGAACGGGCGGAGTTTTATTTTAAAGTGGCCGAAGCTTATTATCATATGAAACAAACGTATTTTTCTTTGATACATATAAAAAACGCTTATGAAATATACGTAGAGCAGGACACATATAACGTCCGGATCATTCAATGCCATTTTGTATTCGGCGTCAATTTAATGGATGAAAGGCGCTTTGAACAGGCGGCCAAACATTTTCAGCACGCTCTGCAAATGGCCGAAAAAGAACAAAAAGCGCAGCTTGTCGGGAGGGCGCTGTATAACCTCGGACTGTGCTACTACAATCAGGACCGCATCGGCGAAGCGATTCCGTACTTTGAACGGGCGGTCGATACATTTGAATCACAAAGAATCGTCAATTCTCTTCCTCAAGCATATTTTCTAATCACACTCATTTACTTTAAACTCGGAAAAAAAGAAAAAGCGTCGGAATATCACAAGCGGGGATATGAATATGCTAAAGAAACAGACGATCCCGTTTACACGGTAAAATTCGAATGGCTGCAGGCTCTGTATCAGGCGAAACCGGATGAGGAAACAATCAGCGCGTGTTTCCGTTACCTGGAAGATAAAAATTTATACGCCGATATAGAGGATTTAGCACTAGAAGCAGCTAAATATTACTATGAACAAAATTGCTTTAAAATTTCTTCTGACTATTTTCTGAAAGTCGAAGAGGCAAGGAAACAAATACAAAGGAGTGAGGGTTTGTATGAAATTGAAATCTAAATGGTTTGTTATTTGTTTAGCAGCCGCCGCGATTTTTACAGTGACAGGTGCAGGCCAGACAGATCAGGCTGAATTCCATGTAGCTGAAAGAGGAATGACGTGAGAAGAAAATAACCTGAACAAAGGAAAAGACTGCCTGGGAATATTCCCGGCAGTCTTTTTTTTTGCGCGGCCGGGCTCGGACAGCGGCGGAAAACAAAAGAAAACGCCGCAGGTCAAAACCCGCAGCGTCCTCATATAGACGGAGTGATGCTTAGAAACCGCCAACGAAGGCAGTACCAACAATAATCAACAGGATAAATAAAACAACGATCAAAGCGAAAGAGCTGACTCCTGAATATCCTGACATGAGCTTCACCTCCATATTGTCTATACCATACAATATGTAAAAGAAGCTGCTTTGTAAGGGATATTAGTGGACAAGAGAAAAAAGAGGCGGTGTCCTATGAGAGTAAGACTCCGGCGAAAAATTCGTCATACAGCGCCCGCACCGCGTGTTTTTCCTGTTCTTCTTTCACTCCGAACATCATGCTGACTTCCGAGGACCCTTGATTGATCATCTCGATGTTGACGCCGGCTTCCGACAGTGCTTTGGATGCCCTGGCGGTTGTGCCGACATTATGGCGCATCGCTTCCCCGACGACCATAATCAGCGCCAGATTGTGCCTGACTGTGACTTCATCTGCTTGAAGCTCCTGCTTCAGACGGGTGACGAGCCTGTGTTCCAGTTCTGAGTCCATCTGATTGTGCCGAAGGATGATTGTGATGTCGTCAATGCCGGATGGAACGTGTTCATACGTCAATCCTTCTTCCTCCAAAATGTGAAGGGCTTTGCGGCCGAAACCGATTTCCCGGTTCATTAAATATTTGCTTATGTAAATGCTGCAAAAGCCCGTGTCGCTTGCGATGCCGATGACTGGCCCGTTCGTATTGTCACGGCTGCTGACGACGCGTGTTCCTTTCGCATCCGGATTATTCGTATTCTTAATCTGAACGGGGATGCCGGCCCGAAATGCGGGAATCAGCGCTTCATCATGAAAAACGGAAAATCCGGCATAGGAGAGCTCACGCATTTCCCGATACGTCAGTTCGTTAATTTCTTTCGGATGCCGCACGATTGACGGGTTGACGGAATAGACGGCGTCCACATCAGTAAAGTTTTCGTACAGGTCAGCTTTTAAGCCGTTGGCGAGAATGGAGCCGGTAATATCAGAACCGCTCCGGGAAAACGTCACAATCTCATGCTCCTTCGTGTAACCGAAAAATCCCGGAAAAATGATCAAGCCTTCACGGTTTCTCAGACGGTACAAATGATCATAAGACTCAGGGAGCACCTGCGCGCTTCCGGGTTCATTCGTCACAAACAGCCCCGCTTCTTTCGGACTTACATATTCCGCTTTAACGCCCTGGCGCCGGAAGTAGGCTGCGATCAGCTTCGCGTTGTTGTCCTCGCCGCTCGCCTTCACCGCATCCATATATTGTTCGGGATTGGTTTTACAGCTGTTTAAGAGAGCGAATAGGTCACTGCGGATTCTTTCTATAATAGAGAAATCCAGGTTCAGCTCCCGCGCGATGGCTGCGTACCGTTCAATGACCGTTTCGGCAAGCTCGGGTGCTGCACCTTTTTGCAAATAATGCTCCGCACAGCGGATTAACAGATCCGTCACCTTTGTATCGTTCGAGAAGCGTTTTCCCGGTGCCGATACGACGACGGCTTTCCGCGCGGGATCAGCCGTCACGATTTGAAACACTTTCTCAAGCTGGGCTCCTGACGCAAGAGAGCTGCCTCCGAATTTTACAACTTTCATGATTTACATCCCCTAATATTTAAATTTTCTCACAAATTTAATTTTTATTATCTCTCTTTCAAACATGTAAATCAAGGATTTTTTCTACGTGGGGAGAACATTTGTATTTTCATGGAGGAATTTTGCCGCTGTTTGTCAGATTTGTTTCCCTCAAGCGTGTCATCATGTGCAAAAAATGATAAGCAGCCAAATGAAGGTTATAGAAAATCCTGCAAATTCTTGATAGACTGATTGTAAGACAATTTAGTGTACGGCCCGCGGATGACCGCTTTTGAAAGCAAAACTGTATTGACTGCGCTTGGAAAGATGATAAGATTATAATTGTCGTTGATAATGATAATCATTACGAGTGGGATATATGGGAGTTGTTTGGCAATCAGTCATACCGTTTGTGATGGGTGCAGGGAGGCAGCATGAAGCTACGTTACTTACTTTTGCTACTGGCGGTTTTGGCGTGTACTTCTATATTTATCGGTGTAGAAGATTTGTCGCCGCTGGATATTTTTCATTTAAATAAAGAACAGGCAGGTACATTATTTGACAGCCGGCTGCCGCGTTTGGTGAGCATTATCATCGCCGGCATGAGCCTGAGCATCTGCGGATTAATCATGCAGCAGATCAGCCGGAATAAATTTGTATCGCCGACGACTGCGGGAACGATGGACTGGGCAAGGCTCGGAATTTTGATTTCATTAATGCTTTTTACGTCAGCGAGTCCGCTTGTGAAAATGTCTATCGCTTTCGTTTTCGCGTTGGCGGGAAATTTCCTTTTCATGAAAATCCTCGAGAGAATCAAGTTCAATGATGCGATTTTTATTCCTCTCGTCGGTTTAATGCTTGGGAACATCGTCAGCTCAATCGCCACGTTTATCGCATATAAATACGATCTGATCCAAAACCTGTCATCTTGGCTGCAGGGAGATTTTTCACTGGTCGTCAAAGGCCGGTATGAGCTTTTATATCTGAGTATCCCGCTGGTGATCATCGCTTATGTGTATGCGGATAAATTTACGGTGGCGGGAATGGGAGAGAGCTTTTCCGTCAATCTCGGCCTGAAATACAAACGCGTCGTTAATATCGGTCTGATTATCGTGTCGCTCATCGCTTCACTGGTGATCCTGACCGTCGGGATGCTGCCGTTTCTCGGTTTGATCATTCCCAATATGGTGTCGATTTACAAAGGGGACAACCTGAGGAGCAGCCTGCCCCACACCGCTCTGCTGGGCGCTGTTTTTGTACTGTTTTGCGACATTTTGGGAAGGTTGATCATTTTCCCGTACGAAATTTCCATCGGCCTGATGGTCGGTGTTATCGGCAGCGGCATCTTCCTGTATATGCTGTTAAGGAGAAAAGCATATGAGTCATAATAAAAAAATTACGCTGCTGGCGGCGCTCGCCATGATATGTATCGGATTCTTCCTGTTCTACGGACTGGGCAATTGGGAATACTCCCTGCCGAGACGATGCTTCAAAGTGCTTGCCATGATGCTCACCGGAGGAGCGATCGCGTTTTCAACGGTCATCTTCCAGACGATTACAAATAACCGCATACTGACACCGGGCATTTTAGGCCTCGATTCCCTGTATATGCTCATTCAGACCGTCATCGTGTTCCTGTTCGGTTCAATGAATATCGTCATGATGAACAAAAATCTTAATTTCGTCATCTCCGTCGGACTGATGGTGCTCTTGTCACTCGTTTTGTATCAGCTCATGTTTAAAGGCGAGGGGCGGAACGTGTTTTTCCTTCTGCTTGTCGGCGTCGTGTTCGGCACGCTGTTCAACAGTCTGTCATCCTTTATGCAGATGCTGATTGATCCGAATGAGTTCCAGGTTGTTCAGGACAAAATGTTTGCCAGCTTTAACAATATCAACACCGATCTTTTATGGTTTGCCGGTGCTGTCTTTCTTCTGACGGGCATTTATGTCTGGCGGTTCACGCGGTTTTTTGACGTGCTGTCGCTCGGCAGGGAGCACGCCGTCAACCTGGGGATTGATTACGATAAGCTTGTGAAACAGATGCTCATTGTCGTCGCCATTCTTGTGTCTGTCTCTACGGCTCTTGTGGGGCCGATTATGTTTTTAGGACTGCTTGTCGTCAATCTGGCGAGAGAGTTTTTAAAAACCTACAGGCACACGTATTTAATCGCGGGTTCTGTCCTGATCAGCATCGTCGCGCTCGTCGGAGGCCAGTTCGTCGTGGAGAAAGTGTTCACGTTTTCCACGACGCTGAGCGTCATCATTAATTTTGCCGGCGGGATTTATTTTATCTATCTGCTGTTAAAGGAGAATAAATCATGGTAGAGGTCAAAAATGTAAGCAAACAATACGGAGGGAAAACCGTCCTTGAGAAAACGTCTCTATCCATTCAAAAGGGCAGGCTCACCTCATTTATCGGTCCGAACGGCGCGGGAAAAAGCACGCTGCTGTCTATCATGAGCCGGCTGATTAAGACGGATTCCGGGGAAATCACGGTCGACGGGCAAGAGATCGGGGCCTGCAAAAGCAACGATCTGGCGAAAAAAATCAGCATCTTGAAGCAGACGAACCAAATCAATATCAGACTGACAATTAAAGACCTGGTCAGCTTCGGCAGATTTCCGTATTCCCAAGGGAAACTGACGGATGAAGATTGGGTGCATATCAACCAGGCCCTCAGTTATATGAAGCTGGATGAATTAAAGGATAAATACCTCGATCAGCTCAGCGGAGGCCAGTGCCAGAGGGCATTTATCGCGATGATCATCGCTCAGGATACCGACTATATTTTTCTCGATGAGCCGCTGAACAATTTAGATATGAAGCATTCCGTTGAAATGATGAAGCTGTTGAAGCGGCTTGTGGAAGACTTCGGAAAAACGGTCGTCGTAGTGATTCACGATATCAACTTCGCATCCGTATATTCAGACCATATCGTCGCACTGAAAAACGGCCGGATCGTCAAAGAAGGGCCGGCGGAGGAGATCATTGAAACCTCCGTGCTTGAAGATATTTATGATATGACCATCCCGATTCAAGAGATTGACAGTCAGCGGATCGGTGTGTACTTTTCTTAAAAACCAGATGAGGTGAAAATCATGAAAAAATTCGCATTGCTATTCATTGCGCTAGTTACGATTTTTGTTGTTTCTGCATGCGGAAACGGGGACAAAACATCAGGCAAATCAAAAGAAACAATCACAATCAAAGATGACCTGAACAAAGAAGGAGTCAAAGTGCCGAAGAATCCGAAAAAAGTCGTCGTATTCAACTTCGGAATGCTGGACACGATGGATGAACTCGGTTTACAGGATCACGTGGCGGGACTTCCGAAACAAAACCTTCCAAAATACTTATCTTCATATAAAAGTGATAAATACGCCAATACCGGCGGTTTAAAAGAACCGGATTTTGAAAAAGTCGCGGATATTGATCCGGATTTAATCATTATCGCCCACAGACAATCTGATTCTTATAAAGAGTTCTCAAAAATCGCGCCGACGATTTATCTTGATGATGACTATACAAACTACGTTGACAGATTCAAGCACAACACCGAAGTGATCGGCAAAATCTTTAACAAAGAAAATGAAGTGAAAGATAAGCTTGCGAAAATTGACAAATCCATTGCCGATCTGAAGAAAAAGACAAGCAGCACGGATAAAAACGGGTTAGTGGTGATGGCGAACGACGGCAAAATCAGCGCGTTCGGATCTAAATCAAGATACGGCTTCATTCATGATGTGTTCGGCGTCAAACCGGCTGACAAAAACATTGAAGCCTCACTGCACGGACAAAGCATTTCCTATGAATATATCGCCAAAACAAACCCTGATTACATGTTTGTCGTTGACCGCGGAACAGCGATCGGCACAAAATCTTCAACAAAACAAGTGGTTGAAAATGATTATGTAAAATCGGTGAAAGCCGTGAAAAACAACCATGTTGTCTACCTTGATTCAGCTACATGGTATTTATCAGGAGGCGGCCTGGAATCCATGGCGCAAATGGTGAAAGAAGTAAAAGACGGAATCGAGAAGTAAAAAAAGAACCCGGTCACATACGTGATCGGGTTCTTTTTGGTTTACCGCGTAACGGCCTGCTGCTGCTCGGGCTGACGCGGTTTTTTCTTCAATATAAAAGATAGGAGGAAGCCGGCCAGCGCGATGCAGGCGGCTACGACAAATGCCGCATTCATGCCGTGCAGGGCGGCGTTTGCCGGAGTTGACGCATTTGCGTGCGCGGCCTGGCTGCTCATCACGGAAACCAGCAGCGCCGTACCGATAGAACCGCCGACTTGGCGGACGGTATTGTTCATGGCTGTGCCGTGCGGAATTAAGTGGCGCGGCAGGGCGTTGATCCCCGCTGTCGTCACCGGCATCATAATCATGGCTGTTCCCAGAAGCCGCGCGGTATAAACGACGACAATCCAAATGAGAGACGTCGAGTCCGTCAGATTCATAAACGGCAGGGACGTGAGCAGGATGATGAAGAATCCGGTCATCGCAAGGCCTTTTCCGCCGATTTTGTCAAACACCCGGCCGATAAACGGAGACATCATCCCCATCACAATCGCGCCCGGCAAAAGCATTAATCCGGTATCAAACGCGGATACGCCCCGGACTTTTTGCGTGTAAAGCGGGAGAATGGTTTCCGTTCCGATCAGCAGCGCGAAAACAAGCGTTCCGAGCAGGGTGGTCAGGCTGAAAATCCCGAAAGAAAACACGCGGAATTCCAGCATCGGTTTTTTGAGCTTCATCTGTCTTGCGATAAAGAAAATCAGCGCGGCCGCTCCGACAAGCAGCGAAGTCAGCACTTCAGTACTGGTCCACCCTGATGAACCGGCGCTTGAGAAGCCGTAAAGCAGACCGCCGAATCCGAGGGTCGATAAGATCACAGATAAAATATCAATCTGTGTTTCTCGTAATGTCGTGACGTTTTTCATCAGAATAATCGCTAAAAGCAAATCGATGACTGCGATCGGGAAGATAATATAAAACAAAGACCGCCAAGAGAATGCTTCGACCGCCCATCCGGAAAGCGTCGGGCCGATCGCCGGCGCGAACGAAATAACCAAGCCGACCATACCCATGGCGCGGCCGCGCTTTTCCATCGGGAAAATCGTGAGAAATACCGTCTGCATGAGAGGCAGCATAATTCCGGCGCCGGCCGCCTGAATAATCCGGGCCGTTAAGAGCACCGGAAAGTTCGGGGCGAATGCGCCGACAATGGTGCCCGCCGTGAAAATACTCATGGCGGAAATCAAGAGGGTGCGGCTTGTAAATTTCTCTATTAAAAACGCGGTAATCGGAATCAAAATCCCGTTCGTCAGCATAAACGACGTTGTCAGCCATTGCGCTTTGTTGGCGTCTATATTGAAGTCATTCATAATGTGCGGCAGCGCCGTGATAAGCAGTGTCTGGTTCAAAATGGCGACGAACGCACCCGCCAAAAGAATCCCGACGATGACAGAGCGGTTGTATGGTGCAGTTTTAATACTCTTATTCAAGCTGATTCCTTCTTTCTTTATAGTTTGAGCAATGTTTTAACGGCTGCAAGCGGCTGGTGCAGCGGTCCGGCCTGCTCCAAATAACCGATGAGCGCTTTGATGAGAAAATCCCGCGGCTGTTTGTCCGCTGATTCTTTCTCCAGCATAGCCGCCGCGGAAGCGAGTCCTGCGGCGTCATATTTTTCCTCCGGAAGGGCTGAGACGGCTTCTTTCAGTTCCTTCAGGCTTTCAGCCAGCAATACGGTTTTGTCTTTCGGCTCAAATGAGGAAGCGGAGGCGATATAAAGGTCAATCATCTCCTGAGGCAAAGCGGTTTCGGTTGTCCTGTTTTCGACGATGAGATTGAGATGGCGGATGATAAACTCCGTGAGCGGCTCCAGGGCGAGCGGTTCTTTTTCCAGCTTAATCAGCGTGATGCACTCTCTCAGGAGCCCCTGCAGGACGATCACCAGCTCCCATACATAAGGAATAATGTCATCGCCGTACGTCTGAATCAGTGAATCGCGATGCCAGCAGATAAAGGTGGAGCGGGCCCTGTGAATATGCCGTTTTACCCGCTCATTAATGGAAGAGGGGCTTCCGTACATCAGCATATTAAAAAACTGCTGATTGCGCCTGAAGCCTTCAAGCTCAGCCATCAGTTTTTTGGCAAACCGTTCCTCAGGGGAGAGGCTTGTTTCTTCATTCAATAATGAAGCGGCGGCTACCATCTGTTTCTGGTTAAAGTCGAGCAGCTCCAGGAGCAGGTCTTCCTTTGATTCAAACAGCTTATATAAAGATGCTTTGGAGACTTTGCACTCCTCTGCGATCGCCTGCATCGAAACTGACGAAAAGCTTTTCCCGGAAAAAAGCTTTCTTGCCGCCAGCAGAATATCCGTTTTCTTATCATTCATAAGCCCAGATTCCTTCTTTCGTCACAATAGAAAACCCATCGGTTCACAGAAAACCAATGAGTATATGATGAAAATATTAACAAAAATTTTTACATAGTGTCAACGCTTTTGTTTGAGAAATAGAAAAAACCTGCCGGAGTGTTCCGGCAGGCTGATCCGCTTATTTATCCGTCTTAAATCCTTGTTTTTCAAGCATTTCACGAATGTGAGGATAATAAAGCTGCTTATAGTAGGAGGTGATGCCTTGTGACCAGTTTCTCGTTTCCTGTCCGTCGGTGCGTTTTTTCATGTATTCGGACATCTGCTTGTCATAGGCCTCGATATGTGTTCTTACATCTTCTTCTTGATACGTTTCATGATGCAGAACGGCTGCTTGCGGCAGACGCGGTTTTTTCGCGGAGCGGTCTGCCGGATGGCCGATGACGAGACCGGAAACCGGGAAAACGTATTTCGGAAGTTTCAGCAATTCAATGAGTTCGTCCGGCTTGCCGCGCACGGCGCCGATCGGCACAGTGCCGAGTCCCATTGATTCAGCTGCAGCCGTTGCCGTACCCAGCGCAATCCCGACATCTACGGCTCCCACAAGTACGGACTCTAAACCGTTCGTGATCTCAAGCGGTGTATCATTATATTCTTCAAGCGCAATTTTGGCGCGGTTAAAATCAGCGCAGAATAAAAGGAAAACCGGCGCTTGGTCAATCCACGGCTGGCCGCCCGCCAATTCGGATATTTTTTTCTTCCGTTCCTTATCTTTCACCGCTATAACGGTAAATTGCTGGCCGTTAATGGAAGTCGGCGCTGCTTGAGCGGCTTGGATGATAAGGTCCAGCTGTTCATCCGATACGGGTTCATCTGTGTAGCTGCGGATGGAACGGTGGTCTGTTAATAATTGAAGGACTTCGTTCATGTCATTCATCCTTTCGTTACTCTGACAGTTCTGTGCGGACGACGTCAAGCGGCGCACTCAGCAGTTCTTTTGCTTTTGCCACAAATCCTTGGAAATGGTCAGTTGCGTTGTGGAATTTCATCGCTTCTTCATCTTTCCATTGCTCAAGCATGACGAATGTATTTTCCTCACCGACTTTTTCGAAAAGGTCGTATTGCACATTTCCTTCTTCCGCGCGTGAATGCTGAACAAGTGATTGCGCTTCTCCTAAAAATTCCTCGCGTTTATCCGCTTTTACTTTCATGTAAGCCTGTAAGACGATCATTGTTATTCCTCCTGATTGGGTTAATTTGTTATAGTTCGAATATTATCGAACTAACTGTAACATGTTTCGCTGCGAATGGTAAAGGAAAAACCCTCACCGCCTAAATTGTCACCCGCCGCTTTTATGTGTTACATTTGACTCATGAACATTCCAAACCATCCTGAAACCGAACGCTTACAGCTGACAAAGGTTCTTCATGCTCTGAGTGATCCGCTCCGCTTAGAGCTGGTCAAACAATTGGCGGAAACAACAGAAAAAACGTGCGGAACCTGCGCTGATGTCCGGGTCGCTAAATCAACGCTGTCCCATCACTTCAAAGTGCTGCGGGAAGCGGGGATCGCCCAAGTGCGCATAGACGGGAAGCACCGTTATTATTCCCTGCGCAAAGATGATTTACAAGCGGCGTTTCCCGGCCTGCTGGAGGCGATTTTGCAGACAGAGCCGGACCGCTGGTAAATAAGTCCCCGAATTCCGGGGGTTTTTTTATGCGCCGAAAACTGCCAGGTAAAGTCTGTAGACGCCTTCTTGAATATCGCTCTCCTTCAGGCGGGCGAATCCCAGAATGAGCTGCGGCTTATTTGAATCGCTTCCCGTTTTCAGACGGAACCGGCTCATCGCAAACAGATCGAGCTGTTCTGCATCCGCCCGTGCCAATATCTCTTTTTCTGAACGGGCGCAGTCAAACTCAGTGACAAAATGAAGCCCCGCATTGGCGCCCTTTACACTGATTCTATCTCCGAATGTTTCTTCCAAAGCCGAAATGAGGCGTTCCCGCATGTTCTTATAATGCTGCTTCATCTTTTTAATATGTTTCTGATATTCACCTGATTCGATAAATTCTTTCAGCGCGAGCTGGGCAAGCGTGCTGCACGTATGCAGGTCATACGTTCTCTCTTTGAACGTCCGCAAAAGCCCGGGCGGCAGAACCATATAGCTGATGCGCAGACCTGGGAAAAGGGATTTTGAAAAGGTCCCCATGTAGATGACATTTTGAAACCGGTCAAGGCTTTGAAGCGCCGGTATCGTATCGGCGTCATATTTAAATTCACTGTCATAATCATCTTCAATGATGAAGCGGCCGTTCTGTTCGGCGGCCCAGTTTAAAAGCTGAATCCGCCGGGAAGCGGGCATGATCACGCCTGAGGGGAATTGATGGGAAGGCGTAGTGATCAATACAGAGGGCCGGCGTTTTTCGATTTCGTCCATGGACATGCCTTTTTCATCAAGGCTGATCGTTGCAACCTTTTTCCCGAGGTTTTGCAGCAGCCGGTACATCCTCATATATCCCGGGTTCTCCATGGCGTAGGGCGCGTCTTCGGGCAGCAGTTCCGTCAGCAGCTGCACCAGCAATTGCGTGCCCGCCCCGAGCACGATTTGTTCCGGGCGGCATGTAACGCCCCTTGTCAGGGAAATAAGCCGCGAAATTGTTTCACGGACTTCATATAAACCTTGCGGGTGGACGAGTTCTCCGAGTGTATGAAATGAACGGGCGGCTGCTTTATGCTCACAGCGAAACCAGCTTTTCAGAGGGAAATGCGCCGTATCCACGCTCATATGAGAAAACGAAATCCAGCCGCTCTTATCCGTCTCCCGCTCTTTCAAATCATCAGGCAATAGAAGCGAAGGCGCTTCTTCATGATAAACCGTATCAATTTCCTCCACGAAAAAGCCTTTTCTTTCGACTGCATATAAATAACCTTCCGAAAGCAGCTGCTGATAAGCTGAATTCACTGAATTCACGCTGACCTTCAGCGTCTCGGCAAGCTCCCGTTTAGACGGCACCTTTGTATGAGGCATCAGGCTGCGCTTCAAAACGGCCGCTTTTATGTGCTGATAGATCTGCTGATAGATATAATCCGCCGTTTCCGAATGATCAATGGAAATCGTCAGCATCCAGACCCTGCCCCTTTCTGATACCATGGATAAATTGATTTTGGTACTTTTCATCATACCAAAAAGAAGTCAGAATGATAAGAAAACAATGCAGGGGGATGGAATCTATGAGTCGAACAGCATCAACGGAAGTGACAACTGCCCAGTGGCAGCAAAAACGGGATCAATTCGTTTCCAAGGGGGTCGGCAACGGAAACCGCGGCATGGCCGTAAAAGGGGAAGGGGCGCTTTTGTACGATTTGGACGGCAGACGATTCATTGATTTTGCCGGAGCGATCGGAACGCTGAATGTCGGCCATTCCCATCCGAAAGTGGTGGAGGCCGTGAAGAAACAGGCGGAGGATCTGATTCACCCGGGATTTAACGTCATGATGTATCCGTCTTATATTGAGCTGGCCGAAAAACTTTGCGCCCTTGCGCCGGGAGATCATGCGAAAAAAGCGATTTTTCTCAATTCGGGAGCGGAAGCGGTGGAAAACGCCGTGAAAATCGCCAGAAAATATACGAAGCGCCAGGCTGTCGTGTCATTTACAAGAGGGTTCCACGGCCGCACGAACATGACGATGAGCATGACGAGCAAGGTGAAGCCTTATAAATTCGGTTTCGGCCCATTTGCCTCAGAGGTGTATCAGGCGCCGTTTCCTTACTATTATCAAAAGCCGGCCGGCATGAGCGACGAGCAGTATGACGACTTTATCATCAGCGCTTTTGAGGATTTCTTTATCTCCGCAGTTGCACCGGAAACCGTCGCCTGTGTCGTAATGGAGCCGGTTCAGGGAGAAGGCGGCTTCATCATTCCGTCAAAACGTTTCGTGCAGCACGTCGCCGCTTTTTGTAAAAAACACAGCATCGTTTTTGTAGCGGATGAGATCCAGACCGGTTTTGCCAGAACGGGAACATATTTTGCGATTGAGCATTTCGGAGCCGTTCCTGATTTGATCACCGTATCCAAATCACTTGCGGCCGGATTGCCGCTGAGCGGCGTCATCGGCCGGGCGGAAATGCTTGATGCCGCCGCGCCGGGTGAACTCGGGGGCACATATGCGGGAAGCCCGCTCGGCTGTGCGGCTGCGCTCGCGGTCTTGGATATTATTGAAGAAGAAGGGCTGAATCAGCGTTCCGAGGAGATCGGCCGGATCATCGAGCATCAAGCGCTCGAGTGGAAAAAAGAGCATGCCTGTATCGGAGAAGTGCGCAGACTCGGTGCGATGGCGGCCATCGAAATTATCAAAGATCCGGACACGCGGGAACCGGACAAAGCGAAAGCCGCGGCGATCGCTAAAACGGCGAACGAGAACGGACTGCTGCTGCTGACGGCCGGCATTAACGGCAACATTATCAGATTCCTGACGCCGCTTGTCGTGACGGATGAGCAGCTCAAAGAAGGCCTTTCCATTATCGAAGCAGCTCTGTGAGTTCAATTATTGGAATGCCGGCGGATGTGTCTGCTATCATGAAAGTGTGAGATACATCAACAAGCATTCAATGGCTTTACTATAGCAGAGAAAGGAATGTTCAATATGCCAGAACAATTAACAGTGTACAACCCGGCAACGGGAGAGGCGATCGAAAGCATCCCCCAGCAGACGGCCGAAGATGTTGAAAAAGCGATTGAACGTTCACATCAAGCGTTTCAATCATGGTCCAAAACATCAGCGGGAGAACGTGCCTCACTTTTGAGAAAATGGTATGAGCTGATTGTTGAAAATAAAGAAGAACTTGCGGAATTAATTACGAAAGAAAACGGCAAACCGTATGAAGAAGCGGTCGGAGAAGTTTTATACGGCGCCGGTTATATTGAATGGTTCGCCGAAGAAGCAAAACGGATTTACGGCAGAACCGTACCTGCGCCGACAACGGGCAAACGGATTGTCGTCACCCGTCAGGCGGTCGGCCCGGTAGCCGCGATCACGCCGTGGAATTTCCCGAATGCGATGATTACAAGAAAAGCCGCGCCCGCTTTGGCGGCAGGCTGTACGTTCATCATCAAACCGGCGGAGGATACGCCGCTTTCCGCTTACGCCCTTGCGCGTCTCGCATATGAAGCGGGAATTCCGAAGGACGTGCTGCAAGTGGTGATCGGTGACGGAGCCGAAATCGGAAACGTCTTCACCAGCAGCCCGAAAATCCGTAAAATTACTTTTACCGGCTCAACGCCTGTCGGCAAAATCCTGATGAAAAACAGCGCCGACACCGTAAAACATATGTCAATGGAGCTTGGCGGACATGCGCCGCTGATCGTGGATGAAGACGCTGATCTTGATCTGGCGGTAGCCCAAACAATGGCCTCTAAATTCAGAAATGCCGGCCAAACCTGCGTCTGTGCGAACCGGCTGATCGTACACGAATCCGTAAAAGACGAGTTTGCGAAAAAACTGAGTGAAGAAGCTGCGAAACTCAAAGTCGGAAACGGTCTTGAAAAAGGCGTAAACGTCGGCCCTGTCATCAACAAAAAAGGCTTCGATAAAATCGTCGGCCAAATTAATGACGCCGTGGAAAAAGGCGCAAAAGTGCTGACGGGCGGAACGTATGACCAAAACGATGAAAAAGGATGCTATTTCGTGACGCCGACCGTGCTTTCAGATGTAGATACATCCATGAACATCATGCATGAAGAAACATTCGGCCCGGTTGCGCCGATCGTTACGTTCTCAGATATTGATGAAGCGATCAAGCTTGCGAACGATACGCCGTTCGGGCTTGCGGCTTATTTCTTCACAGAAAACTACCGCCGCGGCATTTATATTTCTGAACAGCTTGAATACGGCATCATCGGCTGGAATGACGGCGGTCCGTCCGCGGTTCAAGCGCCGTTCGGAGGAATGAAAGAAAGCGGCATCGGCCGTGAAGGCGGTACGGAAGGCATTGAACCGTACCTGGAAACCAAATACATGTCTATCGGACTTTAATGAGCCGAAAAGAAAGCCCCGCTTCTAAGCGGGGCTGTTTTTATTGAGCAGTCTGCCGGTGAATATCGCCGGCAGGCTTTTTTGATCTTGCGGGAATAATCGGTTCGATTCCAGACAAAATAACAGCAAATACGATTGAAAGAAGGTCGCCATCATGGATATATTACTGGCTCTTCTCCCGGCTTTATTTTGGGGGAGCATCGTGTTATTTAACGTCAAATTAGGCGGCGGGCCTTACAGCCAGACGCTGGGAACGACAATCGGGGCGCTCATCGTTTCGTTTGTGCTATATCTGTTTGTCCACCCGGTGCTGTCTGGGCGCATTTTTATTGTCGGCATCATCTCGGGGCTGTTTTGGTCGCTCGGCCAAAGCAATCAGCTTAAAAGCATACAGCTGATGGGCGTTTCAAAAACGATGCCGATATCAACGGGAATGCAGCTCGTCTCGACTTCTTTGTTCGGTGTGATCGTATTCAAAGAATGGTCAACCCCGATCGCGATTACGCTGGGTATTCTCGCCCTTATTTTTATCATCGTCGGGATTGTGCTCACATCTTTAGAAGATAAAAAGGGGCGGGCGGACGGAGAACCGGGAAACTTAAAAAAAGGCATTGTCATCCTGCTGATCTCCACGCTCGGTTATTTGGTCTATGTCGTTGTGGCCCGGCTGTTCGGCGTATCCGGATGGTCAGCGCTTCTGCCGCAGGCGATCGGGATGGTCATCGGGGGACTACTCCTGACGTACAAGCATAAACCGTTTAATAAGTACGCCCTCAAGAACATTCTGCCGGGAATCATCTGGGCGCTCGGGAATATGTTTCTGTTCATCTCACAGCCGCGCGTCGGAGTTGCGACAAGTTTTTCCCTTTCTCAAATGGGGATCGTCATCAGCACGCTCGGCGGAATCTTCATTCTCCGTGAGAGCAAAACGAAGCGTCAGCTGGTCGCCATTGCCATCGGGATTATCCTGATCATTGTGGCCGCGGTATTCTTAGGCGTTGCGAAATCAAATTCATAACATATGCAGGAGGTTTGAACATGTACACGGATTTAAAAGGAAAAGTCGTTGCCATTACGGGAGCTTCATCAGGATTAGGAAAAGCGATGGCGATCCGCTTCGGACAGGAGCAGGCGAAAGTCGTGGTTAACTACTATAGTAATGAAAAAGACGCCCAAACCGTTAAAGAAGAGATTCAAAAAGCGGGAGGCGAAGCGGTCATCATTCAAGGAGACGTCACAAAAGAAGAAGATGTCAAAAACATCGTGCAGACCGCAGTGAAGGAATTTGGCACATTGGATGTCATGATCAATAACGCCGGCATGGAAAATCCGGTTCAGTCGCATGAAATGCCGCTCAAAGACTGGAACAAAGTCATCAATACCAATCTGACCGGCGCTTTCTTAGGAAGCCGCGAAGCCATTAAATATTACGTAGAGAATGATATTCAAGGAAACGTCATTAACATGTCAAGCGTACATGAAATGATTCCATGGCCGCTGTTTGTTCACTACGCGGCAAGTAAAGGCGGCATCAAATTGATGACGGAAACGCTGGCGCTTGAGTACGCGCCGAAGCGCATCCGTGTCAACAACATCGGGCCGGGCGCCATTAATACGCCGATCAACGCGGAAAAATTTGCAGATCCCGTTCAGAGAAAAGATGTGGAAAGCATGATTCCGATGGGATATATCGGTGAGCCGGAAGAAATCGCGGCTGTCGCCGTCTGGCTTGCTTCAAAGGAATCAAGCTATGTGACCGGCATTACGCTGTTTGCTGACGGCGGAATGACAAAATATCCGTCATTCCAGGCAGGACGCGGATAAGAAAAAAAGCGATCGCAGGCTCTTTAGAGCCGGATCGCTTTTTGCTTACGCGCGTTTTTTCTTTACAAGCGCCGCGATGGAAAGGATAATCGCCGCAGCTGACAGAACGATGGCCGCAATATCAAGCGCTGATACGCCGGATTTGCTTTCTTCGTTTGACTGTTCAGCTCCGTGCGCATCCGTCACGCTGGCCGATTTCGTGATTTTCGTAATTGAGTGAGGCGTGTCGGCTTTCTCATCACCCGTCCATTCTACAATGCTGCCGTCTTTGTAATATTGGTAAGCGTCCCAAGCGGCATCTCCGCTCTTTTCAGGATTTTTCGCAACGAACGTGAACTGCTGGAATTGGCCGGGCTGAATGCCGCCGTCCTTTGCTTCCCAAGTGACGGAGACCGCTTTGTCATCATGTTTGGATACGGATGTTTTCCAGCCCGGAATCGGCTGATACTGCTGAAATTCAACGCCGGCGGGCATTTTCAGTACGACTTTCGTTGTCGGCTCATTCTTTTCCACAGGCACTTTCATCGTGTACGTTTCCCAAGAACCGGCCGCGGATTCCGCGGGTTTGACTGAGACGTGGGCGCTTGCTGTCGCCGTAAAACCGACGAGTGACAGGGTCACGGCGGATATGAATAATAAAGCCTTTTTTTTCAACATGAGATACACTCCTTAGTTTGTCGTTGAGAATATTTGGTTGATTTCATTAAAATCGTTTGTCAGCCCGTGGACTTTGATCTTCCAGTTTCCCTTTTCGGTGATGGACAGGTTGGCGGCTTCGAATGTGCCTTCCTTCGTCTTCTTCAAATCAAAGGTGCTTTCATGCTGTTTGCCGCTGAAGCCCGTCTGGTAAACAGTGACCGTAAATTGCTGAATGTCTTTTACCAAGCTGCCGTTGTGATCGGTGACAATGACTTGAAATTCATTTTTCCCCGGCTGGTTCGGCGTAATGTGCAAGGACAGGGTTTCCCCGTTTCCGATCGTTTCTGAGCCGTTAAAAGGCAATGGCGCAGGCGGCGGCGGGCTGGGCAGGCTTGTGAAGACGGCGGTTGTGAATAATACCGCGATGCCTAGTGCCCATTCGGCCTTTATCGTTGCGCTGATGCTCCTTTTTCTGCTGAACTTCGTCATCCATACGTGAACGGCGCCGAGCGCAAGCATGATGACAAACAGTCCGATTTTCAAAAGGAGCGTCTTACCGTAAGCGGTGTGAAAGAGTGAATCAAACGTGCGGATAATGAAAAATCCGTTCAGCACACCTGAAAATAACAGCACGCCGACAGAGGCGAACGCCCAAGGAGAAAACCGTCTGACCGTTTCCCAAGCGATGGTTTTATCGGGTTTTCTCCACTCTGATGAAAGAAGCAGCACAAGCGCGGCGATACCGCCCATCCATACAGACGCGGCCGATAAATGGAGAAAGTCCATTGCGATGCCGACCGCTTTTTCGTCGATAACCGCCGCGTGCCCGGCGAATGCTTTTGCCAAAAGCGAAGCGAAGAAGAACAACAGCGGCGCCGTCCAGTACGCAAATGACCGGAATGCTTTCTTCTTCAGCAGCGGGATCATGGACAGGGCGAGCAGGATAAATAAGCTGATCTGGATCATCCAGACGTACCCGCCTGCCGTTTTCAGAAGCGTTTCTTTTACATAGTCCGGCTGAAACGCGGCGCTCCAAGCGCCGCCCGCGTTTTCTTTCGTCTGGATCGGGAGCTGGCAGATAAGCGCGAGCCCCGTTAAACACAAAGAAATCACGAGCAGCTTTACAGTTCGTTTTGCTTTTGATGAATCTTTATTATTTCTGTACCAAAACAGATGGAAAAAAGCCGTGCCGATAAACAGGGAGAGAGCGGTGTACAAAATACCGCGGTCGATGGCCGCTTCGGGATGAAGCGCCGCTTGCGATGATGTCTGCTCCTGAAGTTCTCCGCCGGCTTTTCCGATACTGAAAGGGATGACGCCGGATACCGGATGTCCGTCGGCCGATACCGCGTTCCATTCCGCTCTGTAAATATCATGCGGCAGGTTTTTTTTCAATGCCGCGGTCATGATGCGGGCATCATTTTTTTGAATCACCGTTTTGCCCGCGTCAACCCGTTCGCCGGATGAATTATAGACCTTAATGGAGTGGAAGCCTTCTTCAATCTGTTCATTAAACTCAATTTCAATCTGCTTCGGCGCTTGTTTTAATTCGCTGTTCTCACCCGGATTTGAGTTTGTGATGTAGGCGTGGGCGAAGCTTGTTTTCGGAATCAAAACAAGGAACAGCAAAAAGATGAGCCAGCGTTTGTTCTGTCTCATGGATGATGACACCGCCTTCCGGTTGGTTGTTGTTATGTCTTGCTGCAGGTGCATCCCTTCTGCCTGTCGTGTAAGATGATGTCCGCCGCCTCGTCAAAGGTGCAAATGACCCCGCCGAATCCTTTTTGAAACCGTTCTGCGTAATCAAGCGTTGAGAAGGGAATCGCCTGAGGCCGGCAGCAGTGAAGGTCAATATCGGCATGGACTAAAAAGTATGCGGAAGCGGCCGTCAGCGTCGTCTGAAGAAGAAAATCTTTACAAATGACGTGGGACACTTCTTCCTTTTTATCCTCATACCGCAAAATCGCGCAATGAATGCAGCACATCTGCTCAACGGCTTGTGAAACGGTAATAAGCTGAACAGAATACGAATGCTGAATCGGCCGCAGGCAATAGCCGCATTGATTGGCGCTTCGTTCTGAAGCGGGCGGGAGCGTAATGCCGCCGGGTGTCCGGATAATCCGGTTTGCATCCGCCAGCTGATTGACGTCTCTGTACACGGTCATCTCGGAGACGCCGAATCTCTCGCTTATGTCAGAGATTTTCAGCGCGCCCTCTTCTTTCAGCCATTCAAGCAAGGTTTGCTGTCTGTGAATCGGAAGCAATTCTGCATCCTCCTTTTTATGCGAATGAGTGATGAACCTCCCTCTAAGAGTAGATGTTTTCACAAATGCACACAAGAGCCTGATGATAAAATATGTGAAAAAATGTTGAACAATCACAAATGTAAAAGACGTAGTCAGACTCTGTTATAATAGAAGAGTTGAATGGAGGAATAAACATGAAAGAAACGACCTGCCCGAACTGCGGCAAGCCGATTACAGGCGACATGGTCAGATCATCCATGATCCCGTGCCAGTTTCAGTGCGGGCATTGCCATGTGAAATTGCGTGAATATAAAGTATCAGCTCCGATTATGGCTGCGGCCATTGCGATCACGGTGCTTTTGATTTATCTTGTGCAGATGGCCAGAACCGCCGTCATGCCGATGTTTCCGGCAGCGCGGTATGTGCCGGCCGCCATTTTCGCGCTCGTATGTGCGTATCCGGTGTTTATTATCAGTGAGCGGCTCATTGCCAAACTCGTTGTCACAAAAGGACACATTATATACAGAAAGCGGTAAGACACCTTTGATGAGGTGTCTTTTTTTTGTTAAGGATTTGTCACAGTCTCTGTGCCAAACTCCTCTTTACTTTTCATTGAATGGGGATTGTAAGCGTTTTATGATGAAGACACAGGGGAGAGAGAAACCCCGTGTCTTATTTATTTTCATCTGAAGGCAAGCAAACAGGGAGGGAATGAACATGCAGCAAGAACAGCAAGCTGGCATGAAAGTGAAGATACAGCGGTTCGGCAGTTATTTAAGCGGTATGATCATGCCGAATATCGGCGCATTTATCGCATGGGGAATTATCACCGCGCTGTTTATTCCAGCGGGATGGTTTCCGAATCCGCAGCTGAATACATTGGTAAGCCCGATGATTACGTATCTACTGCCGCTTTTAATCGCATATACGGGCGGAAAAATGATTTACGATCACCGCGGGGGAGTCGTCGGAGCGACGGCGGCCATCGGAGTCATTGTCGGAGCGGACATTCCGATGTTCTTAGGGGCAATGATTATGGGGCCTTTGGGCGGTTATCTCATTAAACAATTAGACCGTGTGTTTAAAGATAAAGTCAGACAGGGTTTTGAAATGCTGATCAACAACTTCACGGCGGGAATTATCGGAGCTGTGCTGACGATTATCGCGTTTTATGCGATCGGCCCGGTCGTCCTGTCTCTTAACAAATTGCTGGCGGCGGGTGTGGAAGTCATTGTCCACGCGAATTTGCTGCCGATTGCAAGCGTTTTCGTAGAACCGGCGAAAGTCCTGTTCCTGAATAACGCGATCAACCACGGCATTTTAAGTCCGATCGGAATCGAGCAGGCCGCCAAAGCGGGTAAATCCATTCTGTTCTTAGTGGAAGCGAACCCCGGGCCGGGACTCGGTATTTTACTGGCATATATGTTCTTTGGGAAAGGCTCTTCAAGATCGACGGCTCCGGGAGCGGCGATCATTCATTTCTTCGGGGGGATTCATGAAATCTATTTCCCTTACATTTTAATGAAACCGATGCTGATCCTCGCGGCGATTGCCGGGGGAGCGAGCGGGCTGCTTACATTTTCGATCTTTAACGCGGGTCTTGTTGCCGCATCATCTCCGGGAAGCATCATCGCCATTTTGGCGCTGACGCCGAAAGGAAGCTATCTCGGCGTGCTGGCGGGCGTCATCGTTGCCGCGGCCGTATCGTTTATCGTTTCGGCGCTTATTCTGAAATCGTCTAAAGCGGGTGAAGAAGATTTGACAGCCGCGGCGGAAAAAATGCAGGAAATGAAAGGCAGGAAAAGCGAAGCGGCGGCCGCGTTGGCAGACAAAGAGGAAGAGCCGGAAAACAGCGCCGCTGATATTTCCGCCGACCAAGTCAGCCGCATTATCTTCGCATGCGACGCGGGTATGGGATCGAGCGCAATGGGCGCCTCCATTTTAAGAAACAAAGTGAAAAAAGCAGACCTGGATATTGATGTGACAAATACGTCGATCAATAATCTTCCGAATGACGCGGATATCGTCATTACGCATAAGGACCTGACTGACCGCGCGAAAGCGAAGCTGCCGCAGGCGGTGCACATTTCGGTTGATAATTTCTTGAACAGCCCGAAATACGATGAACTGATTGAAAAGCTTAAAAACTAATCAAACAGAAAGAGGGATCTTCATCATGGAAGTATTGGCTAAAGCGAACATCAAACTGAACCAGACGGTGAACTCAAAAGAGGATGCCATCCGCCTCGCGGGACAGACATTGATTGATAACGGCTACGTGAAGAACGGCTATGTGGAAAAAATGTTCGAACGTGAAGAAACATCATCCACGTTTATGGGGAATTTCATCGCGATCCCGCACGGCACGGAAGATG
Source organism: Bacillus sp. SJ-10 (assembly GCF_002843505.1). Lineage (NCBI taxonomy): Bacteria > Bacillati > Bacillota > Bacilli > Caryophanales > Bacillaceae > Bacillus > Bacillus sp. SJ-10. The sequence continues at coordinate 245,266 of NZ_CP025258.1, read as the reverse complement.
CAAAGGATGAGGTGCTTCATTCAGGCATTTCCGTCATCCAGATTCCGGACGGTGTTGAATACGGTGAAGGCAATACGGCAAAGGTCGTTTTCGGTATCGCCGGAAAAAACAATGAACACTTAGACATCCTGTCAAACATCGCCATCATCTGCTCAGAGGAAGAAAACATCGAACGGCTGATCAGTGCAAAGACGGAAGAAGAACTGGCCGCTATTTTCAGCGAGGTGAACTGACATGATTGCCCTTCATTTCGGAGCGGGAAACATCGGGCGGGGCTTTATCGGCGCCCTGCTCCATCATTCCGGCTATGACGTAGTTTTCGCTGATGTGAATGAAACGATGGTCAGCCTTCTCAATGAAAAGAAGGAATATACCGTGGAGCTTGCCGACGGCGGCCGGCAGACCGAAATCATCGGCCCCGTTTCAGCCATCAACAGCGCGGTGCAAGAACAAGAGCTGTACAGGCTGATCAATGAAGCGGCGATCATTACGACGGCGGTGGGCCCGAACGTTCTCAGACTCATCGCCCCGTCCATCGCGGAAGGGCTGAAGCGCAGAACGTCCTCTGAGCCTCTCAATATCATTGCCTGTGAAAATATGATCGGCGGCAGCAGTTTTCTGAAAAAAGAAGTTTTCGGACATTTGACGGAAGCGGAGCGGGAACTCGTGAACCGGACGGTCGGCTTCCCGGATTCTGCGGTGGATCGGATTGTGCCGATTCAGCACCATGAAGATCCGCTGAAAGTATCCGTAGAACCGTTTTTTGAATGGGTCATAGACAGAACCGGCTTTGCCGGCGGCCAGCCGGTACTGGAAGGTGCGTTGTTTACGGATGATCTTACGCCTTTCATCGAGAGAAAGTTGTTTACCGTCAATACCGGCCATGCCGTTACGGCGTACGTCGGCTATCAGCGCGGATTAAAAACCGTCAAAGAGGCCATCGGCCATCCGGAAATCCGGCGTGTCGTGTACGATGCACTTTCAGAAACGGGCGAGTACTTGGTGAAAGCGTACGGCTTTAAGCAATCCGAACACGAGCAGTACATGAAGAAAATCATCGGCCGCTTTGAAAATGAATACATCACGGATGATGTGACAAGAGTCGCCAGATCACCGCTTAGAAAACTCGGAGCGAATGACAGATTAGTAGGGCCGGCCAAAAAAATAAAAGAACCGAACGCGCTGGCAGAAGGCATCGCCGCCGCCCTGCGCTTTGACTATCAGGATGATCCGGAAGCGGTTGAGCTGCAAAAGCTTATCGCGGAAAAAGGCACGAGCGGCGTTCTTCAAGACATTTGCGGTATTCAGCCGCATGAGCCGCTGCACGGCATCGTGCTCAAAAAGCTCAATCAATAAAAATGAACCCGCGTCGGGGGACGCGGGTTTTTTCTTGCGTTATAATGAGAGAGAAGGGAGGCTGCGTGATGAATCAGAAGCTATTGCCCCATCGTTTTCCGTTTCTTTTGATTGACGGCACGACGAACAGTGAAGCCGGAAAATGGGCGGCTGCTTACAAAAACATCAGTGAAAATGACTGGTTTATAACTGAATCCCAAAGAGAGATGCCATTTTCGTTCATCGTTGAAGCAATGGCCCAAACGGCGGCTTGCGCGGGAATTACCGGCGGTGACGGCCTCGGTCTCTTATCCGCGGTGAAGAAAGCGGAAAGGTTAGGTGCCGCTTTGCCGGGAGACCGTCTGGATCTTTTTTTTGAGGTCACGCGAATCAGACGCGGTTTTGTGTTCGGCCGGGCGAAAGCTTCCGTTGCCGGGAAGCCTGTGGCGGAAGCTGAGCTCAGCATATTTATCCAGCCATCGTAAAAAAAGCCGCCTCCAGCGGCGGCTTTCGGACAAGTCTGTTATTTTGTATCATAATCTCTTTCACTTTGTGAATTGTCCCTTTGGTCATGTTTGTGTTTTTCGTCATTGGCGTTTTCTTTCAGCTCTTCCAGCGGAATCGGATCGGTTAAATCATGATGTTCAGGATTTTCATTCGGTTTGTTCTTTTGTTTTCTTTCTTTCATCCTCCATCACCTCAATATTTCTTTTCCTCAACGTTCTCCCCGCCAAACGCAGGAAGCGGTTTTTTGTTCCTGCGGGTCATATGTATTAAAATAGAGACGACTACATTATAAAAAGTGAGGTACATATATGCCGATACAAAGAGAAGACGCAGATATTAAACTGATCGCGATTGATATGGACGGAACCCTGCTCAATGACGAGCAGCTCATCCCGGAGGAAAACCGGCGGGCGATCAAGGAAGCGGAGGCGAAAGGAATTCACGTCGTCATCAGCACAGGACGCACGCTGATGACCTGCCGCGAACTGGCTGAGTCTCTCGAGCTGTCATCCTTTTTAATCACGGCAAACGGCAGCGAAATCTGGGATTCCAACTTTGAGCTGGTTGAGCGCAAGCTTCTTCATACCGATCATATTCAAAAATTATGGGATCTGCGGAATAAGCACAACACGAATTTCTGGGCCTCTACCGTCGATAGAGTGTGGAGAGGGGAATTCCCGGAAACGATTACGGATCATCAGTGGCTTAAGTTCGGATTCGAAATCGAGGATGACGAAGTGCGGAATGAGGTGCTGAAAGAGCTCAAAGAATACAAGGAGCTCGAGATCACAAACTCAAGTCCGATCAACATCGAAGTCAATGCCCTCGGTATCAACAAAGCGGCTGCGCTTGCGAAGGTATCGGAAAAACTCGGCTTCACGATGGAAAATGTGATGGCCATGGGTGACAGTCTGAATGACATTGCCATGATTGAAAAAGCGGGTGTCGGCGTCGCCATGGGGAATGCGCAGGACATTGTGAAAGAAACAGCTGACTGGGTGACTGATCTCAACACGGAAAACGGGGTCGCCAAAGCGATCCGCCACTGGGTGTTATAATAGAAAAAAGAGAGAGTCTCAGTATGAGACTCTCTCTTTTTTGTTTTGTCAGATTTGTGACTAGGTCCATGGTAGGTTTTCTGACAAAAGGATGTTCAAACCTGTCAGAATTAAATATAATGAAGAGAAATCCAACAATTCGGAATAGTCATTCCGAATAGCGGAATGATAATAATATAAAACGTTTACAATACAGGAGGGATCTTATGTTTCAGATTGACATCAATTGTGATTTAGGAGAGAGTTTCGGTGCTTATAAAATCGGGCTGGATGAAGAGATTTTGGACTATGTGACATCTGCAAACATCGCCTGCGGCTTTCATGCGGGTGATCCCAGCGTGATGCGCAAAACGGTTGCGCTTGCGGCGGAAAAAGGCGTGAAAATCGGCGCTCATCCGGGACTGTTCGATCTTCAGGGATTCGGGCGGCGGCAGATCGCGATTACACCCGAGGAAGCGTATGATCTGACGCTGTACCAAATCGGCGCGCTGTCAGGTTTTTTAAAAGCAGAAGGTGTCGAGATGCAGCATGTGAAGCCGCACGGCGCTTTATATAATATGGCCGCCGTCAATCCCGGCCTGTCAGAAGCCATCGCTCAGGCGGTCTGTCATTTTGATCCCGGGCTTATTCTTTTCGGGCTTTCCGGAAGCGAGCTGATTAAAGCGGGAGATCGAATCGGACTGAGGACGGCAAGCGAAGTGTTTGCGGACCGCACCTATCAGGAAGACGGCACGCTGACGCCGCGTTCAGAGCCGGATGCGCTGATTCAGGATGACAAAAAAGCGGTCGGTCAAGTGATTCAAATGGTGAAAGACAGCACGGTGACATCACGTAAGGGACAAGCTGTAAGCCTGAAAGCGGACACGGTCTGCATTCACGGAGACGGAGCCCACGCCCTCACATTCGCAAAAACAATCAAAAAAGAATTAAAAGCGGCAGACATTCAAATCAGCGCGCTTGCAAAAGACTGAGCAGCAGAGGGAGGAAGACAGCATGGAGCAAAAGAAAAAAACAGCCGGAAAGGCTTCCGGCAGATGGTCGCTTCTTTTAGGCGCGACATTTTTGATGGCGACATCATCAATCGGGCCCGGCTTTCTGACGCAAACGGCCACGTTTACCAATACATTGGCGGCAAGCTTCGGCTTTATCATTTTAATTTCTATTATTTTGGACATTTTCGCGCAAACCAATGTATGGCGGATTATCGCGGTTTCCGGAAAGCGCGGCCAAGAGATTGCCAATATGGTGCTTCCGGGCGCCGGTTATGCCATTGCTTTTCTGGTCGTGCTCGGCGGACTTGCGTTTAATATCGGAAACATCGGCGGCGCGGGTCTCGGTCTTCAAGTATTATTCGGGATCAAACCGGAGATCGGCGCTTTAATCAGCGCAGCGGTCGCGGTGCTGATTTTTGTCATAAAGGAAGCCGGAAAAGTCATGGATCGTTTTATGCAGATCGCCGGCATCGTCATGATCGTATTGACGGTGTATGTTGCCGTAACGACGGCTCCGCCGGTCGGACACGCCGTTGTGAAAACTTTTATGCCTGATCATATCAGTGTGCTGGCGATCGTGACGCTTGTCGGCGGCACAGTCGGCGGATACATTACATTTGCCGGCGGCCACCGTTTGCTTGATTCAGGCATCCAAGGGAAGGAAGTCATTCCTCAGGTCACGAAAAGCTCCATCACAGGCGTTCTGATTACATCGATTATGCGGATTGCCCTGTTTCTCGCCGTGCTCGGCGTCGTCTCAAAGGGCCTGAGCATTGATCCTGATAATCCCGCGGCTTCTGTATTCCGGCTTGCGGCGGGAAATGTAGGCTATAAAATTTTCGGCGTCATCATGTGGTCTGCCGCTATCACGTCTGTCATCGGCGCCGCCTATACATCGGTGTCATTCTTCAAATCGTTTTCAACAAAAATCGAAAAGCACTCACATGGCGTAATTATCGGTTTTATCATCGTATCCACTCTTATTTTTGTCACGATCGGCCAGCCTGCCAAAATTCTGGTCGCGGTCGGTTCGCTTAACGGCTTAATTCTGCCTCTTGCATTAGCGATGATTCTGTTGGGCGCTTATAAGAAAAAAATCGTCGGCGATTACAAGCATCCGATCTGGCTCACGATTGCAGGGGCGATCGTAGTGGTTGTCATGGCGGTTATGGGCATCTATACATTATTCACGCAGATGCCGCAGCTATGGAGCTGATGATATGAAAAAACATATGAGAGACATGAGCCCCGAAGAAGTCAGACAGCTGATCAGGAAAGGGCAGATGACCGGGCCGACGGCGGGGTTGGCCGCTTCTTACGCACAAGCCAATCTCGTCGTTTTGCAAAAGGATCTTGCCTTTGATTTTCTCTTATTCTGCCAGCGCAATCAAAAGCCTTGTCCGGTGCTTGACGTGACGGATGCGGGTTCACCCGTTCCGGCAATAGCGGCGCCGGGAGCTGATATCCGGACGGACTTGCCGAAATACAGGATTTATCGGCATGGCGTGCTTACTGAAGAGGTAACGGATATTACGCCGTATTGGAAGGATGATGATGTCGGGTTTTTGATCGGCTGCAGTTTTTCATTCGAGCAAGCCCTTATCAATCAGCAAATTCCAATCAGGCACATCGATGAGGGTGTGAATGTCCCCATGTATAAAACAGACATTGACTGTGTTCCCGCCGGCCCGTTTTCGGGAAAGATGGTCGTCAGCATGAGACCGATTCCGGAAAGACTGGCAGTCCGCGCGGCGCAGGTCACGTCACGTTTTCCCGCCGTGCACGGCGCCCCCGTCCGCATCGGAAATCCGCAAAGCATCGGTATCAGCGATTTGCATCAGCCGGATTTCGGAGATGCCGTAACGGTGCGGGAAGGCGAAGTTCCCGTATTCTGGGCTTGCGGCGTTACGCCCCAGGCGGTGATCATGGAAGCAAAGCCTGACATCGTAATAACACATTCACCGGGGCACATGCTGATCACCGATATACGAAATGAATCGCTTGCTGTCCTGTAAAGTGAGAAAGAATACAACGAGGTGATGACAATGATGCAGTATAGCGGAAATACAGCGCTTGATATACAGCCGTACGGTGATTCCGCCGTTATCATCCGCTTTGGCGGGCACATCAGCGAAGAGGTCAACAGCCGGGTGCATGCGGCGGCAGCCTGTATGGAAGAACGGCCGTTTCCGGGCTTCGTTGAATGTATTCCGGCATTTACAAGCTTAACGATCTTTTATGATGTGTATGCCGTCTCAAACATAAAAAAAGGCGTCTCTCCTTTTGCCCTGGTCAAGAAAGAAGTGACGGAACGTCTCAGCCATATAATGACCGACCGCAAAGAAGAGCGCCGGGTGATGGAAATCCCCGTTTGCTACGGCGGTGATTTCGGTCCCGATTTAGAAGAGGTCGCTGAGATGAACGATCTGACCCCGGAAGACGTCATCCGCATTCATACTGAAGGCGAATATCTCGTTTATATGCTCGGATTTGCGCCGGGATTTCCGTTTTTAGGAGGAATGTCTGAGCGGATCAGAGCGCCGAGAAAGGCGTCGCCAAGGCCGTCCATCCCGGCCGGTTCAGTAGGAATCGCGGGAATGCAGACCGGTGTGTATCCGATATCCACTCCCGGCGGCTGGCAGCTGATCGGCAGCACCCCGCTCCGGCTTTTCAGGCCGGAAGAACATCCGCCGAGTCTTTTGAGAGCGGGCGATACGGTGAAATTCGTCCGGATCACGGCAGAGGAATACAGCCGCATCAAGGAGGGAGCCGAATGAGTATGAAAGTGGTAAAACCCGGTCTCTTGACGACGGTTCAGGACACGGGGCGGACGGGGTATCAGAAATACGGTGTACTGGGAAGCGGCGCAATGGATACGATCTCTCTGCGCATCGCCAATCTTCTTGCCGGAAATCAAGAAAAAGAGGCGGGGCTGGAAATTACGCTCATGGGGCCCGGGCCTTCCTTTGAATTTTCAGAACCTGCGGTTATTGCCGTCACGGGAGCTGATTTTGCCCTTCATATTAATGGGGAGCCCGCTCCTCTGTGGAAACCGGTTTTGATAAAGGAAAACAGCGTCGTCTCGTTCGGGCCGTGCAAGATGGGGAGCCGCGCATATCTCGCCGTCGCGGGGGGATTTGACGTGCCCGCCGTCATGGAAAGCAAAAGCACGTATGTCAGAGCGGGGATCGGCGGTTTTTGCGGAAGAGCGCTGCAAAAAGATGATGAGCTGCCGCTCGGCCGTATGACGCCATGTTCGGAATCAATCGCGTACCGTCTGAGCGATTCTTTCGGACAGCATGGTTTCTCAGCGCCTGATTGGTCTGTCAGCAGCAGGGGATTTCTGCCGCTGAAAAAAAATCCGGTCATACGAGTGCTTGAAGGCGCTCAATTTCACGCTTTTACAGAAGAAGCAAAATTGCGTTTTTATCAAGAGTCATATACGGTCACGCCTCAATCCGACCGAATGGGCTACCGGCTGAAGGGCGCTCCGCTTGAATTGCGGGAGCCGCTGGAGATGGTATCTGAGGCCGTGACGTTCGGAACGGTGCAGGTGCCGCCGGACGGCAATCCGATTATTCTGCTGGCTGACAGACAGACGACGGGGGGCTATCCGCGGATGGCGCATATCATATCCGCCGATCTTCCTCTCGTCGCCCAAACGATGCCGGGGGAACATATCACGTTCCGGGCCGTTTCGCTGGAGGAAGCGGAAATGCTGCTTTTGGAGAAGGAACAGCAGCTGAAGGAGCTGAAAGCAAGGCTCAAAATGGAATGGCTGATCTGACAAAGGGGCTAAAGACCATGGAAAACAAAAACAAAACCGTCATCAAATCAATGGAACTGCTTCATTTGTTTCTGACTGAACCGAGCCTGAGCTTAAATGAGCTGGTTTCTCTATCGGAAATGCCGAAGACCTCGGTTCATCGCATGGCAAGCTCACTGGAGGAAACGGGGTTTCTCACCCGGGCGGCGGACGGCCGTTATCAGCTTGGTCTGATCTTTTTACAATTCGGCCAGCTCGTCTCTGAACGTCTGGATATCAGGAAAATAGCCAAGCCGATTATGGAAGAGCTGTGCGGCGAAGTGGATGAGGCCGTTCAGCTGATCATGAGGGACGGAGATGAAGCCATTTACGTCGAGAAAATTGAAGGCACCCAAACCGTCCGCCTGTATACGGCAATCGGCCGCCGGTCGCCGCTGTACGCGGGTGCGTGCGCCAGAAGCATTCTATCGTTTCTGCCAAAAGAGGAGATTGACACATACATTCAGAAGACAAAGCTTGCCGCAATCGCCTCAGGCACGATGACGGATCGGGCTGAACTTCTTCAATCCATTGAAAGATCCTTGCAATCAGGGTATACGATCAGCTATTCGGAATTAGAAGATTACACGGCGGCGATCGGAGCGCCGATTTTCAATCACGAAGGTAAGGTGGCTGCCGGAATCAGCATCGCCGGCTTCGAAGCCCGGTTTTCAGAGGACAGGCTGCCATATTTAACCGAAAAGGTCAAAAACACAGCACAGCATATTTCTGAGAAATTGGGTTATTGACCGAGCCAATTTTTCTTCACTCGCGTACATTACAATATCGATAGTAACGAGTGGAGGAAAGTAAATGGGACTTGTTTATACGGCGCTGGGGGATTCTTTGACGACGGGGAGGGGGGCCGGGCCGTTTTCCGCCGGTTTTGTCCAGCGGTTCGGGCGTATGCTGGCAGAAGATTTACAGACAAGAACTGACGTATCCATCTTTGCCAAATCAGGCCTTGAGACGGGAGAAATTCTCGGGCTTATGTCCTTGCCGTACATTCAGAGGCGGATTCAGGCTGCTGATATGATTACGATTACAGGCTGCGGCAACGATTTGATCGATTCGGTTCAGGCATATCAGCAAACATCGGACGCTTCGGTGTTCACCAGCGTGTCCAGTCACTGCCATGAGAACTTTGAAAAGATGATAGCCAAGATCGCTGCCTTAAAAGGACCGCACCCGTCTCCTTATGAGATCCGCGTCTTTAATTTATACAATCCTTTCCCGGGAATCTCCATTGCAGAAAAATGGATATCCTCTTATAATGCGCACCTCAGCACACTCGCATCGGCGCCGCACGTCAAAATCGCCGACGTCCACAGCGCTTTCAAAGGAAAAATGAATGAATATCTCTCTCATGACCGCGTACACCCCAACAGCAAGGGATATGAAGTCATGGCATGCGTCCTGCGGGGGCTCGGATACGGAAGCCTCGCCCGCTCATAACGCGCGCTCCTTTTCATCGGGAGCGCGCTTTTCGTGCTCCTTAAAACAAACTTAAAATTGTCCGACTTTCGTTCTATCCGCGCAAAAAATACGCTAGAATAATGGGGGATAAAGACAGAAATAGAATTGTGTTCAAAAAATGATAACAGAAAGGATGGATTGCTTTGCTGCGCGCCTTAAAACTGTCACTCGCGATGCTGATTATTATACTTGCGGCCGCCGCATTTACGTATGCGGAACATACCTCTGTCATACAGCCGGTTATGCTCGTGTTTCTCGGTGCGGTCATGTTCATTCAGGGGCTGGAGGAAAAACGGAAAGAAAACGACGGTTCCGGGAAATTCAATATCTATACCGCCGTTTTTGTATGGTCGATCTCCTTAATTGGTTTTACGCTTCACGCGATCTGAGTCTGATAGATCCTGAAAATGCTCCACAACGGGAAATGGTGAATAAAAACGGTGCAGTAAGGCTTTCCATTCCTGATATTCCGGCGATCCGCGAAAGCCTTTTGTATGATCTTCCAATGTATCCCATTCCACAAGCAGCAAATATTTATGCGTCTTTTCCATACATTTGGACAAGGAATGGGACAGATAACCTTTCATGCCCGCGATAATCGGCTCCGCCCGGCGGAATGCCTCTTCGAATTCCCCCTCAAGACCTTCTTTTACATACAGCATGGCTGCTTCTCTGACCATCTGAAATTCCCCCTTTTTTTAATAGATACATTGTATAAGAATATGGCCCGTGACGGCAGGAAAAACAAAAAAATTTTAAACACTATGAGAAAAAAATCCTTGCCAGCCTGATTTGGTTTAGGAGAAAATAACAGTTGGAAGGCAGGGGAATAGACAGTGAAAAAAGGGTTATACCTATTACTTTTACTCGCAGGAATCATAGGTTTGATCGGCTGCTCGAAAACGGAATCGGCCGAAGACAGAATGAAAGATTTCGTAAAAGACTGGAACGGCGGTCATTACGATAAGATGTACCAAAGCCTCACCCAGGATGAAAAGAAAAAACTATCCAAAAAGGATTTTGTAAAACGATATGAAACCATTTATGAACAAGCAGGGGTCAAAAATCTGAAAGTCACTGCCGAAAAACAGGACGAAGACGACAAGAAAAAAGATGACCTCCAGCACATCGATTATAAAGTCAGCATGGATACAAAAGCAGGGAAGGTCGCTTTTGAAAACACGGCCGTCCTGAAAAAAGAAAAAACAGACGATGGAGAATCATGGAACATCGACTGGAATCCTTCTTTTATTTTCAAACAGCTTTCCGATGACAAAACCGTGCAGATCGCAAATGAAGAACCGAAGCGCGGACAAATTTACGACAAAGACGGAAAAGGTCTCGCCGTGAATACCGAGGTGCCGGAAATCGGCATTATCCCTGGAAAACTCGGCAAGGATAAAGACAGCGTGATCAAAAAACTGTCTGAAAAACTGGACCTTTCTGAAGACGATATCAAAAGCAAACTGAACCAGGGCTGGGTAAAAGACGACTCCTATGTCCCGATTCAAAAAATCAGACCGGATGATGAAAGCAAGGTCAAAAGCCTGCTCGCATTAGACGGCGTGACGAAAACGAAGGTCAGCTCCCGCTACTATCCGTACGGCGAAAAAGCGGCCCATCTGACCGGCTATATTAAAACCATCACAGCGGAGCAGCTGAAAAAAGCGAAAGACGGCCAATACAGCGATACTTCCAAAATCGGCATCGCCGGCCTTGAGAATGTATATGAAGACAAGCTGCGCGGCACGACCGGCTGGAAAATTTACGTCCCGCAAACAGGTGAGGTCATTGCTGAAAAGAAAGCCGAAAGCGGGCAGGATATTCATGTAACGATTGACATGAAAACGCAGACGAAGCTGTATGACTCTATGAAAGATGACAGCGGAGCGGCAGTCGCTCTTGAACCGCAAACGGGAGAGACACTCGCGCTCGTCAGCGCACCGTCTTATGACCCGAACGGCTTTATTTTCGGCTGGAGCGGAAAAGAATGGAAAAAGATGAATGAAGATAAAAACAATCCGTTTTCAGCGAAATTCAACAAACTCTATGCGCCGGGATCAACGATTAAACCGATTGCCGCGGCAGTCGGCCTGACAAACGGCACATTGAAAGCGTCAGAAAAGAAAAAAATCACCGGAAAAGAGTGGCAGAAAGATTCAAGCTGGGGCGGTTACCATGTCACACGCGTATCAGAGCGCCTGAATGAAGTGGATCTCGAAAACGCGCTGATCACATCGGACAACATCTACTTTGCGCAAAATGCCATAGATGCCGGAGCGGACGCGTTTACAAAAGGATTAAAAACATTTGGCTTTGATGAAGAGATTCCGTACCAATTTCCGATTGAAAAGTCTTCAATCGCTAACGGCAAGCTTGATTCCGAGATCCTTCTCGGAGATACGGGCTACGGCCAGGGGCAGATGCTGATGTCTCCGCTGCACTTAGCGGCTGACTATACCGCATTTGTAACAGACGGAAATCTCGTCAAACCGACATTGATCAAAGACGGAGAAAAAACACCGCAAATCTGGCATAAGCAAGTGGTGTCGGAAGCCAATGCCGAAGAAATCACAAAAGGGCTGAGAGGCGTCGTTGAAGATCCGCGCGGCTCTGCATATCAGCCGGCCGTAAGCGGCATTACCGTAGCCGGGAAAACCGGTACAGCCGAGCTGAAAACGTCTAAAGAAGATAAAGACGGCAAAGAAAACGGCTGGTTTGTCGGTTACGATTATAAAAAGAAAGACCTCTTGATTGCGATGATGATTCAAGACGTCAAAAAACGCGGCGGAAGCCATTACGTCGTTGAAAAAGCGAAAAAGCAGTTTCAGAATCATTAAATGACGATTTTTTGCGGGCTGAAAGGAAAATCGGCCGCCGAAGCAGAATGAAACAGCATGGGCAATTCCTGAAAACAGAGATACAAGAGGCTCTAAGAAAAAGGGGGATTTCACATGCAGCGCATTCAATTGGCTGAAGACCTGGAATTTTCAAGAGTGATACACGGGCTTTGGCGTCTGAACGAATGGAATGTTTCAGACGGAGAGCTGCTGAATCTGATTGAATGGTGTATCAGCCAAGGCATCACCACCTTCGACCATGCCGATATATACGGCGGTTATACGTGTGAAAAGCTGTTCGGCGGCGCTTTGTCCCTTTCGCCTTCAATAAGGGAGCGAATCGAAATCGTCACAAAATGCGGGATTGTCATTGAATCACCGGAACGGCCCGGAAACAAGTCGCATCATTATAATACGTCGAAGTCTCACATCTTAGCGTCGGCGGAGCAGTCGCTTTTGAATCTGAATACGGATTATCTGGATGTGCTGCTCATTCACAGACCGGACCCGCTTATGGACCCGGAGGCTGTGGCTGAAGCGTTTCACGCGCTGAAAAGCTCGGGAAAGGTCAGATATTTCGGGGTGTCGAATTTTAAAGCGCACCAGTACAGAATGCTCGAATCCTATTTGGATGATCCGCTCATCACAAACCAAATTGAAATCTCGGCGTACGAGCTGGAAAATATTCATGACGGCACGCTGGATTTCTGTCAGGAAAAACGCATTCCGCCGATGGCGTGGTCACCGCTTGCGGGCGGGAGCGTCTTTACCGGACAATCCGATAAGGACGTCCGTATCCGTGCCGCGCTTCGTTCCGTACAGGAAGAAATCGGCGCCGCTTCCATTGACGAAGTCATGTACGCATGGCTGTTCACCCACCCGGCGGACATCATGCCGATTGTCGGCAGCGGAAAAGAGAACCGCATTTCCGCCGCGGTGCGTGCATCCGCGTACAAACTCAGCCATGATCAGTGGTTCCGGATTTATACCGGTGTCCAAGGCTGCGATATTCCATAAACAGAACAAACGCCCGGAAGCTATCTTCCGGGCGTTTGTTTATGTGGTGTGCAATGTCTAAAAACAAGTAAGGTCACTTTGAAGTATAGCCGTGCGGATCAAGAGTAACAAGCGTCATGGCATATTATCTGACACATTTTTCTTTTTCAATACTGTCACACGGCCCAGTGCCAAATTGCCATTTGAAAATGGTTGAATAATCATTGAAAGCGTTTTATATTATAACTTACACCACTTTCCCCGGCAGCACTCCCCATATGCCATACTTCTCACAACTAGAAAATCTGGAGGCGCGTTTCATGTATATGACAGCGAGAGAACAAAAATTAATGAAACATCTATTACTGCAGAACCGGTACGAGACAGTGCATGAACTGGCGGAAGCTTTACAAGTCAGCACAAGAACCGTTCACCGCGAGTTGAAAACAATCAAACCGATGATGGAATCATTCGGTCTGGCACTTGATAAACAGCCCGGCAAAGGACTGAAAGCGGTAGGAAACCCGGAGGACAAACAAAAACTCCTGTCAGACCTGTCCTATGAACAGCATGAATACAGCGCTGAGGAGCGGAAACTTTTAATTCTATGTTCACTATTAGAATCTCAAGAGCCGATCAAGCTCTACAGTCTGGCGAACGAACTGCAAGTGACAAACGCGACGATCAGCTATGACCTGGATGAGCTGGAGACTTGGATTGCGCCCTTCGGCTTGACGCTGATCCGAAAAAGGGGCTTCGGCATTCAGCTGACGGGGCCGGAAAATGCGAAACGGAAAATCGTCGGCAATCTCATCGTCAACCGCCTTGATATTCAAAGCTTTTTGGAAGCGGTTGAATTGAATATTAAAGGAAAACCGGACGATGCTGAAAAAATGTTCGGCGTCGTAAATAAAGCGGAACTTTTGAAAATGGACCGGCTCTTAATTCAGCTCAAGGAAAAAATCGCGATCGCCTTATCTGACAGCTCATACATGGCGCTTGCGGTTCATTTAACCTTTGCGATGGACCGGATCAGGCTCGGAGAAACCATCACGATGGAGGCTTCAGAACTAAAAGCGCTGCAGCAGACGAAGGAGTACGGCTCTGCGCTGGAAATGGCAAAAGAGCTTGAAAAAGCGTTCGGCGTTTCAATTCCGGAAGCTGAGATCGGTTATATCACCATTCATTTGCGGAGCGCCAACCGCAAATACAAAACGGAATTCAAACCGGAAGACATAGAGGTTGAAACGGCCTTGCAAACGAAGCAGCTGATCGGCTTCATTTCTGAAAAAATTAAAATTGATCTGACGGAAAACGGTTCTTTATACGACGGTTTAATCGCCCATCTGGAGCCTGCGATCAACCGGGTAAAAGAAAATATCGACATGTACAACCCGATGACCGAGCAAATTAAACGCGACTACTTTCTGCTGTACATGGCCGTAGAAGAAGGAATGGAAAAATTCTTTCCGGGGCTTCTTTTCTCTGATGATGAGATCGCTTTCATTGTTCTTCACTTCGGCTCCGCTCTGGAAATCAAACGGGAAGAAGCGAAGATCAAAGCGCTGATCGTCTGTTCTAGCGGCATCGGGTCGTCCAAAATGCTCGCATCCAGGCTGAAAAAAGAGCTTCCGGAAATCCGTTCCTTTGATATGTCTTCCCTCATCGAACTGAAGGACCGAGACACCGCTGCGTATGACATGATCGTATCCACTGTTCCGATCCCGTATGAAAACATTGATTACGTCATGGTCAGTCCGCTTTTAAACGAAGAAGACGCTGATCAGGTCAAGCAGTACATCAAAAGAAAAATTCCGCTGATTCTTGACAAAAAAAGAAACGGTAAAAGAGAAGAGAAGCAGCCGGAGACGCCTGATATGCTGGAAGCGGCCGGCCGTATGGCGCATTACGCGGCGGTTATCCAAAGCGTGCTGCGGAACTTTTCGGTCAAATCCATTGATTCAAACACGGCGTATGAGCTGTTTTTGAACCGTATGTTTGACATGCTGGAGCAAGAAGGATTGGTTCATAATGCCCAAAAAACCGCACAGCGCCTTGCTGAGCGTGAACGACAGGGCGGACTCGGCATTCCGGGAACGGCGATGGCCCTGTACCATCTCAAAAATGAAGAAATTGTCACGCCTTTTTTCAAAATTTATGATTTGACAGCTCCATGCAGTGTCAAAGGCATGGACGGAAATTCCCTGACCGCCGACCGCGCTTTGGTGATGATGGCGCCGGCTGATATGCCCGCTGAAGGGTCGGAAATACTAAGTGCGGTCAGCTCGGCCATTATCGAGTCTGAAGACAGTATAAAAGCCTTCCAGACTGAGGATGAGGCCGATTTATACAAACGTTTAAACAAGCTGTTTTATCATTTTATTCAGGAGAAAGGACAGCGGTAAACAGGAAGTGCACACCTCATGTGGGGTGTGTTTTTTTGTGCATGTATGAGGGTAAGGGGAAGGGAAGAAACTAAAAACACGGGACTATTGTATCATTCACTGATGGAATAGTTCTAAAACAAAATAGTTTTACAAGTTATATTTTTTGGTTTAAAATGGGTTGCGTGAGAAAGAAAATCTGACAGAGTTTTTTTGTGATTTATCATTATGGGAGATGAAAATATGGAGACATTACAGCATCTGATTCTGCATGACATTTCAAATAGCGAAGAGATCGAAG
Organism: Bacillus sp. SJ-10; assembly: GCF_002843505.1. Lineage (NCBI taxonomy): Bacteria > Bacillati > Bacillota > Bacilli > Caryophanales > Bacillaceae > Bacillus > Bacillus sp. SJ-10. The sequence continues at coordinate 229,572 of NZ_CP025258.1, read as the reverse complement.
CTGTAAAAAGCGGTGCGTATACCCTGACCTACGCGGAATATCGAAAACGAATCAACCAGCTTGCACAAGCGCTTCTTGATAAAGGAATAAAAAAAGGCGACAGAGTGGCGATGCTTTGCAAAAACGGCCACGCGGCATCCATTGTCATGTTTGCGGCACTCGAAATCGGCGCGGTGGTTGTGCCGGTCAGCTGGCAATTAACACCTTACGAAATGAAAGGCATTTTAGCAGCCTGTGAACCGAAAGCTGTTTTTTACAGCACTGAATTTAAAGAGATCATGGAAGAAGTGCTTCCTGCGCTTGCATCTTCTCTTAAACTGAAGGTCGTAACAGGAACAGCTGCGGAGACAACGCCTGAGTTTGACGCTTTATTGACAGGCTCCGGTGATACACCGGATGTCGAAACGGTGTCTGAAAACGATACGGCATTGCTGATGTTTACCTCAGGTACAACCGGCAATCCGAAACGCTGCATGATCACTCACGGCGGCATATACAACTACGTAAACGCGACATTGGCATACACGGGGAGAATGCAGCATGTCCGCTTCTTAGCATGCCATCCGAATTACCATACGAGCGCGATTATCTGCCAGATGGTCGGCACGATGAGCGGAACGACATTCATTATGACAGACAATCAGGACCCTGTGGAAAACTTGAAGCTCATCGAAAAAGAGAAAATTCAAACCGTGATGGCGCTGCCTGTCTATTACACATACCTGCTGAAAGCATGGGAAACGCATCAGACTGACATGTCTTCTATCGTTTATATGATGACGGGAGGCACAAAGGTGCCAAGCAGTCTGATCCAGCAGTATCTCGACATCGGCATCCCGCTCATGCACGGATACGGAAGCACGGAAGCGTGGGGCATCAGCTCTTGGAATCCGCAAATGGGAATGGATAAAGCCGCTTCCGCGGGTAAACCGATGGAAGAAGTGGACGTCCGCGTTGTAGATCCGGAAACAGGCGAAGTCCTTCCGCAAGGCTCAATCGGAGAAGTCGTTGTGACAAGTCCGTTTTTATTCAAAGGCTATGAAGGTAACGAAGAAGCGACACGAAAAGTGCTGAAAGACGGCTGGTTCCATACCGGCGATTCCGGCTATGTGGATGAAGACGGATTTATCTTTATCACCGGACGTTATAAAGATGTCATCATCTACGGCGGCGACAATATTTATCCCGACCAGATTGAAGAGGTCATTCAGCAAGTGCCTGGAATTCTCGAAACGGCGGTTGTCGGTATCCCTGATCCGCTCTACGGCGAAAAGCCGAAAGCGTTCATCGTGACAAACGGCAGAGAAGGCCTGACAGAAGAAGAAGTGACCCGATTCCTTCAAGAACGTCTTGCCGCCTTTAAAATTCCGGAAATTGAGTTCGTCAGCGAACTTCCGAAAAACAACCTTGGAAAAGTGAGAAAAGACGTGCTCCGCAAACAAGCGGTACGTTCATAATAGAAAATAAAAACCCGGCTGCCAGCCGGGTTTTTTTCTTGCGTTCCATGTGAAACATTTTTCTCCGAAAACGTTTTGAACTGTCTCATTCATGTTTATCCAAAAGACAGCCGAGGTAGACAAGAAATATGAGATCGAACAAGAAGGAGGAACTTGACATGGAAAACTATCCGAAGGAATTCCCGGCGGAATCACAAAACCGCCAGCCGGGCATTGAGAGCGAAATGAATCCGGCGCCTGTTTATGAATACAAAGAATATAAAGGCGCTGATAAATTAAAAGGGAAAACCGCACTTATCACAGGGGGCGACAGCGGTATCGGACGCGCCGTAGCGGTTGCTTACGCGAAGGAAGGCGCAAATGTCGCGATCGTCTATTTTGATGAACACGATGATGCGAAAGATACAAAAAAACGAGTGGAAGAAGAAGGCGTAAAATGTCTGTTAATCCCCGGCGATGTCGGTGAGGAAGACTTTTGCAATGAAGCCGTTGAAAAAACGGTTGAAGAATTCGGGCGTCTTGATATTCTCGTGAATAACGCCGCGGAACAGCATCCGAAAGAAAGCATTAAAGACATCACAAGCGAGCAGCTTCACAGAACCTTTAAGACAAACTTTTACTCACAATTTTATTTGACTAAAAAAGCGATTGATTACATGAAGCCGGGCAGCGCGATCATCAATACGACATCCATTAATCCTTACACAGGCAATCCGCAGCTGATTGACTACACGGCTACGAAAGGCGCAATTAACGGTTTTACGAGATCCATGGCGCAAGCGCTCGTCAACGATGGTATCCGTGTCAATGCCGTGGCGCCGGGGCCGATCTGGACACCGCTCATTCCGGCGACATTCTCAGAAGAAACAGTCGCTTCCTTCGGTCAGACTACGCCGATGGGCCGGGCAGGCCAGCCTGTTGAACATGTCGGCTGCTATGTGCTCTTGGCCTCAGATGAATCATCTTATATGACCGGGCAGACGCTGCATGTCAATGGCGGCGGATTTGTAAACACATAAGGGGGCTGGAGCATGACGATATCGAAACATGACGTGAATGCATACTATCAAAAAGCGGGAATCGTTCTGACTGATGATGAAGTCGAAGACATTCAAATCATGGATTACGGCTTAGGCAAGCTTGAGGAAACCGGGCTTCAGCTGTTTATTTACGTGAATACCGACCGCTACTGTTCGAAAGAATTGGTGCTCTTCCCGCGCCAGACATGTCCCGAACACCGCCATCCGCCGGTCGGCAGCGAGAAGGGAAAACAAGAGACATTCCGCTGCCGCTGGGGGAAGGTGTATCTCTACGTGGAAGGCGAAAAGACAGAGAACCCAAGCGTCCTCCCGCCGGAAGAAGACAAGGAATACTACACCGTCTGGCATGAGATTGTGCTTGAGCCGGGCGGACAATACACCATTCCGCCGGATACGAAGCATTGGTTTCAAGCGGGAGAAGAAGGGGCGGTCATTACGGAAATGTCATCGCCAAGCACGGATGATCACGATGTTTTCACCGACCCGCGCATTTAAGGATGAGGCTGCACGCCTCATCTTTTTTTGTATGGAAAAAAGTGAATTTACCTGTATAATGGCTAATAAAGGAAAGAAGGTGCGGTCGTGTTTTCCTGTCAAATCCGGGAACATCTGACGATCAGATTGCTTGCCAAAGAAGATACGGACGAATTGTATTCTGTTATGAAGCGAAATCAAAACCATCTCAGCGAATGGCTCAGCTGGGCGGAAGAACTGGCTGATATCGATACGTACCGCGATGTGATCATCCCCGAATGGCGCTATAAATACGCGGAAGAGAATGGGTTTGACGCCGGAATTTTTGTGAAGGGCCGGTTTTGCGGCATGATCAGCATCCATAATGTTGATACAGCCAATCAAAAAGCCGAGATCGGCTACTGGCTGGATCGAGAGCATGAAGGATTCGGCATCATCACCGCAAGCTGCCGGGCGGTCATCACCCATGCATTTCAGGATCTCGGCCTGAACCGTATCATGATCAGCGCGGCTGAAAAAAACACGAAAAGCAGGGCGGTGGCGGAACGGCTCGGATTTCAGAAAGAAGGACTGACGAGAGAAGGCATTTTCGTACAGGGCGCCTATCATGACACGGTGACCTACAGCATGCTGAAGCGGGAATGGAGCGAAGATCGGCAGAAGAGCACATTTCTTGGTTTAAATGTCTCCCCAATGTGGAAAAGTAACAGCGGAGACGTTAAAAAGGAGTGATTCTTCATGAATCAAAATGAAATCAAAGAAAAAGTGCTTGAAGTACTGGATCATCATAAAGTCGGTTCGCTTGCGACGGTAGAGCAAGGCAAACCGCATTCACGCTACATGACATTTTTCCATGACGGCTTAACGATTTACACGCCGACGAGCAAAGACACTCATAAAGCGGAAGAAATTGAAAACAATCCGAATGTTCATATTCTGTTAGGGTATGACTGTGAAGGATTCGGAGACGCTTATGTGGAAGTGGCCGGAACCGCCAAACTGAACAACTCAGCCGATTTAAAAGAAAAGCTGTGGGATCCGAAACTGGAACGCTGGTTTGACGGAAAAGACGATCCGAACCTGGTGATTCTTGAAATTGAACCGAAGCAGATCAAGCTCATGAACGCGGGTGAAAAAACGCCGGCCGAGCTGGAACTTTAAAAATCATTTGATCATTCAGGGGCAATCTGTTATACTTAATTGCTAAGTGACAACATGCAAATAAAAAAGAAAGTAAACTTCTTTTTTCTGTTTTGATATAGAAGCTTCAGGCTTCAACGGACAGCTTGAAAAAAAGCTGAGCTTATTCTTTTCCTTCTGACATTCGCCCCTAACGAAGAGATGGAAAAAAGACTTTTTGTTTTACAATTCACACCGGCGCGGCTTCGGAGCCGCAGTGACGATTGAGAGGTAGGGCTTTCGTTGTCTTGTGTTCAAGAACTTCCATGGTGTTTACTTTCGAAGAATGATTCTGTCGGAACTGTTAATACGAATCACCCGCGGGCTAAGGCGGGCAACCATATATTATTTATTTGCGTAAGAAAAGAATAAGACAAGACCGCGCCGGACATCCGGGCGGTTTTTTTATGCAACCGGCCGAAACCTCGCCGCAGTCTGCAGAGTCTAATCAGTAGAAAAGATTTGGAGGAATCATACATTGCACGTTATTACTTCACAAGTACTGTTTATCTTCTGTTTTCTGCTGCTGATACATTCGATTGAAACGCTTGCCTATGCAACACGCCTTTCCGGCGCGAGAGTCGGTTTTATCGCGTCAGCGCTGTCATTATTTAATGTCATGGTCATCGTGTCGCGCATGTCAAACATGGTTCAGCAGCCGTTTACCGGACATCTGATTGATGCCGCCGGATCAAACGCCCTGTCTCTTGTGGGCGCCCAGTTTCGATTTTTAATATTCGGCTCCACGGTCGGAACGATACTCGGCATCTGTCTTTTGCCGACATTCGTCGCGTTATTCACCCGGGCGATTATACACTTGGCGGACGGAGGAGGCTCCGTTATGCAGGTATTTAAAAAAGGATTTTCACTGAACGGGCTGAAGCATGCGCGTTCTTATATCAGACTGCCGTCAGTCTCCTATTTAAAGGGGCTTCAATTCCGAATGATCCCGAAACGCTTGTTTGTCATTAATATGGTCATTACGTCTATTTACACGATCGGTGTTCTGTCCGCTCTGTACGCCGGCCTTCTGGCGCCTGAGCACAGCACGACGGCCGTGATGGCATCAGGCTTAATCAACGGAGTTGCGACTATGCTGTTGGCTGTGTTTGTTGATCCGAAAGTTTCCGTACTGGCAGACGATGTGGCGAAGGGCAAGCGCAGCTACGTCTCCTTAAAATGGACATCATTGACGATGGTCACATCAAGGGTCGCGGGCACGCTTCTCGCCCAGCTCGTATTCATCCCCGGCGCTTATTATATCGCCTGGGTGACGAAATGGATGTAACGCATGAAAAAAGCTCCTCTGCAGAAGAGGAGCTTTTTTATTGATAATGTCTCAGGCCGCGATCATAAATAAAATTACCGAACGGAATAAAGGCCGCGATAAAACCGGCGGCTGACCATTTCACATGCCATTTGACAGTAAACGCCGCATACGCCAGCACCGCCAGATAAATGATAAACAAACAGCCGTGAATGGAACCGGCAATGGTGACGGCGAGCGGATGATGAGCCCAATACTTCAGCGGCATCGCGATAAACAGCAGCACCAAAAGCGACATTCCTTCAATAAACCCCATCGTGCGAAGTCTGCCGATCGGCGTGTGTAACATACAGCTCCCTCCTGTCGGACATCTTTTTTCCTCTATACTATAAGCAAAGGGCAGTCCTAATATGACCATTTCGCGTCTGTTCCTAAAAAACCTGCATGATTTCAGCCTGTTGTTCTTGTCATTTTTCGGATTTCTCTTGATAATATAGCCAAAAGGGTAAGGAAGGACTACAGTCATGAAACTAGATAATGTTGATCTGAGCATCATTAAAGAGCTGCAGCGGGACAGCCGCCTGTCCATGCGGGAGCTTGGCAGAAAAATCAAATTGTCAGCCCCGTCCGTCACAGAGCGTGTCAGACAGCTTGAATCCTTCGGCGTTATTAAGCGCTATACATTGGACATTGATCAAAAAAAGATCGGACTTCCCGTTTCCTGCATTGTCGAAGCGACGGTGAAAAACGGAAAATACGATCAATTCAAAACCTACATTCAATCCATTCCCAACATTGAATTTTGTTTTCGGGTCGCCGGCGCGGCGTGTTATATGCTGAAGATGAACGCGGACAGCCTGGAAACGATCGAACAATTCATTAACCGCACCTCTCCGTATGCCCAAACCGTGACCCACGTCATTTTCTCAGAAATTGACACAAAAAACGTCCTCGATTAGAGAGAGCGTGAGGAAGTCTGTTATAATAACAGGATGATTGTGAAAGAAAGAGAAGTGAAAAGCATGTCAAAAACAGTTGTATTAGCTGAAAAACCTTCAGTCGGCCGGGACTTGGCCCGCGTGCTGAAGTGTCATAAAAAAGGAAACGGGTATCTTGAAGGCGACCGCTACATCGTCACATGGGCGCTCGGACATCTGGTAACGCTCGCTGACCCTGAAGGATACGGCAAAGAATTTCAATCATGGCGGCTTGAGGATCTGCCGATTATTCCGGAGCCTTTAAAGCTCGTCGTCATTAAAAAAACAGGAAAACAGTTCAATGCGGTCAAAGCTCAGCTTGTCCGGAAAGACGTCAGCCAGATCGTAATCGCTACAGACGCAGGACGGGAAGGGGAGCTTGTGGCCCGCTGGATCATCGAGAAGGCAAACGTCCGCAAACCGATTAAGCGGCTGTGGATTTCTTCTGTGACAGATAAGGCGATTAAAGAAGGATTCCAGAAGCTCCGCAGCGGCAAAGAGTACGAAAACCTGTATCATTCCGCGGTTGCCAGAGCGGAAGCGGATTGGATCGTCGGCATCAACGCGACCCGCGCCCTGACGACGAAATTTAACGCACAGCTGTCATGCGGACGCGTTCAGACTCCGACACTGGCGATGATCGCCAAGCGTGAAGCGGATATTCAGGCGTTCAAACCCGTTCCTTATTACGGTCTCCGCGCGGCGGCTGATCAGATGACGCTGACATGGCAGGATAAAAAAACAAAGCAGACAAGAACGTTCGATCAGACGGTGACCGGCCGTTTGACAAAAGATCTGCAAGGAAAGCCGGCAGTCATTTCAGAATTGAAAAAAACGGCGAAGAAAAGCTTCGCTCCCGGTCTTTACGACTTGACGGAATTGCAGCGGGACGCTCATAAGCGCTTCGGTTTCTCCGCAAAAGAGACGCTGTCCGTGCTTCAAAAGCTGTATGAACAGCATAAGCTTGTCACTTACCCGCGGACGGATTCCAGATTCCTTTCCGCAGACATCGTGCCGACTTTAAAAGACCGTTTAAACGGCATGGAAGTTAAGCCGTACGCACAGTACGTCAATCAAATACTGAAGCGGGGCGTCAAGGCGCATAAAGGATTCGTCAATGATGCGAAAGTATCGGATCACCATGCCATCATTCCGACAGAGGAGCCGCTGATCCTTTCAAGCCTCAGCGACAAAGAACGAAAACTTTACGATCTGATTGCCAAACGTTTTCTCGCCGTGTTAATGCCGGCGTTCGAATACGAAGAAACAAAGGTTACAGCCGATATCGGCGGCGAAACATTTACCGCAAAAGGGAAAACGGTTCAATCGCCGGGCTGGAAAGCCGTGTATGATATGTACGAGGATGACGACGATCATGAGGAAGACAAAGACCAGACGCTCCCGGATCTTCAGCAGGGTCAGCGCCTCACTGTCTCATCACTGAAAGAAACGAGCGGACAGACGAAACCGCCGGCGCGCTTTAATGAAGGCACGCTGTTATCCGCAATGGAGAACCCAAGCGCCTTTATGCAGGGAGAAGAGAAGAACCTTGTGAAAACATTGGGTGAAACCGGCGGACTCGGAACAGTCGCCACCCGCGCTGATATCATTGAAAAACTGTTCAACAGTTTCTTAATCGAGAAAAAAGAAAAAGATATTTTCATTACGTCAAAAGGGAAGCAGCTCTTACAGCTCGTCCCGGAAGATTTAAAATCGCCGGCCTTAACCGCTGAGTGGGAGCAAAAGCTCTCCGCCATCGCAGCGGGCAAACTGAAATCCGCCGTGTTCATTAAAGACATGAAAACATATGCGGGCAAAACGGTGAAGGAAATCAAAAACAGCAGCCAAACTTTCAGACATGACAACATTTCAGGCACCGCCTGCCCTGATTGCGGCAAAATGATGCTTAAAGTCAACGGCAAACGCGGCACGATGCTCGTATGTCAGGATCGTGAGTGCGGCAGCCGGAAAACGCTGGCAAGAAAAACAAACGCCCGCTGTCCGAACTGTCATAAGAAAATGGAGCTTCGCGGCCAGGGTGAAGGCCAAACCTTCGCATGTGTATGCGGCCACCGGGAGAAACTGTCCGTCTTTGAAAAGCGCAAGGCGAAAGATAAATCCGGACGCGCATCCAAGCGGGACATCAACTCTTATATGAAAAGCCAAAACAAAGAGGAGCCGATGAACAACGCGCTGGCAGAACAGCTGAAAAAACTCGGCCTGGATAAATAAATCAGAGAAAGGCAGCATTTGTAACGAAATGCTGCCTTTTTTTGTGTTTTTTACTGTAATGGGAATACGATCCTGTGAAGAGGGAAAAGGTGAGCAGGCGGCGCTCCCATTTAAAATTTCCCAATGTGAAAAAATGCTAGTATTCTTTTATCGTTTCCTATATAGTAAAAATACTTTGTGAAAAAATAAGATATGGGTCTAAAAAAGGATTTGTAAAATAGGAGGATAGACTGTGAAGCAATTCGTTTTTCGTCTGATTATCCTTTTGATTTCAATCGTTCTGACGGCAGGGTGCGCGGAGGCCGGCACTGAAAAACAGGCGGCGGCCGAATCGTCCGGACCGCTTCAGCCCGCAGAGCATTTTATTTATCATAAATTGATGAACGGGCGGGGGATGATCCGGACGAACATATCCGGTGAGCCGGAATATTTATCTGAGTCTCTCGGACTATGGATGGCATTTTTGCTGAACAGGAAAGATGAACGGCAGTTTCAAGCGCAATATCAGCTTCTCACCGATTCGTTTCTGACGAAAAACGGGCTCGTGTCGTGGAAGATTGACGGGAATAAAGCGAGCGGCATCAATGCCTTAATTGATGATTTCAGAATCATGAACTGTCTGAATGAGGCCGGAACCCTGTGGGGTAACAGTGAATACGGGAAAACAGCGGTGCAGATCGGGAAGGCGCTGGAAAAATACAATACGAATGACGGGTATTTTACGGATTATTATGATGCCGCTTCAAATGCCGCATCAAAGACCGTGACGTTGTCCTATGTCGACCCCGGCGCCTTACAGATGCTCAGAGAAAAGGGGATTATCGATGAGAAAACGGAAAACCGGAACCTTGATGTTCTCAATCTTGCGCCCCTGAAAAATGGTTTTCTGCCGAAATCGTTCAATACTGAAACAAAGGAATACAAATATGACAGCGAAGTGAATGTCATCGACCAGCTGTACGCCGCCGTGAATCTGAAGCGGGGCGATGACAAAGCCGCCGTGCTGTCAAAATGGATCATAGAAGAATGGAAGTCGCGCGGACAGCTGTACGGACGGTACATCGCAGACACGAAGGAGCCGGCGGTTCAATACGAATCACCGTCCGTTTACGCCCTGGCCGTTCTTTTTTTAGCAGAACAAAAAGCTGATCCGGCTGTCATCAAGCCGCTTTATGAAAGAATGACTTCATTTGAAACACTGGACACGCTGAAACCTGATTACGGCGGCTATATGAGCGGGGGCGATACACATTCTTTCGATAACCTGCTGCCGCTTCTGGCTGAAAGGAAATTGTTTAATGAAAATATCATTCAATGAATCACAAAAACTGTGCAGCTACACAGCAGTTATGCTGGTGCTGCTGTCTTTTTTTATTTACTATGCGTCTCAGCAATCCGCAGGGCTTCTGATAACCTGCATCACATTGCTTGTCACGGGAGCCGGCATATGGTTCGGGGCAATCTACGCGCTCGTCATCACCTTACTCGTCTTATTTGTTCTCGGCAGCCTGCTCCTGTGGTTTCAGACCGGGGGCTTTATGGCGTCTGCCGGTGCCGAAAGTCTGCAGGTGCTGGTCATTTGGGGGATTGCGCTGCTGCTCTTTTCTTACATAGCGGGAAGGATTCACGAGTTGGCGAAGGGGCTTGAGCGCTCAGTGAAACAGCTGCGTGAAGAGATTACGAGCTTTGTCGCCGTCGACAGGGTGACCGGCTTTGACAACCATCTGCGGATGAAGCTGGAGCTTTCTGAGGAAATCAAGCGGGCGGAACGCTACGGCAATTCCTTCGTCTTTTTGCTGCTGCACATGCATTATTTCAAGGAATTCAAATCCCTCTACGGAGAAAAAGAGACCGACCGCCTGCTGGCATTTATCAGCCGCCAAATCCGGTCAAGCGTTCGGGAAACAGACAAAAAATTCAGGCCGTCCGCCGAACGGTTCGGCATCGTGCTGACCCATACGCCTGAAGAAAACATGCCAGCCGTTCTGGCGAAGCTGAAAAAGGAATTGGATACGTACCGGCTGCAAAACGGTAAATACGTCTCCATCACCTTCCGTGTATGTTACTTGGCGTACCGAAAGGATTTACAAACGGCCGAGCAATTTTTAAATGAACTGGAAAACGAGATGATGATGAATGAACTCTAAATGGATACGTCTCTTACTCTCGGCGCTCTTCATGATTTCGGCGGTTTATGTTCCCCTTACGGCGGAAGCAAAAGACAAAAAGGACGGCATTCTCATTATTTATACAAGCACGGACGGCAAAGAAACCGCTGAGGTCAAAATGCTTGATCTGACCGCGGGCCATTTCTCATCAGCCGTCACCGTGAAAAGCGACGGAGACATCACAGCCGCGGACCTCAAAAAGAATCGGCGCGTCATCTATTACGGCGTCACGAAAAAAAAGCTCAGCACATCATTTGTGTCTCTGATCAGCAGCATGCCGCAGCAGCTTATCAGCATCGGCTATAACGCCGGACAGTTCCGCCAATTTGCGGGTTTGTCCCTGACAGAGAAAGAAACTGTATACCGCATTTACAGCAAGAAAGAAAAAATAGACATGCCGCTTGAAAAAGGAATGTCCGTGCTCGGCGTATCGGGAGTAAAAGGAAAGCCCCTTTATACATACCGGTCCGGTGACGGCAGCACCCGCCCTTTTATGTGGAAAACGGCGCGCTCTGACTATTATTTCGGTGTGACGAGCCTGTTAAATGATTCGTTTCTGACGGCGAAAGCGCTGCGCAGCGCTTTCGGAGAATCAGAAGGCGGCACCCTCCTTTACTTGCGGCTTGAAGACATCAGTCCGATGTCAGATGAAACATTGCTTTACGAAGCGGGCGCTTACCTGCATAAAAGACACATTCCGTTTATTCTGGCGGTCATTCCGGTCTATCTCAATCCGGAAAACGGAGAAAAAGTATACCTGGCGGACAAGCCGAAAATGGTCAGCGTCCTGAAAAAACTTCAGCAAATGGGCGGCAGCATCATTATTCACGGCTACACGCACGCATACCGATACAGCGAAACGGGAGAAGGCTTTGAATTTTGGGATGCCAAAGCGGATCAGCCGATTACGTCAGAAAATGCGGATGATACTCCGGTCAAGCTTGAAAAGGAACAGGATTTTCCGAATGAAAAAGCGTACCGGGCGTATGTGAAGCCTTTCCGTGAAAAAGAAAACATCTACACGAGAACGAAGCTGGAGCAGGCGATTGACGATCTGACAGAGCTCGGCCTTTACCCGCTGTCATTCGAAGCGCCGCACTATACGATGTCTGAAGAAGGCTACAAAATCGCATCTTCTTATTTCTCCAGCATTTTCGGACAAGTGCAGCTCAGCGGCACGACGTGGAAAACCTCGGGCGCCCCTCCGTTCGTCTCAAAGCCGGCTATGCTGGACGGGATGACGCTGTACCCTGAAACAATCGGTTATGCCGATAACTCAAAGGAAAATCCGCTCGGAGATATGGAGAATCATATTTCGCAGATGATTGATTTCGGCGGCGGAACGGCGGGCGGTTTCTACCATCCGTATCTCGGCATGAAATACCTCCCCGAGCTCGTCAATCAGATGGAGCGGATTCCCGGCGGCGAGTGGCTCGATCTGAAGAAAACGAAGCAAACGGTAACGTCGGACAGCGTCAGGATCAAAACGGACGGGGACGGAACCATTCATGTGGAAAACAAGATTCATCCGATAACGGCCTTTTTCAATCACCATCAGCAGACGCCTCTGGAAAAAGCGCTTTGGATTCTCTCCGGCGTGGTGTTATTGTTTATCATCATGTTCGCCTGCTACGTTCTTTATTTGCGCGCCACATTAAAAAAACGAATCTTTAAGGAGAGAAGAAGCCTTGAGTAACATTCTGTTTTTTATCTCATTAAGTTTAATATGGGTGATGCTTCTCTATCATATGTTTCTGATGCAGGGCGGATTCAGGCATTATATGACCTTCGAACGGAACATTCCGAAATGGCGCGCAAAGATGGGGGAGCTCCCGAAGGTCAGCGTGCTCATTCCCGCGCATAATGAGGAGGTCGTCATCAGGCAGACGCTGAAGGCGATGGTGAACCTGTATTATCCGAAAGACAGGCTTGAGATCATCGTCGTTAATGATAATTCCTCCGACCGGACGGGAGACATCGTCAATGAATTTTCCCGTCAGTATGACTTCATTAAAATGGTCATCACAAAGCCCCCGAACGCCGGAAAAGGAAAATCTTCGGCGCTGAACTCAGGGTTCGCGGAATCGAACGGAGACGTGATCTGCGTGTATGATGCGGACAATACGCCGGAAAAAATGGCGGTGTACTACCTGGTTCTCGGTCTGATGAATGATGAGAAAGCGGGAGCGGTTGTCGGGAAATTCCGTGTCATCAACGCGGCCAAAACGATCCTGACGAAGTTTATCAATATTGAAACCATCTGCTTTCAGTGGATGGCGCAGAGCGGCAGATGGAAATGGTTCAAAATCGCCACCATCCCGGGGACAAACTTCGCGATCAGGCGGAGCATTATCGAACAGCTCGGCGGCTGGGATGATAAGGCGCTGGCGGAGGATACCGAGCTGACCATCCGCGTGTATAATCTCGGCTACCATATCCGCTTTTTCCCGGCGGCCGTGACATGGGAGCAGGAGCCTGAGACATGGAAGGTCTGGTGGCGTCAGCGGACAAGATGGGCGCGGGGCAACCAATACGTGGTTCTCAAGTTTTTATCCCAATTTTTCAAGCTGAAACGCAAGCGGATCATCTTCGATCTGTTTTATTTCTTTTTTACGTATTTTTTGTTTTTCTTCGGTGTGATCATGTCAAACACGATTTTTATCATCAATCTTTTTTACGACCTGCATCTGGCAGTCGGGTTTTTGGCGATGATTTTGTGGATACTGGCCTTTTTCCTGTTTATGACTGAGGTCATGATTACTTTAAGCATTGAAAAAACAGAAATGAACAAACAAAACTTCTTTATCGTATTTCTGATGTACTTTACATACTCTCAGGCTTGGATCGTGCTCGTCATCTGGTCATTATTCACAGAGATCAAGCACCGCTTGTTCAAGCAGGAAGTCAGGTGGTACAAAACGGAGCGATACAATCAAAATAAAAGCGGGTGACCTTTTTGAAAAAAGCGATCATATTGATAACTGGCCTTTTGCTATTGATGTATAACGGGCAGGCGGCCGCGGCCCGGGAACTGAAAACGGACGGTTCCGCCCTCGGAACAAGCGCCGGCGCAAAAGAGCAGCAGGCGCTGACTGGCGATCTGATGACACTGTACGGGGCGAAAGACAGCGCAGAGCTGACCTATCAGATTCCTGCGGGAGCTTCGAATGCCGATCAGTCGCTTCTGATTGATTACGAGGCGTCAAACTTATTAATTGCCCCGTCTTCTTTAACCATCGCCATTGATGATGAACCCGTCAAATCTATAAAGCTTGACGGCAGTTCCAAGCGGAAAACGGTGAAGCTCAATCTCAGCAAAAGCCAATCCGCCCAAGGCTATCACAATGTATCATTACGATTTTACGGCGTATTAAAAGAGGGCGTCTGCGTCAGGCAGGATACGTCAGGCAACTGGATAAAAATTTATCCGGACAGCCGCCTTGTACTTTCAGAAGCAAGCAAGTCAAAGGGAGCGGATCTCGGCCATTTCCCGTATCCGTTTGCCCAATCAGGCAATACGGGTGAAGAAACCGATATTATTCTTCCTGACAAACCGACCTCGGCGGAAGCTGAAGCCGCAGTCAAAACAGAAGCATTTCTGAAAACGGCAGACAGCAGGCTGAAGGTATCCTATGTAAAAGAATCCGACGCCGGCAAAATCAGCAATCCGTCAATTGTCATCGGCGCTGATCAGCATTGGAACGGGAAAATAAAAGAACTTTTCGAACAGGGGAACATCAAAGCGGAAGACAACAAACTTCTTCTCGCTGAACGGGTTCTGACATCAGGGGACAAACGGCAGCCCGTCCTGTTTGTCACGGCGCAATCAGACAAAACGCTGGCGGATAAAATCCGCGTCATCACAGACAGCGCTTATTCAGCTCAGCTGGGCGGAGATACTTTGACAATCGGCCGCCTTCAGCCCGCTGCGGAAAAGACAGGCAATAAACTGACATTAGAGGACTTCGGCGCGGGAAATGTAACGATCGGATCAAACAAAACGGCGTCAGAGCACTTCTTTTACCCTGCGGCGGCCGCTGTTGATAAAGACGGTAAGGTCAAGCTTTCACTTACATTAAAAACGTCGGAATCGATCCGGACGAAGGCGGATTCAGCAAATGACGCCGAGAGAGCGGAGCTGAACGTCATGGTCAACGGACAGCCGAATGCGGTGCGTCTTGATGATCTCGGCAATAAAGATAAAGACGGCTTTTACCACGTCTCAATCCCGATTGATCCGAAGCTTTTGCGAAGCAGCAGGTACATTGATCTGCAATTTGTCACATCAGGCTTGAAACATAACAATCCGTGTATCGACCGTGACGAAAACAAATGGGTCTATATTGATAAAAGCAGCACGCTGACGTATCCGGTAAGCGATGCGGCGCAGAAAGCTGATTTCGGGCAATGGCCGCTCCCGTTTGCGGGCGGCGGGAAAGAGAAAACAGTGATCGTCATCCCGGATGACGTAAACATGCAGACACTGAAAGAGCTTTCTCTGGTGGCGGATTCATTCGGAAACGGCTTTACCGTAAAGACGGCATCAGACATGAAGGAAGCGGATGCCAAAGGCCGGAATGTTGTGTTTATCGGAGGCCTGCCGCAAATTCCGCTTTTGAAATCAAACGCCTCTAAGCTTCTCGTGCCCTCAGACCGCAGCGGAGCTTACGATGTCTCTTCGTTTCAAATGCTGAATGAGACAACGAAACAAGTCGCGTTTACACAGGAATCACCTTGGGACTCCGGCCGGAGCATCGCTGTTTTTGCTCCGTTATCAGGAAGCGGCGCGTCTGTCACAAAAGAGCTGATCAGCTTTTTAGACAGCACAAGCGATGCCGCAACCGTCATTAACGAAACGGCCGGCCGGCAGCTGTTTTCGAATCATCAGCAAATCAAGTCCGATGACAGCAGTCCGGCGGCTGATACGAAAAGCCGTTCCGCAGCACTGAACGTTACGTATATTGCTGTGTTCGCGGCGCTTATGATCATTGCGGCCGGTCTGATCTGGCTGACGGCAAGAAGGAAAAAAAGAAAAACGGATCATGAAAAAAGCGAAGAGTAATGAAGGAAAAAGAGGCCGTTAACAGGCCTCTTTTTTTGTATTTTCATTTCCATTTTTGGCGGTGATTTTTTTATTTTTGAAACAGCATAAAAGCCCCTTTACAACTGAACGGGACGGGAGTATGATCTCTTTTATAATCTATATCGCTTAATCTGTAATCAGAGCGGGGGAACCAATTTGCGGCGCGTGATGCCGCTTGGGGTGAATCCTTTTTCAGGTAGGGCCAACTCTCATCAGCCCGAATCCGACAGCTAACCTCGTAAGCGTTCATGAGAGGAGATGAATGAAACCTGTGCACGATTATGGCGCAGGGGCATCCGTTTGCCTCTGTGTCTTTTTGCTGTGCTGAAATATGGCATGCAATCGTTATTCGGAGACATCATAGCAGTAAGGGTTTGTAAATCAAACGGAAAATGAAAAAAAGGGGAAAACAACAAATGTACCATTCAATCAAAAGATTTTTGATTGGGAAACCGCTGAAATCACAGGCGGCCGGAGAGCAGAAACTCACGAAACTCAAGGCGCTCGCCATGCTTTCTTCAGACGCGCTGTCATCAGTTGCTTACGGAACGGAACAGATTCTGATCATTTTGGCTGCGGTAAGCGCGGCCGCGTTTTGGTATTCCATTCCGATCGCAGCCGGTGTTCTCATTTTGCTGCTAGCTTTGATTCTGTCCTACAGACAGATTATTTACGCTTATCCGCAAGGCGGGGGCGCTTATATGGTTTCAAAAGAAAACCTTGGTGAGAAGCCGGGTCTGATTGCGGGCGGCTCATTGCTTGTTGATTATATTCTGACGGTGGCGGTAAGCATTTCTGCCGGAACTGACGCCATTACATCGGCATTTCCGGCCCTGCACCCGTATCATTTGCTCATTGCTGTTTTGCTTGTAATTCTGATTATGATTTTAAATTTGAGAGGACTGTCAGAGTCGGCGTCCATTTTGGCGTATCCCGTCTATCTGTTTGTGGCGGCGCTTGTCCTTTTGATCGTCGTCGGACTGTTTAAGCTCATGACGGGCCAGGTTCATCCGGCCGAACACACGCCGATCGGCACACCCGTGGCGGGCATCACGCTGTTTTTGCTGCTGAAGGCCTTTTCATCCGGCTGTTCGGCACTGACCGGTGTGGAAGCCATTTCAAACGCGATCCCGGCCTTTAAAAATCCTCCGGCAAAAAACGCGGCCCGCACTTTGGCCATGATGGGGATTCTGCTGGCGATCTTATTTACGGGGATTACGGTGCTGGCGTACGGATACGGCACGGGACCGAAGCATGACGAGACCGTTATTTCGCAAATCGCCGCGGAAACTTTCGGACGGCATACGGTGTATTATTTCATTCAAGGCGTTACATCCTTGATTCTCGTGCTTGCGGCGAATACGGGCTTTTCCGCTTTTCCGCAGCTGGCGTTTAATTTAGCGCGCGATCAGTATATGCCGAGAATGTTTACGGTACGAGGCGACCGATTAGGATTTTCAAACGGAATCATCTTTCTCGGTATCGCGTCCATCTTGCTCATTCTTTTATTCGGCGGCCGAACGGAACATTTAATTCCGCTTTATGCCGTCGGCGTGTTCATTCCGTTTACGCTGTCGCAGACGGGAATGTGCATCAAGTGGATCAGGCAGAAGCCGAAGGGCTGGGCGGTAAAAATGCTGATCAACTCATGCGGCGCCGCCATTTCATTTATGGTGCTGTGTATTTTATTCGCGACGAAGTTCAATCTTGTCTGGCCGGTGCTGTTATTCATGCCTGCTGTCGTCATGCTGTTTTTCGTCATTAAAAATCACTACACCGCGGTCGGCGAACAGCTGCGGGTCGTTGATCAGCAGCCTGAGGAAATCAGGGGAACCGTCGTCATCGTGCCTGTCGCTGGTGTCACCACCGTCGTCCAAAAATCGATTCAGTATGCGAAATCATTATCGGATCAGGTCATTGCGGTTCATGTTTCCTTTGACAAAGAAAACGAAAAAAAGGTGGAAAAGCGCTGGGAAGAGCTTCATAACGGCGTCCGCCTCGTCACCCTGCATTCCTCATACCGCAGTTTGGTTCACCCGTTTGATAAGTTTTTAGAAACGGTCGAACAAAAAGCGAAAAAAGAACAGTTCTCCGTGATGGTGCTGTTTCCGCAATTCATTACGAAAAAACGCTGGCAGACCATCCTTCACAACCAATCAGCCTTTTTACTCCGAGTCCGGCTGTTTTGGAAGAAGGACATCATCGTCGCCACCCTGCCGTATCATTTTAAAAAGTAACGGCAAAGACCGCAGGCTTTAATGCCGCGGTCTTTTTTGTAAAGGAGGACGCCATGGCTCAAGGCGCTTTTGTCATCATTCAAAATGACGGGCGGGACATATTGCTCGTAAAACGAAAAGACATTCCCTTATGGGATTTGCCCGGGGGCAGGATCGCAGAAGGTGAAACACCTGAATCCGCAGCCGTAAGAGAGGCCTTCGAAGAAACCGGTTATAACGTGACCATCATAAAAAAAGCCGGTGAGTATGAAAGGCCGGCATTTGAAGATACACAACATGTCTTCATCGGAGCCATTACCGGAGGAACACCGCTGATGAACGGGCCGGAAACCGCCGCATTACGCTGGTTTTCCCCAAACCGGCTGCCGCTGTTCATGGTGCCGAACAGAAAACGGCAAATAAAAGACGGACTCAATGGGGCGGCAAATCGTAAGGAAGTCCTTAAAGACCGAAATCTGTTATCCATCCTTGATCTGCTGAGAAAAAAGCTGAGAGTATAGCCTGTGTTTCAACCCGTATGAAAAAGGGGATGAATACAGGTAAAAGGAGGATGCAGTATGCCAAGTAAAACAGCAGGACACGTAATGACGGAGCTGCTTGAACAATGGGGAGTCGGTCATATATACGGCATTCCCGGAGACAGCATTAATGAATTTATCGAAGAACTGAGACATGAACGAAATAACCTGACATTCATCCAAACCCGGCACGAAGAAGTCGCAGCCCTGGCTGCCGCGGCTGAGGCAAAACTGACCGGGCAGATCGGTGTCTGCCTTTCAATCGCAGGACCGGGGGCCGTTCATCTGCTGAACGGTTTATACGACGCCAAAGCGGACGGCGTTCCGGTGCTGGCGATTGCGGGACAGGTGGCTTCCGATGAAATCGGCCGTGACAGCTTTCAGGAAATCAAATTAGAGCAAATGTTTGAGGACGTGGCGGTATTCAACCAGCAAGTACATACGGCAGAAGCGCTGCCCGATCTTCTGAATCAGGCGATCCGCACGGCTTACAGCAAAAAAGGCGTTGCCGTTTTAACCGTTTCTGATGATTTATTCGCGCAAAAAATCAAACGGGAGCCGGTTTACACATCGCCGATATACCTCAAAGCCGATATAGAGCCGAAAAAAGAACATCTCGTGACATGCGCGCAATATATTAACAACGCAAAAAAACCGGTCATTCTCGCCGGCCAAGGGTTAAAATCGGCAAAAGAGGAGCTGCTCGCATTCGCCGATAAAGCGGCCGCTCCGATTGTCATTACCCTTCCGGCAAAAGGCGTCGTGCCTGACAGCCATCCCCACTTTCTCGGGAATCTCGGGCAAATCGGCACAAAGCCCGCCTACGAAGCAATGGAGGAATGCGATCTGCTGATCATGCTCGGTACGTCGTTCCCATACAGGGATTATCTCCCGGATGATACGCCTGCTATTCAGCTTGATTCGGATCCGGCGAAAATCGGGAAGCGCTATCCCGTCAATGCGGGAATCGTCAGTGATGCGGCTCTGGGGCTGAAAGAGCTGACGGAATACATTGAATATAAAGAAGACAGAAGATTTTTGGACGCCTGCACCGAGCACATGAAGCATTGGTGGAAGGAAATCGAAAAGGATGAAACTGAAGCGACTCATCCGCTCAAGCCGCAGCAGGTCATTGCCCGGCTTCAGGATGCCGCCGCAGAGGACGCCGTCCTGTCGGTGGATGTCGGAACGGTTACGGTGTGGATGGCCCGCCATTTTAAGATGAAGAAGCAGGACTTTATCGTCTCAAGCTGGCTCGCCACGATGGGATGCGGGCTTCCGGGAGCCATTGCCGCAAGCCTTGCCGAACCTGAGCGGCAGTCCATCGCCATTTGCGGAGACGGCGGATTTTCAATGGTGATGCAGGACCTGCCGACGGCTGTTAAATATAAACTGCCGATTACGGTTGTCATATTAAACAACGAAAATTTAGGCATGATTGAATATGAACAGCGGGTCAAAGGCAACATTGACTACGTCACCCAGCTGCAAAATATGGATTACGCCGCTTTTGCAGAAAGCTGCGGGGCAAAAGGCATCAAAGTGACGAAACACGAGGAATTGGCTCCCGCTTTTCATGAAGCGCTCAACTCAAATGAGCCGGTCGTCATCGACGCCGTCATCGGCGACGAGCCGCCGCTTCCGGGAAAAATCACTTACGGCCAAGCGAAGGGCTTCAGCAAATACATGCTGAAAAACTTCTTTGAAAACCAAAAAATCGAAATGCCGTCACTCAAGAAAAGCTTAAAACGGCTGTTTTAAGAAGCCGGCGCTTATAAAACGATGGCTGATTAAAAAACTCGTGAAGAATCAATGCAGTTTCATCTCAAGAACAGCCAGAGAGCGGTCACAACAGCGATCATAAAGTAATCTCCATCATTCAGTGTAGTTCCATTTTTGACAAACACAAGTGCCGTCCGGTTTGTACTTTGTCCCTTTGGGGATTTTAAGCGCGCAATGTTCTTCCCTATATTGTAATAAACAATTTTAAACAAATAATATGCCAGCGAACAGAGTAAAAAGAGCAACATGAACTTGCCAATAAACAATATCATGTTTCATTACTCCCTTTTGCAGTTTTTTCGTTTGAATATATGACGGAAAAGTCAGGATGTTATATAAAAGGAGAAGTATTTTACAGAGGCTGGTGTTATTCATTAATGAACGGTTCGCCGCAACATCCCCAGATCCGGAATCATTTCAAAACGAAAGAGAAGCCCGAGGATTATTAAAAAACAGTCCCTAAGTTGTCCGCTTTTTTTTGAAAATTTGATCTAAGATGAACATAAAGAGGGTGAATAAGAAGGACACCGTAATCATATCTATCAGAAATATATTAGGAGTATCTTTTATTAATAGCAGCCATACCACCTGCAAAACTAAAGAAATAGAAAAATAGAATATATATGTCATGATCCTCATATCAGTTACCTCCTTAGCCTAATTTCTCTTTTGTGATCTTATCCAAATTAGTGAAAAGGATATCCAATCCCGAAAATAAGAAAGTGATGAACAATGAAAGAAGAATTTCTCCACCTTGAAATATAGATATGTTCTCAATGATATGATTGGAAACGTATTGAATTGAGAAGTAAACAGCAGCCCATGCAAAAATGAATTCAAGGATATAGGCTGACCAAGCAGGCAATGTCAAAACATGAGTCATTCCTTTTACAATTGCCGTAAGGATTAGCATATAAACTAAAGCTAAAATACTGACGACGACAGAAAATATGTATAAGTCTGAAAGTGAACCATATATGATGTAATCCCCGAAAAAATGATGTATTGTTACAGCTGCAAAACAAATAATCATGCTGGGGACAGTCACAGCGAAGAACAGAGAGAATCCAATAAGTACGATGAATGCTGCATGAGCTAAGCGGTTTGGCGGTGTATCCACGATCTCTTTTTTTAATAGGATCATAAAAATAAGAGATGAAATCACAAGGCAGCATAAGAAAGTGAGCAAAACAGTAAAAAAGACAGTCATGTGACATCTCCAATGAAAAAGTGCTATTAGAGTGAATCTAACAGCACTTTGCATTTACTTCATACGTATTTTCCTGACGATCATTTATGAATGATTTTAAAATGCTTTCATTGCTAAAGTTGTCAAATGAGCGAGGTTTTTAGCCTGGCTGTCAGAAAGTCCGGACTTTTTAAGTGAAAGATAAAGATTCTTTTCCACGTCAGTCCAGCTTAAGGCGACATACTCGTTCAGCATTTTCTTTAAAACCGGTTCTATGTGTTGATTGAAAACGGATTCAAGTTCATTTCTTATTTTCTTTCCTGCTAATTTTTCAACAAGATTGAATAATTTTGTTTTATTTTTCAGCACTTCTCTGATTACATCTTTGACTGGTTTTGACACAGATGCATCGCTTTGTGCTTTAAGTCCGTAGGAAAATTGCGTATCAGTCTGATAAAAAAATGATTTGGTCGTTCCAGTGGCATTGGCAGTATTATTATGATTTTCTTTAGCTAAGGATGCGGGGACAAAAGTAGTAGTTACAAGGGCTAAAGATGCGGCAAACAGAATGCCTTTAGCTGCGTGTCTAATGGGAAATCCTCCTTTAGAAATGTAGTGTAGAGAGAAATGAAAGACTATGTATTTAGGCGGGACCGATATGATCCGCTTTGAACATTTTCCCCTCTCAGATACCATTCTATCAATAGGTATTTTTGGGGTAAATAGGATTTTCATACAGTATTTTTCTTATAATTCAAAATCTTCTTTAGCAGGATTCATTTTGGCTGCAGTTTCGATGATGGGACATGGGCTGAAGCCTATATAACACATGTACAGGCTGATTGAGGCGGAATCACATTATCGGAGCGGTTTATAATTCAGGGTTAATGAATAAAAATAAACAGGCGGCATGCCTGTTTATTTTCGTTTGCGTGAAAGAGCGAAGAAAAACGGGAAGGCGGAGCCGGCCAATAACGTACCGAATAAAAACATGCCCCCGATGAACACATGATAGTTCACCCCGCCGATCCAAAGCCCCGTGATTAAGGAAACGATGCTTAATGCGATCATCAAAAAGCCGGGAATCAGACGTTTCTTACCCGTTGTCCGATAAGCAAAAAGAGAACAGAAGATGCCGATGACAATCGGCACAATCCACAGATAAAAAAGGATAAATACTGACATAAGCAAAACTCCGATTTTTCTTCTATCATACCAAAAACGCCCGGAAAAAGATACGAACGGCACCCGGCGCCAAAAGAAAAACCGGCCGCTATGGCCGGTTTTTTTCTAACGGAATGAATCGTAGATCACAAACAGATTAAGCGCGATCACCAAAACCGCAATCAGCCAGGCGAGAGCCGTCACCCATTTTCGGTTCGTCAGGGCGCCCATCAGGCGTTTGTTGCTTGTAAACATAATCAGCGGCACGAGCGCAAAGGCGATGCCGAATGAAAGAACGACCTGGCTCCATACGAGCGCTTCTGTGGCGTTGACCCCCGAGATAATGATGATCATCGGCGGAATGATGGTAATGAAACGCCGCAAATAAAGCGGGATACGGTAACGGATGAAGCCCTGCATGATAATATCGCCTGACAATGTGCCGACAGAAGAGCTTGAAAGCCCTGCGGCCAGCAGCCCGATCCCGAAGAGAATGGCTGAAGCCGGTCCGATATAGTGGCCGAATTGCTGATAAGCCACGTCTAAATCTTCTACATACAGCCCGTTCTTGAAGAAAAGCGCGGCAGCGACGATGAGCATGCTTGCGTTAATCGCCCCGGCGATCACCATCGCGATAAGTATGTCAATCGTCTCGAATCTAAAAATCTTTTTCCGCTCACTATCCGTTTTTCCGACGACACGGCGCTGTGTCAGTGCGGAATGTAAGTAAATGGCATGCGGCATCACGGTTGCGCCGAGTATCCCGGTTGCCAAGAGCACACTGTCCATTCCGTCAATTTTCGGGATAAACAGCCCTTCGAGAACGGAGGCGGCGTCAGGTTTGGCAAAGAAGGTTTGCAGAGCGAAGGCGATCACCACAACAAACAGAAGTCCGGCGATGCCCGCTTCCAGCGCCCGGTAACCCCTGCGCTGCAGCTCTAAAATCGCGAATGATCCGATCGCCGCGATAATGGCCGCTTCAACCATCGGTATGCCGAACAGCAGGTTGAGCCCGAGCGCCGCCCCGATAAATTCTGCCAGATCAGTTGCCATAATCACCAGTTCACCCTGTATCCACAGCCCGGCGGATACCCATTTCGGATACCGGTCTCTGGCGATTTCCGGAAGGTTTTTACCCGTGGCAATGCCGAGCTTCGCGGAAAGAACTTGAATTAAAAAAGCCATCAAGTTTGAAAAGAGGATGACCCACAGCAGCATATACCCATATTTCGAACCAGCTGAGATATTCGTAGCGAAGTTTCCCGGATCAATGTAGGCAATCGCCGCGATAAAGGCGGGGCCTAAAAAAGGCAGAAGCCGTTTGAATCCCTTGCTTTTGCCGTCAAGTGCATCCTGCACGGCTTTTGATTGCAGTGATTGTGCTGAGATGTCTTTGCTCATTATGTCTCACCTAAATTCCGATAGATTTTTAGCTAAATAACAAAAAGTTTCCTAGATGCAAATTATTTTATCTACATCATAAATCCGCTATTATGAGATGTCAAGTTCTTTATGTTCAATAAACAGGTACATTGATGCCCTGTTTTATCTATGATATGTATCCCGCCGAAGAAAGGTCCGAAAATGAAAACGGCATCGTTCCGGGAAAGAAGCGATGCCGTTCGCAAAGCGTGTTTCCGCGTCCGATCATGCGCGGATGCGTGGAGCGTTTTTTTAAAAAGGTGAAAAGAGGACACTTGCCCATATCACTTCACAACTTTCTGTCCGGTGCAACTGATCCTGAGAAAAAGACGCTGTATTTCCTCCGTTTTCCCGGGTAAATAGAATAATAATGTTTCTTTCCATTGGAAGATAAAACCTTTCTGTACCATTCAAATGACCTCCGGAAAAACTCCGGCCGCTCTGAATAAACGTTTGAATCAACGATATATCAGTGATTCCAGTCCAATAAACCGCTGTTATCTATCAATTAAAGAATCGGCATGGCCACTTGCGAAGAAAAGAAGTTGGAGCATTAGACTTATTTCAGTCTCCCGGGCAAAAAAGTATAATAACGTCAGGAAAGCTTTCCAGCCATATGATAAAAGAGGGGGAATTTTCTTGGTACGTCGTTTGTCGATCATTTCTTTAGCCATGATTTTTGCTGTTTCTTTATTCGCTTTTGGCGGCTCTGCATCAGCAGCAGCTTTCAAACCTAAAGCTGAACCGGACGTTTCCATTTTAGCCAGCGGGGGTACAGTCGGTATTTACGGTGCTAATATGCGCTCATGCTCTAAGGTCAGCTGTTCAACGATCACAACATTCTCAAGCGGTAAAAAAATTACAGGTTCTTGGGTAACCGGAGAATATGTTCAAGGCCACTACACCAATTCTAATAAATGGCTGAAAGTCACGTATGCAGGAGCGACAGGCTACGTTTCAGTCACCACACTATCTTATTATTACGGTTTATAATCAGAAAAACCTCGTTCTCTTGAGAGCGGGGTTTTTCCTTTATTCCGATTCAATTTCCGCGTTTCGTTTCATCATCGTGTTTCATCAGCTGATCGATTTCTTCCTTAGAAGCGTTTTTTTTCCACTCTTTCGCCTGACTTGTCGCAATGGGAATGGCCCGTCCTTCTTCATAACCCTCATCTATCATCGCATTCGCGATTTCGATCGCTTTTTTCTTCACAGGTTCCTCGAGATTCTTCAATGATTGCGGATAATCCTTCATAGACCAAGGCATGTCTATCACTCCTTTATGAAAAGTGTTTCCCGCCTGAAGAAAAAGAAAACCGCCTTATCAAAAAGAATGACAGCTATTTTTATGAGAGACCAGCAATTTCCGAATAAAATATAAAGGATAAAGAAGCAAGTACAGATTGAATGCCCACCACATAAAATCAAAATCGCCGATAAATACCCAAAAGGCAATCGCTTGCAGGCCTGAACAAAAGGTCAGCACAAGTGATATTAATGTGAAAGAGCGCCATAATGCATGTTTCCGTTTATAAAGAAACAAGCTGTACAGCCCGGTTATCGAAATGAAAATATCTAAGGGAAAGAATGACCAGTTCCAGGCCATGATCATGGCGTTATCATAATCTTTAAACACCATGTTTTTTGGAATCCACTCAAAAAAAGTAACAATCCAATAAACGATAAATCCAATATCTGTAATGAGGAAGAGAACCTTTAACCCTTTCATCATCTGTTTCTATCCGTATGAACGCTGATGCCGTTTGATGACGTTTCACTTTCAGAAATAAAGTTTAAGGAAACGACACCGATGATGATCAGAAGAACAGAGACAGCTTTTATGACAGAGAACTGTTCATGAAAGAAAAAAATTCCGATCATGGAAATCAGCACGATCCCCATTCCCGACCAGACCGCATACGCGATGGAGACACTTATATATTTCAAAGTCAAAGTAAGAAAACAAAGGCTGCCGATATAAAACAATAATAATAAAATACTTGGGACAAGTTTTGTAAATCCATTTGATAATTTCATGCTGACCGTACCCAATACTTCAAAAATGATCGCTAAACTTAAATAAATCCATTGCATTCAACATTCTCCTTCAATCGTATTATTCAGAATTATACAATATATAGAATTTGAAGGAAATTAAACAATGAAATGTTTTCCGGATAAAAAATCCGGCCGGGTGTAAAAAGAAAACGCCATAAAGGTATACTATGAACAAAGAAATCAGAAAGGACGTGCAGGACGGGTGACAGAAGAGCGGACAGACCTGGAAAGACAACTGAGAGACATTCAAAAATGGGAAAAGGCGCAGCAGAGGGTGATGTTCTGGCAAACATTCACCCGCTTGCCGTTTCAGCTTTTGGACAAGCTGACACCGCAATTTATTCAGAGGAAAATCGGACTCATTCTCGATGAAACGGGAACGTTTATTCAGTCAGGCGGACAGTACCTTACATCAGAAAAGCGCATCATGAAAAAGTTTCAAAAACGGCTGCCGCACGGTACATGTCAAACGCTTCACGACATCCGCAATGCGCCGCTTGCCGTCATGGACGAAATCGCAGAAGCCATAGCGCGTACAAGCGTAAAGGCCGCGACGGTGCAGGGAGCCGCAACGGGAGTCGGCGGTGTATTCACGCTGGCGGCAGACATTCCGGCGATGCTCGGCCTGTCCTTAAAGACGCTGCAAGATATCGCGGTTGCTTACGGCTTTGATCCGAAAGACAAAAAAGAACGCGTGTTTATCGTCAAATTGCTTCAGCTTGCATCCAGTGACGTCATCGGAAAAAAAGCGATCCTGCAAGATTTACGGCAATATGATCAAAACGACCGCGCCTATCAGCGCGTCGCCTCGCAGATCCAAGGCTGGCGGGAAGTCGTTTACAGCTACCGCGATACGTTCGCCGCGAAAAAACTGCTGCAAATGGTTCCGGCCGCAGGCATCATCTTCGGCGCGTCCGCCAACCGTTCAGCTTTAGAAAGCATCGCGGAAACAGGCATCATGCTTTATAAAAAACGCCGGATTCTAAAACGCATGAAGGATACAGAATAATAAAAAACCACCCGAAAACACATTCAATGTGTTTTCTTTGTTTAGCAGTTCTGAAATCGGGAAACCAACAACCAACACCAATTAAAGGAGGAATTCAAAAATGGCACAAGATAATAACAAAATGAGCAGAGAAGAAGCAGGTAAAAAAGGCGGAGAAGCGACAAGCAATAACCATGACAAAGAATTCTATCAGGAAATTGGTCAAAAAGGCGGAGAAGCCACAAGCAAAAATCACGACAAAGAATTCTATCAGGAAATCGGTGAAAAAGGCGGAGAAGCCACAAGCAAAAATCACGACAAAGAATTCTATCAGGAAATCGGTGAAAAAGGCGGAGAAGCCACTAGCAATAACCATGACAAGGAATTCTATCAAGAAATCGGCCAAAAAGGCGGAGAAGCCACAAGCAAAAATCATGACAAAGATTTTTATAAAGAAATCGGCCAAAAAGGCGGAAACAGACGAAGCAGCTAATAAAAGCATAAAGGCAGAGAACCTGCAGATCAAAAGCGATCCGGCGCATCAGCTGGATCGCTTTTTATTTTGGGAAAATCTTGATCTGAGCCGCCGTTGCGATACAATTAAATGAAAAAGGGGTTTTTCACTCGTGTCTGACATGCTGAATTTGCTCGCTATCGCCAATAAAGTCAAAGAAAAACACGACAATTTTTCAATCGCGGAGATCAATGACCACTGTGTGCGCCTCGCAGTGTTTACGGGAGAATATGACTGGCACCATCACCCTGACTCAGATGAATGGTTCATCGTTCTGGAAGGGGAGCTGCTGATTGATTTTAAGGACAAAGAAACCGCAGTGCTCAAAGCAAATGACAGCCTGCTCATCCCGAAAGGCACGATTCACCGCACCCGCTCTTACGTCAGAACCGTGAATCTCTGTGTCGAGCATGCGCATGCGAAAACAGTCATCACAGAGGAACGGTCATGCTGATCAAAAAGATTGTATGTGAAACAGACGCTGCAAACGCTGAAGCATTTGCGCAAGCACAGTCACAGTGGGGAGCATTATCATGTGTAAATGGCTTCGTCAAACAGGCCGGCGGCTGGCGGAAAAACGCAGACGGCCTGTTCATCGCAGAGATCATCAGCGTTTGGGAGAACAGACAGGCCTATGATGATTTTATGGAGAACGAACATGACCGCATATACGAAGAAAACGAGCAGAAGGCTGCGATTCTTTCAATAGAAGTGATGCTGTACGAAGAGGATGAACCTGTCATTTATAAGCTGTTACATCATCCGGACATCCGATACGAACCGGACTGGACGGTTCTGAAGGCATAATGAAAGCCCAAAACAGTTTGTTTTGGGCTTGTGTCTTTACTCGCGTCCGGGAAGCGTGTTATGGACATACGGCGGGACGGGATCCAGCTTAGCTATTTCGCCGTGCGCTTTCGGTTCCTTTTCGTATTCGAATGGTTCTCCGTCCGGCGCTGTTTCCTTCAGCCAATTTTGTTCAGCGCTTTCTGCTCCATCTGAGAAATGAATAAGCTTATGGGAGAATGACTGTTTTTCCAGCGCCTTCGGGAATGTGGAAGGAACGATCGGACCTTCCTGTTCTTCTAATTCTTTAATGGCCGCAAGCCATTGGTTTTGATGCATGGTATCGCGGGCCAATAAAAAGCTGAGCATATCTTTCACGCCTTTATCATCGGTCATTTCATACAGGCGTGCGACTTGAAGCCTTCCTTGTGATTCGGCGTTCAGATTGGCGCGGAAGTCTGCCAGAAGGTTTCCGCTTGCGACGATATAGCCTGCGCTCCACGGAACGCCCGTGCTGCTCTCCGGCATTGCGCCGAGTCCTGACACGATCGCATGATGCGGATTCATGCCGCCTAAAATGGACCCGATGACCGGATCATCAGCCGCTTTTTCCTGCTCTGCCAGCGGGGCGTCTTCTAACAGTCTCGCAATCATCGTCGCGATCATTTCGACATGGCCGATTTCTTCCGTCGCGGTATCCATCAGAAGATCCTTATATTTTTCATTGCCCCGTGTATTCCATCCTTGGAACAAATATTGCATGGCGACGGATATTTCCCCGTATTGTCCCCCTAAAATTTCCTGCATCTTTTTTGCGAACAGCGGATCAGGACGATCCGGTTTAGCCGGATGCTGCAGTTTTTTCGTATGTGTAAACATGTCTCCATCTCCTTTTTTGATCTGTCCCTATTTACTTCCCCGGCGGGAAAAGGGATGAAACGGAGATGGGCGTATTGGTCCTGCTAAGGCTCGCGGCGCAAGGATAACAAATCCTGCACAAGCCCGCGGCCGATCACCTGTTCATATTGTCCGTAAATCGGGTCGAGGCGTTTCATCCATGTGTTCTTTTCCGCTTTACTCAGCACATGAATATGAATGGATGAATTCTTCTTTATCTCTTCAAGCTGGTCTTTATTCATTTTCTCAGCGGAGGCTTCGTTCCATTCCGTCGTTTCTCTCATCGCCTCCGTTAAGATGGTTCTCGTTTTTTCTGTCTGCGAATTCCAGAAATGCTCGTCGGTCATCACGGCATAACCGAGGTACCCGTGATTGCTGATTGTCAAATAATCT
Source organism: Bacillus sp. SJ-10 (assembly GCF_002843505.1). Classification (NCBI taxonomy): domain Bacteria; kingdom Bacillati; phylum Bacillota; class Bacilli; order Caryophanales; family Bacillaceae; genus Bacillus; species Bacillus sp. SJ-10. The sequence continues at coordinate 199,747 of NZ_CP025258.1, read as the reverse complement.
TGAACATTATAAAATTTTTTAGAATAGATATTTGAAATCGTATTTTCTTCTCCGTCTACGAGATTGCTTTCCAAGAGCTGAAACGTGGAATTAAAGGAATCCTGCCGCGGGTGCGCGCCGAGCAGACGGTACTGGTCTTCGATCACGCTGCTCGGCATGATCCTGAGCGCCTGTCCTTTCAAATCGTCCGGAGTGAAGATCGGCCCTTTATTTGACGTGAGCTGCTTAAACCCGTTCGTCCAGTACGCCAGTCCTTTCAAATGATGCTTTTCTAATGAAGCGAACAGGCGTGTGCCGATTTTGCCGTTGAGGCCTTCTTGCACGGCTTTATAGTTTGTAAACGCGTACGGCAGATCCAAAATACCCCATTCGGGAGACAGTGATCCGAGCTTTGAGGTGGAGGGAGCGATGAATTGCACGTCCCCGTTTTGGAGGGCGTTTATTTCTTCATTATCTGAATAGAGGCTCCCGTTTGGAAACACCTCTACTTTAATGGTGCCGCCGGACTTTTGATAGACAAGGTCGGCAAACTTATTCGCCGCCCGCCCTTTTGGCGTGTTTTCAGCAACGACATGGCTGAATTTGAAAACGATTTGATCTTTCAGGCCTTCCTGTTCGTCATCATAATACGGTTCTTCCGTTGAGAAACGATCATGAAAGCCGATGAATAAAGCGGTTCCGATACCGAGTACCATCAGGCTGAGACAAGTCAGCAAGCTTTTCATCGAAAACCCCCTCCGCCATTTTCTATAACAAGCATAATCGGGCGGGCCGTTTTCGTAAAGAGACGGAAAGGAAGAGGCCAATGACGAAAAAAAAGCTCACCATCCGCTGGAAAATCACCATACTTTCGTATATCGTCGTGCTTTTTACCTTTTTGATCGTCGGCATCGTGCTGATCGGCAATATTCAGCATACAGAGGAGCGCGAGCTGAAAAAACGGCTGATGAATACCGCGCGGACGGTATCTGAGATGACCGATGTCAAACGCGCCCTCGAGCAGAAAAAACAAAGGGAAGACGTGCGCCATGCGGTCGAAGAAATAAGGATCATCAATGAAGCGGACTACATCGTCGTTATGGATATGGATCATATCCGCTATTCACATCCCGTCAGCACAATGATCGGAAAGCGTTCAAGGGGTGAGGACGAAGCCGCGGCGTTCGCCGAGCACATTTATTTTTCCGAAGCAAAGGGAGAGATCGGCACCGCCGTTCGCGCTTTTTATCCCATCAAAGACCGGGATTTGAATCAGATCGGCGTCGTTCTGGCCGGTAAAACGCTGCCCGGATTCGGTGAAATTCTTCTTCAGCTGAAACATGAAATACTGTTTATCGTTCTGCTGGCGCTAGGGTTCGGACTGGCCGGCTCCTTTTTGCTGGCCCGCCACATCAAAAAACAGATGTTTTGGCTGGAGCCCCATGAGATCGTGAGAATGTATGAGGAACGGACCGCTACGTTTCATTCGATGAATGAGGGCGTCATCGCGATCGATAATCAGCATCACATCACCATTTTTAATGAAAAAGCGAAGCAGATATTCAATGTAAGACAAGAGACCGATGGCAGGCTGATCTGGGACGTGTTAAAAGATTCGCGGCTCCCTGAGATCGTCGAGCGGAACCGAGCCGTATATAATGAAGAAATCCAAGTCAGCGGAAAGGTGATCATGAGCAGCAGAATTCCGATCGTCATGAAAAAGAAGGTCATCGGAGCCGTCGCCATTTTTCAGGACAGGACGGAAGCGGCGAAAATGGCGGAAGAACTGACAGGTGTGAAAAATTTTGTCGATGCGCTCAGAGTCCAAAATCATGAACATATGAACAAGCTTCACACCATCGCGGGACTCATTCAGCTCGGAAAATCAGAAAAAGCGCTCCAGCTTGCTTTTAAGGAATCATCAGAACAAGAAAGCGTCACCGATTTTCTTCATCAGGCCATTCAGAATGACGCTGCGGCGGGGCTGCTGTTAAGCAAAATCAAAAGAGGAAAAGAGCTTGGCATTTCTGTGAAAATTGATGAAAACAGCAGTTTCTCGGCATTTCCGGAGCATGTCGACCAGCATGACATTGTCGTCCTGCTCGGCAATTTAATTGAAAATGCGTTCGGCGCATTCGAAACAGCGGACACGGAGGACAAACATATTGACATCAGTATCGAGCAAAATGATGAAGTGCTTGCTATATTAATAGAAGACAACGGAAGCGGGATTTCCGATCAGCACATCCCGCGCCTTTATGAAAAAGGGTTTACCGTCAATAAAACGGGAGGAACGGGATACGGCTTGTACCTCGTCAAACAAATCGTCGACAAAGGGATGGGCGTTATTGAAGTCGACACACGGCAGGGACAGGGAACGGCATTTTCTATTTTATTTCCGATGAAGGGGGAGGAATCATTCGATGGACATCAAGGTGCTGCTTATTGAAGATGATCCGATGGTGCAGGAGGTGAATAAAGAATTTATCACCGGTGTTTCGGGGTTCAGCGTCATCGCCACAGCCGCTGACGGAGACGAGGGAATCAGGCTTATTAAAGATCTGCGGCCCGGGCTCGTGGTATTAGACGTATATATGCCGAAAAAAGACGGAATTAAAACGCTCCAGGAAATCAGAAAACAAAAGCTCGAAGTGGACGTCATCATCGTCTCGGCCGCAAAAGACAAAGAAACAATCCAGCTTATGCTGCAAAACGGTGCGGCCGACTATATTTTGAAGCCGTTTAAGCTGGAGCGGATGAGACAGGCGCTCGAAAACTATAAACAATATAAACGGAAAATTGAAGAGCATGACACCATGTCGCAAGAGCAGCTTGACATGCTGCTTAAAATTCCGCAAAATCCGTCCCGGGATCTGCCGAAGGGGTTAAATCATTTTACGATGAATGAAATTTTGACCTATATGAAACAGCAGACGGAGCCGCTTTCAGCTGAAGAAGCCGCCAAAGCGCTCGGAATCGCCAGGGTGACGGCGCGGCGTTATCTTGATTTTCTTGAGAAAGACGGCCAGATTAAGCTCGACATTCAATACGGGGGAGTGGGCCGGCCGGTTAACCGCTACAAATTCGTCCGCTAGCCGAGACCAAAAAGACCAAAATGTCCGTTATGATCATAAGCTTCCCATCTTCGTTTGAAAACGCTATCATTTTCGTATAGACGCAGCGAGAAGCAAGGGGGAGCAGGGATGAAAATTTTTAAAAATCTTACGGTGCAGGTCATCACGGCGGTGATCATCGGCGTCATTGTCGGACTCGTTTGGCCTGAGGCCGGGAAGCAGATGAAGCCGCTCGGCGATACATTTATCAATGCGGTAAAAATGATTATCGCACCGATCATATTCCTGACGATCGTGCTTGGCATCGCCAAGATGGGAGACATGAAAAAAGTCGGCAAAGTCGGGGGAAAAGCATTTATTTATTTTGAAGTCGTGACCACCATCGCCCTTATTATCGGACTTCTGGTCGTCAATATCATGAAACCCGGTGAGGGGCTTGATTACAGCAAGCTTGAAAAAGGGGATGTCTCTCAGTATACGCAAAACGGGGGACAGGGGATTGACTGGATTGAATTTATCACTCACATCGTTCCGTCAAATATGGTTGACGCTTTCGCAAAAGGCGACATTCTTCAGGTCTTATTCTTTTCTGTTTTATTCGGTGTCGGCTTGGCGGCGCTCGGTGAAAGAGGCAAAAGCATTATTGATTTCTTTGATAAACTGTCGCATGTTTTTTTCAAAATCATCGGCTACATCATGCGCGCGGCGCCGATCGGCGCATTCGGGGCCATGGCCTATACGATCGGGCACTTCGGCCTTGATTCCATCAAGCCGCTGGCGAGTCTGATGCTGTCTGTGTACGTTACGATGTTCCTGTTTGTATTTGTCGCTTTGAATATCATTTGCAAACTATTCGGTTTCAGCTTGTGGAACTATCTCCGTTTTATTAAAGATGAACTGCTCATCGTTCTCGGCACAAGCTCTTCTGAGTCCGTCCTTCCGCGGATGATGGATAAAATGGAGCGCTACGGCTGTTCCAAATCGGTTGTCGGCCTTGTCATTCCGACGGGATATTCTTTTAACCTGGACGGCACCTCGATTTATCTTTCCATGGCGACGGTTTTTCTGGCGCAGGTGTTCGGCGTTGACCTTACCATCGGCCAGCAGGTTACGATCATTCTCGTGCTGATGCTGACATCAAAAGGCGCGGCGGGCGTAACCGGAAGCGGATTTATCGTGCTCGCCTCCACTTTATCGGCGCTTCAGGTTATTCCGCTGGAGGGGCTGGCGCTGCTCCTCGGCGTCGACCGCTTTATGAGTGAAGGAAGGGCGATCGTCAACCTGATCGGAAACGGAATCGCCACCATCATCGTAGCCAAGAGCGAAAATGAGTTTGACGAAGTGAAAAGCACACAGGCCGTAAAAGAAATGAAAACGGCGGTATAAAAGGAAAGGAACGGCATGCATCGGGCATGCCGTTCTTTTTTTCGGCCGCCATGAGTAAAAAAGATAAATTTGTTTAAATTTATTAGGAGGTGGACAAAGACCTTAGCGTCATTTTGTTATATAATTTACAATTAGAGAGTGAAAGATGAAATCTAAGGGCTTTTTGTCCTAGCAGGAGTGTATAAATGGCGGCTATTTTTAAATTTTTTCAGCATCCGGGTGTCAGACGTTTTTCGGTTTTTCTTGTTTTGACTGGGGTGTTAGTTGTATTCCGAAGTATGATTAATTTGATTTTGCTTACGTTTATTTTTACTTTTCTGATGGATCGGCTGGAGACTGTCATCCGGCACGTGTTGAACCATTTTTTCCGGATCAGCCAGAGGGTGGTCATCACCGTTTTATATATTGCGCTGGCTGTCGGGGCGACTGTCGGAGGCTTTGTCTTTTACCCGATTGTTGCCAAGCAGATTGAACAGCTGATTAAGCAGATCAAGCACATCGCGTATCATCCCGATGTCATTCCGTTTTATGATGAGATATCGAGCGTGTTCGGCGATATCAATATCGGTTCCTATGTAAAAGAAGGTTTTAATGTACTGTATACATACTTGGCCGATATCAGCACTTTCGGTTTGCAGGTCGTGATGTCACTGATTCTCAGCATGTTTTTCCTGTTCGAGAAAAAGCGGCTCACGGAGTTTATGAAAAAATTTCAGCACAGCAAGCTGTCTGTTTTTTACTACGAACTTGCTTTTTTCGGCAGCAAATTTGCGAGAACATTCGGCAAAGTGCTTGAAGCCCAATTTATTATCGCGCTGGTGAACTGTATCCTCACCTTGATCGCATTGGCGATTCTGCATTTTCCGCAGCTGTTCGGCCTGTCAATCATGGTCTTTTTCCTCGGGCTCATTCCCGTGGCGGGTGTGGTGATTTCGCTCATTCCGCTCAGCATCATCGCGTATACGACGGGCGGCGCTGCGTATGTCATCTACATCGTGCTGGTCATTTTCGTCATCCATGCGATTGAGACGTACTTCCTTAATCCGAAACTGATGTCAGCGAAAACGGAACTGCCGATCTTTTTTACCTTTACGGTTCTGATTTTCTCGGAACATTTCTTCGGCATTTGGGGCTTGATTATCGGAATTCCGATTTTTGTGTTCCTGCTTGATATTCTGGATGTCGTCAATAATGAAGAGAAGGAAAAAAACGGACCGGTCCCGGATAAGACATAACGTCGGCTCCGGCTCTTCACGAATATATGACTAATGTTATAATGCAGACAGTGCCTATGTACGGGCACTGTTTATTTTTTGTGAAAAAGGAGGAAGGCTGTATGACTGAGCCGATTTTACATATTGAAGGCCTTGACAAAACAATAGGCAAGAAGCACATTTTAAAAAACATCAGCATGGATGTCAGGCAGGGCGAGATCATCGGTTTGCTCGGTCCGAACGGGTCGGGAAAAACCACACTTATCCGAATCATCGTCGGTCTTTTAAAGAAAAACAGCGGCACGATTACAATTAACGGCTTTCAGCACGATGCTGATTTCGAAAAAGCGCTTGAATCCGTCGGAGCGATCGTGGAAAATCCTGAATTCTACCCATACCTGACGGGGTGGGAGAATCTGAAGCACTTTGCCAACATGCACAAAAACATCAAAGAGGACAGGCTTCAGGAAGTCATCGAGCGGGTCGGGCTCACAAATGCCGTTCATGACAAAGTTAAAACGTATTCCCTTGGTATGCGTCAGCGTCTCGGGATTGCACAGGCCATTCTTCACCGTCCGAATCTGCTCATTTTAGATGAACCGACAAACGGGCTTGATCCCGGCGGAATGAAGGATTTCCGCGATCACTTAAAGGAACTCGCGGAGCTTGAAGGGACGAGCATCCTTTTTGCGACGCATTTATTGCGTGAAGTGGAGGACCTTTGCGACCGTGTCATCATCATTCAAAAAGGTGAGATCAAAACAGAGGTTGTTCTGCGCGGCGCTGAGGAAAAAGAAGAAAAAGCCGTCCTCGACATTCAGCCGGCTGACGAAGCATTCGAATGGCTGTCCCAACAGCAATTTGCTCCGGAGAAAAACGGCGGGGGCATTACCGTCACCGTAGCGAAGAAGGACATCCCGGCATTAAACCGTGCGCTCGTCGGACAAGACTTTCTCGTGTATTCCATCATGCCGTATGCGGAATCGCTGGAGGATGAATTCATGAAAGTGACGACGGCGCTTCAAGAGGAGGGGGAGACGAATGTTTAAATTGACAGCGAATGAGCATATGAAACTCTTTAACCGAAAAGTCTCATTAGTGGCGCTGATTCTGATGGCCGTTCTCCAATTTATTATGGCGCTTGTCATTAAACGGCTTGTCATCAGTTCCGGAACGGATGAGAATTTCATCGGCTATATGGCGTACGCGCCCGGGCTGAATATTCTGCTTGAGGCATTAACGATCGTGATCGCGGCAACGATCATTTCCGCTGAATTTGATAAGAAAACGATCAAATTTCTGTTAATCCGCCCGGTAAAGCGGGAGCGGATTTTTGTATCTAAACTCATTACCGTATTTTTGGTCAGCTTGTACCTGTATGCGGCGTACTATATTCTGTCTCTGCTGTTCGGCATGGCTTTCTTCGGCGTGTCGGTGACATCTGAATCAGGGACGCTTCTGATGAACACCCTGAAAGTAATCGGCACGAACTGGGTCGAGGCGTTTGCGATGGCATGCTTTGGCTTATTGTGTTCTTCTGTATTCCGAAACAGCGCAACGGCCGTCATTTTGTCATTTATCGTGCTGTACGGCGCAAAATCACTCGTGACGATTATGTCGCTCTTCCAAAACAAATGGGGAAGTTTTCTGCTGTTCGCAAATACTGACCTGACGCAATATATGAGCGGGGCGAAACCGCTGTTTGCGGGAATGACGCCGTTATTTTCCGCAGGCATTATCATTATCCATATCGTATTCTTCTTAGCCGTCGCTTGGTGGAGCTTTTGCAAACGCGATGTTCGGGTATAAAGTAAAGGAATGACATTTTTGTGAAAAAGATCACGATAAATCAATAATTTATGCTATTTTGATTTATAATAAAGGTAATGACGGAGGTGCTCACTTGAGAAATTTTATTACCGCATTACCGATTGTGTTATTGCTTGGTTTTTCCTTTGTGTCATTCATGTTCCAATTCGAACATCTTGTTTATTTCAGGCTTGCGCTGGGTTTGTTTTCTACAGTGGGGCTGTTTCTCTTATATAAAATGAAGTCGGGATTCCGTTATTTCATCATCTACCTGTATGCAAGCTGGATCGTGCTTGCGGCGGTTACCGCGTTTGAAGAGCCGATTTTTTCAAGCTTTTTCTTTGGCGGGCTTGTGATGACGATGGGTTATCTCACATATATGCTGATTTATCTCGGGCTCAAGCAGGACCGCGGCCCGGAAGCAGTCTGAACGCGCTATTCCATGGAATAGCGTGTTTTTTTGTACAGCCTCACAGTTGCGAAACGAGACTTGAATCTCTATAATACTTATTAACTTTATCGGAATTATAATGGGGGGATTCCAGTGTCTTTATGGATACAGAATGAACGGCAGAGGGAATGGGTGGAAAAAATCGGCCTGCTTGCAGACGAATTTCAAAAAACAGCCGCGCTTGATGATGAGGCGGGCCGTTTTCCCGCGGAGAAAATTCAAAGACTGCGCGACGCGGGATATACGGCGTTAACGGTACCTGAGGCATTCGGCGGTGCAGGCATTTCCGTTTATGATATGGTGCTGTTTCAGGAACGGCTGGCGCGGGGAGACGCGGCCGTTGCTCTCGGAATCGGCTGGCATTTATCCGTCATGGGTGAGCTCGGAGAAGGAAACAGCTGGGATGAAGGTGTCTTTTCATTTATCACAGAAGAGGTGAAAAAGGGAGCTGTCCTGAACAGGGCAGCGACGGAACGGCAGACCGGCAGTCCGACGAGGGGAGGAAGACCCGGCACCTCCGCTGTCAAAAAAGACGGAAAATGGGTGCTGAACGGCCGAAAAACCTTTACAACCCTTTCGCTGACTTTGGATTATATGCTTGTGACGGCATGGATTGAAGAAAAACAAACGACCGGTGTTTTTCTCATTCATAAAGATCAGGCAGGCGTTTCAGTCGAAGAAACATGGGATATGATTGCCATGAAGGCGACCGGAAGCCATGATCTCCTTTTAGATCATGTCACGGTCAGTGATGAGCGGCTTGTGGAGCTTATCAGCGGGCCGAGAGCGGCGAAAGTGAATGGCTGGCTGCTTCACATTCCCGCTGCTTATCTGGGTATCGCTCAAGCGGCAAGGGACTATGCCGTCCAGTTTGCATCCGAATATTCGCCGAACAGCCTGAACGGACCGATTAAAGACGTGCCGGCCGTTGGGCAGCGTGTCGGGGAAATGGAGCTTGAATTGTTAAAAGCGAGACAGTTTCTCTTCACGGCGGCGCAAATGTATGATGACCCGAAACGCCGCCCTTTCATCAAAAGCGAGCTCGGCGCCGCAAAACATATTGTGACAAATGCCGTCCTTTCTGTTGTTGATAAAGCAATGAGAATCACCGGCGCAAAAAGCCTGGAGCGAAATAATCCGCTTCAGCGGTATTATCGGGATGCCCGGGCCGGCCTTCACAATCCGCCGATGGACGATGCGGTCATCGGCAAATTAGCGGCGGAAGCCTTTGAGCAATAAAAAAAGAGCCTGAAAAAGGCTCTTTTTATGTATGGCTGTTGTGCCGGAGCAGTTTTTGATGCTTGCGGTCAATTCTGTCATAGATCACATTCATCAGCTTTTGATTATTCATAATGGCCGCCTTGTTTTCTTTTATCAGCTGTTCGTATGTTTTTATTTTACGTTTCGCCATGAGCCCGCACCTTCCTTACATATTTGTATTCGCTTTCTAATTCTCCGAGCGATAATTCATATAAATGCCGTTCCGACTTTTTGTATATTCCGTTATTGATCAGCAAATGGATCAGATGTTTTTTTCGTCCTTCAACTGATGATCTGAGCTGAGGAGAAGACCTCATGATTACCCTCCTAATCAAATGATATTGAGAATCATTATCAGTTAATGAAAGTATACAATGGGCATATTCATATGTAAAGGAAAAATACCGCCAATTTTTCGACAAAAAGTTTCCCGGGGAATAATGCTGTCGAATTGATTGTGTTTCTGTCAGATCAAAGCTGCTATTTTTCCGCTTTTCCATCCATACTATGAATGAGAATGGAGGAGTCCTTACATGAATGATCAAACGGCAAACTTAAAACGGGGCGAAAAAGGCGCGATTCTTAATATCGCCGCGTACCTCATCCTTGCCGCCGTCAAACTGGTGATCGGTCTTATTTATCATTCCGAAGCGCTCAGAGCGGACGGGTTAAATAATGCCACGGATATTGTCGCATCACTGGCTGTGCTGATCGGGCTCCGGATTTCCCAGCGCCCCGCGGACAGTGATCATGCTTACGGACATTATCGGGCTGAAACAATTTCTTCATTAATTGCGTCTTTTATTATGATGGCGGTCGGTATTGAAGTGCTGATCGGAGGAGCAAAGGCGATTGTCAGCGGAACGGAGGCCGAGCCGAGCTTCATTGCGGCATGGACGGCGCTCGGAAGCGCGATTGTAATGTACGGCATGTATGTATATAACAGCCGACTTGCGGATCGGGTTAAAAGTTCTGCCCTTCATGCGGCGGCGAAAGACAGCCGTTCTGACGCCTATGTCAGTATTGGGGCGTTTATAGGCGTCTTAACGGCCCGGCTTCATCTGCCGTGGATTGATCCGGTTATTGCTTTTCTGATCGGAATCATCATCTGTAAGACGGCATGGGACATCTTCAAAGATGCATCCCACTCATTGACGGACGGATTTGATCTGAAAGATTTGGAGCCGTATAAACACACAGTGAAAGAAATAAAAGAGGTCAGCAGGCTGAAGGATGTGAAAGCAAGGTATTTGGGGAGCACGGTTCATGTGGAAATGGTCATTACGGTAGATCCGGGACTGTCTGTGAAAGAAGGCCACGAAGTAGCCGATGAGGTCGAATATGCAATAAAACATGAACATGATGTGACTCATGTCCATGTTCATGTAGAGCCTGAAGTCATAAACAAAGATCGTGAAACGAATTAAATATGCTGTGATAAAAATTCTGTGACTTCTTCGGGCGTTTTCGCGTTTGCGCTGTGAAGATGCGCTTTCTTTTCGCCGTTTTTAAAGATCAGAAGGCTCGGTATGCCCATTACCTGATATTTGTCGGCAAGCTCAGGGAGCTCGTCTCTGTTCAGCTCATACCAATCATTTTGATTATATTCTTCCAAAATATCGCCGATGAACATATTCATGCGCGTGCAGTCAGGGCACCAGTCAGCGAAAAATTTCACGATGATTTCCTTGTCGGATTGAATAAGTTCATTAAATTGTTCTGTTGTACTGATTTTTTTCATATGACACATCTCCTTTTCCATGCCATTTTAATATAAAATAAAAAGGAATTACATACAAATGCTTTCATATTCAGAATGCCCAAAAATAATTAGATCATTTTCTGAGGAAAGTGATAAGATAGTAAAGATGAATTGTTGTGGGGGGAATATCCATTGAAAACAAGTCTAGGATTGGTGTACGGCGGAAAGTCAGCCGAACACAATGTATCGCTGCAGACAGCATTAGCTGTAACAAAAGCGCTTAATACTGAGAAGTTTGATATACATCCGATTTACATCACTGAAAAAGGAGAATGGCAAAGAGGCCCGCTGCTGACTGAGCCGGTTTCCAACGTGAAAATGCTTCAGCTGGAACAAAACGGTGAAAGTTTCGCTCTATCAGCATTGAACCGGGAAATGTTTCCTGAAGCGTCGCCTGACGAAAAGGCGCCGATCGATGTCGTATTTCCGCTTCTCCACGGACCGAACGGTGAAGACGGCACCATTCAGGGTCTGCTGGAATTGCTGAACGTTCCTTATGTCGGCAACGGGGTGCTTGCATCATCAGCCGGCATGGATAAAGTCATCATGAAGCATTTGTTCGCTCAAGCGGGGCTTCCGCAGGCGAAGTATGCCGCTTTCTTAAAAAAGGACTGGAAACAGACGCCGGACAGCTGCTTACAGCAGGTTGAAGAGGAGCTTGGGTATCCATGCTTCGTCAAACCGGCGAACCTCGGATCAAGCGTCGGAATCAGCAAATGCAGAAACCGTGAAGAGCTTGAAAAAGCCTTCGAACTGGCTTTTGAGTATGACCGGAAAATTGTGGTGGAAGAAGGAATCGCCGGCAGAGAAATCGAAATCGGCGTACTCGGAAATGACGAACCGAAATGCTCCGCCGTCGGTGAAATCGCGCCGAAAACCGACTTTTACGATTACAAGGCGAAATATGAAGACGGCGACACGGATTTAATGATTCCCGCGCAAGTGACGGATGAACAATATGCGGAAATCAGCGAGATGGCGATTAAAGCCTTCAAAGCGATTGACGGATCAGGCCTTGTCCGCGCCGATTTCTTCCTGACCAATGACGGTCAAGTGCTCATTAACGAAGTGAACACAATGCCGGGCTTTACGCCATTCAGCATGTTCCCGCTGCTTTGGAAAGAAGCAGGCGTAGATTACAGTGATCTGATCGAACAGCTGGTTGAGCTGGCAAAAGAACGCCATGCCGAAAAACAGCTGATTAAACATACATTTTAATGAAGACGGACACTGCCTGAAGGGGCAGTGTCTTTTCCCGTAACAGACAACATTTTCAGAAAGCGAGGTGCCACCTTTGATAAAGCGAACTGTAAAACGAATCGCAGATATGGTCAAAGGCACACTGACAAATCCCGTATTTGAACAAACAATGATTGAGGGCGCCGCAACCGATACGCGGACTTTGGAAAAAAATCAGCTGTTCATTCCTTTAAAAGGCGAGCATTTTAACGGCCACACCTTTGTGCCGCAAGCATTTGAAAAAGGCGTTTCCGCGGTGTTGTGGGACCGCTCTGAACCGAATCCGCCGGAAGAGCGTGCTGTCATCCTGGTCGATGACACGCTGGAGGCGCTGCAAACATTGGCAAAAGCTTATTTGAAAGAGCTCGGCACACGGGTTATCGGTGTGACCGGGAGCAACGGAAAAACGACAACGAAAGACATGCTTCACGCCGTTCTCGGCACGCAGTACCGCGTTCACAAAACCGCCGGCAATTTCAACAACCATATCGGCCTGCCGCTGACCGTGCTTGCCATGCCTGAAGATACAGAAATCGCCGTTTTAGAAATGGGAATGAGCGCGAGAGGCGAAATTGATTTTCTGAGCCGTCTTGCTGAACCGGAAGCTGCCGTCATTACCAATATCGGCGAATCCCACATGCAGGATTTAGGCTCAAGAGAAGGAATTGCGGAGGCAAAACTTGAAATTATAAACGGACTTCGGGAAGACGGCGTTCTGTTTTATTTCGGGGATGAGCCGCTGCTTCGCGAAAAGACGTACACTTGCCGGACAACGACATACGGCGCAGGCGCGGACAATGATCTCCGCCTGAAAGAAATAAAACAGGCGGAAGAAGGCACGTACTTTAATATCGACGGGATCGGCCGTTCTTTCTTTATTCCCGTTCTCGGCAGACATAATGTCATGAATGCCATGGCCGCATACGCCGCCGGCATCTATTTCGGCATTACGCCGGAAAATGCCGCTCTGGGACTGAGCCGCCTGAAGGTGACGGGGATGAGATTGGAACTGGTCAAAACGGACAACGGCATCTCGATCGTAAACGACGCATATAATGCGAGCCCGACGTCAATGAAAGCGGCGGTCGAATTAATCGAAACGATGAAAGGCTATCGGAAGAAAATGCTCGTGCTCGGTGATATGCTTGAACTTGGTGATGAAGAAAAAGCATTCCACGAAGAATGCGGAGCTGCGGTCAATCCGGCGGAAATCGACCATGTATTTACTTACGGCACACTCGGCGCATTCATCGCTGACGGAGCGCGCCGGCATTTTGAAGAAGGGCGCGTCAGCCATTATCTTGACAAAAAAGAACTGCTTCACGCCATACAGGATATGGCCGCTTCCGGCGATCTCCTTCTGTTTAAAGCATCGAGAGGTATGAAGCTCGAAGAAATCGTTAAAGATTTATTAGAGAAGCACTGAAAAAATAATGATCAGCATCATAAAAATATACAAAAATGAAGAAACTAATTCAGGGTGAAATAATTCTGTCCGTATGAAAAAGAAAGACCGCCGGCTGGGAAATCCCGTCCGGCGCGGGGTCCGGCCCCGTTCGCGGGAAGAATCCGGTCAGGCCGCTTCCGGCCGCCTGACCATCTCGCCTTATTGAAAAACACATAGTGTAATGGTAAGATTAAACGTAAAGTAATTCGGGCTTTGTATACGTATGATCCTGTCCTTTGGATGAAAGGGCGGTTTTTAGTGGTAAATCACGACATTACTGAAACAGCAATCAGAAGGAGTTTGAATAATTTGACTATAACGTTTCAAGATTTCCAATTAAGTTCTGATCTCATGAAATCAATCAATCGTATGGGATTTGAAGAAGCAACACCGATCCAGGCACAAACGATTCCGCTCGGACTTTTAAATAAAGATGTCATCGGACAAGCGCAAACAGGTACAGGTAAAACAGCTGCGTTCGGTATACCCCTTGTTGAAAAAATGAACCCCGAGTCTCCTAATATTCAAGCAATCGTAATCGCGCCAACCCGTGAATTAGCCATTCAAGTATCTGAAGAGTTATATAAAATCGGACAAGATAAGCGTGCGAAAGTACTGCCTATTTACGGCGGCCAGGATATCGGACGTCAGATCCGCGCATTGAAGAAAAACCCGCATATCATCGTAGGTACGCCGGGGCGTCTTCTTGACCATATCAACCGCCGCACGATCCGTTTAAACAACGTGAACACGGTTGTCATGGATGAGGCTGATGAAATGCTGAACATGGGATTCATTGATGACATTGAATCCATTCTCTCAAACGTGCCGAGCGACCACCAAACGCTCTTATTCTCAGCAACAATGCCTGCGCCGATCAAACGGATCGCAGAGCGTTTCATGACTGAGCCGAAACACGTAAAAGTAAAAGCGAAAGAAATGACTGTGTCCAACATTCAGCAGTTCTACTTGGAAGTGCAGGAGCGCAAAAAATTCGATACGCTGACTCGTCTTCTTGACATTCAGTCTCCGGAACTTGCGATCGTATTCGGACGTACGAAACGCCGTGTCGATGAGCTTGCTGAAGCCCTGAACCTTCGCGGATATGCGGCTGAAGGAATTCACGGCGACTTAACGCAGGCGAAACGTATGGTTGCGCTTCGCAAGTTTAAAGAAGGTGCGATCGAAGTGCTTGTAGCGACTGACGTTGCCGCCCGCGGACTTGATATCTCAGGCGTTACCCACGTTTACAACTTTGACGTGCCTCAAGATCCTGAAAGTTACGTTCACCGTATCGGAAGAACGGGCCGTGCAGGAAAAACGGGTATGGCGATGACGTTTATCACACCGCGTGAGAAAAGCATGCTTCGCGCGATTGAACAAACGACAAAACGCAAAATGGACCGCATGAAAGAGCCGACGCTTGACGAAGCATTAGAAGGACAGCAGCAGGTGACGGTTGACCGTCTGCGCACGGCGATCAGCGAAAACAACCTGAACTTCTACATGACGGCAGCTGCGGAATTGTTAGAAGATCATGATGCAGTGACAGTTGTGGCTGCAGCCATTAAAATGGCGACAAAAGAGCCGGACAGCACGCCTGTACGCCTCACTGATGAAGCGCCTATGGTCAGCAAACGCTATAAAAACCAGCGTACTTCTAAGCGCAGAGACGGCCAAGGCGGCGGCTACCGCGGCGGCAAAGGGAAAAACAACAACCGTTCTTCCTACGATAAAAAACGCTCAAGCGACCGCCGTTCTTCAGGTGACAGACGCCAGAAAAAATCATACTAAAACACAGGAAGCGGACCCTTTTACGGGGTCCGCTTTTTTTTTGATATGCCGGAAAGTGAATCTTTTTTGCAAATCAGCCGTATTTGTATGTATGATAAAAAATGGGAGGTAGGTATGTTGAGAGCACAGCCAAAAAATCGAATCAGTCCAAGCGGCTTAAAAGTCTGGCGTCTTCAGGAAATCATCCTGTCCGCCTTCTGTCTTCTGGCCGTTATAGCAGCAGCTGTTTTAAGCCATTTCTTCCATTGGCCGTATTGGATCACCGGAGTCCTCGGCATCATTTGGGTTATCGGTTCAGTAATATCCGTCTATGCCATACCGAAAATCAGGCACAGGATCTGGCGCTATGAAGTCCATGAAAATGAAATTGATATTCAATCCGGCATTTTTATTGTCAAACGGGTCATTGTGCCGATGGTGAGGGTGCAGCACGTAGATACTTCACAAGGCCCGCTCCTCAGAAAGTACCGTCTGGCCTCAGTCAAAATCTCCACGGCGGCAACCGTTCATTCCATTCCGGCGCTTGATATGGAGGAAGCTGACCGGCTGAGGGATTCCATTTCCCGTCTGGCAAGGGTGACGGAAGATGATGTCTGAGCCGAAACGTCTGCATCCGGCGGCCGTGATTTTGAACTTATTCCATATTATTATCGAAACCATTAAAAACATTATTCTGCCATTTTTTCTCGTCTATATTGTAAACTCCAACCACTTCATCCGCTTTTACGGAGGCATTGCGCTCGCCGTCCTGCTTATCTGGCTGATTACGGCTAGTGTGATTGAGTGGAGAAAATTTACATACCGGATTGAGGACGGAGAATTCAGAATTGAAGAAGGCTTGTTTTTTACGAAAAAGAGATACATCTCCATTGACCGGATTCAATCAATGAATACGAGTGCCGGCATCATTCAGCAGCTTTTTAAGCTTGTTAAGCTTCAAATCGAAACGGCCGGCGACGGGAAAAACGCTGAAGCCGTCTTATCCGCCATTACTGTGGAAGAGGCGGAACGGATCAGAGCGGCTGTTTTTCAGCAAAAAGCGGAGCAAGAAGAACGAGGGGAGACCGCAGCGGAGCAGGAACCGATGCGCGGGGAAGATGTGCAATCCGTTTACCGCCTGTCTGTAGGTGAGCTGCTTATGGCCGCCTCAACATCCGGGGGAATCGGTGTCATCATCTCAGCGGTATTCGCCCTCTTTTCTCAGATTGATGAAGTACTTCCGATGGACTGGCTCTATGACAGGTTTTCCTTTCTCAAGCATGCGAGCATCGGCATATACGCCGTGATCATTTTCATAGGATTGTTCATCGCCTGGCTGTTAAGCATCGCCGGTATGATGATCAAGCATGCCAACTTTAAAATAGAAAAAAAGGAACACGAATTGGTCATTACCAGAGGAATTATTGAAAAGCATCAAGTGACAATCCCGCTCCGTAAAATCCAAGCCATTAAAATGAAAGAAAATGTGATCAGGCAATTATTCGGATACGCGACGGTTGCGATTGTCAGCGCCGGCAGTGCGGGGAATGAGAAAGAAGGAGCACAGACGATTCTGTTTCCGATCATCCGCAAATCAAAGCTCGGAGTGATGCTGAACGGTTTCACACCGGATTACGTGCTGGAAGAAAACCGGAATCATTTGCCGAAAAGGGCGCTGCGCCGGTATTTATTCCGATCCATAATCTTCTCGGTTTTCGTGATCATCCCGCTTTGTATTCTGTTTAAGCCGTGGGGATATGCATCGCTCCTCGTGCTTCCTGTCGAACTGGTGCTAGGATATGCCTCGTTTAGGACAGCGTCATGGTGCATAAACGGCGGCAGGCTTCAGATCACCACGAGGCTGATCGGGAAGACGACCACGATTATGCTGAGAAGAAGAATGCAGATGTTTGAAGTCAGCCGCTCCTTTCTGCAAAAAAGAAGGCGGCTCGCATCTGTGGCTACCGCAGTGAAATCAGCTCACCACATGGAGCATGTCATGCTGAAGGATGTCAGCGAGGAAGATGCCGAACGCATCGGGCGCTGGTATTCATATGAAAAAGCGGACGGTTAATACCGCCGCTTTTTTTGCTGCACGCATAAAAAGGAAAGCAAAAATCCGCCTGCCAGTCCGAACAAATGCGCCATAATGTTAATATTAGAGTTGATAAACGTCGACAGCACCGCGATGATAAGCAGGGTCATAATCATTTTCGACTGATCCCGGCCGATCAGCTCCTTGCGGAAAACAGTCAGAAACACATACACGCCGAAAAGTCCGAAGATCGCGCCGGATGCGCCGACATGCACATAATCAAGCGGTTCGGCAAGATACGTGCCGATATTGCCGATAATGCCCGATGCGATGTACACAATCAGAAAACGGACTTTTCCGAGCATCTGCTCAAGCGGGGGCGCGAATAAAAAGAGAGACATGGAGTTAAACAAAAGGTGAGTGAAATTCGCGTGTAAAAACATCGGTGTCACCAGCCGCCACCATTCTCCCGAGGAAACGCCGTAATTATAGCCGGTCACAGCATCTGACCACATCATGACGGAATGAAGCGGCATACTGAAAAACAGCCACAAGAACGCCTGCAGCGCCAAAATACAGCTGACGGCCGGATAACGTCTGATAAAAGTCTGGAAATTTTCCGTTCGTATAAACATCGCAAGCCCCTTTGCATCTGATTTGTTACATATATAGTAACACGTTTATGACATTAACCGTTTTTTAGTACGGACTTTTAGGAGGAATTCACATGATTTTCGGAATCGGAATCGACATCGTTGAACTGCACAGAATTGAAAACATGCTCAGCCGGCAGGCGAGGTTTCCGCAAAGAATATTGACGGAGGCTGAATACGCCCGTTTTACATTGCTGTCGGACAAAAGGAAAATTGAATTTCTCGCGGGAAGATTTGCGGCAAAAGAAGCCTTTTCGAAAGCATACGGCACAGGTATCGGCAAAGAGCTCAGCTTTCAGGATATTGAAACCGGAAACGACACGGCGGGAAAACCAGTGCTGACCTGCGCCAAGCTTGACGGTGCGGCGGTTCACGTCTCCATTACCCATACAAAAGAATACGCCGCGGCACAGGTCGTGATTGAAAGGTTGTCACGCTAGTCTGCATATTAGCCGGAACCCCTTCATATATTTGATAGTGCATTAAGGGAGACAAGTTGTTTGAGGCTTTTATGGTACGCGTCCGTCCGCTCAGGGCGTACCGTTAAAGTCAAACAAGCGATTTCTTCCCTTTACATCAATTGAGAAGAAGGGGTTGAAAAAAGGTGAGAAAAAGCTTTGTTTTGCTTTTAACGGGACTGCTTGCCGTCCTTATTCTTTCGGCCTGCGGCCAAAAATCACAGGAAGATATCGTGAACGGTTTAGATAAGAAGGCGAAAGAATACACCTCGTACAAAGCGAAAGCCAAAATGACCATCGAAACGGGGAGTGATCCGCAAGTATACAATGTGGAAATCTGGCATAAAAAACCTTCCCTGTACCGGGTCTATTTGGAAAATCCGAAAAAAGACCAAAACCAAGTCATTTTACGGAACGCCAACGGAGTCTTTGTCCTCACGCCGTCTTTAAATAAGAGCTTCAGATTCCAAAGCGACTGGCCGAATAACAGCAGCCAAGTATATTTGTTTGAGTCACTTGTAAAGGACGTGCAGCATGACAAAGACGCCGTCTATTCCGCCAAAGATAAAAAGTACACGTTTGAAACAAAAACAAACTATCAGCACAACAAAATGCTGCCGACTCAGGAAATCACTTTCAACAAAAAGGACATGAGCCCGTCGCTCGTTAAAGTGATGGATACAGACCGGAAAGTGATGGTAAAAGTCGAATTCAAAAGCTTTGAATTCAACAAACCGTTTGATAAAGACTCTTTTGACGAGAAGAAAAATATGACGCTTTCCCAGATGGACGTCGCCACAAGCGCCAAGCCGTCTGATTCATTTGCGGTCAAAACACCGCTTCAAGTGCCGGCCGGCGTCAAAAAACTTGAAGAGAAAGATATTTCAACGGCGGACGGCAAACGAATCGTCATGACTTACGGCGGAGAAAAATCCTTCACCCTTATTCAAGAAAAAGCCCATATCGCAAAAGCCGCCTCTGCCGTCACGCTGAATGGCGAACCGGTTAATCTCGGCTTCACGGTGGCCGCATTGTCTGATACGTCTTTAACGTGGACATATGACGGAGTGGATTATCTTCTGTCATCACAGGATCTGACAAAAGATGAAATGGTGGCCGCCGCCAAAAGCATGCAGGGACAGTCGTCAAAATAACGTCAAAAAAGAGGCCGCCGCTGTCGGTCTCTTTTTTGATTCCATTTCACTTTACAGAATAATTTTAGTATGATAATAAAAATATGAATTGAAAATAATGCTAGGAAGTGTATCGAATGAACACAGCATCCTTTTACAGAGAAACGTGGGCGGAAATCAACCTGTCCGCGATTAAAGAAAATGTCACGCATATGAAAAAACACATCGGGCAAAACGTCCATCTCATGGCGGTTGTAAAGGCGAACGCTTACGGCCACGGAGATTTGGAAGTTGGGAAAGCCGCGCTTGAAGCGGGTGCCTCTTGTCTTGCCGTAGCCATACTGGATGAAGCGATTTCATTGAGAAAACGGGGCATTACAGCGCCGATTCTCGTGCTTGGCGCCGTGCCGCCCGAATATGTACAAGCAGCTGCCGAGTATGACGTAACACTCACGGGATATTCTGTTGAATGGCTTCAGGAAGCCGCGCGCCACCTCGGAAGTGCAACAGTGCCGTTCCACCTGAAAGTCGACACCGGCATGAACAGACTCGGAGTCAAAACGGAGGAAGAAATCCAAAGTGTGTTAAAAATCCTCGGTCAAAATCCCGGTTTAGTCTGTAAAGGCGTATTCACCCATTTTGCTACCGCGGATGAGAAAAACAGAGATTATTTCCTCTTCCAGTTTGACCGCTTTAAAAAATTGATCGCTCCGCTTCCTTTAAAAGAATTGATGGTGCACTGCGCGAACAGCGCTGCCGGACTTCGTCTTAAAAAAGGCTTTTTTAACGCGGTTCGTTTCGGCATCAGTATGTACGGGCTTCGTCCTTCTGCTGACATCCAAAGCGAAATTCCGTTTCAATTAAAACCGGCTTTTGCGCTGCACTCTGTTTTATCCCATGTGAAAAAGATCCGCAAAGGGGAAAGCGTCAGCTACGGCGCAACATATACGGCAGAGAAGGATCAATGGATCGGAACGGTTCCCATCGGCTATGCAGACGGGTGGCTCCGCAAGCTGAGCGGCACGTCTGTGCTGATCGGCGGCAAACGGATGAACATCGCGGGAAGAATCTGCATGGATCAATTGATGGTCGAATTAGATCAATCTTATCCGCCGGGCACCAAAGTCACCCTGATCGGCAGCCAGAAGGGAGAAACGATCACGATGGATGAAATCGCCGGGCGGCTTGGGACGATTAATTACGAGGTCCCTTGTACCATTAGTTCCCGCGTTCCCCGTATGTTTTTGGAAAATGAGAGTATAATGGAAGTAAGAAATCCTTTACTGCAAGATAATACAAGCAAGTAGCCGTCATCCGGAAAAAGAGAATTTATAAAACAGCTTTGCTTGACGTTTGAATAATGGTATCATTATGTCTGGATGGATGAATTGGTCGTATCCGTAAGTTTGGTGGAGGTGTATGTTTTTTGTCTGAATCCAGCGCAAGAACCGAAATGAAAATCAGCTTGCCCGAAAACTTAGTAGCTGAATTGGATGGTGTAGCGATGCGGGAGAAACGAAGCAGAAACGAACTGATATCACAAGCAGTGAGAGCGTATGTCAGCGAACGGACAACTCGCCATAACCGTGATTTGATGAGACGCGGGTATATGGAAATGGCGAAAATCAACTTGAATATCTCTTCTGAGGCTCACTATGCTGAGTGCGAAGCAGAAACGACCGTTGAGCGCTTAGTCAGCGGAGGATAATCATTTTGATTGTAAAGCGCGGCGATGTTTATTTTGCTGATTTATCTCCTGTTGTTGGCTCAGAGCAAGGCGGCGTACGCCCGGTTTTAGTGATCCAAAATGATATCGGAAATCGCTTTAGCCCGACTGCTATTGTTGCAGCCATAACAGCCCAAATACAGAAAGCGAAATTACCAACCCACGTCGAAATTGATGCAAAACGCTACGGTTTTGAAAGAGATTCCGTTATTTTGCTGGAGCAAATTCGGACGATTGACAAGCAAAGATTAACGGATAAAATAACTCATCTGGATGATGAAATGATGGATAAGGTTGATGAAGCCCTGCAAATCAGTTTGGCACTCATTGATTTTTAGTCATATTTTGGTTGCTCATATAGAGCAACTTTTTTTGTTTTCGAAAAACATAAGCGCTATAATAAAGAGATAATCAAACAAAATTTGTTGTTTTGTGTCGGGAGGTCAGTGAAACCCATGTCGAATCAGAAAGTGTATCAGTTCATCATTGATCAGCATGATGAACTGCTTGATACTTGGACAGCCAAACTAAAAGAAGTAGGCAATCAGGAAGACTATCAGCTTACGAATCACATATGTGAAAATATTTGTAAAGACTATATAGACATTCTTTTATTATCGACTAAAAATGACGAGGCTACGGAAGAGCAGATCAGTGAGCTCGCACTGCGCGCCGTTCAGCTCGGTCTGTCACTGAAACTTCTTTCAGCTACTCTGTCAGAGTTTTGGAAACTGCTTTACGAAACGATGGTCGACCTTAATATGGCCGATCAGGACAGAGCAGATTTGATTTTGGAAATAGACAGCTTTTTCAATCCGATCAACACGGAAATTTTAAATCAGTATTCTATCTCCTGGGAAAAAACGGTTACTTTGCAAAAAATCGCGCTTCAGGAATTGTCGGCTCCGCTGATCCCGGTATTTGAGCATGTAACGGTCATGCCGCTTGTCGGGACGATTGATACGGAGCGTGCAAAGCACATTATGGAAAATCTGTTAAACGGCGTCGTAAAGCACCGTTCACAGGTTGTATTAATTGATATCACGGGCGTGCCGGTCGTTGATACGATGGTGGCGCACCATATTATTCAGGCATCAGAAGCGGTGCGGCTTGTCGGCGCGAAATGCCTGCTCGTCGGAATCCGTCCGGAGATTGCGCAGACGATCGTTAATCTGGGAATTGATTTGTCGCAGGTTATTACGAAGAATACCCTTCAAAAAGGAATTCAAACAGCGCTTGAAATGACAAATCGAAAAATCGTTTCATTGGGGGAATAACATTGTGAGACATCCAAAAATCCCGATCCTGAAACTGTATAACTGCTTATTGGTATCCATCCAATGGGAACTTGACGACCAGACAGCTTTGCATTTTCAAGAAGATCTGCTGAACAAAATCTATGAAACCGGCGCAAACGGGGTCGTCATTGACCTGACATCCGTTGACATGATCGATTCATTTATCGCGAAAGTGCTCGGCGATGTCATCACCATGTCTAAATTGATGGGCGCAAATGTCGTATTGACGGGAATTCAGCCGGCTGTGGCGGTCACATTGATTGAACTCGGAATCTCACTTGAGGAAATCGAAACAGCGCTCGATTTAGAGCAAGGGCTTGAGACATTGAAGCGGGAATTGGGGGAATAGCGATGAACGACCAATCCTGTGTGAAAATCATGACAGAATGGGATATCGTAGCCGCCAGACAGCTTGGCCGCAACGTTGCGAAGGAATTAGGCTTCGGCACGGTGGACCAGGCCAGAATCACGACGGCTATCTCAGAATTGGCCAGAAACATTTACTTATATGCAGGCAAGGGCCAGGTCAGCATAGAACAAGTAAACGACAGAGGGAAAAAAGGCCTTAAAATTATAGCAGAAGACAAAGGACCCGGAATCCCCGACATCCGTAAAGTGATGGAAGACGGCTTTTCAACGTCAGGCGGACTGGGAGCGGGACTTCCGGGCGTCAAAAGGCTGATGGACGAATTCAGCCTGCAATCTGTTGCAGAGGAAGGAACAGAGATTCAAGCCGTGAAATGGCTTCGGTAGGAGGTTAGAACGTGGATTTCAGGGAGGTTATAGAGCAGCGGTATCATCAGCTGCTTAGCCGATATATAGCCGAATTAACAGAAACATCTTTATATCAAGCCCAAAAATTCAGCCGAAAAACGATTGAACATCAGGTTCCTCCGGAGGAGATCATCAGCATCCACCGAAAAGTAGTAAAGGAACTGTATCCGGATCTGCCGGAAGATGTTTTTCATTCGCTGGATTTTTTAATAGAAGTCATGATTGGCTACGGGATGGCTTATCAGGAACATCAAAGTCTGAGAGATATCCAGCAGGAGCTTCGTTCAGAAATTGAAATTGCCGCAAATGTTCAGCAGACGCTGCTTGGCACAAAAATTCCTGAAGAAGAAGATCTGGATATCGGGGCAATCAGCGTCCCCGCCAAACAGATGAGCGGGGATTATTATCACTTTGTCAAAGACAAGGAATCGATTAACATCGCGATAGCCGATGTCATCGGAAAAGGAATACCCGCCGCATTGTGCATGTCGATGATCAAGTATGCCATGGACTCTCTTCCGGAGACCGGCATTCACCCCTCCCAAGTGCTGAAAAATCTTAACCGCGTTGTAGAACAGAACGTGGACTCAAGCATGTTTATCACCATGTTTTACGCAAACTACAATACGAAAAATCACCAATTTACATATGCTTCTGCGGGGCATGAACCGGGCTTCTACTACTCTGAAAAAGAAAAAAAGTTTTATGATCTGGAGGCAAAAGGATTGGTGCTGGGAATTTCTCAGGATTTTGATTACAGCCAATATGAACAGCACATGGACGAAGGAGACATGATCGTTCTTTTTTCTGACGGCGTCACCGAATGCCGTACCGAAAACGGTTTCTTAGAACGCAGCGACATTCAGCGCATGCTGGAAGAACATATGGACTGCTCCGCGCAGGATATGGTCAAAAATATTTACGACAGCCTGCTGAGACTCCAGGACTTTCAGCTTCATGACGATTTTACGTTAATTGTTTTGAAAAGAAAGGTTTAAAAAAACAGCAGCACGGGTAAAAAGCCATTAGCACGAGTAAGGATAACTTTCAGAGGTGATACGATGAATTTAACGGTAGATATGAAGGAGAATCTTTCAGATATACAAATCAATATCGCTGGAGAAATCGATGTATACTCAGCTCCGGTGGTTCGTGAAAAGCTGATGCCCCTGGCAAACGAGGGGAAGGACATGAGAATCTGCTTAAAAGATGTAAACTATATGGACAGTACGGGTTTAGGCGTTTTTGTAGGCGTGTTTAAAACGGTGAGCAAGGAAGGCGGCTCTCTGAAGCTTGAGAATCTTTCCGACCGGCTCGTCCGTCTGTTTGAAATTACGGGGCTTAAGGACATCATCGACATTTCGGCAAAGTCAGAAGGTGGCGTGCAATGAGTACATCAGTTGATTATATAGAGATGAAAATTCCGGCCGAACCGGAATATGTAGGAATCGTCAGGCTTACGTTATCAGGGGTCGCAAGCAGAATGGGCTATACCTATGATGACATTGAAGATTTGAAAATCGCTGTCAGCGAAGCTTGTACAAACGCTGTCCAGCATGCATACAACGATGAAAATAAGGGAGAAGTATCCGTGCGGTTCGGTGTGTTTGAGGATCGGCTGGAGGTCATTGTCGCCGATCAGGGAGACAGCTTTGATTTTGATCAGAAGCAGCAGGATCTCGGGCCGTACACACCTTCGCACACAGTCGATCAATTGTCAGAAGGAGGGCTCGGTCTGTATTTAATGGAAACGCTCATGGATGAAGTCAAAGTTCAAAGCAACTCTGGCGTAACCGTGGCGATGACAAAGTATTTAAATGGGGAGCGAGTTGATCATGGCACAACCATCAAAAACTACGAAACTAACTAAAGATGAAGTTGATCGGCTCATACGCGACTTTCAAACACATGATAATAAAGAAGCCCAGGAAACACTCGTCGAGGTGTATACCAATCTCGTCGAAATGCTGGCAAAGAAATATTCAAAAGGAAAAAGCTTTCACGAAGACCTCCGCCAGGTCGGAATGATCGGACTTCTCGGAGCCATTAAACGGTATGATCCCGAGGTCGGCAAATCCTTTGAAGCATTTGCGATTCCGACCATCATCGGCGAGATCAAACGCTTCCTCAGAGATAAAACATGGAGCGTACACGTTCCGAGACGGATTAAAGAACTCGGGCCGCGCATTAAAATGGCGGTGGATCAGCTGACGACAGAGACGCAGCGGTCGCCGAAAGTCGAAGAAATCGCAGCCTTTCTCGATGTGTCAGAAGAGGAAGTGCTTGAAACGATGGAGATGGGAAAAAGCTATCAGGCGCTTTCTGTCGATCACAGCATCGAAGCGGATGCGGACGGAAGCACCGTCACGATTTTAGATATCGTCGGTTCGCAGGAGGAAGGATACGAACGCGTCAACCAGCAGATGATGATCAAAAGCGTGCTTCATGTGCTGTCCGACCGCGAAAAACAGATTATCGATCTAACATTTGTGCAAAATAAAAGCCAAAAAGAAACAGGGGACATTCTCGGAATATCTCAAATGCACGTCTCGCGCCTGCAGCGGAAAGCGGTGAAAAAACTGAGAGAGGCCTTGATTGGAGATCCCTCCATGGAGCTAATGTAATGATTCAGGTTGAAGAAAATGAACATGTTCAAACTCTTGTATACCAATTAAATAAAGAAGGCAAGTCCATATGCGGCGACAGCTTTTTTATGAAGGCGAATGAAGAAGAATTAGTTTGCGCGGTAGCGGACGGTCTCGGCAGCGGATCTCTTGCCAACGAATCCTCGTCAGCCATTAAAGACATCGTGGAAACGTATGCGGATGAGGATGTGGAAAGCATCATTGAGCGCTGCAATCAAGCGATGAAAAACAAAAGAGGGGCGACTGCCTCCATCTTAAAAATCAACTTCATCAAAAGGGAATTGACATACTGCTCGATCGGCAATGTCCGTTTCTTCCTGCACTCCCCATCAGGCGAAGTCTTTCATCCGCTGCCGATTTCGGGTTACCTCTCAGGCAAACCGCAAAGATACAAAACGTATACGTCATCATACGAAAAAGGGGCGAGGTTCATCATCTACACGGATGGGCTTGAGGTTCCGCATATCCGCACCTGCTTAAAGCAGGGACACTCAATAGAAGATATATCAAAATCACTTCATCCGTACACAACATCCAGACGTGATGATTTGACCTATATTCTAGGGCAGCTTTTATCGTAAGGCTGCTTTTTTTATGTTCCGCCGTTTTTTGATACACTAGAGAAAGAATGAAGAGATGGAGGCTTTGGTGATATGGAAACGTTAGCCCTTTTGAAAAAACAAATTGCTGAAGAAACAGCGTTATCCCAAAAACATGTCGAAAGTGTCATCCGCCTGCTGGAAGACGGCAACACCGTCCCGTTTATTGCGCGGTACCGAAAAGAGCAGACCGGCTCAATGGACGAGGTGCAGATTCAGTCAATCTCCGAGCGGTGGCAATACATACAAAACCTGACGCAGCGGAAAGAAGAAGTCATCAGATTGATCTCTGAGCAGGACAAGCTGACGGAAGGGCTGAAGCAAAAAATCGAACAAGCGGTCAAGCTTCAGGAAGTCGAGGATTTATACCGTCCCTTCAAACAAAAACGGAAAACAAAAGCCACCGTCGCCAAAAGCAAAGGCCTTGAACCGCTTGCGGACTATATTCTTTCTCTCCCGAAAGAAAACCGCCTTCACGACATCGCTGATCAATATATCAGTGCAGAAAAAGAAGTCGCTTCAAGAGAGGAAGCCATTGAAGGCGCGAAGCACATCATAGCCGAACAAATCTCGGATGATCCTCATTTCAGAAAGTGGATTCGCCAGGAAACGTATAAAAAAGGAATTCTCACTTCCGCGGCAGGCAAGTCAGCCGCAGATGACGAGAAAAACGTCTATGAAATGTACTACGAGTACGAAGAGCCGATCCAAAAGGTCGTTCCTCACAGAGTGCTTGCGATGAACCGCGGTGAAAAAGAAGGCATTTTAAAGATTGCGATCGAACCGCCCGCCGATCAGATAAAAGCTTATTTAGAAAGACAAATCATCAAACACCGTGAAACGCCTGTGAAAGAAACGCTGAAAGAAGCCATTGAGGACAGTTACAAACGTCTGATCCAGCCGGCTATTGAGCGCGATATCCGCAAAGAGCTGTCAGAAAAAGCAGACGCGCAGGCGATTCATATTTTCGCTGAAAACCTGCGTAAGCTCCTGCTGCAGCCGCCGATGAAGGGAAAAGTCGTGCTCGGCGTCGATCCGGCCTTCCGTACGGGGTGCAAACTGGCAGTTGTTGATGAGACGGGAAAAGTGTTGAAAATCGACGTCATTTACCCGCACGCTCCCGTAAAAAAGACAGCGGAAGCCCGGAAAAAAATCAAAGAATTGCTGGACCGGTACGAAGTCGAGGTTGTGGCGATCGGAAACGGCACGGCATCACGAGAGACAGAGCAATTCGTCGTTGATGTGCTGAAAGAAACAGAGCGGGACATTTATTATGTCATCGTCAATGAGGCCGGAGCAAGCGTGTATTCGGCGTCAGAAATCGCCCGTGAAGAATTTCCGGATTTTCAGGTCGAAGAGCGCAGCGCCGTCTCCATCGCGCGAAGATTGCAGGACCCGCTGGCCGAGCTTGTAAAAATTGATCCTAAATCCGTCGGCGTCGGGCAATACCAGCATGATGTGAGCCAAAAGCATTTAAATGAATCACTCCGTTTTGTCGTAGAGACCGTCGTCAACCAAGTCGGGGTGAATGTCAATACAGCATCAGCCGCGCTGCTTCAATATGTAGCCGGGTTATCCAAAACCGTTGCCGGCAATATCGTTAAAAAAAGGGAAGAGCTCGGAAAATTTACAAATCGCAAAGAGCTGAAAGAAATCCCGCGTCTCGGCGCAAAAACATATGAACAGTGCATCGGCTTTTTGAGAGTGCCCGGAGGACGGGAGCCGCTCGACCGCACCGGGATACACCCGGAAAGCTATAAAGAGACAAAGGCGCTGCTCAAAAAACTGCAGCTCACTGCGGATCAGATCGGAAGCGCGGACGCAAAAGAGAAAATCAGCGCATTGCCGCTGTCTGAAACGGCTGAAGAGCTCGGTATAGGGGAGATTACGCTTGCGGATATTTGCGGGCAGCTGACAAGGCCGGAGCGAGATCCTCGTGACGAAGTGCCGAAGCCTTTGCTGAAAAAAGACGTTCTGCAGCTTGAGGATTTAAAGGAAGGAATGGAATTGCAGGGCACCGTCCGCAACGTTGTAGACTTCGGCGCTTTCGTCGATATCGGCGTCAAACAGGACGGGCTTGTGCACATTTCAAAACTGAGCAATCAATACGTCAAACATCCTCTCGACGTCGTATCGGTCGGAGACATCGTCACCGTATGGGTCGAAGGAGTGGACGTGCAAAAAGGCAGAGTGTCGCTGTCTATGGTAAAATAAAAGCACTGCTTACGAGCAGTGTTTTTTTCTGTAGAAATACCAGCACTGGTTCAGCAGTTTGATTTGGTAATTGTCCTTTTCTAAAAACGCTTTTTGCATTTGTTTCATCAGCCAATTCGGCATGGCTCATTCCTCCTCAGCTTTTAGTTAGAGGTCGGTTTTAACTCATTGTATGCGAACGGTGAATTGTCCCGTTCAATGTTTTTAAAGCGGGGTGCACATATGGATAACGAACA
Source organism: Bacillus sp. SJ-10 (assembly GCF_002843505.1). Lineage (NCBI taxonomy): Bacteria > Bacillati > Bacillota > Bacilli > Caryophanales > Bacillaceae > Bacillus > Bacillus sp. SJ-10. The sequence goes on along the minus strand of NZ_CP025258.1, from coordinate 170,582 downwards.
ACTTCAAAAGCTGACGGAAGACATCTCTGCACAAGATTTCGGAAAGCCGTTCCGTCACAGAGCCTTCTTCAATGACCGGCTGAAAACGACAGGCGGCCGGTACATGCTGTCTTCCCATAACATCGAATTAAACCGCAGATATCTTCTCGAACACGGGCAGAGCGAGCTGGAAGGAATCATTAAACACGAGCTGTGCCATTACCATCTTCACCTTGAAGGAAAAGGGTACAAGCACAGAGACAAGGACTTCAGAGAACTGCTTCAGAAAGTCGGAGCGCCGAGATTCTGCACGCCGCTGCAAACCAAAAAGCCACAAAAGAAAACATATATGTATAGATGCGCGGCTTGCGGCCAACAGTATATAAAGAAGCGGGCAATGAACCCGGAAAGATATGCCTGCGGAAAATGCAGAGGGAAAATCAAAAGAATTTTTTAAAAAGGCTTGACTCATTTTAATGTTCTATGTTAAATTATAAAAGTCGTTGAGAGACAACGACACTTTCTTAAAAAAATAAATGTTGCTTCTTGACACAATATGTCGCATCATTTATAATAAAGAAAGTCTGATTATTCCACAGTAGCTCAGTGGTAGAGCTATCGGCTGTTAACCGATCGGTCGCAGGTTCGAATCCTGCCTGTGGAGCCATATGGAGAAGTACTCAAGTGGCTGAAGAGGCGCCCCTGCTAAGGGTGTAGGTCGCGTAAGCGGCGCGAGGGTTCAAATCCCTCCTTCTCCGCCAGATAAGTTCTCAACCAGACGGCCCGTTGGTCAAGCGGTTAAGACACCGCCCTTTCACGGCGGTAACACGGGTTCGAATCCCGTACGGGTCACCATTTACCTTCGTTGGGCTATAGCCAAGCGGTAAGGCAACGGACTTTGACTCCGTCATGCGTTGGTTCGAATCCAGCTAGCCCAGCCATTTTATTTAAAAATTTTGAATCACTTTTAGAGCGAGCCATTAGCTCAGTTGGTAGAGCATCTGACTTTTAATCAGAGGGTCGAAGGTTCGAGTCCTTCATGGCTCACCACTTGTCACGCGGGTGTGGCGGAATTGGCAGACGCGCTAGACTTAGGATCTAGTGTCTTACGACGTGGGGGTTCGAGTCCCTTCACCCGCACTTTCTTTTCAAAGTGCTGATCATCATCACTAGCTTATATGCTTAGTGGAAAGACAGCTTCATAGCACGCGGTCGTGGCGGAATGGCAGACGCGCTAGGTTGAGGGCCTAGTGGGTGAATAACCCGTGGAGGTTCAAGTCCTCTCGGCCGCATCTCAATGATACCAAGGGTTTAGATACCCTTGGTATTTTTTGTTTATAGAAATTCATCTGTTACTGTCCACTTATTTATAGTAGGTCGTATGATTTGTCAGCTATCTCTTTTTGAAGAACCTTTTTATTTTCCTTAATATATTCGCTTTGCTTCTGCTGACTGCGTGCGGCGGTAGTAAATATGATAATGCAATTAATGAAGTAATTAAGCAGGAGAAGAAAGCCAGAAAAGAAATGAGAGCTGCTTCTGATGAGTACAAGAGAGATAACGCCATAATTCGTGTATATGATAAAGGGAAGTATATTCAACTTGCGTTTTATCAGCCAGAAGAAAGTTCTCGCAAGCTTACTACCTATTCTTATTATGAGAAGCTTGGAGATTCTTTTGAGGAAATGGCACATATGCCGGGTGATGGGGATGGCGACCGACTTGGTCTGTATAAGAAAACACCTGGTTATGAAGAGGTAAAAGGGGAGCAGACATAATGTCTGCTCATTTTGTTTAAGTATACTACCTCAAATTCTTATAGAAATGATAAATTGGAAATCCCATCACCTCTTTTTGTTCTCTATCATTAAGAGAATTGAATATTCTTTCAGCTTTCATTTTACATCGTAATAAGACTTCACATGCAAAGCATAATTGATTGTTTTTGGATACCTCTGCTTTTTCTAGTATATCTAGAATATCAGATTGTTCCTCATCTAAAAGTGTGTGGTCTTTTATTAGCTTAATAAGATAAATATTAATTCTTGCAAAAAAGTCTTCTGGAACCTTGTCTAAGTGTCGTTGATTAAGGTCAAGAGCAAGTTCTAGAAATTTTTCATCATGAAATTCATTATAATAATTTATATAGCTTAATGAAACATTAATTGTTGCGTCGGTTTTTATGTCATGATACTTATTAGAGAAGGATAACTTTAATATTTCAAAATTAAAGTTAGCATCGTTCGCCATTTTATTCACGTTCTGAGAAGAGTAAACACTTACTTGTAAATAGTGATCTTCCCATTTATCAAGTGAATAATCAATTCTTTCATTGCCTTGTTCTTTCGGTAATAAGCCACCTATTGTTGTTAAAGCTTCTTTACTGTAGAAATTAACAAATTTATCACCTGTGTAAATTAAACTTACTGTAACGTAATCAGAAAGTTCAATAGAGTATAACCTTATATTTTCTAGTTTTGCTTCTTGAGGGATAGTTAAGAGTTCATATTTTTTATCTTTGAAAACCTTAATAATCCCATTAAATAAAATTGGTAAATTCTCTTTATCATTAAATACATAGTCTTCACTTATCCCAATTTCGGCACAAACTTTGATCAACTCTTTGTATGAATTGATTTCTTCTTCAATGTTTTGAAATTTATCCATAGACATTTCGCCCTTTAACTGGAAAGTGCGAAATGAAAGGTTTTTGCTTTTTATGTAATGTTTTATTACTTGTAAACATTTTAAATATGAACTTAGTGTCTTTAGTTTTCCTAAATGAAACTGTCCCAAGCTATTGTCTTTATTTAAAACAAAACTTAATGTGTTTTCTATAACAACTTTAGATGTTTTTTCTGTAACACTTACCTCATAAGAGATATTAACTTTTTCATCGTTTAGATAAATACTTTCTGTATCTGCTTTATTTATTATGGATAAATGTGCTACATCTACAGGGATTTCTATATTGTCTGCAGTGAGTCCATAAATGTAAGCACTTTCTTCGAATAAATTAAAAGTATCTTTATTTATATCAATGAAATCCACTTTATAATTTTTGAAATTAGTTTCTATATTTGCTTCAAGAAATTTCTGAGGCTGTTTTTTTGTCACTTCTAAAAGAGTACTACACAAATATTCTAAGTGTCCTTCTTCTAGCTTTTTAAAATTTAAATATTTAGTATTTTTTTCTCTACTATTCAATTCTAATAAGAGTTTTTTTAATTCTATGGGAGCAAATAGTCTGTAATATGCTTGTCTTTTGTATGTTAAGGGATTTATTGTTACCACAAAGTATAATACACCCACACCAAACTTATTATAAACCTCGATGTCCTTTTTCTCTACGCGATGTTTTATTTTGTTTAACTTATGAATTTTTTTATAAGTCGTGGTTCCTTTTACTTGTACTCGGACCTCCCCAGCAACATTTGATTTTATTAGCTTTGTATTATTATAAACCTGAATTTCACCATCGTAAGAGATACCCTTATCATCTACTTGAATATTACCAACTAAACGGAATGGTGGCTTAAGAATTAAACTGTTAATCTCTAAGCAAGCCAAATGTTCAATAATTTTATTATCAATTTTTTCGTTTTTGTTTTGGTCATCCATCTAAGCATCTCCTTTTAAGAAGGTATCATCTGTGAAAACTCCCCTTACTATGATAACAAGGATTGCCTTTCTTTGGTATTGTCTGTTTTTTAATGTCAAGAAACAAAAGTCTTACAATAAGCGAAAATATGACGAAAAGAATAATTTCTTCAATAGACAATTCGTACCTTTTTGCATTTTAACTTTGTAAAGAAATATTCAATCTGCCATAATACAATTAATGTAAATATTCCAACAATTTAGTGGAGATGGGGGAGCTTTCTTGCAGCAGGGTTTTTTAAAGAGAAGCAAAATTCCATATGATTTGGTGACAAAAAAACTAAATGCTTGGTACATGGCGATAAAGAGTGATTTGGTTGAGGAAGCAGAACGAATTAAAGTGGAAGCTGAAGCTGAACTAGCTAATATGGAAGAAAATCAAGATGCTCTATTATATTATCAGCTGCTAGAATTCAGACATGAAATCATGTTGAGCTATATGAAGTCAAAGAATATGGATAGCTTGGAAAATGCATATGAGACGCTAAGGGAAATTGAATCCCAAGGTCAATTAACCGGTATGTTGGAGTATTATTTTTATTTCTTTATGGGAATGTATGAATTTAGAAGGAAAGAACTGACTACAGCAATAAGTGCTTATCGAATCGCGGAGAAAAAGTTGTTTGAGGTGGAAGATGAAATTGAAAGGGCGGAGTTCTTCTTCAAAGTCGCCCATGTGTATTACTATATGAAACAAACTTATTTTTCTTTAAATTATGCCAATCGGGCGCTTAAAATTTTCAAACAGTACGATGCGTATGCAGTTCAAATCATAAGATGTCAAAATATAATTGCTGGTAATTTAATTGACTCTTTGGATTATGAAAGAGCACTAGATGTGTTTAGAGACACATTGCGTATAGCTGAATCAGTTGGAGCGGATTACTTGATTGGTATGTCTCGAATGAATATTGGTATTTGTTATGATTATATAGGTGAATATGATAAAGCAGCTGAGTATTTACAAACGTCATTAGAATTTTTCGAAAAGACTGAACACGTCTTTTTGACAAAAACATTGTTCAATATTGTAAATGTTAAAACGAAACAGAAAGCTCTGGCTGAAGCCTTACTTTATTTAAAAAAGGGGCAATCTGTCGCAAAGAAATACGGAGATTCAGAATATGAAGCAAAGTTTAAGATTATAGAAGGACTTTATTTTAGTGATGATGAATATTCTTTAATTGAAGAGGCCTTTTCGTATCTGAATGAAAAAAGAATGTTCGGAGACATTGAAAATTTTGCAATCAGAGTAGCGGATTATTTTTATGAAAAAGGGGATTTGTCACGTTCAAATGAATATTATCGACTGAGTATTGAAGCGAGACGAAAAATAAAAAAAGGGGAGATTATTAATGAAGATCAGCCGGACTTTGTTTTCAGTCATTTTATTGGGTAGCATCGCAGGAGTAATTTTAACAAATGATGCCCCTGTTATCAAAGCTCCTTTCCATGTTGCTGACGACAGAGTAGGTGCTTAGTAAGCGGGATAAAAAAGTATAAAAAAGCTCTAACTAGCAACCTTTGTGGTTTTGTTAGAGCTTTTTTATTTGACCATGTTTTCCGCTGTAATCCTGCATTTAGAAACGACAAAACAGAATTCGTTTAGGAAGAGGAAAATCGGTCATTACGGTTTAGATATAACATCAAGCTGATTTAAGGGTTTCTTCTCATTAGTTATGATTTTTTATCAGCAGTTGGATACAAGAACAAATTTCAATTTCTTAAGTGTCTATTTAATGAATCAAAAATCTCCTTGGATTGGTTCGCCAAATCTGATCACTTAATAGGTTTAATACTTCGAATTATGTCTAGTAGCGCAATAGCGTTCTACTAAAAGTAAAGCTTGCAATGTTCACTAAAAAAGATAGGCAGAAGAAGGTATAGTTATTGCACGTTTTAATTCTAATTAATGCAAATCTTCTAGAGGGTCCACTTCAACCAATTTTTCTTCAAGAATCTCTATGCTTTTTAGTAACTTAATGTTTGGTAAGAGCGCTTTTTGTTCAAAAAAAGGCTTCAGACGTTTATAATATAAATCAGCTTCTTCGGGATCGTAATATGCAAATCTACCTAACAATGCCTTGACTCTTCTGGTGATATTTGCAGAAGATTGTTTTAAGCACCACCTGTATAATTGCTCCATATCTTCATCTTCTGTGTCATCAAGCCTATTATAGAATTCTTCTATTTTTTCTTCAGGTAAAAGATCTATCAATTTCCTTCTTATATTGCTTGAGCCAAAGAATTTTTGGATATAGTCTGTAGCATTAATTAACTTAGGATACTCAGTAGAATCTTTAAAACTATTATTTTGCTCTAGTGTTCGGATGTTTTCAATGTCTTTAGTAACATTTTCAACTTGTTCTTCTGTAATATCAGTATAGAGGTGCTCTTTTGCATATTTAACAAATCTCTCTGTTCTATACATAAAAAACTTTTGTTTAGTTTTATTGATGAATTCCTGAATTAATAGGGGATGAGGTCTTTTAATATTATCTTGTTCATCTTTTTCCCACCAATCTTCTTTTTTCTCTTCAGTGATAAATATTACTGGTTTTGGATTTTCGGAGTTTTTGATTTTATCAATTATTTGATTCCAAAGAATTAAGTCACCATAGATTTGTTTGTATCTAAAATCTCCATACGTTCTATAGCCTTCTTTCTTTTTATTGCCTTTATCTTTGAAACCGGGGGGGACATCAAATTCGTAGCGTTCTTTTCCTGCAATTTCAATCTTATCAATTTTTGTTTGAACATAGGGATCACCAATAATATTTTCAAGTAAGTTGCTTAGATCGTCTTTTATTTTTTCAGTATTCGGTAAGTTTTCTAACTCTTTTTTTAGAATCTTATCAAGTTTATAATTTAGTTTATCTATTTGTTCAATATAAAATTTGAATTGCTTTGTATTTATATATGGATAATCACTTTGAGCTGTCCGCAAAGTTTTCTCTGCCTCATGTTTTAATTTGTGGAGTCCGTCACTTAAAAAGAGGTAGCCCTCTTTTTGTTTGGACATATTAGAATCAAGATTGAAAAAGTATTCTAGCGCCACTTGATGGGGAATCCATAGTCTATCTGAATCCTTTAAGGATTTTAAAATTTTCAGTAAACTTTTGGTTACCTCTTTTGATGTATACTTATAGAAATTCAATAAAACATTTGTATCAACTACAAATATTGCATTTTCCCATATTTCCTTGAATTCAGAATCATCATAACCTGTTAATCCTTTAAAGTTTTCTAGCAATTAAAATTCCTCCATTCCCTCAATTTTCATATATTTAGAAATCGTTTCATTCAATTTATATACTTCACCATGTTTTCAGAATTTTTTCTTTGTCAAAAAACAAAAGTTTATCTAATACAGCAAAAAACACGCAACCATGTATCAAAATTAGCTAAAATGTACTTTCTACATTATAAATTGTAATTGGCTTTTTGATCTGACATAAAACAATTACATAAATATTAATATTTACACAATATGGATAGTGTGTAAATCCATTAGAAACCTGAAATATAACTTTATTATGAATATAAATGACTTAAAACTAAATCTATAATGTCGTCATAAGTTTTAAACATGATGTTTCTATAATCATTTTCTAACTTTCTCCAATCTGGGGTATCTAGCATCCATCTTCTTCCCATTACCAAAATTCTTTTCGGATAATGAACTTTTATTCCATGCTGTTCTTCCGCAAACTCTCTATTTTTAGGGTCCTCAAAATACTCCTCATAGTTTCTTGTTTGACTAATATATGAATTAATCTCCGCGCTGAAGGTTTCTCTATTCTCCCGCCCCACTATGCTTTTTGTATTTTTTAAATTATGTAATTTAAATTCAACAATATCCGAATAACCATTTGGTCCTTCTACAAAAAAATCTGGTCTAATTGCTTTGCATTCTACTGATTGCCATTCTAATTCACATTCAGAATATATATTTTTACCCATAAAAGCCATTTTTAATATAAACTGATTTTCAGGCTTAGCTAGAAAAGCAGTTATTTGGAGTTCACTCGTATCCTTAGAACTAATCAACTCAACAAAGCGATTTAAACTATACCATTTTTCTTCTCTATATCCAGAAGGAAGAGGGTATTGAAAGTGGACATCATGTATTATGACATCTGAAATATTGGGCCACATATAAAATTCAAATGTATCTACTTCTACGTCTGTATCATCTAACTGTAGTGGAAACAAATCTAACCATTTTACATTTCTGGTAACTAAGCCAGACCTGTTAGTTCCATAAAAGAAACCATTAACTATTCTATGACACATACCTTCCTGTAATACAAATTCGCCTGCATTGAGACCTATTATCATTGACTGACCATCTAAATTCCATCCATTCTTTAACATGATGTCCATGGCTTCATTGGTAGGATGAACCAAATCAACATTATACTCCGGTAATGGCAGTACTGGACCTGTTTGTTTACTATAATCAATGCCTAAAATATCTGTTAAAAGATTATCTCCTGTTGAATAGTCTGAGAACTGACACTCAAACTTATGATTCAAACTAATTTCTTTAGAATTAACATTTCCTATATACTCTACACCCCAATGAGTTTTACCTAAGTATAATATTACTTTCTCTGGGTTCACTAAGAATTTTGTAAAATTCTTTTTTAATTCAGGATTTAATTCTAGAAACATCAATAATTTTGTGAAATATTTATTCTTAAGCATTGTTATCAACGAATTAGCAACATCCTTCAATGTTGATATTTCTTTTCTCTCCATCTTATCATCCTCCCTTTAAATTTAAACGAGACTCTTTGATCTATTTTTCAACACATCAATACAACAAATCATATATATTATAAATTATATAACCCACTTATGCTGAGTTTAGTTTATAAGATGGAAAATTATGAGGGTTATCTTTTTCTATTTGCAAGGGTAACTAAACGAACATGGCATCAATGACATGTTTGCAATCTATATGGGCACAATTTAATCACCGATTTTTAACCATAATTCATGAAAACATATAAAAATGATGAAAGTGGAGGATAGAGAGTGTAATGAAAACAAGCTTTCATAACCAGTGATATGGATTCACTATGTTGAGGGCCTAGTGGGTGAATAACCCGTGGAGGTTCAAGTCCTCTCGGCCGCATTAATGATACCAAGGGTTTAACCACCTTTGGTATTTTTTTGTGCTTATTTTTAAATGATCTACTGCCCACAAACTGCCCACTTACCTAAAGTAAGTCATCTGCAGTAGACATCGCACAAATATTTTCATCTTTATAGGTAGTTACTAATGCCTCAAACTCCAATTTGCCAAAGCAGAGAAAGTGCTGCTAAGCAAGGAAGAATACCAAGACTTCGAGGAAAATGTTTGCTGATGTTGAAAATTTTTCGATTGAAGTCGCTGATTATTTTCATGAACGAGGAAGCTTAATGCTCTCTACGAAAAATAAAAAAGGGGAGATTATTGATGAAAATCAGCCGATGTCTATTGGCTGCAGTGATTTTAGGTAGTGTATTTTCAATAACTTATTTTCAAAGTGATCAAAATACTCAAACTATCTGGACAATACTTTGCTTGGTTCTTATTTGTCGATAGTCGCCGTAACGAAAGCACTAAACAACACCTTAAAGAGATTCTTTTGATATGACGGACACATATGACAGTTTGTGATTGTCAAAATTCAATGTTTAATCCTTGTTCAACTTACCCAGTTCAGTTAAAAGATTGTTAAAATTGTGATAAATGTATGAAAGGATTAAATGTTCATATCGAAACATTAGGATTACAGGGAAGGGGAACAAATACATGTCGATATACCAAAAATAAAACCATTACCTAAGAAATGTTTCTTTATTTCCAGCTGGATTTTAAAAAAAATTTTGTTAGGTGTCATGCAATAAATTCAATTGTCGGTGATTGGCCTGTTTAAATGCATCCATTATTTCATACCCGGTGCTACTTATTTCTGTTGTAGTCTGTATACTGATTAATAGGTAAAGAAAGTCGAAAAGGTATACGACATTCTTCATACAAATTAAAGTTTTGAATGGAAGAGCAGGATTACTCCTGCTCTTTTTCTTTCTAATTGGGCTAGGTTAAACGCAGACGGTTATTCCTTGGGAAAAACAAAAAAATTTCTTCTATCCATTGACTAGCTTGGCTTTAGCCGGGTTTCTATCACCCTGTTGGGCTTGTCAGATTTTAAAAAGGTATGCTACGTTTATAGTGTTTTGTTTCACCTGATTGCGGGGTAATAAAGATAGAATCAGTAAATAAAGACGTAATGGAAGAACTAAAATATAGGTTTAGGATCCTTTGAAGAAATAAAAGTTTTTTTTTGATTGTGATAATATTCACAATAGAGCTGTATGAAGGGGAATCATTTCTCCAAATAGTCTGCAGAAAACACCAACCACAGCCCAAGGATATATCACTAACCGCTTTGGCTGGTATTATCTGTTGGATGTTTCTCTTTTTGTTGCTTTTTGTATTATTTTTAGTCCAATCGGCAAAAATAAGTTAAGGAAACCAGCGAAAAAACTGAATTTCATCCTTCTTTCCTGGTTTACAATGTTATTTGGCGCTGGTATGGATATTCGTCTAGTCTTTTAAGGTACAGTTGAACCAATCATCCACTATGCCGTTAGCTCTCCATCAGGTGAAACAGAAACCCCCAGACTTTAGAGAAGCATTATGCTATACATTCTGGGACTGCATGCTTGGACCGTTTATACGCTTGTATAATGTGGATTTGATAATTAAGGAGTTGATATTATTAAATGAAGTTTAACAAGAAAAAAATTAACGTTGTAGACATTCAAAAAGCGAAGAAAAGCGTGTTTGCTACAGGGATAGGAAACGCGATGGAATGGTTTGATTTTGCTTTATATTCTTATTTGGCAGTTATTATTAGTAAAAACTTTTTCAGTCCGGTTCAAAACGATGAATTAAAGTTAATATTTACTTTTGCTACATTTGCAATTGCCTTCTTACTTAGACCGGTAGGCGGAATTATTTTTGGTAAAGTGGGTGATAAATTTGGTCGGAAAATAGTATTAACAATTACTATTTTAATGATGGCTTTATCTACTTTAATAATTGGTGTGCTTCCTACCTATGACCAGATTGGTGTATGGGCCCCTATATTATTACTCTTAGCTCGTATTCTGCAAGGTTTTTCTGTGGGTGGAGAGTACGCTGGTGCAATGGTATATATCGCAGAATCTTCTCCAGATAATAAACGTATAAGGTTAGGCAGCGGTTTAGAAATCGGCACATTATCTGGTTATATAGTAGCGTCTGTTTTAGTTACAGTACTTTTCTGGACTTTATCTGATGTTCAAATGAATAGTTGGGGATGGAGAATTCCTTTCTTCTTAAGTATTCCAATAGGATTATTTGGTTTATATTTGAGAAGTCATTTAGATGAATCACCAATCTTTGAAAATGACATCTCTGAAAACCAAGAACAACAACCAGGTTTATTAGAAGTCATTAAAACATATAAAAAAGATATCTTTTTATGTATCGTATTTGTGGCATTTTTCAATATAACCAATTACCTATTGTTAGGTTATATGCCTTCTTATTTAGATGAGAACCTTGGTATAAGTGATAATATAAGTACACCGATTACAGCAATTGTATTGATTATTATGGTACCGTTCGCTTTAACTTTTGGTAAATTGGGAGATAAATTAGGAAATAAAAAAGTTATAACAATTGGATTAGTATTAGGAATTGTATTTTCGATTATCTCTTTTCAATTTCTTAATATGGGGAGTCTAATATTTTTATTTATAGGACTTTTAATGTTAGGTATTGTATTATCTGTATACGAAGGTACTATGCCAGGATCTTTACCTACGTTGTTCCATACTGACATTAGATATCGAACATTATCCTGGACATTCAACTTATCAGTTTCTATTTTTGGCGGAACAACACCTTTAGTTGCTTCTTGGTTAACCCATGTGACAAGAAACAATTTGGCGCCGGGTTTCTATTTATTAGCAGTTAGTTTAATTGGCTTAATAGTTGTGTTAACCTTATTTAAAGATACTTCAGGTAAATCTTTAAAAGGTTCTTACCCAACAGTTGCTTCTAAAGCTGAGTTTCAAGAAGCTGTTGAAAATCCAAAAGATTCACTGTGGTGGAAAATGGAACAAACAGAAAAGGAATGAAAAAAACATCCATTTAATTGACCGGCTACTCGAAATACAGACTCAGAGTAAGCTGGGATTATCCGAGCAGCAATGACTGCAGCTCTTTTATATTCTGGAGGGCTTACTGCTTTGCAAAAGCAGCGTTGCTATTCTCGATCGTCATTATTTTATTGGTTGTGTCCTAATAATAAAACATTGACGCAAGAACGAAGAGAAATTAAAAGGTCCGAGCAATACAGCAAAATAAGAAATAAGAAGCTTTGTTATGCCAGTTCTTCTCCCGAAGGAGAGCTGGCTTTTTGTTTTCTATATGGGGCCCAAAGCAGAAAACGAGAACTTGTACGCTAACTAATAATCCTATTGTTTTTATCAACAAAGGTTTTTTGGATATGAAGAGGGTGAACTGGTGAAAAAATAGAGTTTGTTGTGGAGTTAGCTTTTCAATTAGGGACATCTCAACAACAAAATAATAACCAGCCCGATTAAAAAGCTCATCAAAAGTTCCATTATTCCAACGTGAATATATTTGCGATAAGTTATTGAATCAATATACGATCCACTCAATTATTTGAGTGGATCTGTTTGTTTTTTATTTATTTGCAGCAGTCTCTATGTGACGAAACAATAGATGAATTAAAACCCTTTACGCAGCCAGGTTGCGGCAAGATCAATTGCTCCGCGCGCAGCTTCAGTTTTAGCTAAGGCGTTGAGCATCACGAAATCGTGAATGATACCTAATGCAGTATTTGATAAAACCGGTTGTAATGAAGAAGAAATTAAAAGTTATAACAAGGAAATTCGTAATTTACTTAACATGCTGACAACTGAGCAATAGTTTTATGAATATAGATGGAGGGCCCTGCGGGTGAATAACCCTTGGAGGTTCAAGTCCTCTCGGCCGCATCAATGATACCAAGGGTTGTAGATCGCCCTTGGTATTTTTTTTGCGGAAAATTCATCTGTTACTGTATAGTAGGCCGTATGATTTGTCAGTCACCTTCATCCTTCTGCTGACTGCGTGCAGCGGTAGTAAATATGATAATGCAATTAATGAAGTGATGAAGCAGGAGAAGAAAGTCAGAAAAGAAATGCGAGCAGATTCAGATGAGTACAAAAGAGATAACGCCATAATTCGTGTATATGATGACGGGAAGTATATTCAACTTGCGTTTTATCAGCCAGAAGAAAGTTCTCGCAAGCTTACTGCTTATTCTTATTATGAGAAGCTTGGAGATTCTTATGAGAAAATGACACATATGCCGGGTGATAGTGATGGCGACCGCCTTGGTCTTTATAAGAAAACACCTGATTATAAAGAGGTTAAAAGCAAGGAAACAAAAACAATGTGCTTGTTCATTCCTGATAGGGGAACAATTGTTTCACCGTTAAGTTGTTGTGTGAGAGCCAGTATGTTAAAATGCTACGTAGATTTAATAATAAAGTTTAGATTCAAGGAGATTTATTTATGAAGTTGGATGAATTCACCATCGGGCAGGTTTTTCAAACTAAATCTTTTGAATTAACAAAAGAGAATATAATGAATTTTGCAGAAGTGTATGACCCACAATACATGCATTTAAATGAAGAAAAAGCAAAAATGGGCAGATTTAATGGAATTATTGCTTCTGGAATACAAACGTTATCTATTACGTTTAAGCTTTGGATTGAAGAAGGGTGTCATGAAGACGATATTATTGCTGGGACAGGAATGAATAATATAAAATTCCTAGCACCCGTTTACCCTAATGATAAACTGCACACTATTGTTAAGGTTATTGATAAAAAACCAAATAAAAGCCAGACGGGGATACTTACTGTATTGTTATCTACCTATAATCAGAAAGAAGAAAAAGTGTTTGAAGGTGAGTTATCAGTATTAATTAAACGCTAAATGACTTTTGTGGCATATCATCGTCACCTTTCATTTTTTATAGGTGTCTGGATGAAATAAGCAATCATCTTAATGAATTGAGTGGACTTTGAGTCTGCTCTTTTTTATTTGCTCAACCTATGTCAAGAAACAAAGGACTAACAATAACGAAAAAATCATCTCGTAAATACGAATTTAAACATTGCTGACTTGAGGTTTTTTGCATATTCCTCTGTATCATTGCAACGGATGAATATCTATAATAAGCGTTCTATCCTTCGATGTTATGTTTCCTTTTTACTTTTTGGTTTTGTCAGTTCAAAGCTGTACTTTACCATGTCATGGATTTGGTGCTCTGGGAGTCCCTCATCTAAGGTAAGAGTATTCCAATGCTCCTTGTTCATATGGTATCCGGGCTTGATTTCTTCAAAAAGACCACGTAGAAAATCAGCCCTTTCAGGTTCGCATTTAAGGTTGACACATAAGTGTTCGTCGCGAGTGAAGATAAGTGCAAATATTTTCTTATTCCCTTTGTGCCGAATTGCAGTCCAACCATCTCCAAAAGGATGGTCTTCATAAGAGTTTGGAAAGGTTAGGCAGTAATCTTTTATTGCATCATAATTCATTATCAATTCACTCCATACCTCATTATTTTTATATACAGAACATATTCGTTCAAACTAGATTTGCGGTTTCTTTTATACAATCCGAGATTTCCTCAAGTCTTTGTTTGAACTTAGCTTCTGAACCTTGAGTTGTTGGATAGTAATACTCACCCCTATTAAAGAATCTGGCATCGTCTGCATTGTCGTTAATTTTTCCTCTGTATCATGAGCATATTTATATCCCTTACCGTAATCTGAATCTTTCATCAAAAGGAGCAGACTTTATGTCTGCTCTTTTTTTGTTCATGAAAAAGCCATTTTTCTTATCCCCAATCTGATAAAAGATTTTCTGTGAAATCATTTAACAATTATTGGTCAATTTTTCTTTTTCAATAATATCCTTTACCACATCATCAATTGTGATATGCCCAAGAGCTTTTTCCAAGGCAGATTGGGCGATTTCAAATATTGGACCAATTGTACTTTGAATGTTCCGGCCTACAGGACATTGAGGATTGGGATTTTCATGTATACTAAACAATTCTTTATCTTGAACAACATGAACTGCTCTATAAACATCAAGTAAGGTGATTTCAGTTAAATCCTTCGCTAATTCAGCTCCTGCAATACCTGGCTGAACTTTTACTAAACCTGCTTTTTTCAGCATCCCCATAATTTTTCTTATGAAGGCGGGATTTGTATTTACACTTCCAGCTAAAAATTCAGAAGTGCTAATTCCGTCTTCATTTATTTCAATAAGAGCCAATATATGAATTCCTACAGCAAAACGGCTGCTAATAGACATGATTTCTTCACCATCCTAATTACGTTACACTCTTTATAGTACACTTGTAACTGAATGTATTACAAGTTCTTTTACTCTAATATGCTCAATTAACAAGATGATAAAAGTATTGACAAATAAATAAGGTGTAACTAAAATTATTACATGTAATCAATGTGGTTACATTTAAAATTTTGAATGATTAGGAGGACTTTAAATTGAAAATTGGAATCATTGGTGCAACCGGAAAAGCTGGAAGTCTTATCTTGAAAGAAGCGGTAAGCAGGGGACATGAAGTAACTGCAATTGTAAGAGATGCTGCAAAACTTAAAGAGGAAAAGATTTCAATCATTGAAAAAAATATAATTGATCTTACATCGGATGATCTAAAAAAGTTAGATGTAATAGTTAATGCCTTCGGTGCTCCATTAGGAGAAGAACAGGCACATGTAGATGCTGGCCGGGCATTAATTAGGGCATTAAAAGGAACGGGTACAAGAGCCGTAATTGTAGGTGGAGCAGGGAGTCTTTATGTAGACGAAAATAAAACTGTCAGTGTAATGGATACACCTGATTTCCCGGAGATTTTTATTCCAACAGCTAAAGGCCAAGGTCGTAACTTGCAAGAACTAAAGGAAACTTCTGATATTAACTGGACATTTATCAGTCCTTCAGCGGTATTTGACCCAGACGGGAAAAGAACTGGATTTTATCAGTCAGGAAAAGATCATCTTCTTGTGAATTCGAAAGGCGAAAGTTATATCAGCTATGCAGACTATGCAATTGCAGTATTGGATGAAATTGAAAATCCAAAACATATAAATGAACGCTTTACAGTTGTTGGAGAAGCTGAATAATTGAGTAGAAACAAAGGGTACCATTAGTGTCATCGCTAATGGTATCTTTCCTTCTAAGAATGTACGGAGACATTGAAAACTTTGCAATCAGAGCAGCTGATTTATTCGAGTTGAGGATAGAGTAGGTGCTTAGTGAGTTGGACCAAAAAAATATGTATAAATAGCTCTGACTAAAACCTTTGTGGGTTAGCTAGAGCTTTTGTAAACCCACTCGTTTTCGTGAGTGGGCTTTTTTAAAATACATCTATCAACATGATTAAGGGGACCGTCAAAACTCCTAAATTACAGAAGTTTATTTTCATGATAGTTTAATCATAATGTCACTTTCGAATAATATCGATTAAACTTGATTGAATAGATCAAGACATAAATAACGATTAGTGCGGCAAATGTGTTTAGAACAATTAATGAGTGATTCAAGCTAAAGAAACTGGTCAAAATGCCGACTCCAATTGGAGGGATAATGAATCCGGAATAAGCGCACAAATAAAATGCTGATATTACTCTCGGTCGTTCTTCCGGCTTAGGCAGCTGTCCGGCAAACCTTAATGCTGCTTGGAACGACCAACCGGCGCCGACCCCTTGGATAAGCATTCCAATCCAGAGCATCCATAAATCGCCTGTCTGTCCGGAGAAAACAATGATCCACGGACCGATGGCCAGCAATACAATTCCGATGCGCATTCGCTTAACTGGATTCTGTACCCACGGGAAGAATTGTATCAAGGCAGCCACGCCTAAGAGTATGAACACCAACACACCTGCTAATGAGAGATTAGAGGAGTGAATGACGTTTTTGACATAGGAAGGAATGACGGAAAATACGATTCCGCCTAACATGAAGAATGTAAAAGCCGGAAGTCCAATAAATGAAATAAAATGGGATCGTATATTTTCCGGTATACCGAGCGAAATTTTTGTATTCAGCGGTTTTGGTTCTTCTTTAAGACTCGGTAACATTTCCAGAAATACTAAAGAACTCAATAGCATGGCAAGCAAAAGCCAAAATGGCATTCGAAGCGGCTGAACCTGCACATATTGCAACACTAGACCGGATATAGCCGGACCCATGCCGAATCCAACGTTTACGAATACTCCCGATAACTTAATAGCAGTACTTAGATGCTGGCGAGAGGTTTGTGATAATAAAAATGTGGTGGCCGTTCCTGTAAAAGCGCCATATGCAATGCCTTCCAAAATCCTTGCCGCAAATAGCATCCAGACGTTCTGGCTCCCTATGAAAAGCAACGTTGACGCGATGGATAGCCAGATGCTTATGCGAAGGATCTTCTTTAATCCCCAGGTGCTCCCCTTGGCTCCTACGATTAGCAAGGTCGGAACCAAGATAACGGCATAAACAGCAAACAACATTGTAATCTCTAGGCTGCTCATTTGATAGTGACTCCCGTATATAGGGAATAATGATGAAATATAAGTGGCTCCGCAAGACATCATTAGAATAATCCAAAACATTCTCTTCATCTTTCGTTCTCCTCGCATTTTATTAGTAAATCCGTTTTATTTGAGAATGATCGTTCTCAATAGGGTAAAAAAATTATTTCTTTAAAATGGATAATGTCGTATCCACGATCTGCTCTAATTTATCTCTGTTATCTGTTGTCTTGATCATCACTCGAAGCCCGATTAAAGCATTATTTATATATTGGGATAGTAATTCCGCGTTTAGCCTCTTATCGAGTTCTCCGGACTGCTGACCTGCCTCAATGAGTTCACGGATTAGACGCTCTGTATCGGTTAATCGTTGATCTACCCAATCCTTACATTCGGAATCATGCAGAGCCAGTTCAACTGCTGTGTTTACGATCAAACATCCTTTAGGGTATTCGCCTTCTCCTCTAGTAATGACTCTATCGAACAACTGCCGGATTGCTTCAACCGCAGTAAGATTCTCTTTATTGATTTTTTTCTCCGACTGCAGTTGAGTGTAACGGTTTAAAGCCTTAATGTATAACGAATGCTTATCTCCGAAGGTATCGTACAAACTTCTCTTGTGCACTCCCATATGGTTGACTAAGTCTGTCATGGAAGTTTTCTCATACCCTTGTTCCCAAAATAAACGAACAGCTTTAAGCAGTACTGCATCTTCATCAAATTCCTTGGTTCTAGCCACTAAATTCCCCTCCTTGTGATGGCAATCATAACATATTGAGAACGATCGGTAAAGAATAATGATGATCCATTCCTCTTCTTATCTTTAGAACGATCCTGTCATTTTGTCATAAATGGGGTCAATCTAAGATTGGGAAAGATCAGTTTCAAAAGATTCTTTTTTTCTTTAAACAGTGGCTATTTTAAGATACATTGCACCAATGACATGCCATGTAACTTTTTGGAAATGAAAAACTGCTCCATTTTTACTCCACAATATGAATATTCAAAGGTTTTATAACAGAAAACACAGTTTCACTTTATTGATGGCCCAACGGGTGAATAACCCGGTGAAGGTTCAAGTCCTCTCGGGCGCATCTCAATGATACCAAGGGTTTTGACACCTCTGGTATTTTTATGTTGTAAGTGCATGTGGCATTAAAAAAGTGCTGACCTCTGCACAAAATCTTTGCGCGAGTCTGCACTTTTATTCTGCAAGATACACTGCCCATTATCATCGATTACGGGCGTTTATTTAATCCGTTCTTAGCCGAGCTGATACCTGGCTTTTAGAAGTTTTTTTTAAGTGGGTAAAACCAACAAATTTTTTGCCTTCTTCATCCCATAGGCGGAACTTTAACGACTTAATACTTGTTGCCAGTGTGATGGTCGGAACATTTTGCAATGGTTCAGTGTTGTTATGCACGATTTCAAGCTTATAGTTTGGGACTCTTGGGCTTAAATGATGAACATGATGGAAACCGATATTGCCTGTCAGCCACTGCATGACTTTTGGAAGCTTATAAAAAGAGCTTCCTTCAACGGCTGCTTTTACATATTCCCAATGCTCATCTTCTTCGAAATATGAATCCTCAAACGTATGCTGAATATAAAACATCCAAATTCCGAGGGATCCCGATATCATAAAAATTGGCGTCTGGACCAGCAGAAAGTTTTGCCAGCCGATAGCCCAACATAAAAGTGCTGCCAAAGCGACGATCCCCAGGTTCGTTACATATGTATTCATCCGTTCTTTGCGTTTTGCCCCTTTACGATTAAAACGATTGGTAATCCCGAAGACGTAAATCGGTCCGATAATAAACATAACAAACGGATTTCTGTACAAACGGTACATTATTTTTGTCTTAGTTGAGGCTTCTTTATATTCCTCAACAGTCAGTACCCAAATATCGCCCGTACCGCGTTTGTCCAGGTTGCTGCTTGTCGCATGATGGACAGAATGATCGTGTGCCCAATGATCAAACGGATGCAGAGTCAGAATTCCTGTAATTGTTCCAAGGATTCGATTCGCCTTTCGGTTCTTAAAAAAGGAATAGTGGCAGCAATCATGAAAGATGATGAAGGTTCTCACTAAAAAACCTGCCGCAACGACAGAAATCGCTGATGTAAGGATATAAGAAATCGACAAGCTCTTATAGGCCAAACACCATAACAGGAAAAACGGCACCAATGTGTTAATGATTTGACAAATACTTTTTTGTAAATCGGACTTTTCATAAGGGGTAACCAGTTTTCTCAAAGTCCTTAGGTTTTGTTCATTCATTTTTAAAAGCTTCCCCTTCCCTGATGTTCTTAATCTGCGTATAGAAAACGTTTTATTGCCTTTGAAGTCCCAGCTGTCATACTCCATGTATAATAAGTATCTTTCCTAATCCTGTGTAAAATTATTGAAGGTCAGAAACTGATCTCCATCTCGATTAAATCTTTATTAGCAATGGCCAGCCGGGATACAAAAAGCGTATGAAGATTATACCCGGCTCTTTATCGGGCCAAACTCTCTCCATGCTCCCCTATGTGAATCGGTTTATTTAGACCGTAAACATTGATTGTTTGAGGAACAAACATGACAAGTTAATACCGTTAAAATAGGGGGTATACTTGAATGATCGTTTGGAAACATCTGCAGAAACAAAGCTATACCAGTGAACAGCCAAGAATATCTAGTACTTGAACAAGAAACAGCTGAGCTTTTTAAAGAAATCTTTAACAATCAATATGAAGTACTGGGTTTGAAGACACTCGTGATTCATGTTCACGGTGTTTTCAAACCATAGTTATTAATAGGCATCTTATTTTGCACTCGTATCGACAGGTTTAACAAATAAAACATGAATGAACACATTATTAATTTGCAGTTATTTCCGTTTCGTGCTATGATAAAGGGGAATTATTTTTGTTCGTGTAAAGGATAGTATGAATATCGACTTTTCGTCTTGATGATACTTTGGGCAAGGATAGTAATACAATGTGTAACACACTAGGAGGCAACAAAAATGGAACAAGGTACAGTTAAATGGTTTAATGCAGAAAAAGGTTTTGGATTTATCGAACGTGAAAATGGAGACGATGTATTCGTACACTTTTCTGCAATCCAAAGTGACGGATTCAAATCTTTAGACGAAGGTCAAAAAGTAACGTTTGACGTTGAGCAAGGTGCTCGTGGAGCTCAAGCTGCTAACGTTCAAAAAACTGCTTAATCTTTAATCGTTTATACAAACAGGCTCTTTATACAGGGCCTGTTTTTTTATGATCTCTGTATATACTGAATAAAAAAACCCTACTCAACGTTCGAGTAGGGACAGTTGCTACAAGGTAAGAAAAAGGTTTAAAACCTCAAAGGATTGTTTACAGTATAACATACCGGATTGACGATATGTGGAATATATATAAATGATTTGTTTTTATGTTCTCAATATATCTGTATGTTATTCTTTGTTACATTTCGCATATCTCTAATATGAAAAGAAGATAAACAACTGCTATTCACTGTCGCAAGAGATGTAAGAAATTCTTAAAGATAAAGAGGAGAGTGGTTGTTTTTTCTTCCGGAAATAATCACTTAGACCTAAAACAATGAAAGCCCTGCCTCTCTTCCATCCTTACGGCTCCTTGTCCGTGCCAGTGTGAATCAGGATTACAAAAATCAAGTGACTATTTCATCGAAATTCAAATGTTCGTTGAAGAAAAAAATAAAACAGATTAGATTGTTGGGGTAATAAAAGGGGTTAATGTTTTAAAAGTAAGTTGAAGAAGTTAAACATCTAATCGTAATATTCCGAAAACTTTTGGGTGCTTTTTTTGGAATGCAAAACATTATTTAAAATTAACCTTAACAGAAACTTTTTATTTGTTTTTCAGTGATTCCTTTAATGAATTCCAGTTCACTAATCAAAAATTCATATGCATGATCCAACATTTTTTTTTCGCTTGAATTAAGTGCTTTTTCTTTCTTCATTCGCCTTAAATCACGTACAACTTCAGCGCCTTCTTGTATTTCACCCGTTTTTATTTTGTTCGTGTTTACTATATACCTTTGCTTCCACGGCAGTAGCCTATCTGATTCTCCATGCTGAAAAATGTGTATAATGTGTTTTAATGCACGTATATCAGTAACCGGCCGTATATTTGAACTCAATATCTTACGCGTTGGAATCATAACTGTCATATTACTGATTGACATTCTTATGACATAATACTGTTGTTTTTCCTCTAAGAATTGTTTTTCTTCTATGGCTTCAATTGTACCTGCTCCATGCATTGGATAAACAATGTTATCGCCAATTTGAAACATATCATCCACCTCCATATATAGGAACTTAACTTAAGGTTATCATATATGGAGTGAGATATCAAATTTTTAATGATAACATGGTCATTTATTGGTGTCAATAACTTTTTTTAAAAAACAACATCAAAACAAGAGGGAGCCTGTGGGATTCCTAAAAAAAGGAATATCAATTGGTCCGTGTATATCTTGGAATCTCGACTAATTAACAGAGATCAGTTTTTCGTTGAAAATGAGTTATTAAATTTCCTTTAGGAGTTCATGCCTTGACGTCAATTGAATCCGTAAAACAGGGGATACTAATATTAGCTCTTTATAATCATTCTCATGCCGTCTTGAAAATTGACAGTATACCTGTAAGGGTATAATATTGATTCACAAACATTATCTAGTTAATAATGTAGTGTGATAAAGCATAGTATGAAGTGATAGTTGATAACATGCAAATATATAAATTTCAAAGAAGGAGTTCAACGCATGGAATATGATCAAAAGATTAAAAATCGCTTACGCCGGATAGAAGGACAGATAAAAGGTGTATTGACCATGATGGAACAAGGAAAAGATTGCAGAGAGGTTGTGACCCAATTAGCTGCTTCACGTAATGCGATCGATCGAGCAATGGGTTTGATTGTGAGCACAAACCTTGAACATTGTGTTCGTGAAAGTTTAGAAAAGGGAGAAGACACACAACACTTAGTAAAAGAAGCGGTCGAATTATTGGTAAAGAGCCGATAAAAAAATTCATCAACCTATCATCTTTAAGGTTGACGAATTTTTATATTTATTATAATATACCCCTGCTGGTATTTTGGGTTGAATAATAGGAGATCTTCCGAAAAAAATTTAATTCCGATATACCCCCTGGGGTAATAGTGATTAGTCAGGAGAATAGACATGACAAAACAAACAAAACGCACAACAATTGTTTTATTTAGCGGCGAATATGACAAAGCAATGGCAGCCTATATTATTGCAAATGGTGCAGCTGCCTACGATCATGAAGTGACGATCTTCCATACGTTTTGGGGATTAAACGCTTTACGTAAAGAAGAGCTGATTCCAGTGAAAAAAGGATTTCTTGAAAAAATGTTTGGAAAGATGATGCCTCGCGGTGCTGATAAGATGGGTTTATCTAAAATGAACTTTGCAGGTATGGGCCCTAAAATGATTAAAAATGTGATGAAAAAGCATAATGCACTTACGTTGCCTCAGTTGATTGAGATGGCTCAAGAACAAGGTGTAAAGCTCGTAGCTTGTACGATGACAATGGATCTTCTTGGTTTACAGGAAAAAGAACTATTAGATGATATCGACTATGCTGGTGTAGCTGCTTATTTGGCAGATGCTGAAGAAGGCAATGTCAACTTATTTATCTAATGTTATCCATTGCAAATTGAATAAGTGAAGGGGGTTATAACACTATGAATAGCGGAGTAATGTTCAATACTTTACTCATTTTATTTTTACTTTGGATCGTATTTCGACGTTTTTTCCCATTGCATGGTGTTAAACAAATAACAACTGCTGATTTAAAGTCAGAGCTGAAAAATAAAGACAAACAGTTTATAGATGTACGAACACCTTATGAGTTCCGCACAAGGCATATTAAAGGGTTCAAAAATATTCCTTTGTCTATCTTGCCTCGTCAAACTCATCAGCTTTCGAAAGACAAAGACGTCTTTGTGATCTGCCAAAGCGGAATGAGAAGTATAAAGGCAAGTAAAATATTGAAGAAACAAGGGTTTAAAAATATCACAAATATAAAAGGTGGTATGAATACATGGTATTAACATCCAGAGAGTAACTTTTTGCATATTTATATACCCCCACCCCTATATGAGAAAAGGAGGAAAAAATGATGAAAGCAAATATTGTACTAGACGCTAAAGGTTTGGCGTGTCCAATGCCTATCGTAAAAACGAAGAAGAGTATGAAGGATTTAAAAGCTGGTGACATATTAGAAATTCAAGCGACAGATAAAGGTTCTACAGCAGATCTGGAAGCATGGGCAAATAGTACAGGCCATGAATATCTAGGTACTGAAGCAGAGGGGGAAATACTTCGTCATTTTCTTCGAAAAGGAGGAGAGCTTTCAGCAGAAAATGCAGCTTCAATTCCTGAGATTTCATTAGAAGCTTTCAAACAGAAAGTGGATAGTGACGAGTCTCTTCACATTTTAGATGTACGAGAGATAGAGGAGTATGAAAATGCTCATATTCCTGGAGTTGTGCATATCCCTCTAGGTGAAGTGGAAAAGCGCTCTAACGAATTAAACAAAAATGATGAAATTTATATTATCTGCCATTCGGGAAGAAGAAGTGAAATGGCGGCCCACACCATGAAAAAACAAGGTTTTAAAAAGGTTATTAATGTTGTCCCCGGTATGCGGGATTGGACAGGTAAAACAGAAAAAGGAGGTATGTAAACATGACCGTTCAAGCACTTACCGCAAAAGAAGTCACACAAAAAATCTTTAACATAGAATCTTTATTTATTCTGGATGTGCGTAATGAAAATGACTTTAACGATTGGAAGATCGAAGGACATTGTTTTGACTATTTAAATGTACCGTATTTCGATCTTTTAGATGGCGTAGAAGATATCTTGGAGAAAATTCCTTCTGATAAAGAAGTGCTGGTCGTTTGTGCAAAAGAAGGTTCATCTGTCATGGTATCCGAAATGCTTTCTGAAGCAGGTCATTCTGTATCCTATCTTAAGGGCGGAATGAAAGCATGGAGCGAACATTTAGAGCCGGTAAAAGTCGGGGATTTAAAAGATGGCGGTGAGATGTATCAGTTTGTTCGTATCGGTAAAGGCTGCCTGTCATACATGGTCATTTCCAATGGTGAAGCAGCGATTATTGATGCGACACGTATGGCGGATATTTTTATAGACTTTGCGAAAGAGAAGGGCGCGGAGATTACTCACGTATTTGATACACATCTTCACGCAGACCATATTTCAGGCGGCAGAGTCATAGCTGAAAAAACAAAAGCAACCTACTGGTTACCACCGAAGGATGCAGAAGAAGCGGTATTTGATTATCAGCCGCTGGAAGAAGGCAACGATATTGTCATTGGAAACACAAAGATTGGCATTCAACCGATTTATTCACCGGGGCACACGATTGGCTCCACTTCTTTCATTGTTGATGATCAGTATCTTCTTTCAGGTGATATCTTATTTATTGATTCAATCGGAAGACCAGACTTAGCCGGTATGGCAGAAGATTGGGCGGGAGATTTAAGAACAACGCTTTATAGCCGTTACAACGCGTTATCAAAGGATTTAATTGTATTACCGGCACACTTTATGATCATTGACGAGCTAAATGAGGATGGAAGTGTTGGTAAAAAACTAAGTACATTATTTAGCGAGAACCATGGTTTGAACATTGCGGATGAAACAGAATTTAGACACCTAGTAACAGATCATTTGCCTCCGCAGCCAAATGCATACCAAGAGATTCGAGAAACAAACATGGGGAAAATCAGCCCGGATGAAGAAAAACAGCGTGAAATGGAGATTGGTCCAAACCGCTGTGCAATACGGTAACACAAGTTTCTATTAAAAAGAGGAGAGATGAACATGAAATCAGATAAAGTATTAGACGCAAAAGGCCTGGCATGCCCAATGCCAATCGTCAGAACAAAGAAAGCGATGAATGAACTGGAATCAGGTCAAATATTAGAAGTGCATGCAACAGATAAGGGAGCTAAAAATGATCTTGCAGCTTGGTCTAAATCAGGCGGGCATGACCTTTTAGAGCAAACTGATGAAGGCGATGTATTGAAATTCTGGATTAAAAAAGGCTAATAAATGTGAAAGGGTATCGAATACAAAGATGCCCTTTTTCTTTGAAAGGAGGAACCAAAATGGATATTGCCTTTATCACAACTTTTTTCATTATAGGGTTTATTGGTGCCTTTATTTCCGGAATGATGGGTATTGGCGGATCAGTTATTAATTATCCAATGCTATTATACATTCCTTCTTTAGTGGGAGTGATGTCATTAACTGCCCATGAAGTTTCAGGGATAGGGGCTATTCAAGTTTTCTTTGCGACACTTGGCGGTGTTTGGGCTTATCGTAAAAGTGGTTTTTTAAATAAAGCATTAATTATGTACATGGGAAGCAGCATCCTTTTAGGGAGTGTATTGGGGAGTTACTTTTCTCATTATATATCTGAAAAAGGAATTAACTTTATATACGGAATTCTGGCTATACTAGCAGTTGTTTTAATGTTTATACCTAAAAAAGGACAAGAACATAGCGAAGACGAAGAAGTGATATTTAATAAATGGTTGGCTTCGTCCCTAGCGTTTATCATTGGCGGCGTATCAGGTATTTTAGGAGCTGGCGGCGCTTTTATCCTGGTCCCCATTATGTTATCGATTTTAAATATCCCTGTTAGAATCACAGTCGCTTCATCTCTTGCGATTACATTTCTTTCATCTATTGGCGCAACAGTTGGAAAAGTAATC
The DNA here is from genome assembly GCF_002843505.1 of Bacillus sp. SJ-10. Taxonomy (NCBI): domain Bacteria; kingdom Bacillati; phylum Bacillota; class Bacilli; order Caryophanales; family Bacillaceae; genus Bacillus; species Bacillus sp. SJ-10. The sequence continues at coordinate 144,479 of NZ_CP025258.1, read as the reverse complement.
ACGGGCCAGGTTCTTTTTGCACCGGCTCTGGTTCTTATGATTGCCAGTTTAATTGCTTCTCCTATTGGCGCATCTGTTGGGCAAAAAGTAAATACAAAATTCCTGCAATGGATTTTAGCGTTATTAATAAGTGCGACAGCTATTAAAATTTGGTTAGAGCTCCTTTGATATGAGTCAGCGGGTAAAATGAAAGATTAAAAGATTCATCACTCCTTGGTTTCTTATTCATGTTATAACACTTGCTCACGTTCAATAAATGTTTCAAGTGCTTGATGAAATTCTTTTTGATAATGGTGACTTGGGCAAGTCTTGACTATAGTACCGTGAAAAACATTTGACTTAGTTGCGACCAGTGTTTTATTTAGGACAGCGTTATGGGACACTATAAACCTGTACGTTTTAAAACGAAGATGGTGATTTTAACAAACATGGCGCCCAAGAGCAAGTCGTCTGGTTTGCCAGCTATCTTTTTTAAAGTCCCTTTTTCGATTAATGAAATGATAAAATAGGAGAAGACAGCCAAAAAGAAATGAGAGCAGATTCAGATGAGAAACACAAGAATAACTCATCGTGATCGTATTCGTACACATTTTTACAGAGGAGGACAATTATGATTGGAATACTGGCAGGAATGGGGCCAAAATCTACTGGGCCATTTGTAGATAAAGTAGTAGACGAGTGCCAAAAAATATATGGAGCAATACACGACATGGATTTTCCTCATATGATGATTTATTCTTGTCCGACTCCTTTCTACATGAATAAACCTCTCAATCATACGGACATGGAAAATGCAATTATTGAGGGGGCTGTAAAGCTTGAAAAAACGGGTGTTAATTTTATTGCAATCCCATGTAATACCGCACATATTTATTTTAATCAAATAAAAAAATCGCTTTCAGTCCCTTTACTAAACATGGTTGATGAAACCATAAAAAAAATACCTAAAGGCTCAAAAAAAGCAGCTCTTTTAGCCACCGTTCCTACGGTTCAATCTGGAATATTTCAAGAAGCGTTAAACAGAGAAGGTTATGATTTTTTACATCAAGATAGTTGGCAAATCTATGTCGATCACATAATAGAAAAGATTAAACAAGGTCAAACCGATGAGGCTGGTACATTATATGATGAATTACACCGTGAATTAGCAGAAAAGGTTGATACGGTTATCATTGCATGTACGGATTTAAATATGGTCACGGATCAAAAAAGCAGCGAACTTACCTTTGTTGATTCATCAGCTTGTCTCGCTCAAGCCATTGTAAATAAGTATGTATCATTAACAAAATAAGCCGTCTGATTAATCAGCAAATTCAGGGCGCTTTTTTCCGTTAAAGCGCCCGGCTTCGGCAGATACATGATCCTCGATTACTTCTTTAAATGTAACTTCCCCGCGTTATTGTTCTTTTAACATTGAATATTTTCGATACGCTTTATAGAAACTGCAGCCAAAGAGAACGGCCATAAGAGCGGGAAGCGACCTTAAAAGGGCAAATGGAGTTTCAAATAAAAATGCTTTCCAAAACATTGCGCCTTCCATACTCCACAGACCTTCAGCTAAATACAAACCTGAATTCGTGTAAATCATATTACAATAAAACAAGCACAGTAACCCAAAACAAGATGAAAAACTCATTAGTCTTTTATAATAATTACTCTTTGATTGGCGATCCGAGAAGATTTCATTTTGATCATCATCTTCTTTTTGCCAATATCGAGTTCCAAGCCCCCAAGGGCCATTTATATAACTCCAGCCGAAGTCTTCATATATCTCTCTGTAATCTTCGAATTTTTTCTTTGATAAATAATCTTGATAATCCAGTCTCATCACATATTTTTTGTCGGTTTTTTCGAAAGTGTATATTCCTAATCCGCTGATATTTGTACAGCGATAGCCTTTTTGTAATTGCTCGTTCAGCCATTGCTCCTCTTTTTCAATATCAAAAAACATCTTAAATTTCTTCATTCGATTCACTTCCTTCGTGCAGGGATAAAATATGCAGTAACCTGTTTTGTTCCATTTTCAAAATGGCGCTTCCTTCCGCAGTTATCATATAAACTTTTCTCCGGCCCGACTCTCCAACAGGTTCAATCCAGCCATGCTTATTCAAGTTTTCAATCGCGCCGTATAATGTGCCGGCTGCTAAAATAACAGTTCCGTTACTCATCTTTTCGATCTTCTGCATGGCGGCATAGCCATGAAGCGGCTCCCGCAAAGCTAATAAAATATAATGCATGGTTTCAGACAGCGGTAATAATTTATGTTTCATATCCTCATCCTCTATTCAGTCTGACTATATAGTTAAACTTAATACAGTTCAACTGAATAGTCAATGGTCTTTTCAAAATTTGTCAAAGGAACTTGAAAATCAAATCTAAAAAGTCGCTTTTCTTACGTAATGGGAAGCGACTTCTGAGTAGTCCTATTCAATTAAATGGCCCGATTGTTGGATGTAATGCTTAACTTCAGTGTTTGAAATGTCGGGCGGTAATAAGATTTCACTTTATCGAATGCCCAGCGTATAAATACCCCAGGAAGGTCCAAACCCTCTCGGCCGCATTAATAATACCAAGGGTTTTGAGTCCCTTGGTATTTTTTGTTCATTGTATGATGACGTAAACTTCTGACTTACTTAGTGGCTGTCGTTCCAGTTTTTCTCTATAAAAGTATTAGCAGGCTGTAAGTTGGTTTTGTTCGCAATTTCAATGACAGCGGGAACCACGGAAGGGTCTGTTTTGGAGAAGTTAGGAATCCGCGGATCTAACCGGAAAAAGCGATCTCCCAGCAGATTCGCGCTGACCATGGATTCATAGTAGCCATTTCCGCCGGAGATCATCTGAAGAAATGGCAGTAAAGGTTCATTAGGCGACCTGTCCAAAAGGACTCCCCAATTTGGAGGAAGGTTCTTCAGATTTTCGGGACGTATGTTATCCGCACTTACCATTCCCCACCCCCTCGTATCTCTTCTTAACCGAGTCGGGGCTTCACCTGTACCGATGGATAGCGCCGCAATTTGATCCAATGGCACGTTGGCTTTACCAACCGCAAACGCGATACTGGCCGTACTGGGGTTCGTTGCCACTACATATCCGTCCACGTAGTTTTGATAGGCTCGCTGCGTCGCGGGGGCACCGCTGCTCCGCAGTATGACATCACTCACTTTCTCATTTAAATAGGGAGAGCCGGGAAAGTTGTGAAATAATACGGGCGTCCAACGATCCAGTGCTGGGGAGTATAATTTGAATGAAGGGACAACAATTCGTTTTCTTACATCTTTAAGACGTAGGCCTGGCGGGAAAAAGTTTCGTACCGCTTTAATAAAACCGGAATATGGTAATTGTTGATTGAAAACAGGTCCGCCCGGCCGGGAAGTGCTGAATGCGGGCAGGATTTCATCCTCAAAATACTGAAGTGTTTCCTTCGGAGATCTTCCGCTTGCTAATGCAAGGGCAGTAAATGAACCGATTGAATTTCCCGCAAATACATGGGTTCGACTTATTAATGCTGGATTTTCTTCAGCCAGTCTGTTCAATAGTTGTAAACTTAAAGCACCTAAGGTACCGCCCCCGTCAAAGGTCATGATCCGATATTTTGCCAAAGCTGATTTCTCCTTTCTGATGAAAACTATCATTCAGTATATGTTCAGCCAGAGTCTATTGTATGGATGAATGAATATCTCCTTATCTTAAAAATGGTTTGATTATCAATCCAGCGAGTCGGGAAAGAATATGTTTTTTATTTAAAGAGGTTTTTTCCGGGAAAAAGGAGAATTATTCTTAAAAATAAAAGGGGGAAAACACTTGAATACGATTGACCTTATTGTTTTACATTTTGAAGAAGTAAGACGGCGAAGCATCAAGTTATGGACAGCTATACCTGAGGAAAAAATGGACTGGCGCCCCGATTCCGAAGCAATGTCGTGTAAGGAAATGATAAGACATGTATTAGAAGCGGAATTTCTTTATCATCACATTTTACTAAAACAAATGAATGAGTCTTCAGAGGAATCTAAAAACCCGTATGAATCAAAAACGTTTACCACAGTAACCGAAGAATTAGAATTTGCAAAACCGTATCGGGCCGAGTTTTTGACATTCATCAAATCGTTAAACGAAACAGATTTAACAGATATAAAGATTGACAGGTCTGATGTTGGATATATTCGTGAACTAGGAGACATGTTATTAAGAATCGCTTACCATGAGTCCGTACATACCGGTCAGCTTTTAGACTATCTCAGAACTGCTGAAGTGGACAGGCCTTTAATTTGGGACTAGTTAAATGATTGAGTTTTACACGGGAAGGGGAAATAACGGAAGCCTTAACTTCACCCAAAGTTAAGGCTTTTTATAAATCATTAAAACAAACATGTTGCCGTTGTTTTAATGATCTGTTCCCCAAACCGCTTTCCGATAATTTTCCGGATCAGTATCACCTTCTGTATTAATCATTAACACATTAGATGACTGATCTAATTCTAATTTCTTCTTTATCTGTTCCATTGAAGTATTCTTACTTAACTCATGCAGCAAACCTAATGGTACGGAACCTGACTCACCAGAAATAATCTTCGGATCCGGATCAATAGGATTACCCAATATTCTCATCCCCAATGCGCTTATCTTGTCATTACAGGAAAAGAAATAATCACTGCATGTTCTCAAAATGTTCCAACCGAATGGGTTGGGTTCGCCGCAGGCAAGCCCAGCCATCATTGTAGAAAGATCACCGTATACTCGGACAGGTGATCCAGAGGCGCTTTGGGCTGACCGGTACAGACAATTTGCGCTTTCGGGTTCAACTATGGAGATTTTGGGCTTATTCCCGCTTTTTACATTTAATAGGGAAGCTGCCATTGAAGCAGCGAAAGATCCCACTCCAGCCTGAAGGATAACATGACTGATTGTATTGAAGAAATCTTCATTTTGTTTGTATATTTCTGCAATAATTGTTGTATATCCTTGCATGATAGAGAGAGGAATTTGCTGGTATCCTTCCCAAGCCGTATCCTGAACTAAAATCCAATGATGTTTCTCAGATAAATCTGCCGCCATTTGAACAGTGTCATCATAATTTAAATCTGTAATGTACGCATCAGCACCTAAATGTTTAATGGCTTCCAATCTCGCGGGAGAAGAACCTTTCGGCATATATACCTTTGCTTTCTGTCCAAAAAGGGAAGCCGCCCATGCCAGTCCCTTTCCGTGATTACCGTCGGTAGCTGTAGCAAATGTAGCAGAAGGAGCGCTTTTTACAAGTTCAACCAATTCGTTAAAATGAATGGAATTAAGGTCGATTTTAAGTTTTTTACTATAGTAAGAAGCAATCGCATATGAAGCACCCAAGCTTTTAAAAGCATTAAGGCTAAAGCGTTTAGATTCATCTTTGACATAAAGACTGTTTATGCCGAGATATTGTGCGAGACTTCTTAACGAGTGAAGCGGTGTTGCTTGATAGCCGGGAATGCCGGAATGAAAATGAAGCGCTTTTTTTGTTTCCTCTGCAGAGAAATAGGAAGATTCCTGAGGTAACGTATCAGATCTGAAATGATTCGAAACCCAATCAATATTCGCAAACAAATTTCTTCATCCTTCCAATATGTGATATATCACATTATACATGGATCGGAATGTAAAGCAACTTTTCTTTTTCGCAAACGATATACTGAAATGTGGTATATTACATGTAAAATGATGTTTTAAAGAGGTGAAAACGTGACAATGAACCAACAGCACCAATTAAAACGAACATTTATGAAAGTTGAAGCTTATCAGTTTCTGAGAGAGTGGATTATAACAGGTAAGCTTGAGCCGGGAGAAAGACTGAGAAATCAAGATCTATCTGAGACACTCGGAATCAGCCGCACGCCGGTCCGGGAGGCGCTGCTTCAGCTTGAAAATGAAGGTCTTGTCATAACGAAAGCCAATCGGTGGACAGTGGTAGCACCTATTGACCTGGAAAATGCGAAAGAGGTTTACTCGGTCGTTTGGTCTCTCGAGTGTCTCGCTTTTGAACAGGCACTTTCAAGATTTACACAAGATCATATAGACGAGATGGAAAAATTAAATAAGCAAATGAATGAAATAATGGAGACGGATGATAAGGTAAAAGCGCTGAAATTGGATAATGCCTTTCATCAAAAGATCATTGAAGTCTCAAATAATACTGAACTGCAGAAATTACTGCAAGGACAAAAAACGAAAATACAGAGAATTGAAATTCGGTATTTCAGTCAAAATCACGCAATGAATGCATCCTGCAGTGAACACAATCAAATATTAGACGCAATGAAGAATAAAGATCTTAAACAAGGACTGAAAGCCATAAGGAGTAACTGGGAAAACAGTCTGACTCGAATCATTTTAAACAGCCAATTAAAAGCCTGACAACTCGTCAGGCTTTTTTGTATGAATTTTTCGTTTGACTAATATGAGATATGTGATATATTACTTTTAACTGAAAGCAATTCAGTTTTTGTGAAGAATATTTAGAATTTTACATCAATAAGGAGAAGGTGATTATTATGTTAAAAACAGTTTTTACAGAAAAAGCACCAAAAGCGATCGGACCTTATTCTCAAGGCATTAAAGTACAAGATTTTTTATTTTTATCAGGACAGCTTCCTGTTAATCCAAACACGGATGAAGTTCCGGCTGATATTAGGGAACAAACGATTCAAGTTTTAAAAAACATTGAATCCATTCTGAAATCAGAGGATTTAAAAATTGAAAATATAGTGAAAACGACTATTTTCCTTAAAAATTTAGGTGATTTTAAAGCTGTTAACGAGGAATATGGTAAATATCTTGGAGACCATCGTCCTGCGAGATCCACAATTGAAGTAAGCCGGTTGCCTAAAGATGTACAGATTGAAATTGAAGTCATCGCGTATTCCGGATAAATATATACGAGTGAAAAGCTGCCCGGCTTCATGGTAATTCGTGATGTTCCAGAGCATGACATTCTTTTTTCGGGAGGATAAATATGTCTATAGAACAGGATGTGGATGTGCGGTGCCGGAGTTCTTCATCGAATAATGCCTCTTATGAAGATCCGGCTAAATGGTGCAGGCAAAATACAATTTGGGTCTTAGGCCTGTTTGGCACAGCAATAGGCGCGGGCGTGCTTTTTTTGCCAATTAATGCGGGAATAGGGGGCATTCTGCCTCTGATAATCATCACTGTTCTGGCTTTTCCGATTACGTACTTTTCTCACAGAGCTTTGGCCAGATTTGTTTTATCGGCAGGTTCTGCAACAGACGGGATTTTAGCGGTGACAGGAGAATACTTTGGGGCGAAAGCAAGAAGAGTATTCACTGTCATTTATTTTCTTGCGATTTACAGCATCCTGTTAATGTATTCAGTTGCCATTACAAATACAGCTCAAAGCTTTATTGTGAATCAAATGAACATGCCAGAGCCGCCAAGGGGTTTAACTGCCGGATTTCTGATAGCAGGATTACTGTTTATCGTGCGTTTTGGTCAGGATGCGGTCATGAAGACTATGAGTTTGTTAGTTTATCCATTTATAGGTTCGTTATGTTTGATGGGGATCTATCTGATACCTAAATGGAATACAGCCATTTTGGATGTCACACACCTATCATTATCCGGATCAGGACAAGGGATGTTCATGACGGTATGGATGACATTCCCTGTCCTGGTGCTTTCATTTAATCATTATTCAATGATTTCACCATTCGTTGTAGCTCAAAGGCAGTGTTATGGAGACAAATTTGCTGATGATAAATGTGCCCAAATACAAAAATACAGTTATATATTGATGATACTTACTGTTTTATTTTTTGTATACAGCTGTGTATTCAGTTTGTCGCCGGCAGATCTTGCTATGGCAAAGAAACAAAACATCTCAATTCTCACTTATCTCGCCAACCATTTTCATTCAGCGTTTATTGCTTGTCTTTCCCCGATTATCGCATTTGTCGCAATTACGAAATCCTTTTTAGGACATTATATAGGAGCCTATGAGGCCATGCGGGATATCATTGTTGAGGTTTTTCCATCAAGAAATAATAAGAAAAAAACAGATTTTATCATTCTGTTTTTTATGTTTGTCACTTGCTGGCTAATAGCTTATATCAACCCAAGTATTCTAGGCATCATTGAAAGCATCAGCGGACCGATAGGGGCTGTTATTCTATTGCTGCTCCCTATGTATGCCATTCGTAAGCTGCCAGTATTAAAAATGTATCGAAATAAAATCAGTAATGTTTTTGTTACGATTATTGGTGTCATCACTGTTTCGGCAATTATTTTTGCTTTATTTTAATTATTTATGTAAACGCTTTCTATTTAATGATTATATTGGAGTGGTCTTTATGAATGATATCACAATGAAAGATCAATTAATAAAATGGAGACATGACCTCCACATGATACCTGAAACAGCTTTTGAAGAACACATGACCTCAGTGTATATTGCTGAAGAATTAAAAAAAATGGGAGTAAGCGTTTGTTCGGGTCTGGGCGGAACAGGTATAGTCGCCACCTTAAAAGCGGGAGAAGGTTCAAAGGTTATAGGAATCAGAGCGGAACTGGACGCATTACACTTCACTGAAGCAGCAGATCATTCGTATGTGTCTAAAAATAAAGGGAAAATGCATGCCTGCGGTCATGACGGACATATGGCAATCCTTCTTGGGACAGCTAAAATATTGAGTGAAAGACAACATTTTAACGGCACCGTGTGTTTTATTTTTCAACCGGCGGAAGAACCGGGCAAGGGTGCGAGGGCCATGATTGAGGATGGACTTTTTGAACAATTTCCGCTCGATGAAATTTACGGATTGCATAATATGCCTGGATTGCCGGCGGGTACTTTTGCAACCCGCCCCGGGGGAATTATGGCCGGTGAAGATAACTTTGTCATCCGGATTAAAGGAAAAGGCGCTCATGCAGCCCGCCCTCATATGAGTATTGATCCATTGGTCATAGCGTCGCAAATTATTCTCGCCTTACAGACTATTGTGTCCAGAAATTTAGATCCAAGCGTTCCTGCCGTTATATCCTGTACGGAAATCGTAACAGACGGGGTGAGGAATGCGATTCCGACTTATGTGGAAATCAAAGGTGATACGCGAAGTTATTCTCCTGACACCCGACGTTTTCTCGAAGAAAAAATGAGGACTATCAGTTCCGGGATTTGTGAGATGCATGGTGCGGAGTGTCAGTTTGAGTATACACATGAATTTGCTCCAACGACGAATTGGGAAGAATATGTCGGGTTTACTGTTGAAGCTGCTGCCAAAACAGCCGGAAAAGAGAATGTCACTTCTAACATAAATCAGATGATGATTTCAGAAGATTTCTCGGCTTTTTTAGAGAAGGTTCCCGGTGTATTTGTTTTTCTTGGCAATGGTGATGAGCATGATCAAAAGGGCCATATTCCATTACACAGCCCGTCATATGATTTTAATGATGACATTCTTTTAACCGGTGCAGCGTATTTTGCGGAATTAGTTAAAATTCGCTTATCCTAAAACACATGAAACAAAGAAAAACAGCAATTACTGAATCAGTCAGTGCTGTCTTTCTTTGTTTTTTTGTTTTTTATAAGCCAGCGGCGTCATCTTCATGGCATGTCTGAACCTGCTGATGAAATAACTTGTGCTGTTAAAACCAACTTGATAAGAAATGTCTGTCACACTCGCATCTCTTTGCTGCAATAAATATAAGCTTTTTTGAATTCTGTAATCTATAACGTAGTGTAACGGAGAACATTTTAAAAAGCGCTTGAAATAGCGGCAGCACTCAGAACGGCTTAGCTGCCCGGCTTTCGCAATATCCTCCAATGTGATTTTTTCAGCATAATGCTGATGGATCCAGCTCAGCATATTCTTCATCCTTTGGTTCTTCAACCATTCTGTTTCGATACATTCAAGGTGGAAGCAATTGGCGATTAAGTGTTTCCAAACAGACGTAAGTTTCATCGTGATATCTATTTCATAAAAGAGGGATTTTTGCTCGATGCATTTGTGGATCTCTAATACAGCATTCAGAATGTTTTTTTCTAAAGGGTCGTCTGCGTGGATATATAAGTAAGGGACATTCGTTGCGTGAATCAAAGGTTTTACATAGGTCGTGTAGAGTTCCTGTGATAAAACGAAATGCGGGGAGACATTTAAACAGATATAAAGACAATCTGAACTGCCATGCTCCTTTGTCATATGCAGGCAGCCGCTGTTAATAAACAGCCCGTCGCCTTGACGGACAACCACCCATTCCTCATTTACTTGGAACAGCGCTTCTCCTTTTATTATAAGCACGAATTGAATTTCATCATGCCAATGAAGGGGAATATATCCGTGCAAATGGTTCTTAATGGTTTTTTCATAGCAAGCAACCGGCATAACAATTGTATGGTGTTTCGTCAAATCTTGCAGACTGTCATCCATCAGAAAGTTTTGCGTTTGCATGTTAAACACCTCAATATACTTATATTTTTAAATCCAATATTGGTATTAAGATGATGAATTCTTATATATCATAACATTATTGTTATATCAATGAAGCGATTGACTCAGTACAGGGAGGAATGCAAAATGGCATCTGAACATGTGAACCTTTACATGAATTCTGAACGTTTACTCAGCCGTCTTAAGGAGCTTGGTGAAATCGGACGTGACCGCAATGACACACTCACAAGGTTAGCTGCTTCCGATGAAGATAAGGCGGGACGGGACTTATTGGTAACATGGATGAAAAAAGCAGGCTTAGAGGTTATGATTGATAAAATCGGAAATATTTTCGGGGTATGGTATGGTTCTGATCAGAATAATGATGCGCCCATTATGATCGGCTCTCATATCGACACGGTCATCAACGCGGGTATTTACGATGGATGTTACGGGGTTATTTCGGGACTTGAAGTCATAAACACTTTAAAGGAGTCCAGCTTCAAACCGGAGCGTCCGATTGTCATTGCGGCTTTTACCAATGAGGAAGGTGTGCGATATACTCCAGATATGATGGGATCACTCGTATTCGCCGGAGGACTTTCTTTAGAAAAGGCGCTTCAGACCCGCGGTACGGATGGGACGAAACTGGGTGAAGAACTTAAGCGTATAGGATATGAGGGAACAGAAAAGCCCGGCTTTTTAACACCGCACGCCTTTATTGAGCTTCATGTTGAGCAGGGGCCGATTTTAGACAAAACAGGCATTCCGGTCGGTGCCGTTGAGAATTTGCAAGGGATTTCCTGGCAGCGTATAACGGTTCAAGGCGTTTCAAATCATGCCGGGACAACTCCGACTGATATGCGTCAGGATGCCGGGCATGCAGCCGCACAAATCATAACGTATTTGCGCAAACGTGCCAATATGTCTAACGGCCAAACTGTCGCCACGGTCGGAACAATCAGTTTTGAGCCAAATGCTATCAATGTCATTCCATCATTGGCAGCACTTACAGTTGATTTGCGAGATCCGGACGAAAAGAGACTTCAAGAAGAAGAATCAGCACTGGCCGATTACCTGAAAGATTTGGAAGAGGCTGAAAACGTATCTATCACATCTGAACCATTAGTCCGTTTCAATCCCGTTGTATTTGATAAAAACATTGTTGCATTAATTGAGCGGGCTGCAAATAAACGGGGACTGGAATCAAAACGGATGACATCCGGTGCCGGACACGATGCACAAATGATGGCCCGCATCTGTCCGACGGCTATGATTTTCGTTCCAAGTATAGAGGGGATCAGCCATAATCCTGAAGAATACACGAAAGATCATGACTTGGCTGCAGGTGTCAATGTATTATTAGATGTCGTTAGTGATCTTTCTTCTAACTAAGGAAACGGGAACATCAAGGAATACAAATCGAGATAAAGAGTGAAGATAAAGAGTGTCGTACAGAAAAGCTCTTCTCATCATTGATATCTCTGATGAAAGTTCAATTTTTCCCGGCGTATCAATCATGCCAAAGGTTTAACCGCCTTTGGCTTTTTTTTATGTCAACTTTTGCGTCTGTTAAGTGAAAATTGTTTTATAAACGGTGTGATCATATAATTGAATGAAAAAGGATGCATATCATGCCGATCAATTCTTTTGAAAACTATCCGATGAGCTGGAAGCCGGCGATTGATAAAACGGAAAAACCCATTTATAAAGCGATTGCAGAGAAATTAGAACAGGATATATTACAAGAAGTTTTATTACCCGGAACCAAACTGCCTCCTCAGAGAGAACTGGCTGATTTTTTGGATTTAAATGTAAGTACCATTTCAAAGGCTTTTAAAGTCTGCGAGTTAAAGGGTCTGCTGAGTGCCTCTGTCGGGAGCGGGACTTTTGTTGCTTATGATGCGTTATCGAATGCGTATCTGCTGGAAGATACAAAGCCGAAGCATCTGATTGAAATGGGGGCGACGCTTCCGGATCAGGCTTCTTATGAGCCGCTGCTGCTCCAGCTGAAAAGTATGCTGCAAGAGGAAGATTATGAAAAGTGGTTTGGCTATGGCCGGACGGGTGAAAGTCTTTGGCAGAAAGATGCGGCTGTTAAGCTGATTCGAAGAGGCGGATTTGAAACGTCCGTTGATCACATTTTATTTGCAAACGGCGGGCAAAATGCGATTGCCGCGGCATTGGCGAGTCTTTGTAAACCAGGAGACCGCATTGGAGTTGATCACCATACATACCCAGGCTTGAAAACTGCCGCTTCGATGCTGAGTGTGCAGATTGTGCCGATCAAATCAGAGAACAATGAGATGAGCCCTGCCTCATTTGAATATGCGTGTAAAAATGAAAATATTAAAGGCATCTACCTCATCCCGGATTATCATAATCCGACAGCGTCCTTTATGTCTGTTGAGAATCGAAAAATGATCGCGAAAATTGCAAAAAAATATAACCAATTCATTATTGAAGATGCCTCGTACCATCTTCTTGGCAAGAATCCGCTTCCGGCCATCGCATCATTTGCACCGGAACAGGTCATTCACATTGCCGGTTTATCAAAATCACTGGCACCAGGGTTAAGGATGGCGTATGTCGCCGTCCCGAGTCAATATAAGGAGCCGATTTCAAAGGCGCTTTACAATTTAAATATAACCGTTTCCCCGCTGTTAGCAGAACTCACTGCACGGACGATCGTATCGAATCAATTTGAAATCTTAATTGACAGTCATCGTGAACAGACTATTCGCAGAAACAAAATGGTCGATCAATATTTAACCGGCTATACGTGTGCAGGTGCTGAGACGGGAATCTTTCGATGGTTACTGTTACCCGGAAATATGACAGGTGCTGCATTTGAAAAATCAGCCGCACAGCATGGAGTGCAAGTATACGCGGCTGAACGTTTTGTCGTCGGGAACAGTTGTCCGGAAAGGGCTGTAAGGGTGTCTGTCTGTGCACCGAAAACGCTTGGGGAGCTTGAGCAGGGACTGCTGATTCTTAAACGCCTGCTGGATGAGCATATCTAATATTGTCCGCCATACAATTATTATATTGTATGGTTTTTTTGTGCGTGTTATGATAATCCAAATCTGTTGGAGGTTATAGAAAGGCAGGTCGGATTATGCTTCACAAAGACAGTGCAAAAGGGTCAGATACTCAATCGGCATTATTGGAGCAATTCATAGGTTCTCCTGATAAACAAAAAAGATTATATAAGCGTACTTTGTTTGTCGTCAGTCTTTCACAAATTTTCGGCGGCGCAGGGTTGGCGGCCGGAGTGACTGTCGGTGCGCTTATTGCACAGCAAATGCTTGGTACAGATGCGTTTGCCGGTGTGCCCTCTGCTTTATTTACCTTAGGATCAGCAGGCGCCGCGTTATTTGTGGGGAGGCTTTCTCAGCGTTACGGCCGCCGGACAGGTCTTTCAGCCGGATTTATGATTGGCGGACTGGGAGCGATAGGAGTCATCATTGCGGCTATTTTAAATAGTGTGTTTCTGCTGTTTGCTTCTTTGATTATTTATGGTGCGGGAACAGCGACAAATCTGCAGGCCCGTTATGCGGGTACGGACTTGGCAAATCATAAACAGCGGGCGACTGCTGTCAGTATGACTATGGTTTTTACCACATTCGGTGCCGTTGCAGGCCCGAATTTAGTGAATGTAATGGGGAACTTCGCTCGCTCCATTGGTGTTCCGTCACTGGCGGGTCCATTCATTTTAGCGGCGGCAGCATATATGTTGGCAGGTGTTACTCTTTTCATCATGCTACGTCCTGACCCTTTAGTCATAGCAAGAACAATAGAAATGGCCGGCCAAACACCTGATGATAGAGGACAAGTGCCCGCCGACGAACACACAGAGAACAAAAAAGGTATTATTGCGGGTGCGGCGGTTATGATTCTTACTCAAATTGTAATGACTGCTATTATGACAATGACACCGGTCCATATGAGACATCACGGCCATGGCTTAGGAGCGGTAGGTCTTGTTATCGGTTTTCATATAGGCGCCATGTATCTCCCTTCTTTGGTGACAGGTGTGCTTGCGGATAAATTAGGCCGTACTGTAATGGCTGTATCTTCCGGAATGACGCTGCTTTTGGCAGGGCTTATATCGGCATTTGCACCGGGAGATTCTATGATTCTTATGGTCATTGCTCTGTCTTTGCTCGGGTTAGGATGGAATTTTGGTTTGATAAGCGGAACGGCACTGATTGTTGATTCAACTGAAACGTCAACACGGGCTAAAACACAAGGTACTGTGGATGTTTTGATTGCGTTGTCCGGAGCCGCCGGCGGAGCCTTGTCCGGAATGGTCGTAGCAGGTGCCAATTACCTGACATTATCACTTGGCGGAGGGATATTATCGTTATTATTAATTCCGGTGGTGATATGGTCGCTTGGAAGTAGGGAATAGTATCTTATGTTTAAAAGCAGTGCGAGGCTCCTGTGGTTGAAAAACCCATGAAGCGTAAGTCCTCCCGGCTGCATCTCAATGATACCAAGGGTGTAACAGCCTTTGGTATTTTTTATGTTCTCTTTTATTTTTAAAGTTTACTCTTATTTGCTCTGCTCAATAGACTGTCGTTTTTAAAAAAGGTTCTAAAACGATACAAATGATGCGCTTGAACGGTTGTAAGTTTGATGTATTACAAAAAAACAGCTGTTATATCCCTTTATATTCTTTACAGTAAATATATAAATAAGCGGTTAAAAAATATTTTTAGTAAAGGAGAGTCATATGGAAGAAGTTAAAGTTGTATACGCATTGATTAGAAATGAGTTCAATCAGATAGTAATGGTAGATAATCATGAGGGGCATTGGTCACTTCCAGGCGGAAAAGTTGAGCTTAATGAAAATCTAATAGAAGCAGCTGTACGTGAGGTATATGAAGAAACAGGGCTGGAAGTTGAAATTGGGGATATACTAGCTGTTAATGAAGCGAAATTTATAAAGAGAAATCATCACGCCATATTTTTTACATTTGAAGCAAAAGTTACAGGAGGGAAAGAAGGAATTAAAAATGCTCAAGAAATATTGAAAATAGAATGGGTTGATATTGAACAGGCAAGTCAACGATTGCCTTATTACACCGAAGGGATTAAAAAGCTTATGAAAGGAAATGCGCTGTATAACAATCAGGGAACAATATACTGATAATCCCGTACTTTGATTAATGGTTGTGGAGGGTGAAGAGGTAAGGTACTCGTTCTTCAAGGAAAAAACAAAATAGTAATAATGATTTTTACTTGAACGACAATTAAGAAAAATTTAAGGTTAAATACTGAAAAATCTGTTAATATTATAATGCATTGTTTGAAAATGTAATTATTTAATAAGGAGTTTTCTAATTGCGTTGGAGTAAATGGTTCAATATTTTTTGCATAGCAGCATTGGGATCAATATATGGCTATAAATTGTTTACTAACCAAGAAGTCAGTACGGCTCGTTTAATCATAGCTGCTGCAATTATCTTGTGGAACATTGTCGGACTTTTTAGCAAAGAACCAGTAAAACAAACACAGCAAGCAAACTAAAAGTCAAAAACACAAAAAGTTGGTACAGAAGGATGCTGCAGCGCGCAGCATCCTTTTTCGCAGTCTCTCTTTTTACGCTGCTTATCATAAATCATTTAAGTTTCATCAAGCATCCAGAATCTGTTGCATCGATAAATGAAAATTGCCCTAAAATGTGTCGATTCATCAACATAATAGTCCAAGCTGGGGTTTTTTATTTACATAGTATGAAGAGATTAAAAAATGCGAGAAGGAGTGGCGTAATGTATTATAACGAAGGTGAAGATCAACAGTACGTTCAGAAGAAAAAGCCATACAACGAAGCCTGTGACCTTGGCCATGATTTTGATATGGCGGACGACGAAGCAAGAGCGGAAGCAGCAAGAGAAGCAGAAGCGAGAGCCAGAGCGGAAGAGGCAATAGCAAGAGCGGAAGAAGCAAGAGCCCGAGCAGCAGAAGCAAAGGTAAAAGCGGCAAAATTAGCAGCAAAAGCGAAATGTAAAAAACGTCATAAGAAAGAGGAAAAACATGATTGCAAACGTAAGCACAAGAAGAAAAAATAAGAGCTTTTCATCATGTAAAAGATAAAATTCATGTGTATTGATTTTACCCGTACAGGGGTGCAAAAACGATAAAGAAAAAGATTCTTGTCGGGGGATCAAACAGAAAGGTTGCTCAGCCGGTGTCTCAGCAGAACCACGCATAGCAGGGCAAACATAAATTTCTATGGACTTCCATAGTTTGGTCGGTATACCACGCCAATAAATGTAAGTGCCTATCATGATAAAAAAGGCAGGAGAGACAAGAGTTTCGGCAGCTTGCCGCTCTTGTCTTTTTTTGTTTTTATATCATCTTCGCGTATATGTGTCTATTTTTAAGTTTGCAGAACATCTGTCTAAGAATTTGTCCAATTCCTACATATACTGGTATCGGAATCAAATGCTTATTGGGAGTGAAATAGATGGGATCAGCACAGTTAACAGGACGCGTCATCTTCAAAGGGGACCCCGGCTATACACAGGCGGTTAAGAATTGGAACCCTTATGTTGATGTCTGTCCGCTTGTCTTTGTTTTTGCACAAAATTCATACGATGTAAGTAATGCTATTAAATGGGCTCGTGAGAAGAATGTGCCTATGCGTGTCAGAAGCGGCCGCCATGCTCTGGATAAAAATCTTTCCACGGTAAGTGATGGGATTGTTATTGATGTGAGTGACATGAATAAAGTTTTCTTAGATGAAAAAAACGCGGTAGCAACTGTTCAAACCGGCATTCACGTCGGCCCGCTTGTAAAAGGTTTAGCTCGGGAAGGTTTTATGGCCCCGTTCGGAGACAGTCCAACCGTCGGAATCGGAGGAATCACGATGGGAGGCGGATTTGGAGTGCTTTCCCGATCGATCGGCCTGATAAGCGATAACCTTCTCGCACTGAAAATGGTAGATGCCAAAGGCAGGATTATTCAAGCAAATCAATCCCGCAATGAAGATTTACTGTGGGCTTCCAGAGGCGGCGGGGGAGGCAATTTCGGATATAACACCCAATATACGTTCAAAGTTCACCGTGCCCCTAAAACCGCAACCGTCTTTAATATTATTTGGCCGTGGGAACAGTTAGAAACGGTATTTAAAGCGTGGCAAAAATGGGCGCCGTTTACAGACGAACGATTAGGATGCTACCTTGAGATTTACAGCAAAGTAAATGGCTTGTGCCATGTGGAAGGATTGTTCCTCGGTTCAAAACCAGAGCTGGTTCAATTATTAAAACCTTTATTAAATGCCGGAACGCCGGCACAAACAGTAATCAAAACACTATACTACCCGGATTGTATAGATTTCTTAGATCCTGACGAACCGATTCCTGGCAGATCGGATCAGAGTGTTAAATTCTCCTCGGCGTGGGCGCTCAATCTTTGGCCGGAAGAACCTATTGCAGTAATGAGACAATTTTTAGAAAAAGCGACCGGGACAGAAACCAATTTCTTTTTTATCAATTGGGGCGGCGCGATAAGCAGAGTTCCAAGCAGTGAAACAGCCTTCTATTGGCGCCGGCCATTGTTTTATACGGAATGGACGGCCAGTTGGAAAAATAAATCACAAGAAGCTTCGAATCTTGCATCAGTTGAAAGAGTGCGTCAGCTGATGAAACCATATGTAACAGGTTCATATGTGAATGTTCCGGATCAAAATATCGAGAACTTCGGGAAAGCATATTATGGCTCAAACTTTGCAAGGCTTCAAAGAATAAAGGCGAAATACGATCCCGAAAATGTATTCCGTTTTCCGCAAAGCATCCCGCCATCGTATAAATAGTTTGATCGTTTTGGGAAACAAAATAAAATGCTGCGTTTGCATTCTGTTGGAACACACCAGAACATTCAGGTGTGTTTTTATTGTTGCTTTCATTTCTGAAATGTGGTTATTCACTTATACCCCAGTGCGGATTCCAACCGATTTCCCATAAGTGTCCATCGGGGTCTTGGAAGTGACCGGCATATCCGCCTCAAAAAGTATCATGAGCGGGATCAGTTATCGTTGCTCCTGCCTGTTATGACTTTATCGCCTTCAGCTTTACTGATGACGTTATGTCCTCATGTAAATTCCGCAGTACTTGGAGCAGTGAACGTAACGTTTGATTCATGTGCGATGTTTTTGCGGTCCCAAAGGGCAAGTTTCAGTCCCGTTTGCAAGTCAAAAAAAGCAGCTGCGCCATGTTCAAATTCTGTACAGGCTATTCCTTCTGTAGGCAGACCCAAGCCATCCCGATAGAAGTGCAGCGATTTTTCTAAAGTGTCTGCGCCTAAAGTAATTCCTGTAATCCGCGGCTTCATAGCAATCATTGATTAAGAGCAATATAAAGTATCGGGAATTTTCATTGAAAAGATTTTGACATTTCAGTAAAGAACCTATATATTCATATATGAGCACATAATCATATATGGTTATTTTTGTGTCCATGTTAGAATGCTTCATAACAGAAAAGAAATAATAAATGCAGTGTATGAGATAAGGAGGAGATTTTTATGGGTCACAATCACAATCACGCTGGCGGATCCAATAAGAAGGTTTTATTGATCTCTTTTATCGTGATTACAGGTTATATGGTAATAGAAGCGATAGGCGGATTTTTAACCAATAGTTTAGCGCTTTTATCAGATGCAGGCCATATGCTGAGTGATTCAATCTCATTAATGGTTGCTCTGATTGCTTTTAAATTGGCCGAAAAAAAGGCAAGTCATCATAAGACATTCGGCTACAAACGATTTGAGATTCTTGCAGCTGTGATAAACGGTGTTGCATTAATATTGATTTCCCTTTATATCATTTATGAAGCAATCAAACGTTTCTCTCATCCGCCGGAGGTAGCAACAACCGGCATGCTGACGATTAGTATCATCGGGTTAGCTGTAAATATATTGGTTGCTTGGATTATGCTGAACGGCGGAGATACAAAGAATAACCTGAACATAAGAGGGGCTTACTTACATGTGATAAGTGACATGCTCGGATCTGTAGGTGCCATACTGGCTGCGATCCTTATCATCTTCTTCGGGTGGAGCTGGGCAGATCCAGCGGCCAGTGTCATTGTGGCTATTCTTGTTCTGAGAAGCGGTTACCATGTGACGAAAGACTCCATTCACGTATTAATGGAAGGAACTCCGGAAAATATCAATGTCACTGACATCATTCATACAATTGAAGAGACAGAAGGAATTCAAAGCATTCATGATTTGCACATATGGTCTATCACAAGCGGATTGAATGCTCTTTCCTGCCACGCTGTTGTTAACGATCAACTGACCATTTCTGAAAGTGAAAGTATTTTACGCAAAATTGAACATGAACTTGGAGATAAAGGCATTACACATGTAACCATTCAAATGGAAACAGCAGCGCATAATCACGACAATACGATTCTTTGTCAGGCCCAAACTGAGAATCCGCGTGACCATCATCATCATTAAAGGAGGAAATAGGGACTCACTTGTCTGCTGACAATTAAGATAAAACCGGAGGGGGGATTCATATGTACGACACGATAGTAATCGGAGCCGGTCAGGCAGGAATCTCAGTAGGATATTATCTAAAGAAGTCGAAACAAAAGTTTATCATTTTGGATAAAAGTCATGAAGTGGGAGAAAGCTGGAACAAGCGGTATGACTCATTGGTTTTATTTACTTCTCGAATGTACAGCTCTTTGCCTGGAATGCCTCTTGAAGGAGACAAGCATGGACTCCCTTCAAAAAATGAAATTGCTGCTTATCTGAAAAAATATGTAGAAAGATTTGATATCCCGATCCAATTACGGACAGAAGTAATAAGTGTCCAAAAATTAAACAACGATTTCTTAATAAAAACAAACCGGGAAGAATATCAAACGAAAAATCTTGTGATGGCCGCAGGTCCTTTTCATACCCCTAACATTCCATCAATATCAAGGGATGTAGCCGATCATATTCATCAATTACATTCTTCACAATATAAACATTCAAAACAACTGGCGCCCGGGAATGTACTGGTAGTCGGCGGCGGGAATAGCGGAGCTCAGATAGCTGTTGAATTATCCAAAGAAAGAGTTACATATTTGGCTTGCAGTAATAAACCGGCTTATTTCCCTTTATGGATTGGAAAAAGAAGCATCTTTTGGTGGTTTGATAAATTAGGAGTTTTACATGCAAGTCATACATCAATAGTAGGCAAGTTCATTCAAAAGAAAGGCGACCCCATATTTGGGTATGAATTAAAACATGCAATAAGACAGAAGAAGATCATCTTAAAACAAAGAGTCATAGCCGGAAAGCAAAATGAAATCATTTTTAAAGATTCATCTTCATTAGAAGTAAACAATATCATTTGGGCAACTGGCTTTAAGAATCCGCTTTGTTGGATGAAAATAGAAGGTGTTTTGGATAAGGAAGGCCGAATTATACATCACCGGGGTGTTTCAGCTGCGGAGGGATTGTACTTTATTGGTTTGCCTTGGCAGCATAGGCGAGGTTCAGCGCTGCTTCAAGGTGTAGGAAATGATGCTGAATACATTGTAAAACAAATGAACGGCGGATAGACTGAGGAGAGCAGTAACTTACGGGTTTCCTGCTCTTTTTTGTGTTGAATACGTCCATCAGTGCAACTATTTTAGTCCGCGCATATTCAGTTTGAACTAAATGGATTCACATGGAGCGCGTGCTTCACTCCTCGTTCAGACTCTCTAATTTAATTCTTTCAAGTAAAAGTCGAAATAGCTCAAATAACAAGAAGTTAAAAAACTGCAAACCCCGCCGTATACGTATCCGCCCACTATAGAGTTCATTAATTACTTGGGACCATAGAAGAATTGTCAATGTCACTTCCGATAGTTGTAACCAGCCAAAAAAAAGAAAATGGGGAGGGTGTGCTTAATTTGCACAATCTTTTATGTAGAAGTGGCCCAAGGAGCCATCCTGCATTTTGCATTCGAATGAACCTGTCGTAAAAAATTGAGAGCAGACTTAAATATCTGCTCAACTCGCTGTTATTTCACAATGTTGAATCGGTCTTTGATCTTTTCAGGCAGTTTCTCGGCCTTAATAGCTTCAGATCCTCCGGTATAACCCTCATAGCTCCTCGGAACGCGTACAATGTCACCTTCTTGATAAGGCTTTTCAACAAAGAAAGAAACCATCTTTTTCTTACCTTTCTCGTTATACCCTTCTAAATTGTAAACGTAGTTGCTATTATTTTTGTTTTTTTCCGCTTTTCCGTGAATTTGTACGTAATAATCGCTTTCCAGCACGGCGCCTTGATCAGCGCAGCCTCCTAATATGAAAACCGATAGGCAGCCTAATATAATAATGAAAATGCTCATATTTTTCATTCTTCATCACTCCTTTTATACTTCTTATTCTAGTGAACACTGCATATCGAATAAATGCGGATACCTTACACTCACCTTACTTTTTTGTAAGAATTCCTGATATAAAAGATAATGATTCAGTTGCAGAATAACAAATAATGGGTAAATGCAATCTCGTTTGGAAGGAGACTGATATGATCATTAAAATGACTCCATTTAATATGAAAGAATTCAATAAACCAAACAACCATTTGCTGTTTCAGGGAGAATTGCACCTGCATTTGAAAACAATGTGTGGAATATACCGAGGAACGATTTGCTGAACCTATGTTAAGAAAAATGAAGATGATGATGTCAGTTACGTTGAAGAAGAGGGGAAAGCGGTCTTTTTTTTATTATGCTGAAAACAACTGCGCCGGCCGGATTAAGATACGTTGCAAATGTAATAGCGATTTTTTGTCTGACCATTTTAATTGATTGGCAGTCAGTGAAAATAGACATTTGTAATGAATTTATCCTTGCTCCTCCTAATAAGGCTTTAACTGCCAAGTTTCTGTTTCTCTTCATACCATTTGCGAAGCTGATGAATATGAGCTTGATGATATCTATTATGGTCTGCCATATGCCATATTCCCCATTGAATGGTTGCTTGTTTTTCTGCCTCATAATCTGCTGTATGATTCAGCTGATCGTCAGTTAATTGATAACAAACAGACTTAAACATGCTGAATACTTCTTCATAATCAGTGAGAATTTGTTTTAATGAAACACCGGAAATGAAAGGGATCTTATTGTTCTGATCTAACATTGGTCCATACTTCTCTTCCAGCTGCTTTGGTATCGGTTCACCCTTTATTCTGAATATCCAGTTGAGATCAACATATGCTAAGTGTCTTATTAGCTGAGCTGTACTATTGTATGTTTGATTTGGTCCTTTATAATCAATCTCCTGCTGTGACATGTCTGACACAATGGATATTAAGCGGCTGTCATTTTCATTAACGGCAGAATACACCATTCCCACAAGATGATCCATGTGCGTTTCACCTTTTAAATCTAAAATTATTAACCCCGCCTCATCAGCACAATTTTTATATTCAGTTTGCCTTATTACTCATATTTGTCAAGCCATCCGGGGAATGGGCCGCTGTAAGACGAAGCAATGAAGCAGGCTCTCTTTGCCTGCTTTTTTTGTGTGTCGGCCTTTACATCTGACATGTTGAGTTATCTGAAACTGTACCTTTTTAAATGTCAGACAGTGTTATATGATACTCTGCAGATATTCAAGAATATGTACTTGGAGGACATTCTCATGCGAAATTTTAATGTTGCTATCCCTACGCCTTTTCATGAAGATGAACGTTTATATTCAGCAGGATTTGATCCTATTGTCGAACATTTGAAAAACAGCGGTATCCATTCGTTACTCATATGCGGCACGACTGGTGAACAGCATTCACTCAGCATAGATGAGCGTCTTCAGATCATTGAGTATGTTAATCAGCGAAAATTTGAAGATGTTGAACTGATGTTCGGTGTTTCAGCCGTAAGAACCAGTGATGCCGTCAAACTGATGAAACACATCGAGAAAACCAATATTGATTCTGTACTGATTGGTTTTCCCCCTTATATAAGACCGACACAGCAGCAAGCCGTTTATTACGTTATTCATTCATCAATTGACTTCATATTATTTCATTTGATAACATAAAATGGTTATCGTCTTAAAAAAAAGGATACCCGTTTTTATAAAAAGGAGTCATAACGTTGCTGAAAAGGTTTTTTCTTGTTTTTCTTACGCTGATGATGTCTATATTTGCTGTATTCGCGGCGGCTGAAGAGTCTCCCGGCGATCGTGTCATTTCTTTTGACGAGCCTATGATTTTATTGATCTCACTCGGAATCATTTTATGTTTGTTCATTCCGCCATTCGTCATGTCCTTTTTTAGCAGCTTGGTTGTGAGAATCATATCCGGCGTCTATCAATGTTTTATCGTTCTCACGTTTGCGGGCCTCATTCCGATTGGATTTCTGATTCCCCATGGCTTTTTGACAATTCTTGCTGCCGTTCTGGGGACTTTGGTCAGTTCAGCGAGTGTTGCTGTGACCTTATTCGTTGGCAGGAAAAAAGAGGCCGGAAGGTTTTAAAACTAGTGGGTAAGCTGCAATATTGAAGGGGAATCCCAGTGATATCCGCAGCGCTTTTTGCCGGTCATTGTTTGACTATTTATATGGAATAGTATAGAATTAAAGTAA
This sequence comes from Bacillus sp. SJ-10, assembly GCF_002843505.1. Taxonomy (NCBI): domain Bacteria; kingdom Bacillati; phylum Bacillota; class Bacilli; order Caryophanales; family Bacillaceae; genus Bacillus; species Bacillus sp. SJ-10. The sequence goes on along the minus strand of NZ_CP025258.1, from coordinate 120,466 downwards.
ATATTTATAAAAAGTCACTAGGGGAGCTTTAATAGCTGAGAAGAGACAATACGTCCTGACCCTTTGAACCTGATTTGGTTAATACCAGCGTAGGGAAGTGAAAAATTAGAGAGATTCTTTATCTTATCTATATTTAAGCCACTTTCCATAGAGGAAAGTGGCTTTATTTATTTTGAAAGGGTGATATGAAGTGGCGACGAAAAAAGTTTTTCTGGCAGGGCCTTTTAAAAGTTTAGTAGATGAGAAAACTGGATTGATGAGTACGTATGAGAGGGGAAAGCTGGAATCATTAATTTCCTTTTTTGAGAATGAAGGATGGCTGGTTCATAATGCTCACAAGCGGGAAGGGTGGGGGAAGGATTTCATGACACCCCTTCAATGCACTAAAATTGATTTTGATGAAATAAGCACTTGCGACCTTTTTGCAGCATTCCCCGGATCACCCGCTTCTCCCGGAACACATATAGAAATTGGATGGGCTTCTGCCTTGAAAAAAAAGATCGTGCTATTTCTAGAAAAGGACAAGGATTATGCTTTCTTAATTCAAGGGTTAAATGCAGTGGCGGATGTTGAGTACATCAGCTATAAAGATACAGATGATTTATTAGAGAACATTAAAAATATCTTTGCAGCATATAAGGCGGAATCTCAATGAGAAAGAGAACTTTTCATGAAGCATATACGGAAACGCTGTATGACATCTATCACAACCCTGAATTTTTCAATTCACCGCGCGGACAAAAAAGCAGAGAACAATTGAACTACCATCTGACTCTGGAAAATCCAATAGAACGTGTCACTTATTTATCCTCAAGAAAAACCAATATCGTGTTTAATTTTGCTGAAGTGTTATGGTATTTATCGGGGAGTAACGACTTAGATTTTATCAGTTATTACAATAAAAAAATGCCTTCATATTCAATGAATAAAAAAACATTAACAGGCACTGCGTACGGGCCTAAAATATTTGAATTCGGAAATGCAAAACTAAATCAATGGAATAGAATAAAAAATCTTTTGACACAAGAAGATATTGATTCAAAAAGGGCATTTATTCAAATATTCGATGCTTCGGAACTCTTCGTTTCAGAAAATATAGATGTTTCCTGCACAATCGGTTTGCAGTTTTTTGTGAGGGAAGGCGAATTATACATGTCTTCTGTCATGCGTGCAAATGATGCTTTTCGCGGGATGATCAGTGATCTTTTCTCATTTACGTTCATGCAGGAATTAATGGCCAGAGAACTGCGTTTAGAAGTCGGAGAATATTTTCATAATGCGGGATCAATCCATATTTATGATTCAGATCATGAATGGGCGAAAACGGTGCTTGAGGAAGCTGAAAATCACCATGATATTCCGGAATTTGAATTTCCGAAAATGCCTGAGGGAAATAACTGGCCGTCCATTGAAACAGTCTTAAAGTATGAAGAATTACTTAGGAAAGATCACATTTCTATGACTAAAAACGATATTGAAATGCTTGATTTACCTGATTACTGGAAACAGATTCTTTTCCTTTTCAGTATATACCAGCATATTGCATATAAACGGGATATGGATCATTCTCTATTTCAAAGTTTACTTCCTATATATCAATTTTTCGTCAGGAATAAGTGGTTTCATTATTTCTCAATTGAGCAAAAGGAGGAAATTCAATGAAAACTTCATGGAAAGAAGACAGTGTTGCTGGTAAATTCGATGCTTATAATGACGTTTTAGAACAAACGTTAGGTTTTGAGTTTGTTTTTCGTACTTTTGATAAAGCGGAGATTAAAAAGGTGCTCGATTTCGGATGCGGTCCGGGAAAGGTAGCTTACAGGCTGGCTGACAGAATAGGCTGCAATGTGATCGCAGTCGATGAATCAAGGAAGATGTTAGATATAGCAAAGGCAAAAAGACAACATCCTCATGTGGACTATCATTTAATTGAACACGATAATCTTTCCTTCTTACCAGATCACTCAGTTGATGCTGCAATGGCCTGTTATGTTTTTATTAATACGGATAGTGACCAGCGTATCAAAGGTATCATAAATGAAATTTTTCGTGTGTTAAAACCAGGAGCTTCATTTGTCATACTCGATACGAATCCTGATTCAACCGGAATTGAATTTTCAACCTTCCGCAATGGAATACCGGGGAAAGAATATTCTTACGGAGAAGAAAGAAATGAATGGCTCCATGTTCCGGGACAAGCAGATTTAATTTTAAATGATTTTCATTGGCCGAAGTCAATGTATTATAAACTATTAACTCATGCAGGTTTTGAAAATGTAACTTTATCAGAACCAACGTTAAACGATATTGACCAAGAGCATGTAAAAGCCATAGAGAAAGAGTTTCAATTTAATAATTGGAAATGTGAAAAGGAATATCCGCCTTTTGTCATTTTTAAAGCAGTGAAACCTGCCTGAAGGAGGAGTGTAAATTGACGGATATTTATAAAGCGCTTTCGATTGCTGGGACTGATCCTTCCGGAGGGGCGGGAATTCATGCGGATTTAAAAACATTTCAGGAACAAAAGGTATATGGAATGGCTGTTATTACATCAGTTGTTGCACAAAACACACTTGGTGTGAAAAGTTTTGAGGAGATGTCTCTTCAGAATATATCTCAGCAAATAGACTGTGTCATGGATGATATAAAACCTGATGCTGTCAAAACCGGTATGCTTGCAAGTATAGGAATTATTGAATTGCTGGCAGAAAAGTTAAAAGACGCAAATATTCAATCGTATGTGATGGATCCGGTTATGATTGCTAAAAGCGGACATCATCTGCTCCATAAGGACGCCATTGATCATTTGAAGAAATTATTAATACCCCAAACAACTGTTATTACACCGAACATTCCGGAAGCGGAAGTAATCATCGGCAAATCAATCGAGACTGTACAGCAGATGCGTGATGCGGCGAAAGAAATAGTGGAGGTATACGGGGCGAAAAGTGCTGTCGTAAAAGGGGGGCACCTGAATGGAGAAGCCCGTGATATTTTGTACTTTGACGAGGACTTCGAGGAATTTGTTTCTCCCCGATTTGATACAAAGCATACTCATGGAACAGGATGTACGTTTTCAGCTGTGATAACTGCAGAGCTGGCAAAGCAGCACAGCATACCGGAATCAGTGGCAACTGGAAAGGAATTCATTTCAGCAGCCATTAAACATCCCTTAGGAATCGGGAAAGGACAAGGCCCTACAAATCATTTTGCGTATCGCTCAACTATTAACCAAGAGACAACCGCTTAAGGAGTGTTATGATGATCTCCAAGAATTATGATGTATTTTTATTTGATTTAGACGGAGTGATATATATAGGAGATAAAGCTTTACCAGGAGCTGTGGCCTCTTTAAAACGACTCCGTGAAGAAAAGAAAGCCATTCGCTTTTTAACGAATGATCCTTGTGTTACAAGAGAAACGATTGTGAAACGCCTTCATAAACTGGGGATTTCAGCAAGTATTGATGAAGTCGTTACTGCGGGGGGGGCAACAGCTGATTACCTTGTCAGTGAAGGAATAAAGAAGGCATATATATTGGGAAATGACCAACTTAAAAGTGAAATTCAAAAGGCCGGTATTGATCTTACGGAAGATCAGGCGGAGGCTGTTGTCATTGGATGGGATCAAAATATTACATTTCAGGATGTGCATAAGGCAGTAAACCTCATCCGTTGCGGAGCTTCATTTATCGCTGCAAACGGGGATAAAACATTTCCTGCCGCTAACGGACCAGCTCCCGCGACAGGCGCTATAGTCGCGGCTGTTAAAACAGCAGCTGCTAAAGAGCCGATGATAATTGGAAAACCGGCGTCTTCAATATTTGAAAAAGTACTAGAGCCTTTTGAGGATAAAGAGAGATGCGTTATGATCGGGGATACGCCTGAAACAGATATTGTCGGAGCAAACCAAATAGGTATAACTTCCGTATTAGTTTCTGATCAAAATACTTTATTTCCTGCAAAACATGATTTTAGAAATCCGGATGTTGTGATCCGCGATCTGAAAGACTTGTTCGATAATGAAATAAAGGCAGAAGTACGGAAAAAACCGGATTTCCAATGGACAGAACAAGTGAAAGCCGGAGTCGCTGGAATTATAATGAAAGAATCAAGTTCCGTTTTATTAATGAAGCGTGCTGATAATGGTTTATGGGGCATTCCTTCAGGACATGTGGAACCTGGTGAAACAGTTGAACAAGCAATTATAAGAGAAATAGAAGAGGAAACTGGATTAGTGGTGAAAGTCTCTAAAATGATAGGCGTTTATTCTGATCCGAGTTCACAAACCTTTATATACCCTGACGGCAGAGTCAGCCATTTTATTACCAATTGTTTTCAATGTGACGTCATCGGCGGCACTTTGAAAAAGTCCACAGAGGAAGCCATGGAAATCAGATATTTTAATATCCATGAATTACCTGAACATCTCTTGCCGATGCACCCGAGATGGCTGGATGATGCTTTGGAAATGAAAGAGAATGCTTTTATTCGATAAGGAACAGTACGTCAAAAATACTTTTAGGGGGTTATTTACAAGAATTAACGGTTTTCAACCTGTTTTTCTCGGCCGCGTTCCAAAAACACCAAGTGTCACAGACCCTTGGTGTTTTTTAATTCCGGCAGAAAAGAAGGTATAATGGGCGGGGAAGAGGTGTCAGCCAATGAAAATAACCAGAGAGACATTAGAAAAACAGCAAATTTGGATATATGGTGTGACTCTTGTGATCGGAGGAATAGCGGGGATCGCCGGGAAAGATTCAGGACTTCGCTGGGGATGGACGATATCACCGCTTATCGCTGTTCTCATGTATGCCATGTTTGCCCAAATCCCATTCTTGAAGCTGAGGGAAGCCATGTCAAACCTCAAGTTTATGGCGGCTTTACTGATCGGTAATTTCTTAGCTGTACCTGTCGTTGTATGGATGTTAACCGCCATTTTTCCTCAATCTCCTCCTATATTATTAGGGGTTTGTTTGGTATTGCTTACACCTTGTATTGATTACGTCATCGTCTTTACTCAGCTCGGCAAAGGAAATGAGAGATTAATACTGGCTTCCACGCCGGTTTTGTTCGCCGTTCAGATGGTATTGCTTCCGTTATACCTGTGGCTGTTTATCGGGAAAGAAGTGATAGGAGCTGTTCATGCAGAACCGTTTCTGGAAGCATTCTTATGTTTAATAGCGGTGCCGCTGCTGGCGGCGGTGATGACTCAATTATGGGCTGATAAGAAGCCGGCGGGAGAAAAGATGTTAGAGTGGACGGCGTGGCTGCCTGTTCCTTTTATGGCCCTGGTCTTACTGGCGGTCGTCGCCACACAAATCGGCAAGGTCATCAGTGATGCTCACATCATTATACGTGTGATCCCAATCTATTTGTTATTCCTGCTCATTATGCCGTTTGTTTCCCGGTTTATCGCATATGCGTTCCGTCTGGATACAGGCGAAGGAAGAGCATTGATCTTCAGCACGGGCACAAGAAATTCTCTCGCAGTCCTTCCGTTAGCACTGGCCTTGCCGGATGCTTGGGCCTCATTAGCCGCCGCTGTTATCGTCACACAGACGATCGTTGAATTGATAGGCGAGTTGGTTTATATAAAAGCGGTGCCCGGCTGGCTGCTGAAATAAAAAATAATTTGAACTGAAAAAAAACATACCAATAGATATTGGTATGTTTTTTATGTGAATTATAAAGTTGCAATATCAATGACGAAACGGTAGCGGACATCGCTTTGGAGAACCCGTTCGTACGCTTCGTCGACTTGATTGGCGGGTATCACTTCAATTTTAGGAGCAATGCCGTACTCGGCGGCGAAATCAAGCATCTCCTGAGTCTGCGGAATACCGCCGACGAGTGAACCCGCAATGCTGCGGCGGCCCGTGATTAAGGAGAACACACTGTATGAGTCCGGCTTAGCTGGCGCTCCCACATTTACCAATGTACCGTCAATTCGAAGCAGAGATAAGTAGGCATCTACGTCAAGGTTCGCGGATACTGTATTTAAAATAAGATCAAATCGTCCGGCCAGCTCAGTAAATGTATCCGGATCGCTTGTTGCAAAGTAGTGATCGGCTCCAAATTCAAGCGCTTCGTCTTTTTTGTTCATTGAGCGGCTGAGGACGGTGACCTCTGCGCCTAAAGCGTGCGCGAATTGAACGGCTAAGTGTCCGAGCCCGCCCATTCCGACAATCGCCACTTTTTTGCCGGGGCCGGCATTCCAGTGTTTCAGCGGAGAATAGGTGGTAATGCCCGCGCACAATAGCGGGCTGGCAGCATCCAAATCCAGCTGATCCGGAATCCGGACAACGAATCTGTCAGTGACAACTATTTTCTGGCTGTAGCCGCCGTACGTAGGGTTTCCGTCGTAGTCCAGGTTGTTATAAGTTTGAACAACGCCTTTTGTGCAATATTGTTCGTCTCCGTTAAGGCAGTATTCACATTCCCCGCAGGAGTCTACAAAACAGCCGACACCCACACGGTCGCCGACGGCAAATGTGGTGACTTCTTCACCCACGGCTTCCACAACTCCGGCAATTTCGTGCCCGGGAACCATCGGAAAGATTCCGCCGCCCCATTCATCGAATGCGCTGTGGATGTCTGAGTGACAAATCCCGCTGTACTTAATATCAATCAGGATATCGTGCGGCCGTAATGCTCTTCTCTCAATCGTCGTCCGCTCAAATTTAGCTTTTGCATGCGGAGCGCTTAATACACGAGTCGGATGATTATTACACATGGTTATCTTCCTTTCCAAGATAAAGTGATGAATCCTCTGTTCGATTTTACTTTAAATGTTAAAGCGGACTTTAAGTCAAGGAGTTTGGTTTATTTTTTTATGAAATGATATTCTATAATGGCAAGCTTATGAAGGTTTGAAGGACGGGTGATAAGAATATGAAGATTGCGCAGGCTGCAAAGCAGGTTGAGTTATCAGCCGCGACGCTTAGGTATTATGAAAGTATAGGTCTGATTCCTCCGGTAAAACGCGATGAAAGCGGCATCCGCGATTATGACGAAGATGATGTGAATTGGATTCAATTTATAAAATGCATGAGAAATGCCGGGCTGTCGATTGAGGCGCTGATTGAATATACCGCTTTATTTATTGAAGGAGCCGATCATACGATCGAACCCCGAAAAAACATCCTTATAAATGAAAGGAAAAGGCTGACGGAGAAACAGAGGGAAATTGATGAAACCATAAAACGATTAAACAGGAAGATTGAGGATTACGAAGATATCCTTGAAAATGAAGCGAAACTTAAAAACAGATTGAAAGCTGAATGTATTTCTGAATGAAGAGAAGGTGTCCCGGACGCCGGGCCGCATGAAATGTACCAAGGGAAACGAGCCTTGGTTTTTTTATTTTCTAAAGAGTGGAAACAAAACAGCTTTTTCTATCTTATCAATCTTTACTTATCCTTTTTTCAGCTTGACTTTTTTACTGCAGACTTTTAAAGTGTGAAATGTTGCTTAGACTGTGATTAGCGACTTTAATGCTGAAAAGAGGTGGTTTACCCAGATGAACAATAAAAAGAACCCTTGGGCGTTATTGCCTTTAGTCTTATTCGTAGGGCTTTTTGTCGGCTCTGGTCTGGTGACCGGAGATTTTTATAAATTGCCGATCTTGATTGCCGCGATCATTGCGTCAGCTTTTGCGCTGTTATTTAACCGGAAGAAATCGCTCAATCAAAAAATAGAATGGTTCGCTTCCGGTGCGGGACATCCTGATATTATCATTATGGTTATGATTTTTATATTGGCAGGTGCCTTTGCTTCAGCGGCTGAGGCGATGGGAGCGGTGCATTCAACTGTCAATCTTGCTTTGAGCATTATTCCGCAGCAGTTTTTGCTGCCGGGGCTGTTTATCATTGCTTGTTTTATTTCTATATCGATGGGAACATCAATGGGCACGATTGCGGCGGTTGCGCCGATCAGCGCGGGTCTGAGCGGAGAGCTTGGCATCTCCGGCGCGATTACAATGGCAGCTGTGGTCGGCGGAGCTATGTTCGGAGATAATCTTTCTTTTATTTCCGATACGACCATCGCGTCAGTCCGGACGCAAAAAACACAAATGATGGATAAATTCAAAACGAACTTTCTGATTGTTTTGCCTGCTGCCATTGTGACTGTTATTATCTTATTTTTTATTCCGGCAGGCCACGCCGGCCATACGGGTGCTGAATCTTACAACTGGATTAAGGTGCTCCCTTATGTCGCCGTGTTGGTTTTTGCGTTAATCGGTATTAATGTGATGGCTGTCATATTCGGCGGATTGGTTTTGACGGGAATCATCGGATTAGCGGGCGGCAGCCTGACGCTTGACTCTTATTTTAAGGCGATTACGGATGGAATTGCCGGAATGAGCGATCTGATCATCCTGTCCATGCTGATCGGCGGGATGGTCGGCGTGATGAAACAAAACGGCGGGATCGACTTTTTACTGGAGTTCATCACGAAACGAATCCGTTCGAAAAAAGGAGCCGAAGCCGGCATTGCCGGACTGGTCAGTGTGACGAATCTGGCTGCGGCCAATAATACGATCTCGATTATCGCAGCCGGGCCGATTGCAAAGAATATCGCTGATAAATTCAACATCGACAACAGAAAATCGGCAAGTATTCTGGATATCTTTTCGTGCATGATTCAAGGATTGATTCCTTATGGCGCGCAGCTGTTATCAGCCGGAAAATTCGGGAATATTTCACCCGTCAGCATCCTGCCATACTCTTTTTATCCCGTTTTCATCGGAATCTGCGGCATCGCCGCCATCATATTTGGACTGCCGAAATTCACAAGAAATACGAAATAAAAGATAACAAAAGGCGCCGAACGGCGCCTTTTTTCTTTCATGTCAGCCAAGCATTTCTCAAAAGCTGTACGCCCTGTGTGATCTGATCCGTATCGAGATGGGCGAAACCCAGCTTTACAGTCGGCGGTTCGGGTTTTTGGGCAACGAAATAAATGGCGGTAGGGTACACCTTCACTCCGTACTGAAAAGCGCGTTCGATTAATGTTTCTTCTGTATAGTTCAGGTGAACTCTCACCAATATATACAATCCCGACTGCTCGCCGATGATCGTCACATGATCGCCGAACTGCTGCTTTACATGTGAAATCAAGTGCTGCATTTTGCGCTTATAAACAATGCGCATGCGCTTAATATGGCGGGTCCATTCACCGGCCTTCATCAATTCAGCCATGGTCAGTTGGTTAAGCGAAGAAGCGGTGCTTTCGAAATGAATAAACCTTTTTTTATACCGGTGCAAAATGCGCTGCGGCAAAACCATATAGCTTATGCGGATGCCCGGAAGAAAGGATTTTGAGAAATTCCCCAAATAAATCACCCGGTCTGATTGAATGGAAGCAAGAGCGGGAAACGGCTGCTGTGTATAACGGAATTCACTGTCATAATCATCCTCAAGAATATAACCCTCTCTATGATTCACCCAATTGATCAGAGTTTGGCGCTGCTGAATGGACATGCTTACGCCGTAAGGGCTGTGATGGGAAGGGGTCACATAGATTAATTTTTCTTTCATTGCATGTAATTGAGAAAAATCAGCTCCGTTTTCATAGACAGGCATCGTCTCCAGAGAAAGCCCGTGAAATTGAAAAGCCGCTCTGGCACCGTCAAATCCCGGGTCTTCAACGATCATTCCCGAAAAATCCTCTTTCAGAATCCGGCTGAGATATATCAGCATCTGCTGGGTGCTGCTGCCGATGATAATGGAATCCGCATCTGTTTTCACTCCGCGGGATTCCAAGAGATAAGCGGCAATTTGTTCACGCAGGTCTCTCTCGCCGAACGGTTCACCGTACAGAAAGCTTTTCTCTGATGTCAAAACTTGATTGTATAATTTTCTCCATGTTTTCAGAGGAAAATGATTTTGATCGACGGCTCCGGCACGAAAATCAATCAGGATCGGCTGAGTTGATTCGGTTTTCTCAGCGTAAACAACATCGTTTTCTTGTTGAAATAAAGAAGGTTCTACTTCATTTGCAAAATAACCTTTGCGTGTTTCTCCGCGAATGTATCCCTCCGCTAAAAGCAGATCATAGGCCATCAGCGTTGTATTACGGCTTACCCGCAGAGAATCTGCCAGCTCCCGAATTGAAGGCAGCCGCTCATCTGCCTGAATATTTCCCTGCTCAATCAATGTTTTAAATTGCTCGTAAATTTGTTTGTATTTCGGGGTATCGCTTTCGAAAGCGAAAATCATATTTTTCATCAGATGTTCTCCTCTGACATGTATATTTATTCAAAACTGTACCTTTTTAAATGTCAGTTGATATCTTATTATAGCGGAAAGCGCTTTATCAATCCATGTTCAGAGAGGAGAGTTTTTATGTATATTCCCGCTCCATTTCAGCTGAGTGAAGCTGAAGCGTGCGATGTAATTAAAGAGTATGGTTTCGCAGCATTGTTTTCAACGGCGGAAGGCATGCCGTATGCAACCCACCTGCCATTGATGATGAGTAAGAATAACGAATGCTTATACGGTCATTTTGCATTGCCGAACCCCCAATGGAAAGAGATTGATGGCCAAAACGTGTTAGCCGTTTTTCAAGGGCCTCATTGTTATATCTCGCCTAAATGGTATGAGACGAATCAGGCTGTTCCCACATGGAATTACGTGGCGGTTCATGTTTACGGAGAGGCGGAGCTTTTGGATGAGGAAGAAACCGTGCAGTCGATGAGTGATCTCGTATTGAAATACGAAAGCCCCGACAGCCCGTACAAATTAGAGGATGTCGATGCGAAATTGCTGGCAGGCATGAACAAAGGGGTAAAAGGCTTTAAAATCAAAATCAGCAAAATAGAGGGGAAAGCAAAGCTGAGTCAAAATCATTCAGCCGCAAGACAAGGGCTGGTCGTGCAACAGCTCAAACAGATTCCTCATACAAACGAACAGCTCATTTCCGGCTTGATGGAAGAAAACATCAAACGGATCACTACGAACAACTGAAACTAAAAACATACCGGCAGCATGCGGTATGTTTTTTCAGGTTACGAAGCTTTTCTCAGGATGAATAACGACTCAAACAGCACATAAATCAACGGCGCCATTAAAATGAAGAAAGAATGAAAAATAGCATACGGTATGAGGAAGTAAACGATAAGTTTCAATAGAATGGAAGACGTTTTATTCAATGTCCAGCGGTTTTTCAAGATATCAGTCATACAAGCTAAAACAAGGCCGACCGTCAAATATCCGGCTGCGATGTAAAGATAAATAAAAAGGTAAAACGGGTAAGAAGACAACGGCGGTGTGTCTTCCTGTGTCATTTTTAAACCCACATAAAAGACCAATAAAAAGCAAACGGACGAAACGAGAGCTAACAAAAGGTGTTTATATAAATACTTCTTCATGTGTTCACCTGCCTATGGCGCAATTATTTCTTAACATATTATGACATGGTTTTACCGTTTCTGCTATGTGAGCGGGGCGTAAAGAATCAATATCATCTTTTCATGAATCCGGATTTTTTGTTCGGATGGATGTAAAGAAGAATACACCAAAAAAAGCTGTCAGCTTGGTCCTGACGGCTTATTTTTGGTGAAAGGCTTATTTCTCTGTGGTGAAATAAAGCAATGCTATGACCGGAAAAGCGATTCCAATCCATAATGTGATACTCCACCCGCCTGAGGCGTATGCCCATCCTCCGATTGATGATCCTATAGCACCGCCGAGAAAGAAGATTGCCATAAATAATCCGTTTAATCGGCTGCGAAATTCAGGTGCCAACGAAAAAATGGCACGCTGACTGAGTACGAGATTGGCAGATACCCCCATATCCAACAGGATAGCAGCGGCCACCAGAACTGCTATTCCGACGGGGGAGCTGCTCTGAATCATGAGCGGGAGTAATAAAGAAACGATGACAACACCGAGAGCGATTCCGGTGGCAAGCCGGGTCAAGCCGCGATCAGCCAGACGGCCGCCTATCGGTGCAGCCGCTGCACCCGCAATGCCCGCTAATGCATACAGCGCGATTGCCTTTTGAGAAAAATGAAAAGCAGGACCGGACAATAATAAAGGCACAGTCGTCCAGAATAAGCTGAAAGCGCCAAATACAAACGCATGATAAATGGCACGGCGGCGTAAGACCGGAGTCGTGCGCAGCAGCTTCCACATTGAACCGAGTAAGACGGTGTAGCTTGTGTTTGCTGTTGGTTTTCTGGCAGGAAGCACTTTTGATAAGATGATTGCCAGGACAACACTTAACGCGGCGGATAAAGCAAATATGGCATTCCACCCCCATATATCAGCGACCAGGCTGGATATCGGACGGGAAAGCATAATACCGAGCAGCAGGCCGCTCATCACATTGCCGACAACCCGGCCGCGTGCGGCGTCTGGCGCAAGGTATGATGCGAACGGAACTAGCACTTGGGCTGCGATGGATCCCAGTCCGATGAAAAACGCAGCGGTTAAAAACAGTGTTCCATGCTTCACAAATGCTGTCAGTGTCAAAGCGGCTGCGCTTAGAAGGAGTGATACAACGACAAGTTTTTTGTTTTCGATAATGTCTCCCAAAGGGACGAGAAACAGTAAGCCGGCAACGTATCCGATTTGGGTCAGCGTGACAATCAGTCCGGCGCTGCTTGGAGAAAGTCCGATTGCCGCACTAATGAATCCTGCCAAGGGCTGTGCATAATAAAGATTAGCGACAATGATACCGCATGCCGTTGCGAGAAGAAGGGTTAAACCAGGTGAAATTCCCTGATCTGCTGTCTGTTTGTTTTCTTTAGCCATATGAATGAACTCCTTTTTAAGTGGTTTTTATGATGCTTGATAAATGATTTGCTGATTCATCTCCTTTACGCAGAGGCTTTTGGAGTCTGTGTTTCATCAAGATTTCCCTCAAGTTATTTTGTAAACTAAACGTTTAGTTTTATTATAAGCAAATGATATACTAAACGTTCAGTTTTGTAAATGGGTTTCTGTTTTCTTTTTTTATACAGGTTAAGTATACTGAACGTATCGTTTATAATTCGGGAAGGAATGATTCATGTGCAGAGTAAACGAGGACGGCCGCGCGATGAAGGAACACATAAGGCGATTCTTTCTGCAGCCTATGACCTATTGTTGGAAAATGGCTTTGACGCGGTGACAGTCGATAAAATTGCTGAGCGTGCCAAAGTGAGTAAGGCAACGATTTATAAATGGTGGTCAAACAAGGCTGCCGTTATCATGGACAGCTTTCTTTCGACCGCTACGGACAGACTGCCTGTGCCCGATACAGGATCAACAGTGCAAGATATATTGACCCACGCCACGAATTTAGCAAGGTTTTTGACGAGCCGGGAAGGAACCGTTATTAAGGAATTAATCGGTGCGGGGCAGCTGGATGCAAAATTGGCGGAAGAATATCGCACGCGATTTTTCCAGCCCCGCCGCCTCCAAGCGAAAGGCCTTCTGGAAAAGGGAATTCAAAAAGGTGAATTAAGAGAGAATCTTGATATTGACGTAAGCATCGATCTCATTTACGGACCGATTTTCTATCGCCTGTTGATCACAGGTGATGAGGTGAATGATTCCTATGTGCATGATCTGGTGATGAGTGCGTTTAAGGGAGTTCAGCCTGCCTGAAAAATACCCGGATCATGTGAAAGAGATGCAGACTTTTGCTGCCTATGGGCGGAACATAATGAAAAGGCCGAACAAGTTCATTGTTCGGCCTTTTCTGATTGATTTGCGAACCGCCGGGCGGCCGCCACGCAAGCGATAACGCCGACATTCACCGCCGCAAGTTCCCATCCCGCTTTTTCATGGAGAATCATGGCGGCCAGTAACAGTCCGAAGAAAGGCTGCAGAAGCTGCAGCTGTCCGACCGCGGCGATGCCTCCCTGGGCGAGTCCGCGATACCAGAATACGAAGCCGATCAGCATGCTGAATATTGAGACATATGCAAGACTGAGCAGTGCGGGCGCGCCGATGTTTGACCATGAGTCCGGCATGAAGCAGAAAGACAGGATGAACATAAGGGGAAGCGATAAAACGAGAGCCCAAGAGATCACCTGCCAGTTGCCAAGCCGCCGGGAGAGGCGGGCGCCTTCGGCATAACCGAGACCGCACACGATAATCGAAGCGATCATGTACGTATCACCGAGCGGAGAGGATTCCCCTCCTTGCAGCAGAGCATATCCGGCTACGAGGATGCTGCCGGCAGCCGAGAAAATCCAAAAGACCGGTCTGGGCCGTTCGCCTCCTCGCAGTACGCCGAAGATCGCCGTCGCAAGCGGGAGAAGCCCGATGTAGACAATGGCATGAGCGGATGTGACATGCTGAAGCGCTAATGCTGTAAGCAGCGGGAAACCGATCACGACGCCGAGCGCTACTGTTATTAATGAAATGATGTCGCTTTTGGCAGGGCGTTGCTCCTGAAAAATCAGGAGCAGAGCGCCTGCCAATATACCGGCTATCGCGGCGCGGCATACGGTGAGAAATACCGGATCAAAGTCCGCTACAGCCAAGCGGGTCGCGGGAAGCGAGCCGCTGAAAATGAGCACGCCGATAAATCCGTTAATCCAGCCGTTTGCGGCCTTATTCATTCCAATCACTCCAATATATATTTCTAAACCCATTTTCAAAGTTTATAATGACTATAAACTGAAATTGGCCTTATACAAATGGCCAGTTTTTATAAAAAGAAGAATGCCAGTTTGGAGGGAATAAAAATGGATATCACGCCATTTTTAAATAGAGATCTGGATATTCCGCTTTATCAGCAGCTTTATCGGCATTTTAAGGAAAATATGCATCAGGGCCGTATTCCTAAAGGACTGAAGCTTCCTTCAAAAAGGCTTTTGTCAAGTCAGCTTTCCGTCAGTCAGACGACTGTGGAGCGTGCCTATGAACAGCTTGCCGCCGAAGGCTATATTGTCAGTAAGCCGAGAAGCGGATGGTTTGCCGATTATGACTCGGACGCCGTCTATGTGAAAAAGCCGGGCGCTTCGCCTGTTCAAACAAAGGCGAAGGAAGACCGCCAATGGATTGATTTTCACTACGGCACTGTGGATGCCGCTCATTTTCCTTTTTCGGCATGGCGCAAAAGCATGGTTGCAAGCTTAGATCAATATGGGCACGAGCTGTATCGGCCCGGGGATGATTTGGGCGAGCTTGAACTGAGAACGCTCATTTCAGAATACTTATATCAGTCGCGCGGCGTGAATTGCCGTCCTGAACAAGTGATAGTCGGCGCCGGGAACCCTGCTCTTTTGCAAATGCTGTGCAAAATATTTGAAGCAAATCTATCCATCGGATATGAAGATCCGGGTTATCCGAGAGCGAGGGAGATTTTTAAAGCCAATCACATGAAGATCATTCCGATACCCGTCGATGATGAAGGAGTCTGTATCCGGAAGCTGAATGAAGAGCGGCCGCGTCTTGTATATGTCACGCCTTCTCATCAATTTACGTTAGGAACGATTATGCCGGTAAACAGAAGGATTCAGCTGCTGAAATGGGCGAAGGAACATCAATCGTTCATTATAGAAGATGATTATGACGGTGAATTCCGATACACCGGCCAGCCGATCCCATCATTGCAAGGGCTTGATCAGCATCACCGTGTTATTTATATGGGAACGTTTTCCCAATCTCTGCTTCCTTCGCTGCGCATCAGCTATATGATTCTTCCTTTGCCGCTTATCGAAAAAGGCAGGGAAATCGCTTCTTTATATAAGCAGACCGTCTCCTGCCACAGTCAGCTGACGCTGGCTCAATTTATCAAAAGCGGAGAGTGGCAGAAACATATTAACAGAATGAGAAAGCTGTACCGGAAAAAAAGAGCGGTATTATTAGAGGCCGTGCGGCGCGAGCTGGGACAATACGTCAGGATTCGCGGAGAAAATTCCGGGCTGCGGATTTTACTTGACGTTCAGCTGCCTTTCAGTGAAAAAGAGCTGATTGAAAAGGCGGAGGAACAAGGCGTCAAAATCTATCCCGTGTCTCTCACCTATCAAAAACAGCTCCCTGAAAAAACAGTTTCTCTCGGTTTCGCTGGGGTTTCTGAAACCAATATACAAGAAGGCATAAAAAAACTGAGAGCCGCCTGGGCGCTGTAAAAGGCAGCTCACAGTTTGAAATACTGAAGCTTGAGTCAGGGGTGCTGTCTCAGCAGCAAAACGATTTATAGGACGGGCAGGCGGAGCGCCGTATCAATATTTTGCAAATTGAGCCGGACTTGTTCATTTGTGTTCCACGGGTGATACCAGCCTTTTTCCATCATATAGCGTGAGATTTGCTCGTGCATGTCAAGGGCTTCTTCTAAGTGCCGGGTGAGGATCGCTTTCACTTCAGGCGTTCCGGCTTCCGTCGCCGCCATCGCATAGTTTCTGACACCGCTTTTTGCCGAATTCAATAAATCCATTGCGACAATTTGGTCTGTCAGTGCATTCATTCCCGTCAAGTATTCAATAATCGGATTCATTCGTGATTCATCTCCTCATTTCATGCTGTGCATCAGATAAAATCGAGGCAAATTCCTGCAATTGCCTTGTTGATGTATCCACATCCTGCTGCATGATTTCTTTCAGCTGCGGATCGGATACGAGCGCTTTCATGGTTTTGGATTTCGTCAGACAAAGTGACTTAAAAGAAGCCATCTCCTGAATTTCGAGTAATTCATGTAAGGCGCTGGCCATTTCTGTAGCCTCCGTTCTTTAAGGTTTGAGTACAACTTTAATACAATCATCTGTTTTCGTGTCAAACATCTCATAGCCGTGCTTCGCTTCACTGAGCGGAATGACATGGCTTACAACATCGCCTGGATCAATTTTGCCGGTTGACACCAATTCAAACATATACGGCATATAGTGGATGACCGGAGCTTGTCCTGATCGGATATTGACGTTCCGCTGCATGATATCGCCAAGGGGAAACCCGTTGTATCTGCCGCCGTACACACCCGTAATCTGGATTGTTCCCCCTTTTCGCACCGCTTGGGACGCGATGACCAATGCGCTCATCGCCCCGCCCTGAAGTTTTAATCCGCTGGCGAGGAACTCGAGATCCGTCATTTTTCCGTCCATGCCGACGGCGTCAATGACAACGTCGGCGCCGCCTTTGGTGATTTCCTTCAGGTAGCTGCCTGTATTTTCGTGGTCTTCGAAGTTCACGATTTCTACTTTATTCGTCCGTTTCGCATGCTGGAGACGGTAGTTGACATAGTCTACGGCTATTACGCGTTTCGCTCCCTTTAACCAGCAGAATTTTTGAGCGAAAAGGCCCACGGGCCCGCAGCCGAGAACGATAACTGTATCGCCTTCTTTTACGCCGGCATTGTCGACGCTCCAAAAGCCGGTTGTCATCGCATCGGAAATAACACTCAGTTTCTCATCCGGTTCTTCGCATGTTTCGGGAACTTTAAAGTGGGTAAAGTTCGCAAATGGAACGCGCAAATATTCGGCCTGGCCTCCCGGATAGCCGCCGGCATTTCCTGAATAGCCGAAATAAGCGCCTATATCGCCGTTCTCATTTGATTGATCACACTGGCTTTCCAGGTGATTCTTACAATAAACGCATTCTCCGCAGGCGATATTAAAAGGAATAATGACGCGGTCGCCTTTTTTGACTTTCGTCACGCCGGGACCGGTTTCTTCCACGATGCCCATCGGTTCATGGCCGATGATGTAGTCTTCCTGCAAATTCGGGATGAGTCCGTGGATTAAATGTAAATCTGATCCGCAAATTGCCGTACTTGTGACTTTTATAATCATGTCATCGTGTTTTTCAATCTTCGGATCAGGCACGTCTTTGACAACGACGTTTTTCACTCCTTGATACGTTACGGCCTTCATGCTGTAATACCTCCAGTGTTAGTGTTCATCAGGTGTGCGGTCAAACATCCCTTTTCTGTTTGTTTCAACGGGAAACAGGTTCATGCTTCCGACCATGAGGGTATTTTTTGCAGAGAGCTGATCCAATTTATACTGTTCGCTCAAATCATGCGGGTGAAACCACTTTTTGCTGACCATCAAGTCTGTTATCTCCTGATGCATCGCGATTCCCTGCATGAGCTGTTTGCGCAGCAAAGCTCTTACATCAGGTGAAGCGGTTTCTGTTAAAGCAACGGCGGTATTTCTGACGCCTTCTTTGGCGCGTATGAGAAAATCCATTGCGAATGTCATATCCGCAAGTTCAGGGACATGTAATGAATTGATCGGATCTAAATGGTCATGATTCAATGATGCTTACCTTCCTTTCAATTGATGATCGAAGTCGGCCGGTTTTGAGGAACGGGAGCCTGAAACGTTGCCCGTTCATAAACCGCCTGCAGATCAGCCAGGTCTTGAGAGGCTTGCTGAACGTCTTTTTCCATTAACGTTTTCAGATCCTGATCAAACACAAGCCCTTGCATGAGCTTGGATTTCGCTACACAAAGCGTCTTGAAGTTAATGATTTCATGTAAGTCCAGCGACTCGTGAGCCGCTAATTCACGCTTTTCCATAATCGTCTGAAACCTCCCTTTCTAAAAATACGTAATTAATTTCCCCTGAGAAAAGAGCTCTAGTCTTACAAATTTTGTTTGTAAGAAAAAGCGGAGAAAAAGCCTGACGGTGCATCAAAAAAAAGAGGAAGCACAATCGCTTCCTCTTGTTCACATGGAATGGCTGTTGGTGTCATGAACGTTTTTCTGATGCGCGGGCGGTTTTGCCGCGCGGGAGACGAGCCCGCTGAGCACGATGCCGATCAGTACGATGATCAGTGCTTTAACAAGGCCGAATTCTTCACCGAGCAGTCCGAGAACGGGAGGGCCGACTAAGAAGGCGCAGTAGCCGACGAAGGAGATTGCTCCGACCCGCTTAACTGCTCCTTTTGGGTCATCGCCGGCTGCGGAAAGGCCGACCGGGAAGCCGAGGGAGGCGCCGATTCCCCAAAGAAAGACGCCGATTACGGCTGCTGTGAGGTTTCCGCTGAAAATTACAAGGGAAAGTCCGATGACACTGACGGCGGTGCAGAGACGAAGAACGGGCACGCGTCCGTACCGGTCCAAAAATGCCCCGCCAAAGATGCGGGCGATCAGCATAGCGGTGAGGAAGACCCCGTAAACCGCCGTGCCTTGCGCGTGCGTCACGTGAAAACCATCCGTCATGGTGAGCGGAAGCCAGTCATTGGCCGACCCTTCTGCGAAAGCCATTCCGAGCACGATGAGCCCGATCAGCAGTGTGCGCGGCTCTGTCCAGACGTTTTCCGGCTTTTCGCTTGAGACTTCCTGCCGCCTTGAGACGGCATCTTCTTTCCCGGTGTCCTCCGGCAGAAACCGGAAGAAAGTAAAAATCAGGATAAACTCAATTCCGGCAATGAGCAGCAGGTGAACGAGCACGGGAACCTTGAATAAAATAGCGAGAGAGGAGAGTCCCGCGCCTATCAATGTGCCGGCGCTGAACGATGCGTGCAATGCGGGCATCATGGTTTTCCCGGCGGCGTGTTCAAGGGCGGAACCATCTACATTAAGGGCCACTTCCGCAAGTCCGTAGCCGAGCCCGAAGATGATCAGTCCGGCAAATACGATGCTTTTGAAAGCGGCAAAAACACCTGCGCTGATGACGAATATCCCGATAATGACAATCAGAACACTGATCAGAGCTGCGAATCTGGTTCCCTTCCGCGAGATGATCCGGCTGGCGCTTAACAGACCGATTAATGAGCCGCATGCAAGGCCGAAAATAATCAATCCCATCACTGAAGTCGAGGCTTTCAGCGTTTCTCTGACTTCAGGCGTGCGGGAAATCCAGGATGAGAAAGCAAGTCCGGGCAGCGAAAAAATAAAAAAAAGGGAAAGTTTCCATTTTTGAATGCCCTGTTTACTCATGAAATCAGTTCCCTCTCTGCCAAATGAAGCGGAAAACGCAGAGATTTTAATGTGATGGCAATCAATCCTTTTTGATAATAGGGCTGGATGTCATCTATGAGAATCAGCTCGGGCATGTGTTCTTTCGGGACAAAAGCGGAGCATGCTTCATAAACCTGTTCCATATCCAATCCCTTTGATAATTCTCCGATAAACGCAATGGCCTGCGGATTGATGATTGAAATCATGGCGCTTGTCATCTTAACAGCCAGTTCCGGAAAAGAATCAGGTGAATAGAGCTTTTCAAGCTGCTGCTTCCGTGTCGTTTCAAATGGAATATAAGAAATTTCTCCGGCGAATTGCGTATTGCCTTTGACTAAGCGCCCGTCTATAACGAAGCGCGCTCCCGGAGGGTTGTCTTTGACAAATGCGGCCATGGCGATGGTTTTCGGGACGGAATATTGCTGATCGCGATAAAATCCGTACAAAGCGTAATGCATCTCGTTTTCTACATTGACCTTGACAGAATGTCTGGCTTCAAGTCTTTCCTGCATCGGGATATCACACAGCTCTTCAGTGTCACAAATGCCGATGATGCCGTGGCTGACCACACCCTGAACCCCCATGCCGATCGCCTTTATATTGGGAAACCGCCTTATCCATTCGTCAGTAAGCCGTTCGATGACGTCATAATTGATGACATCATAAAAGTGGCTGTCTTTTTCAATATAGTCACCGTGCCAATCTGCCAGCGCGACGTCAATCGAATGGACGCCGCCTTCTGTTTTAACGGATATGCCGAGTACCAAATGACTGTCCGCATTTAACGTAAACTGCCTTGCTTTTCTTCCGCCTGTTGAGGCGCTCGGTTCCAGTTCCATAACTTCGCCGCGTTCTTTTAATTCATGTAAAATGTTTCCGCACGTGGCGGCGCTGAGCCCTGTTTGTTGAGAGAGAAAGGAAATGGTGGCCGCATCCGTTTTCAGCAGCGCTTCAATGATTGTTTCTTCATTCGTTTTTTTTACAATGGATGTATTATTAATGGTATTTGCCATGATTCTGCACCCCTTTATTAATCACTTTTTAAAAGACTTATTAAAAGTAGTTTAAAATATACTTACCGAATCAGTCAAGACGGGTTAACATTGTTTTCAAGCGGAGAATAAACAGAATATCCTTGCTGAAAATGGAGGCTCGACACATGAGTTCTGATAACAAAATCTATTATGAACGCGAAACGGAAGAGCTGAGGAAGAAAAACATCCGGGCGCATAGGCTTGTCCGGGAATTAAACGACGCCGATCCGGAAGCGTTTGAAACAAAAGAAGCGCTCATCAGAGAATTGTTCGGGACGGCAGGGGAAAAACCGGGCATCGAGCATAACTTTCACTGTGATATCGGAACCAATATTCATGTCGGTGATCATTTTTATGCCGGCTGTAATTGCACCATTTAGACATGGCTGACGTGCGAATAGGCGATAACTGTATGATAGGGCCGAATGTCGGGATCTATACAGCCGGGAGGAAGAAATAAAAGCGGTTACGGCATTCCGATTACGATCGGAGGCAGCTGTGTCATTTTTCGTCACCATCGGCGAAAACTCCGTCATTGCGGCCGGTACAGTCGTTACGAAAGACGTCCCGCCAAATCCCGTCATGGCCGGAAACCCGGGGAAGGTCATAAAAAAGATATGAACAAAAACAGCTTGCGAACAATCCCGCAGGCTGTTTTTTCTTTCACCCGTCATGCAGGGACAGAAGGGGAAGGTGAGAAGAAGGCACATATGGTATGATGACAAATAGAATAAAACCTCGTGAGGCCGGTCGGCTAAAAGGAAGTGGACAGAGATTGTTTGGTACAAAACATCAAGAAGACTA
Source organism: Bacillus sp. SJ-10 (assembly GCF_002843505.1). Taxonomy (NCBI): domain Bacteria; kingdom Bacillati; phylum Bacillota; class Bacilli; order Caryophanales; family Bacillaceae; genus Bacillus; species Bacillus sp. SJ-10. The sequence goes on along the minus strand of NZ_CP025258.1, from coordinate 98,784 downwards.
CGTCTCCCGTGACAGACGCTCATTGCATATGCTTGCGCTTCGGGTGCCCGGTCTGGCGTTTATTTTAATGGTATATGCCGCATCAGTTTCTTTGCAGTACATTTATGAAAGCTGGACGGTTTTTTTGCAGCTGTTATTCACGATATTGATCGTCATTTTTACCGTGCTGCACTGGCATTCCCATCGCTGGGTGAAGAAAAAGACGTTTCTTTATTTCATCATACAGGGATTTATCATATATACATCGGCTAACTTGATGACCGGCGGCTATATCGCACTGGTCATCGGTCTCTATGCCTTTTTAATCGGGCAGATTATCGGAATGGCGGATAAGGGAAAAACGTTGCTCATACTCTATCTTTTCATTTTAATGTCCATAACAGCCCTGCATCAGGAGCATCCGCATCATCTGCTGCGTTTCATCGTTATCGCCGCTCCCATCATGATCGTGATTATCACGTATGCGGCCACATTTTTCGCGCAAGTTGATGAAAAAATAAAAACACAGATGACGCTTGAAAAATTAGAGCTCGCTCACCGGCAAGTGAAACAGCTGACGCTTCAGAATGAAAGACAGCGGATGGCGAGAGACTTACACGATACGCTTGCCCAAGGATTGGTCAGCTTGCACATGCAGCTTGAAGCGGTGCAAGTTCATCTTTCGAAAGATAACACTGACAGAGCGAAAGACATCATCAGCCAGTCAATGGACAGAGTGAAGGGCACATTGGCTGATGCGCGCTCGGCCATTGATAACCTTCGCAGTAAATCAGAAGAGATCGGTTTCTTAAAAGAAAGCATCACTGAACAAATCAACCATTTTACAGAAGCCTCCGGGCTGTCTTGTTTTTTAGATTACAGCGTGCATCATGTGCTTGACGTTCATACGGCGGAGAATTGCCATTACATGATCGGAGAAGGCCTGACAAACGCCGCCAAGCATGCAGAAGCAAAGAATGTCTGGGTGTCCGTTCGGGAAGAAGAGAGACAGATCCGCATAACCGTCAAAGATGACGGGAAAGGCTTTGATGCCGGAACAGAAATGAGAAAAAGCGGACATTACGGGCTGCTTGGGATACAAGAACGCGTCAATATGATGAACGGTACTTTCCGTATAACAAGCGCCAGATCAGCGGGGACTCAAATTGAGATCATCATACCAATTCAGGGAGAGGCGGAACATGTATAAAGTGTTAATAGCAGATGACCATCTTGTCGTCAGAGAAGGTCTGAAGCTTTTGATAGAAACAAATGACCATTACACCATAACGGGAGAAGCGGAAAACGGGAAAACCGCCGTCCGCCTCGCAGAGGAACTAAAGCCCGATGTCATTCTCATGGATCTGTACATGCCGGAAATGAGCGGGCTGGAAGCCATTAAACAGATAAAAGAGCATTCTGATGTGCCGATCATTATTTTGACGACCTATAATGAAGATCATCTGATGATAGAAGGCATCGAATCAGGCGCGAACGGTTATCTGCTGAAGGACACAAGCTCAGAAACCTTATTTCATACGATGGATGCGGCAGTCAGGGGAGAAGTGCTTCTGCAGCCGGACATCTTGCGGCGTTTCCGGGAAATGAAAATGGAACGGGCAAATGCCAATGAAACACAGCTGACGGACAAGGAAATCATAGTTCTGCAAGCCGTTGCGCAAGGACATAAAAGCAAAGCGATCGCCTTCGATTTAGGAATCTCAGAGCGGACGGTAAAAGCGAGATTAACATCAATTTATAACAAATTAGGCGCTGATTCGCGGACGGAAGCCGTCACCATTGCCATGCAAAAAGGCATTCTGAAACTGAATATATAATGAAAAACTGCCCAAACGTACATGCCCCTATGTACGTTTTTTTTATGTGAATGTGAACTACAATTAGGCAGAAAGTAATGATTGGAGAGGAGTATTCGATGTCTGGTTTTTTATATAAATTAGGGGGATGGTCTGCCCGCAATCGATTAAAAATGATCAGTGCGTGGCTCGTGATACTGATCGCTTCGATTGTGATCGCCATCTCGTTAAAACCTGCTTTTTCTGAGGATATGTCAATTCCCGACACACCTTCTGAAAAGGCGATGGATATGATTCAAAAAGAATTTTCAAAGGGTCCCGATAAAGGAAGCATACGGGTTATTTTCGGAGCTGAAGACGGGAAGAAATTGACGTCAAAACCGGAAAAACAAGCGATTGAAGAGACATTAAAGAAGATCAAAACAGATCATTCAGTCGCTTCGATTGCAAGTCCTTTTGAGACAGGAACCATTTCTAAAGACGGATCAGTAGCATATGCCGATATTACGTACAAAAAAGCGGCGGATGACATTACGGATGCGTCTGTTTCACATATTAAACACAGTCTGTCCGCCGCAGGAGACAAAGGTCTGCAGACGGAGCTCAGCGGCGATGTGCCGGGGGCCGGTGTTGAAATCGGCGGTGTATCTGAAATTGTCGGCGTTGTGCTGGCATTCGTCGTACTGGCTATTACGTTTGGTTCATTAGTCATAGCGGGGCTTCCGATTGTCACGGCCCTGATTGGGTTAGGCGTAAGCGTCGCGCTGACGTTAATCGGGACACAGTTCTTTACGATAGCCTCGGTCAGTCTCTCATTATCCGGAATGATCGGACTGGCCGTCGGGATTGATTATGCGCTGTTTATCTTTACGAAGCATCGTCAGTTTTTGGGCGAAGGTGTACAAAAAAATGAATCGATCGCTAAAGCCGCGGGAACGGCTGGCAGCGCCGTCGTTTTTGCGGGACTGACCGTGATCGTCGCGCTTTGCGGATTGACCGTTGTCGGCATTCCGTTCATGTCTGCCATGGGATTGACTGCGGCACTCAGTGTGCTGATGGCTGTATTGGCATCAGTAACGCTGGTTCCTGCGGTGTTGTCAATCGTGGGAAAACGGATGATTCCGAAATCAAACAAGAAGAAAGAAAAGAAAAGCGCCGACACGAATGCCTGGGGGCGCTTCGTTACAAAGAAGCCTATTCTGTTAAGCATTTTCAGCATTATTCTTTTAGCCGTCATCAGTCTGCCGGCCATGCATTTAGAGCTGGGGCTGCCTGATGCGGGAATGAAAGCGAAAGACAGCCCGGATCGCCGCGCCTATGATCTTTTGTCTAAAGGATTCGGCGAGGGCTTTAACGGCAAGCTGACAATTGTTGCCGATGCAAAAGGGGTCAAGGGGAACAAAAGTGAAGCATTTCAAGACGCCGTGAACGAAATGAAGGACTTGCACAATGTGGCGAGCGTCACACCGGCCATGCCGAACGAAAAAGGGGACTATGCCATTATTACGGCAGTGCCTGAAACCGGGCCGAATGATAAGGCAACGAAAGAGTTAGTGCAGGATATACGGAAACGATCAGACAAAAACGGCATCCGCCTGCTCGTCACCGGGTCAACCGCGGTGAACATTGATATTTCAGATCGGTTAAACGATGCCATTCCGGAATTCGCCATTCTCATTGTCGGGTTTGCGTTTGTATTGCTGACCGTTGTTTTCCGCTCGCTTCTCGTGCCCCTTGCCGCCGTCGTCGGCTTTTTGCTGACGATGACCGCTACACTCGGCTTATCGGTATTCGTTCTGCAGGATGGGAATTTCACCGGCTTGCTCAGCATTCCGGAAAAAGGCCCGATTCTCGCCTTCCTGCCTATTTTAGCGATCGGTATTCTTTTCGGACTGGCGATGGATTATCAAGTATTCCTTGTCAGCAGAATGAGAGAAGAATATGTCAAAACAAAAAATCCGGTACAAGCCATCCATGCCGGATTGAAACATAGCGGACCTGTCGTAACAGCGGCGGGACTGATCATGATTTTCGTCTTTGCGGGATTCATCTTTGCGGGAGAAGCTACGATCAAATCCATGGGCTTGGCAATGACCTTCGGTGTTCTTTTTGATGCGTTCATTGTAAGAATGACCATTATTCCGAGTGTCATGAAGCTGATGGGACATGCGGCCTGGTACTTGCCGAAGTGGCTGGATAAGATCATTCCGAATGTGGATATCGAAGGCCATAAGCTGACACAAGGCAAAACACCGGAGAAACCGGAAGAATAAAATGAAAAAGCAGATCGTTATGATCTGCTTTTTTTATGTGCTGATCGCATTCATGAAAAGAGAAAAAAGCTTTTTCATGTCTTCATGTTTTTTTGTCAGCATTTCGGGATGCCATTGCACGCCGACGACAAATAATTCACCCGTCCGTTCAATCGCTTCAATGGCCCCGTCTTTCGCATAAGCCGCGGCTTTAAACGAAGGCGCCGTCTCTTTTATGATCTGGTGATGGAATGAATTCACCCGCGCTGAATCGCCAAACAAAGAATGGAGACGTGTCCCTTTTTCAAAGGAAACATGATGGGTTTTTAACGGCGGGTCTTTTTCTTGGTCATGCTTAATGTCAGCAAACGAAGCGTGTGTTAGATCCTGATATAAAGTTCCCCCGTAAGTGACGTTTAACATATGCATCCCCCGGCAGATGGCCAGAATCGGCTTTTCTAAAGCAACCGCCGTGAGAATCAGCTCCTTCTCGTAGGCGTCCCGATCAGGAAAGGTCTTTCTTAAAGCCTGTAAAGGTTCTTCGCCGTAAAACAGCGGGTCTATGTCCTGGCCGCCGGACAGAATGATCCCGTCAACATGAGAGACCTGTTCCTTTACAAGCGCCGTCTCTTGAATCACCGGCAGTATAAACGGCACACCGCCGGCCTCAGAAACAGACTGAATATAATCATTATTGACATATGCCCGATTATAACCCGGGAAAGGACCGGATTGATCAGCCATAATGTTTCCCGTAATTCCGATGCGTTTGGCCATTCTTTGCCCCCCTGAACCATGCTCATAATAAATCTGAACGTAGGTTGTACAAATCAGTTTGAAATTATTCTTCATGATACGTGAACTTTCAAAAAAAAAACCCGTGACAATCACGGGCTTTTACATTCATTTCAATTTCTTGATTTCTTCCGTCAGCTCTTTGAATTTTTGATCAAGCTCACGATATTGTTTATCAGCCGGAGTCATGAAGCTGAGTTTTCCGAGGACTTCCTGCCGTTCGGTTTCAAGCTTTAATCGCAGTTCTTCAGCATCGTCCCTGACGGAGGGAGATTCTTTCCATTGTTTTCGGACGCTGCCATTTGAGATATCAAGCCGGATGTCCGTCGTCTTTTCGAGAAAGTAGCGATCATGAGATACGATGATAAGCGTTCCGTCGTATCGGGCCAAAGTGTCTTCAAGCTGCTCGCGTGACGGCAGATCAAGGTGGTTTGTCGGCTCATCCAGAATCAGCACATCTTTCTCCTCCAGAATAAACGCCATCAGTTTGCATTTGACCCGCTCTCCCATGCTCATCTTGCCGATGGGTTCCGTCCATTGCGCTGCGGTAAATCCTAAATGCTTCATGAGGGATTGCACATTGCCCCTTGCTTCGAACGTTTCTTTGTAAAAAAGCTGTTCGGGGGTTTTATCAAGCGGAAGGTCGAATACTTCCTGGGTTAAATATCCGACATTTGCAGACGGAGATATCCATATGCCGCCCTGCGCTTTTTCCTGACCGAGGATGACCTTCAATAATGTTGTTTTCCCGCTGCCGTTCGGGCCTGTAATCGCGATCTTTTCACCGTGCATCACAGTGAAATTCACGTTTTTGAAAAGCGTTCGGCCGTCATATGACTTTGTGACATCCCTTACTTCTAAAAAACGCTTTCCCGCTTTTTTGCGGTGCTCAATGGAAAAACGGACTTCATACTCCGCTTCAACCGGTTCTGCTTTCACTTTTTCAAGCTCTTTTTCAAGACGCTTCTGCTTTGATTTAATCTGGGCGTCCGTGCGTTTTGCTTTTACACGATGGTATTCTTTAAAGCCTTCTATTTTCGTTGATTGGGCGTGGGCTTTTTTCGACCAGGCGCTCAGCTCGTTCATTTGAGCTTCAATCCGTCTGATCATATTTTGCTGATTCTCATATTCCCGCTGCTGTGTCAGCCTTCTCTGTTTGCGGACCTCCATATAGCTTGAATAATTCCCTTTATGTTCAATGAGTTTCTTTCCTTCGATGGCCCAGATTTTTGTCGCCGCTGCATCTATAAAAGCACGATCATGCGAAACGAAAATAATGGTGCCTTTGTAATTCTTGATCTGATTCAGCAGTATTTCTAAACTGTGCTGATCGAGGTGGTTCGTCGGCTCATCTAATAACAAAAGGCTGCTTGAGGAGGAGAAACCTTTGGCAAGACGGGCTTTCAGTTTTTCTCCGCCGCTCAATTGCGAAAAGGCGCGTGCGGGCACGTTCCACTTTTCTAACAAGGCTGCCTCCGCAGGCTCCGGATGGCCGGAATCATAAGCTTCCGTTTCTTGTTCCACCATATATATGTTCACATCTTGCATCATCTGAATCTGTCCTTGTGACGGCGCTTTTTGATTGCAGATCAATTGCAGCAATAACGATTTGCCGGCGCCGTTTTTACCGATAACGCCGATGATGTCACCTTGCTGAACGCTCGCGCTGATCTGTTCAAAAAGGGGAACGCTGTTGATTTCATAACTGATGCCGCTTATTTTTAACATTTCTTTCATATGTCAATCCCTCGCTTTAAAGGGAGGACAAAAAAATCCTCCCAATTGATTTGGAAGGATTAGCCGTACCTGTGCATGATCAAATAAGCTATTTTCACATAGCTTTCGTATCGTATAGAAAATGGGCAGACTAATCCTATTTTTTCTGATTTGAAATATTTGATTTCAAACGGTCAAAATAAGATTAGTTAATCATTGTCCACCCATCATCCCTTCGTATTTGTTACAAACAGTGTAGCACACACTTATCTGTAAAAGCAAAGGGTATAAGCCTTTTTATTCCAGATTGGAGACTTCCCACTCTTCTTCTAAAACGGCATAATAATATTCATCCCACCATTCATTATCATGGGGGATGCATTTTTTAAAAAAGCCTTCCCGTCTCATCCCGATCTTTTCCATCACCCGGTGCGAAGCCGTGTTTTCCGGCTGACATGTCGCAATGATCCGGTGTAATTTCATCTTGTTAAACCCGAATGCCAGCACGGCGCGCGCCGCCTCTGAAGCATATCCTTTGCCCTGATATTCCGGGTGAAACACCCAGCCGATTTCATACGTATGATCGCCAAAATACTGAAAAAAAGCAATGTGGCCAATGACCGTTTTCTCATCCTTCAATAAAACGGGAAACTTCCCGGCATGTTCACCGCTGTTTTCAGTAACGAATTTCCTGGCATCATCTTCGGTAAAGACACCCTCTGGTATATATTTCATGACATTCGGATTTGATGTGTACGCATAGACATCCTGCCAATCTTCCGGTTCAAATGTCCGAATGACGAGCCTGTCAGTTTTGATATTCATTTTTTATGTTCCTCCATCAAAAAGGTTTCATTTACTACTTCGATTGAAAGATGTAAAAACCTTTGAGCGGGGAAGAGCCGAATAAAAAAAGCCTGCAGCTATACACTGCAGGCGGTTATTTTTCATTTGCGGCGGCGGGCAGGTTTGTAAACCCGAATTGCCCTCCGACAGCTTCTTTTACTTCATGAATAACGATAAATGATTTCGGGTCAATTTTTTGAACATGTTTTTTGATTTTCAGCAATTCGTTCTTTTTAATGACGACATAGATAATGCGCTTGTCTTTGCTGCCGTAATACCCGTATCCGTAAAAAATCGTCGCCGCGTTGCCGTACTCAGAGGTGATGGCTTTGGCGATTTCTTCGTATTGGTCAGACATAATGGTGAGGGCTTTTTTATTATGGAAACCCTCAATGACAATATCGACGATTTTGGCGCACAGATATACGAATATAAACGTATACAGCATGTGATTGATGCCGATCGCTAAAACGGATGCGAAAATGATGACACAATCCATATAAAACATGCTTTTCGAGATGTTAAAGCCCTTTGTGTAATTCAATAAATACGCCAAAAGCGTGGTCCCGCCGGTAGATCCGTCAGCGATAAAGATCAATGCCAGCCCCGCTCCCATCAGCAGAGCGCCGAATACAATCCCGAGCACCATGTCGTGCACGCCGAACGGAATAAAGCTGACGACGCTGAGAAAAACAGAAGTCATCCCCGTACCGAGTATCGTGTATAAAATCGTTTTTTTTGTTAAAAATTTATAAGCCAGCCCGATAAAAATCAAATTTACAACCAGAGTCGTAATACTTGCAGGTATATGGAAAAGATAATATAACACGAGAGCGATTCCCACGGTGCTACCGTCCCCTAAATGATTCGGGATGACGAAAAATTCCACGGACGCCGCAATAAGAAAGGCTCCGGCCATAATCATCAGTATATCCTTGCAAATGTTCTTCATGTGCAAACCTCCTCTGCAGTCAAAAATATATAAAAAACAAAAACGCCTCAAAAATTATCCAGCAGAACTAAATAATTTTTAAGACGAATCATTCACAATCTCGTTTGTTCATTCAGTAAAGAATGATCAGCTTCAATATCGAAGATTATATAGACACCTTCACATCTTGTCAATGCCGTGAAAATTGATTTTTCTGCAGTGTATATGAGGTTTAAATCAAGTTAAAACGAGGAATTATATCAGAAGAGTTTTCATTTCTGCTCTATCAATAAGAGAAATGTAATGAAAGACAACGAAGAAGGGATGATGACATTGGAACGAATTTTTATCAGTCCGGCCAAATACGTGCAGGGAAAAAACGCCATTGAAACGATCGGCGGACATCTGGAGGGCGTTGGTGAAAAAGCCGTCGTCATTGCGGACAAAACCGTATGGGATATCGCGGGCCACAAGGTGACGGCTGAATTAAAGAAAAGCAATATTTCTTCTGAAGAGGCGGTTTTCAACGGCGAAGCCTCCCAGGAAGAAATGAAAAGAATTGCCGGCATCGCAGAAAAAGCAGGCGCGACTATTGTCATCGGAGTCGGCGGCGGTAAAACGCTTGATACCGCCAAAGCCGTATCAGATGAAATAAACGGCTACACCGTTATCGTGCCGACGGCCGCTTCAACGGATGCTCCGACAAGCGGGCTGTCTGTCGTATATTCTGAACAAGGCGCGTTCGAAAACTATCGTTTCTATCATAAGAATCCTGACTTGGTTCTGGTCGATACGAAAATCGTCGCGGAAGCTCCGCCGCGCTTTTTAGCATCAGGGATTGCCGATGCGATGGCGACGTGGATAGAGGCGCGCAGTGTCATCGCCAATGGCGGTAAAACGATGGCAGGCGGAATTCCTACCATCGCCGGAGAAGCTATCGCGGAAAAATGTGAAGCGGTGTTATTCAAATACGGCCGTCTCGCTTATGAGTCTGTGAAAGCGAAAGCCGTTACGCCCGCATTGGAAGCGGTGGTTGAAGCCAATACACTTCTGAGCGGACTGGGATTTGAAAGCGGCGGCTTAGCTGCGGCACATGCCATTCATAACGGATTTACCGCGCTTGAAGGTGAAATCCATCACTTGACCCACGGTGAAAAAGTGGCATTCGGCACGCTCGTTCAATTGGCGCTGGAAAAACGTTCGCTTGAGGAAATTGAGCGGTATATCGCGTTTTATATCAGCTTGGGGCTGCCTGTCACACTTGAAGACATCAAATTGAAAGACGCATCTAAAGAGGACATTATGAAAGTGGCAGAAGCCGCGACGATTGAAGAAGAAACGATTCATGCCGCTTTTGACGTGACGGCTGACGACGTGGCGGATGCCATTATAGCGGCTGATCAATACGCAAAAGCATTTAAAGAAAAACACGCGTAAAACCTTTTACCGCGTGACCCGGAACCAAGGGCTGTTACAGCCCTTGGTTTTTTTGTGCCCTTTGAAAACTTTTAAAAATAAAGAAAAAATTATGATACAATATACAAATGTTTTGAGAGATTGACAAAGGAAAGGTGGGAACGATATGCTGCATAATCCGACCGGTAAGGAGCGGCTTGCGCTTGCTTTTCTTCTCGGCATGCTTGCGATACTGGGGCCGCTCAATATAGATATGTATCTGCCGAGTTTCCCTGAAATCGCTGAAGATTTAAGCGCCCGCGCATCGCTTGTCCAGCTCAGTTTAACCGCATGTCTGATCGGGCTGACAATCGGACAGGTTGTTGTCGGCCCGTTAAGTGACGCGAAGGGAAGAAGAAAACCGTTATTACTATGTATTTTTTTATTTGCGTTGTTTTCTCTGTTTTGCGCACTTGCACCGAACATTGCAACACTAGTGATTGCCCGTTTTCTTCAAGGGTTCACCGCTTCGGCAGGACTCGTTTTATCCCGTGCAATCGTCAGAGATGTGTTTACGGGAAGAGAGCTTTCTAAATTTTTCTCGCTGCTGATGGTCATTACCGCCGTCGCGCCGATGGTGGCGCCGATGACGGGAGGCGCGATTTTACTGCTTCCGTTTGCATCATGGCATACGATTTTTCTCTTTTTAACGTTTATCGGTTTTTTGCTTGTAATCATCATTGCGCTCAAGCTGACAGAAACCCTGCCGCCGGAAAAGCGGATTCCGAGCTCCATCGGAAATTCCGTGCGGACAATGGGAAGCCTGCTGAAGGATCGGTCATTTATCGGCTATGCGCTGACGGTCGGTTTTATTCACGGCGGGAGCTTTGCGTATGTCTCCGGAACGCCTTTCGTGTATCAGGATATTTACGGAGTAACGCCTCAGGTATTCAGTGTTTTATTCGGCATAAACGGTCTGGCGATCATTACCGGAAGCTTTATCATCGGGCGTTTCGGCGGGATCATTCACGAAAAAAGCCTGCTGAGAATCGGCGTGATTACAGCGATGACGGCGACTGCCGTTCTGCTCGTCATGACAATCATTCACGGGCCGCTGGCGGCACTGGTGATTTCCATTTTTATTTATATGATTACGATCGGCATGACGCTGACAAGCACCTTTACATTGGCGATGGAAAAGCAGGGACACCGCGCGGGAAGCGCAAGCGCACTGCTCGGCATGCTTCCGCTTCTTCTCGGTTCCATCGTGTCGCCGCTTGTGGGGATGAATGAAGCGACGGCCGTGCCGATGGGGGCAATAATGTTCACGACATCCGTTATCGGTTCCATCGCTTTTTTCGCCTTAACAACAAAACCGGAGAAAGCAAAAAAGGAGTGAAATGATTCACTCCTTTTTTTGATGCCCGCTATTCATATTTCTTCAGCACGATCGCCGAATTATGCCCCCCAAAGCCGAATGAGTTGGAAAGGCCGATCGTTAACGATTGCTGGCGGGGTCCGTCTGCTACATAGTCCAAATCACATGCCGAATCAGGGTGCTGCAGATTGATCGTCGGCGGAATGATGCCGTGTCTCAGGCTTTCTGTCAGAGCGATGGCTTCAACGCCGCCTGCCGCGCCAAGCATGTGGCCGAGCATTGATTTGTTGGCCGTAACCGGAATGTCATAGGCAAGCTCCCCGAATAATGTCTTGATGGCCAATGTTTCAGAAAGATCTCCGGCTTTTGTGCTTGTCGCATGAGCGCTTACGACATCAATGTCTTCCGCTGAAACGTTCGCCTTTTTCAAAGCGTTTTTCATCGCCAGGTATGCGCCCGTTCCTTCCGGATGGGAGGCTACCATATGATAGGCGTCAGAGCTTGCGCCGTAGCCGAGCACCTCACAGAGGATCGGGGCGTTTCTGCCGATTGCGCTATCCAATGATTCCAATACTAAGATGCCCGCGCCTTCACTCATGACAAACCCATCGCGATCCGCGTCAAACGGCCGGCTTGCCGCGGCGGGGTCTTCGTTTCTCGCTGACAGCGCGTGGGCATTGCCGAAGCTGGCTAATGACAAATTCGTAATCGCCGCTTCCGCTCCCCCGGCAAACATGATATCTGCGTCATCATTCCGAATGGCGTTGAAAGCTTCCCCGATCGACGTATTGCCGATGGAACACGCGGTGACGGGAGAAAGTGAGGGGCCGAGCGCGCCTAATCTGATGCTGATTTGAGCGGCGGCCGCGTTTGAGATCATCATGGGGACAAGGCTCGGGCTCACTTTTCGCGCTCCCCGTTCATTTAAAGTATGAACGTTATCAATCAAAGTCGTGATGCCGCCGATTCCCGAGCCGACGTACACGCCGAGGCGTTCACGGTCAATCTGATCGAGCTGAATCCCGGAGCTTTCAAGCGCCTGTTCCGCTGCCGCTAAAGCAAACTGGCTGAAACGGTCAAGCCGTCTCGCTTCTTTTCTGCCCCATCTTTCTTCTGCGTCAAAATCACGGACGGTGCCGGCTATTTTTGTCTTTGAATCGGAGACATCAAACGAATCGATGAAAGAGATTCCCGATTTTCCTTCCGTCAGGTGTTTCCAAAATGTATGCACATCATTGCCGAGAGGTGAAATCACTCCCATTCCGGTGATCACAACTCTTTTCATGGTCATTCCTCCTTCGGTATGTATTTATTGTAACTCGCAATTATCCTATTACAAGTTGTTGATTATCCTAGTATAATGAATACCAGGGTAAGAGAGGAGAGATTCGGTATGATACCAGAAGGAAGATTGCAGGCGCTTTCAGAGTTTTTAAAAACGCAGCGGGCCAAAATTTCTCCGCAGATGGCCGGGCTGCCGATGGGCACACGGAGAAGAACGCCCGGACTCCGAAGAGAAGAGGTCGCGCAATTAGCCGGCGTAAGCACCACGTGGTATACGTGGCTGGAGCAGGGCAGAGATATTAAAGTGTCCGCAGCCGTATTGGACGCCGTTTCCGATGCGCTGCAGCTCAACAAAGATGAGAGAAATTATTTATACGCGCTTGCCATTGAGGAGGGCGTGAAGCAGCCGTTTACCGCGGAGGAAGAAGCGGTTATCAGCCCGTCGCTTTCAAAAATCCTGCAGGAGCTCCGTTATTGTCCCACCATTATCTCGGACAGGCGGTGTCATATCGTAGGATGGAACCAGGCCGCGGCTCACGTGTTTTTAGATTTTGAACAAATTCCTCCTGAAAAACGGAATCTCATAGAGCTATTGTTTTCCAGAAAAGAATTAAGAAGTTTAGCCGTGAACTGGGAGCACTTTGTGAAAGGATTCATCGCCATTTTCAGAACGTATTACGGCCAGTATGTAGCTGATACGTGGTATTCTCAGTTTATAGAAGAAATGGAGAAAACGTATTCGGAATTTCATACGCTGTGGAATGAGAGCGAAGTCAGCTCGGCACCCGAAGTATTAATTGAGTTCCGCCACGCGAAGGCGGGAAAAATGGTCTTTAACCTGACTTCATTTCAGGTTCAGGGCAACAGTGATCTGCGCTGCAGTGTGTATACGCCGGTAGATCATACCGAAACGGAAGCAAAGCTGAAAAAGCTCTTCGAAAACAGGTGAAGAACAGAAAAAAACGGGAGGCGGCCGCCTCCCGTTTCAGTTTAAAATAAAAGCATGAGACCGGCGATGGCCGGTGTTAAAAAGATGGCTGATTTCAGAATGACTTTCGGCACGAGGTTGGTGAATTTCGCTCCGACATATGCGCCGCACATCGTTCCGATCAGCACTTTGACCAACAGCATATAATCGACAAATCCTTCCGTCACATAACCGAGTCCTCCGCCGACCGCAAGCGGGATAATGACAAGCATGGTGGTGCCGACCGACTGGCGGATAGATAAGCGCAAAAGAATCATTAAGCCGATTTGGATGAAAGGGGCAGAGCCGATCCCGAATGTTCCGGACAAGATTCCTGCGATGACACCGAGTACAACGGCTTTCACCCATATGTTCAGATTGCTTTGCCGTCCGGAATCTTCATGTGTTTCTTTTACAATAAATAACCGGACTAAAATAAGCAGAGCAGATAAAAACAGCATGCCCGCCGTCAAGTAATGCAGCAAATCTGCGGGGATAAGGGAAGTAAGCCTTGCCCCGAAAAACGAACCGAATGCCGCAAAAACGCCGACGATGAGACCGATTTTCATCTGAATATTGCCTTCACGGTAGTGGCTGAAAGCCCCAGATAAACTTGTGAAAGCCATTCCGGCAAGGGAGGTGCCCAACGCCGTATGAATCGGTACGTGAAACAGTATAGTTAAAAGTGCAATGACAAAACCGGCTCCCCCGGCGCCGATAAACCCGAGAATAATCCCGAGAAGAAACATAACGAGTATAATAAGCACAATCTTCTCCTCCATTTAGATGCCTGATCACCATGTTCCGCTCCGCTGTATCAGGTTTTAATAATCGACCGTAGTCCGTCGACCGTCGTCTAATATCTTTATGTTACCTCAAATTTAAGGTATTGGCAAGAAGCCGAATCGCTTTTATACAGAGGGTTTACAGCTCTTTCACCATCACTTTTTCCCCGTTTGAGTCCAGCTCTCCATTGAATAAGAAGCCGAATTTTTGATAAAGCCGCAATGCGTGGACGTTATCTTCAAACAGGCTTAAATAAATCCGTCTGCAATCATATATTCGAACGAGATGGCGGATAAGGGCATCAAGCAACAGCTTGCCCAATCCCCGTCCCTGATAACGTTCATCAATAAAAAAACGGTCAAGCCACACTCTGCCGTTTTCATTTTCCTCATCATATTCCGGAAACCATCCGTACATGGCAAAGCCGACCAATTCCCCGTTAACATAAAGACCGGCCGGCTGATAATGCCGGCAATCCTCAGCATCTTGTAAGCACTCTTCCGCGGTTTCAATAAATGAAGTCTGGCTTTCCCTTACATGAAGCGCCAGTATATCGGCACGGTTTTCTTCCGTGACTGTTCTGATTTCAATCGTCATACTTGATACTCCTCTTCCGCTTTTTTTGAGACGGTAAAGCTTTCATTGCGTAAGCCATTTGTGAATCAGCCTTCTCTCGGATACAATGATCATCATAAAGGATATGGTTACCGTATAGTCAAGGAGGCATTATGAGCGAAGACGTCAGAAAATACTTCACAACGGGTGAATTTGCAAAACTGTGCCACGTAAAAAAACAAACCCTGTTCCATTATGACGAGATCGGCCTGCTTTCTCCGGAAATCAAAAAAGCGAACGGATACAGATACTATTCCTATCATCAATTCGAACTGTTCCAGGTCATCGGCCTGTTTAAGGAGGTCGGCGTGCCCTTGAAGCAGATCAAACCGCTCTTAACAGACAAAACTCCTGAGGGTATCATCACGCTTTTAAAAGAGAAATCTTCAGAAATCGAAAGCAAAATCAAAAAGCTGGAGCACCTGCAAAGGATGATTCAGACAAAGGTGAAGCTGACCGAACAAGCCTTGGAGACAGACTTTTCCTCCGTCTCATTGCAGCGATTAGATGAAGAGACACTTATGATAGGACGACCCGTACTCCATTTGCCAGAACGGCAATACACTGCCGCCATTTCCGAATTGATCCGTTATATGCGGGTACATGAACTCGATCAGGGGCATCCGGTCGGCGGACTGTTTGCGCGGGAGCAGATTCTGAAAAAAGAATTCTACAACTACACCCATTTTTATATGAAGACAGAAGAAGGCATAGAGAATAGAGACCTCCATATCAAGCCGAAAGGGCTTTATGCCGTCGGGTACCAAATAGGGGATGAAGCGGAAGCGGCTTACCGCAGCATCATGCAGTTTATTGAAGAGTATGGGCTGGAAATGGGCGATTATGCATATGAAGAATATATGTTTGATGAGGTTGTGGCGGACGGGTTTGACAATCAGATCACAAGAATCCAGCTGCAAGTCCGCAATCGATAAAGCCGGTGCCGCCGTTCGTTTACGTCTTCTAACAAACCTTGTATAATGAGAAAAATCAGATTGCAATTGAGGTGAAACACGATATGTTTCTAGCGCCCTTATTTGAACATGATGTACCGGCAGCACTTCTCCGCCCTTAATGGAGGAAAGTGACTGCGCTTCTCTCCGTTAGGGCATATGACGTGACCTAATATGATAACGGAGGGTGCATCAAATTGAAAAATACATTGTTCGGTTCGATTTATTTGACATTGGCCGCCAGTATCTGGGGAGGTATGTATGTCGTTGTAAAAGTTGTGGTAGCGGTCATTCCGCCGCTTGAACTGGTATGGCTGAGATATGCGGTGGCGCTTCTTTCGCTTTTGATTCTCAGTTTGTTTACACGCCAATCCTGGAAAGTTCATAAACGTGATTTATTACTGATCGCTGCGATCGGATTGATCGGCAACACGATTTCGATCGTCACGCAGGAAATCGGCACGAAATTATCAACCGCGCAGATGGGTGCGATTATTACGGCATCCACTCCCGCATTTATGGTTGTATTTGCCCGGCTGATGTTGAAAGAGCGGTTAACGCTGAAAAAAGGAATATCGACAGGGCTGGCGACGATCGGAGTATTGCTCATTGTGGGGAACGGAGATCTCGATATGTCGAGCCAGCTCGGCGGTCTCTCGCTTCTGGCTGCGGCGCTGACATGGGCTTTGATGTCCGTGCTGATGAAACGGGTTCCCGGCCATTACTCACCGCTTGTCGTCACAACGTATTCCATTTGCGTCGCATTTGTCATCCTGACCCCGTTTACAGCGGGCCCGCTTCAGGAGATTCCTTTGTCTCAGCTTGCCCGGCCTGAGATATGGGGCGGACTTTTATATTTGGGTGTGATCTCAACCGCCTGCGCGTTCATGCTTTGGAATCGCGGATTGCAATTGCTGAATGCGGCAAGCGGCGGTCTGTTTTTCTTCTTTCAGCCGCTTTCCGGGACATTGCTCGGCTGGCTGCTGCTGGGAGAGACGATCGGAGGAACCTTCTGGATCGGGGCGGCCCTTATTGTTTCAGGCGTCGTTCTCGTCATGAAAGAAAAATAGAAAATGAAAAAAAGCCATTCAGCAAATGAATGGCTTTTTTCTGTTTTCCCGGCAGGATTCGCCCCTCCATAAACAGAAAACAAGGAGCAGAAACGGATCATGGGCACCGGTACTCTCAAGGTGCAATACCCGGACCCTCAGGGTTTCGTCAATTAACATAACGGGCGGTGAAAAAATGGAGCCAAAATGGCTTGAATGGGCAAAACAGCTTCAATCCGCGGCGCAAGCGGGGCTGGCTTATTCCAAAGACATATATGATATTGAGAGATTTGAAGAAATAAGAAAAATAAGCGTGGATATCATGGCGCATCATACCGGCATCGACAAAAGAATCATTAAAGACGTATTCGCCGGTGACACGGGCTATCCCACTCCGAAAGTTGATATCAGAGCGGCAGTTTTTAAAGATCAGAGCATATTAATGGTAAGAGAGAAAAGCGACGGCAGATGGGCGCTGCCGGGCGGATGGGCTGATATCGGGATTTCTCCGGGCGAGACCGCTGTCAAAGAAGTAAAAGAGGAGTCGGGAATCGACGTAAAGCCCGTTAAACTGTTAGCTGTAATGGATAAGAAATGCCATTCCCATCCGCCGTCCGCCGTCCACGTTTACAAAGTGTTTATCAAATGCGAGATCATCGGCGGCCGGCTCAGGGAGGGAACGGAAACAAGCGCGGCCGGCTTTTTTGCGGAAACGGAACTGCCGCCGCTATCTGAAGCCCGCAATACGGAAAGTCAGATTGAAAGGATGTTTGCATATCTCAAACATCCGGACGAACCCGTTTATTTTGATTAAGGCAGCAATCAGAAAGAAAAGGGGGCCCGATTATAATGGAGGATTCAATTAAACAGCAGGCGCAGCGGCAATTTGCCAAAAACGCCGCGAAATATGTGACTAGTCCAGGACACGCCGCAGGAGAGGATTTGGCGTATCTCGTTTCAGCTTCCGGTGCCGAAAAGCATATGAACGTGCTGGATATCGCGACGGGAGGCGGACATACGGCTAACGCTCTCGCTCCTCTCGTACGCTCTGTTATCGCATATGACCTCACGGAAGAAATGTTAGCAGCCGCTGAAGCATTTATAACCGGAAACGGATGGACGAACGTGTCATTCGAAAATGGCGATGCTGAAAAGATGCCGTTTTCCGATGCTGCTTTCGATATCGTCACATGCAGAATCGCGGCGCATCATTTTCCCGATGTCAGAGCCTTTGTTCATGAAGCGTTTCGGGTTGTCAAACCGGGCGGCAGACTGCTTCTCATTGACAATACCGCACCTGAAAAGGATGAATATGACCATTTTTATAATGACATTGAAAAGAAACGGGATCAGAGCCACTTTCGGGCGTGGAAAAAAACAGAATGGCTCCGTTTTCTGGAGACAGCCGGCTTCCGGATTGAATCCGCTGTCTGCTTTTTGAAACCATTTCAATTTACCGTCTGGTGTGAACGGGCAGGCCTGACTGAAGAGAAAGCCGCATTACTGGAAAAACAGATGCTGGATGCTCCTCGTGATATACAGCGGTTTTTTTCTGTAGAAAAGGATCAATCAGGCCGTATTGCGGGCTTCACAGGTGAATCGGCCTGTTTCTGCGCGGTCCGTCCCGTCTGAGACGAAAAAAACCGCTGTGCAGTTTTCCTGCCCGCGGTTTTTTCGTATTATCTGTTCTTGATTTGAGAAATAATAGCGGAAGTGACATCTTCCGTTGAATGTTTTCCGCCGACATCAGGAGTCAGAATGCCGCTGTTTGTGACCGTTTCAATAGATTGTAAGAGGAGATGGCCCAGTTCCTCTTCTCCGAATGAATCGAGCATTAATTTCGCCGTCCATATTTGGCCTATAGGATTGGCAATTCCTTTTCCGACAATATCCGGGGCGGAGCCGTGAACAGGCTCAAACATGGAAGGGTATTTGCCGTTTACATTGATGTTGGCTGCGGGAGCGATTCCGATGCTTCCCATAATCGCCGCGCCGATATCTGTCAGCACATCTCCGAACAAATTCGAAGCGACAATGACATCAAAGCGTTCCGGCTGCGTGACAAAGAAGGCCGCCAGTGCATCGATGTGCTGGGAATCCGTCTCAATCCCGGCGTACTCCCGGCTGACCTCTTTAAAGATGTCATCCCAGAACGGCATCGAGTGAATAATACCGTTTGATTTCGTCGCGCTTGTGACGTGTTTCCGCCGACTTTCCGCCAGTTCGAAAGCATACCGCATCACTCTTTCCGTACCCCGGCGGGAAAAGACCGCGTTTTGTATGGCGATTTCGTCCTCACCCTGATAGATTCTGCCGCCGACAGAGCTGTACTCGCCCTCACTGTTTTCGCGGACGACTATCAGATCAAAATCCTTCGGGTTAACGAGGGGGGAAGTGATTCCCGGCAGGAGCTTTGCCGGCCGCACATTAATCACCTGTTCAAATTCCCGGCGTATCTTAATGAGCAGCCCCCACAGCGAAACATGATCGGGGACGAGTTTTTGATTCCCCACCGCTCCCAAAAACAAAGCATCAAAGTGCTGTAACGTTTCTAATCCATCATCCGGCATCATAGTCCCGTGCTCCAAATAATACTCGCAGCTCCACGGAAAAGAAGTGAAATCAAAGGCAATGCCTCCATGTAATTCGGCGATCGCGTTCAACACCCGCTCCGCTTGCGGAATTGTTTCTTTCCCCACACCGTCCCCCGGTATGCTGGCAATCTTGTAAGTTTTCATGTTTCCGTCACCTCTGAATGAATTGTTTTCGGTTTACGGCAGACCGTCGACCGTCGTTCATCATAATTCCATATTACGCCACATCCGATATGCTGACAAGCTCGGGAATGTTGCTTCCATAGATAAACTGTTATATGATCATGGTAACAATAAGGCCTAAATTGTATGAAGAGGTAGGAAAGATGGATAATTTTAAATTAGATAAGCCAATCCCGTATTATCTGCAATTTTATTCCCAATTGAAAAAAATGATATTTGACGGGATTTTTAAACCGGGTGAACGGCTGAATGAGACTCAGCTGGCCAAGGATTTCGGAGTCAGCCGGTCGCCGGTCAGAGAAGCCATGCGGCTCCTTGAAAAGGACGGGCTTTTGACGGCAGACGATCGAAACGGCTTTGTCATTTATTCTTTGTCCGTTAAGGATGTTGAAGAGATTTATAAAATCAGAATGTCACTTGAATCACTGGCGGTCGAACTCGTTATTGATGAAGCGGCTGAGAGTGAAATTGACCTCATTGAAAAACAGCTGCGGGAGACGGAAGAAGCCATCAATAAAGGCGTCAAAGAGACTGAGATTATTTCCTTAAACGAGTCGTTTCATCGGCTCCTTGTGGATTTCAGCCGCAACAGCCGGCTGGCCATGCTGCTTGAGCATGTCAATGTGCTGATTAATTTTTGCAGAGTTCTTAATTTTAAAGGCGATGACCGTGCGGAGGTTATCCTGCATGAGCACCGGAAAGTCTTTGAAGAAATAAAAAAGGGCGATAAAACAAAAGCCGTGCAATATATGACGGAGCATCTCAAGCATGATGAAGAACATCTGAAAGGCGTGCTCAAAGCGGGAGAAACAGACGAATCATCACGATAGACAAGGTGAAAAGCCTTGTCTTTTTTTTTGCCGATGTCATCGAACCGTCATAAAGACCTGACGGATGTTCCTTGCATGATTTTTTCCGCGTCATTTATGATGGATATGGAAGAGACGCAAAAAAGGCAAAGGAGTTTGAAAAATGGCGAAACATATTCTGATGATCAATTTTCCCGCAGAAGGACACGTAAACCCGACTTTGGGTATGACAAAGGCCTTCAGCGAACGGGGCGATCACGTTCATTATATCTCAACGGAAAAATACAAAAGCAGACTGGAAGGAGTAGGGGCGAAAGTTCATCTTCACAGCGATCTGCTCAGAATGACACCTATTGATCCCGGCAGTCCGTCCGGCATACTTGCATTTTTAAAGGTTCATATCAAAACGTCACTGGAGATTTTACATATTGTGCAGCGGCTGTCAGAGGACATTCAATTCGACGCCGTCTATTATGATAAATTCGGTGCGGGAGAGCTGGTGCGGGATTATCTCAACATTCCCGGCATCTCTTCTTCAGCATCCTTCCTATTCAATGAAGACCGTCTGAAAATACTGCCGCTCCATCCGGAATCGGGCGTGCCGTTTCAGCCGGACAGGGAATGTGAAGAGCTGTTGGCCGAGATGAAAGACAAATACGGTGTCGCCCCTGACAGCATGGTTCAATTTATGAACAACACAGGTGAATTGAACGTCGTCTATACAAGCAGGTATTTTCAGCCCGAAAGTGAGACATTCGGAGATGAGTATTTATTTATCGGTCCGAGTTTTCCGAAGAGAAAAGGGCGCGTCGACTTCCCGATTG
Organism: Bacillus sp. SJ-10; assembly: GCF_002843505.1. NCBI lineage: Bacteria > Bacillati > Bacillota > Bacilli > Caryophanales > Bacillaceae > Bacillus > Bacillus sp. SJ-10. The sequence continues at coordinate 77,611 of NZ_CP025258.1, read as the reverse complement.
ACTCATTAAAGAATGAAAAAGTCATTTATATCTCAATGGGAACGGTGCTCGGGGACACGGAAGCGTTTTTCAATCTGTGCATAGACGCGTTCTCAGATTTTGAAGGAAAAGTAGTCATTGCCGCCGGGGAAAAAGCCGATCTGTCGAAAATCAAACAGGCGCCGGAAAACTTTATCATCGCCCCGTACGTGCCGCAGCTTGAAGTGCTGGAGCAAGCCGACGTGTTTGTCACGCATGGCGGAATGAACAGTGTAAATGAAGGCATTCATTATCAAGTGCCGCTGGTCGTCATCCCGCACGATAAAGACCAGCCGATGGTTGCGCGCCGCCTGACTGAATTGGATGCAGGCTATACCGTGCAAAAAGATGAAGTGAGCGCTGAAAAGGTAAAGCTTGCCGCGAAAGAAGTGCTGCATAACGGAAAATACAAACAAGGCATTCAAGCCATTAATGAAAGCTTTAAAGACTGTACGGACATGAAGGATGTTCTGGCCCGGATCGACCGGTTTATTGAACAAAAACATGCTCAATAATACATGGAAAAAGCCTGTTTCCTCTGCCAAAGGGAAACAGGCTTTTTATAATGGCTTTTAGATGATGTGATGTTCTTCATTTGCAAGTTTCACAAGAGTCAAAAGAGATTCTGCCTCACGTGCGTCGAGTGTTTTTGCCAGACGGTCTTTTTCAAAGATCTGCTGGCCGAAGACATTCACTGACGCCTGGTCAACCGCCGTGTGCCAGTCCTTTTGTGAATGATTCTCAGAAAAAGAGAAAACGAACACGGCAAAGACCGCTATAAGCATCGCCATGACCCAAAATTTTTGCCGATTTCCTGCTGCTGACATAGGCCGCCTCCTAAACATTTTACTGGTATTAGATCATATATGAGCTGTTTTTAACAGAGTAAAGAAGTCATTATTTCAGGTAGTCCAAATGAAACGGAGCACAGCCGAAAGCCCGCCGGTCAGGCCGATGAGCCAATTCATATTTTGTTCATATTTTATTAAAAGTTTATCCAAGCCTGTCCTTTACAGTAGATATAACCACAAAATGCTGCTGAAAGGAGCCTTTTAAAAATGCATATTCATATGATCAACAAAAACCAGTTTGAGAGTGACTTGGAGGCGGCCGGCTTCAGCCGTCAGGCAGATGATATTATCGGCAAAATGAAAGAGTACGTAACGGAATACGCGGCTTCATCCGAACGGTTCCTGATTGAAATTCAAACCGTCATGAACGAATACAAAGCCGTCGTCTGCGCGATGTTTTCGACCATGGAAATTGCCGGTGCAAATAAAGACGAGAAGCATGTTGAATTTGAAGCCTGCACAGTATTGTGTGAATAAAAGACATTCATCAAACCTCCGCGGCTGCCTGAAGCGGCAGTATACTGACTGGTGTTTCGAGAAGGGAAAATATTGAAACTTCTAAAGCGGCCGTTCGTATAAAAGAGTAAATCAGCTTGTATATGGAGGTTCGTGAAATGAACGATAAGAAAAAACAAGCTTTTGAACAGCTTTTCAGCACTTTAGACGAAAGGCATGAAATAAACGGCGCTGTATTGGCAGCGGAAAACGGCCGCATCTTATACCAGGGGGCATTCGGCGCTGCAGAACTGAATACAAAGAGGATGCTGAATGACCAATCGGTCTTTGAATTGGCCTCAGTATCGAAGCCGTTTACAGCTTTGGGCGTTATCATTTTAGAGCAGCAAGGGAAGCTGCGTTATGACGATATGATAGAGCAGTGGCTTCCTGATTTTCCTTATCCGGGCATTACCATTCGGCATTTACTCCATCATACGTCAGGATTGCCGGACTATATGGAGTTGTTCTTAACACATTGGGACCGGGACAGAATTGCCGTTAATCAAGATGTGATCGATATGCTTAAGCAGCATAAGCCGGATGCTTATTTCCCGCCGGGCAAGGAGTGGCTGTACAGTAATACGGGGTATGTGGTGTTAGCGGTTATTATAGAAATTGTATCAGGCATGAGTTTTGCTGAATTTATGAAACAAGCCGTATTTCATCCGCTTCGTATGCACGATACGCGGATTTATAACAGAAGGCTGAGTAAAGAAAACATCCCGAACTATGCATATGGCTATGTGTATGATGTTCATTCCGGAGAATATGTGCTGCCGGATGATCTTGAGGAAACCGATTATGTCGTCTTTCTTGACGGGATTCAAGGTGACGGAACCGTTAACTCCGCTATTAGAGATTTATATCTGTTTGATCAGGCTCTTTATACGGAAGAAATCATCGGCAAAGAGTCTAAAGATCAAGCGTTTACACCGGGCTATTGGAATGAAGAAGAGCAATTCGGATACGGATTTGGCTGGATGATTCAAAACAGCCGGCAAAAAGGGAAGGTTATCAGTCACGACGGAGGCTGGCCGGGCTATTCAACTCTGATGATCCGGTATATTGACCAGAATAAAACACTGATTTATCTCAGCAATATGGAACAATCGTATCAATTTGAACAAGCTGTAATTGCCGCGGCTGTAAACATCTTATTTGATCAGCCATACGTGATTCCGAAACGTCCGGCAGATCAGAAAAAAGCAGATATCGATCCTGCGATTTACAGCAGATTTACCGGCAATTACTCATTTCAGGATGACACACATGCATCGGCGGCGGTAAAAGAAAACCGATTGTATCTTACAATAGACGGGCAGACACCATTCGAATTATTCCCAATGACGGAAACCCGTTATTTTGTCAGGGCGCTGCCGCTTGAAATTGAATTTGCAGGTGATAAAGCACAAACAGCCCCGCATTTTGTTTTATATCAGGACGGCACAGAAGAAACGGCTGTGCGGATAGACTGAGTGACATGCAAAACAAAACCGCCGTCCTGAGAAGACGGCGGTAATAGAAAAGTCAAACCCCTTTGATGACGCGAAATTTTCTTTTCGGCTCTGACATAAATATAGAAGAAAAAATCATAGCTCCGAGCATTGTGATGTATTCCATATAAAGCGAAACCTCTGCCAAAACCAACCCCGCAATCATTAAAACAGCGCCCAATACCACCGCAAAAACCTTCGTTTTCATGATGAGTTCCCCCTATTATCTGATAATTGAATTATACTGCATCTCCATTAATGTGTACATTTTGTGAACAATTTCACCTGATGAAAGGCAATAAAGAGAGATTTGAAGAATTAGGAGAAATGACAGGCCATCTTTTTGTTTTACCGAAGAAACGAAAGGGAAAGTGAAAAATCAAAAAGGCAAAGGAGTTCTTGAAATGAAAGCGAGACTATTTTTATTCAGCATGTTTCTCCTGATCCCCGTTCTGGCGCTTGCCGGATGCAACAGCCAATCTTCAGGAGGAAGCGAAAAAGCGAAAGACAAAGAAACGCACTCTCACGAAGACATGAATCACTCAGGTTCATCCGAGGTGCCGAAAGGTTTAAAGAAGGCCGAAAATCCGACTTATAAGGTCGGCAGTGACGTCATGATTTTAGCTTCTCATATGAAAGGCATGAAAAATGCGCAAGGAACCGTAAAAGGTGCTTATGATACAACGGTTTACAGTGTATCTTACACTCCGGAAACGGGAGGAAAGCGCGTCGAAGATCATAAATGGGTCATTCAGGAAGAGCTGAAGGGCGCCGGTAATAAAACGTTAAAACCGGGTGACAAGGCCGTGATCGAGGCATCCCATATGAAAGGCATGAAGGGCGCCGAAGCCGTTATTGATTCAGCCAAAAAGACAACCGTTTATATGGTCGACTATACACCGACTGACGGCGGCCAAAAAGTAACCAATCATAAATGGGTGACAGAAGACGAGCTTGCTGCCGCAAAATAAAAAGACCGCCAAAGCCGAAGGAACTCCTTTGGCTTTTTTGCGGTCTCACATTTATGCGGATTTTCTTTTCAAAGCAGGTCTCGTTAAAGAGAATACAGCTAACGCGACAGCGATAATGACAATCAAACCTCCGCACCAGGCTGTTGCTGTGACTGAACCGGTTTGTCCGATCACGCCGCCGCCGATGGCTGACCCGAGCGCGATGCCGATCTGCAAAGCGGACGTGTTGAAGCTTTGCTGAATATCGGAAGACTCAGGCGCAATTTTGATTAAATAACTTTGCTGCGCCGGCGCAAGGCTCCAGCTGAGCAATCCCCAGATCACCATCGCAGGCAGGAAAATGATTAAAGAAACCGTTGTCAGCGGAAGAATAAACAGGATCAGAGCGAAAGAAACGGTCACAAGCATGATGCTTTTAAATGCTCCTAAACGGTCATACAGCCAGCCTCCGAACGGGCCGCCGCATACCGCTGACAGACCGAACAAAAAGTAGCATACACTGACCCAAACGGAACTCAAATGAAGCGTTCTTTCCAAAAAAGGCGCAAAGTAGGCATAGAGTGTGTAATGCCCCGCCAATGTAAACAAGGTGACAAGATGTGCGCTGGCAATTTTGGCGGTCCCGATCGTCTTGATCTGCTCACGAAACGGAATCATTTTTTCAGCAGGTATTTTTTCGAAAAAGACGCTGATAATCAGCATGGAAACGAGAGATAATACGCCGATTCCCAAGAACAGAACGCGCCATCCGAAGGCATTGCTGATGATAATACCGACAGGCACGCCTAAAGCGATTGCGGAGCTGAACCCCATGAAAATGATGCCGATCGCCCGCGCTCTGTATTCAGGTGCCACGATTTTAGGAGCAATCGTTAAAGAAAGGACGACAATCAGTCCTGTGCTCATGGAAGCGAGCACCCGTGACACCATAAGTACGGCGAAATTGGGACTGAAATAAGCGACCAGATTACTTAGGAAGAAAATAAACAGTGCGATTAAATAAAGACGCTTTCGTTCAGCCTTTGCCGTCACTGCCAAAAGCAGAGGGCCGGATACCGCGTAACCGAGCGCAAACACGCTGATCAGCTGCCCCGCGCTGACGATGGATATATCTAAGTCGGAAGCGATTTGCGGAAGAATACCGCCCACAATTAATTCAACCAATCCGACTGCGATGGTAGATGCTGCAAGCAGAAATACTTTGAAATTCATGTACAGATACTCCTTTTTTTATTTTTTAGAAAATAAAAAATCCTGATTACAAAAAGTGTACGGGACAATTTTTGTAATCAGGATTTTACGGTTCCTGGTAGACACCCTCAAACCATATCATTGAGGTTATACAATGTATGCAATATTCGGTTGTGTCCGTTTCTGCAAAAAATTCTACCATAATAGTGAGGGAGATTCCATAGAAAATTCGAGGAAATCCTTTCAAATTTCAATATCGGCGCCTGTAACGTCATTGATGAAGCAGGGAAAAAAATTTATGATAACCGTAAGGAGTCTATACAGATCAAACATTATACAGCCGGAGGAAACCGATGAATAAGTACGAAAAAATCGCCAACGAAATGAGAAAGAGGATTAAAAGCAGTGTATATGACATAGATCAGCCGATCCCGGATGAAAAGACGCTCGCTGCGGAGTTCGGGTGCAGCCGGATGACGATGAAGCGGGCGCTTGATACACTTGCGGCTGAAGGGATGCTTTTCAGAAAAAGAGGGCACGGCACGTTTATCATTCAATCAGCCATGCAGGATGAGCACGTTCACGTAGTCAGCAACGAAATTCTCGGCTTGAGCAATTTGTTAAAAGGCAAAGATATCAAGAGCAAGGTCATCCGGTTTGAAGTGCAGTTTCCGTCTCAAGATGTCGCCGCACATTTGGCCATCGATGAAAAGACTCCCGTCTATTATGTAGTGAGGCTCAGAATCGTTGAAGGCGAACCGTACGTTCTTGAAAAAACGTACATGCCGGCGAGCCTTATACCCGGCATTAATGACGAGGTGCTCAACCATTCCATCTACGATCATATTACGCGGGAACTCCAGCTCAAAATCGCAGGCTCACACAGAAAAATCAGAGCGTGCAAGTCGGATGATATGGATCAGCAATATCTCGGCTGCCGGCCGGATGACCCGATACTTGAAGTCGAGCATGTAGGCTTTTTGGACAACGGCACTCCCTTTGAATATTCATTTTCCCGCCACCGTCATGACAAGTTTGTCGTGACCTCAGTCAATATAAAACGTTCATAAAGCGCCGAAGAGTGAGAGAAAAACTCACTCTTTTTTTGTTGCCGCTGATTTACATCTTCGCTTCTTTTATGTTATATTACCCAATGATAGAATCATCCTACAAATTTCAGAGGTGTTTTGATGGAGATATCCAAAACAAGCAGACTGTCGCTCGTAGAACAAGTGGTGGCGCAAATTGAATCGTTAATTCAATCGGATAAATGGCCGGTCGGGACGCGCATTCCCCCTGAGCTGGATTTAATGAAGCAATTTGATGTGAGCCGAAACACATTGCGTGAGGCCATTCGGGCGCTCGTACATGCCGGCCTGCTTCAGACAAGGCAGGGAAGCGGTACGTATGTCAGCTCATCCAGTGTTCTCGGCGCGGCATTTTACCGCCATATTAAAAAATCAAATTTGCTTGAAACATTAGAAGTCAGATACGCACTCGAAAGAGAAGCTGCACGATTGGCGGCGGAAAGGCGTAATGACGAAGACCTGAAAGCACTGAAGGCATGCTTGGATGAATGTGAAGCGGCCTTGCAAAATGAAGATCGAAAACGGTATGCCGAAGCCGACATTAAGCTGCACAAAACAATTGTACAGGCGGCCCATAACAACATGCTTTCTGATCTATACGAGCATATGACGGAGGCGCTTTGTGCGTCAGTCCATAACCTGTTGGAAATCACCCCTGCTATCCGGATCCACACCCAGCTTGCCGCCGCGATTATCGGACAGAAACCGGATCAGGCCATGGAGGCCGTCAACCAATACATCAGAGTATTTAAAGATACAATACACATGGAGGATGAACATGAAAATTAAAGACGAACATCAAATTCTGCAAGCAAGTCAGCGTAAAAAACTGATATTGCTGGTCATCGGAGTCATATTGATAGGGGCCAACCTCAGAGCGCCTCTGACATCGGTCGGGCCGCTCGTTTCCTCAATTCGGGACAGCCTCGGCATGACCAATGCGGCTGCCGGCACCATTACGACAGTGCCGCTTTTGGCCTTTGCATGTCTGTCGCCGTTTGTTCCTTTATTGTCCCGGCGCTTCGGGACCGAGATTGTCTTACTGTCATCATTAATTGTCCTGACAGCCGGAACTCTGCTGCGCTCCATCGCCGGAATCGGCACTCTCTTTTTCGGAACGATCCTGTTGGGATTGTCGATCGCCGTATGCAACGTCCTGCTGCCGAGTCTCATTAAACATAAGTTTCCCGGAAATTTAGGCATCATGACCGGCGTCTACTCGGTTTCTATGAATCTGTGCGGCGCGATTGCATCCGGCATCAGCGTGCCGATCGCCTCTTCAGCGGGGTTAGGCTGGAAAGGCGCGCTCGGCTGCTGGGCTATCCTTTCTTTCATTGCGTTTGTCATGTGGATTCCGCAAATGCGAGGACGCGAACTGCCCGTCCGCACGACTGGGACAAACGGAGAGAAGAAAAGCAGTCTGCTGCGGTCTCCGCTGGCTTGGAAGGTGACGATGTTCATGGGGCTGCAATCCCTTATTTTTTACACCGTCATCGCTTGGCTGCCGGAAATTCTTCAGCAGAATGGACTCAGCTCAAGTAAGGCGGGATGGATGCTTTCATTAATGCAATTCTCAGTCCTGCCGATTACTTTTATCGTGCCGATCGCTGCCGCTAAAATGAAAAATCAGCGCGCACTCGCCGGACTGACGGCTTTATTTTTCCTTATCGGCATTGCCGGCGTTCTTTTCGGAAGCCCGGCTCTCACTCCGCTATGGGTCATTTTGATCGGAATTGCGGGAGGCTGTGCGTTCAGTCTGGCGATGATGTTCTTCAGCCTGCGGACCCGGCACGTTCATGAAGCCGCGGCGCTTTCCGGCATGGCACAGTCATTCGGATACCTGCTTGCCGCGTTCGGGCCGCTCGTATTCGGTTTGCTGCATGACATCACGCACGGCTGGACGGTTCCGTTATTCATGCTGATCGCAGTCTCCGTTCTGATCTTCATTTTCGGAGTCGGAGCGGGAAAAGCGGAACAGATCAAAACAGCATAAAAAAACAAAGGGCCCGCTTAGGGTCCTTTGTTTTTTATTTAAAAAGCTGTCTCAGGCCGTCACGCTGTCAGTTTTAAGCCGATGACACCGATGAGGATAAGCCCCAGAGACACCAATTGTGACAGGTTGAATTTTTCTTTAAACCAAAGTATGCCCACGGCCGAAACACCGATGCTTCCCATGCCGGTCCAAGCCGCATACGCGACACCTGTGGGAAGAACCTGCATCGCTCCGGAAAGGCAAAAGAATGAAAGCATAAAGCCTGTTACCATGACAATCAGCGGCCACTTTTTTTTAAAACCGTCAATATGTTTCATGGCAACGGCCGCTACAACTTCCTCCGCTCCGGCAATAAATAACAGCAGCCATGCCATTAATGTTCACCCCTTGTTTCAGTTTCTTTCGTAAATACCTTCATTCCTAAAATGCCGGACAACAGCAAAGCCAAAAAGAATATTTGCCCGATTGAAAACGATTCGCCTAAAATGACGCCCGTTACATATGTGCCGACGGTGCCTATTCCGACAAAAACGGTATATGCGGCAGCCATCGGAATTTTTTTATAAGAGCGGATCAGCATCAGAAAGCTGACGGCAATCAGAAGGAAAATACCGATCCAATCAAAGAGCGAATCCGCATGCTTCAGGGCGGACGCCCAAACGACTTCTAACAGTCCGGCTATCAATACAAGCAGCCAATACATGATACAGTCACCTCAGTTATGAATGAATGTCAGTCATTTTTACGGCGATCAAAAATGATCGGTCTCCGCCAATCATTTCTGCAAGCTTCTTTTGAGAAAGCTGAATATTTCTTTTTTATATACTTCGAGATCGACATCCTGTTCACAGCCGATATAAAACCGTTCAGCCGCGTTCTCGACAACGTTGATAATCGTTCTGGCCGTCCATCTGACATGAATGCCGCTGTGGACCTCACCCTGTTCAATGGCCGTATTGATCACGCCTTCCAGCCAGGAATAATAAGGCTGATAAATGGCTTCCCATTTCTCCATTGAATGATCGATGGCAAGACCGGAATAACAGAGAACGATAATATCTTTATGAAGCCGGGTGATGTGAAATGTCTCATCTACCAAAATGTCCAGCAACGTCCAAAAATCTTCAGAACCGTCCGTTTTCCCTTTTATTCTGTCCAGCGTAGTGTCGAGCAGGTTTTCTGCAATCGCGGATATCAGTGCGTTTTTAGAAGAAAAATATAAGTAAAACGTACCTTGGGCCGTGCCGGCTTTTTTGACGATTTCTGAAATGGATGCTTTGTCTAAACCTTTTTCAGAAATGACTTCAATCGCGGCTTGCAGGATCTTTTCGTATTTTCCCGAGCTTTGTTTTGCCAATAGAGAGGTTCCTCCTTTTATGAATGACTGTCATTCATTTTATCGCATGTTCGCTTTTTTGTCATCCTTTAAAATAAAAATACCGGAAAGAAGACCAAACTTCTTTCCGGCATTCGTCATTTATCACTGTCGATCATAGCCTTCGGCAGACCCGTATATTTTGCCCAATAATAAATACCGAGCGAACCGATGGCGATCAGAATCAGGTCAAGCGGATTGCTGATAATGCCCAATCCGTGGCCGAACGAGCCGAGATAGGAGAAAATCAGCATCATGACATAAAAGCCGACGATCCACCATGCTGATTTCAGCTGCTGCCGTATGCTGACATCATCTTTGGGAGCATATTTACTGAAACAGAGATAGATCAGAAACATGACAATTTGAGAACCGAGAAGCCAGGATACGGTGCGCCATCCGGACCAATATACAATATAAGAGGTAAAAATAAACGACAGCGGTCCGATGATGCTCATCCCTTTTAAATAAAACGGTCTGTTAATATTCTTCGCGTTGACTCTCAGCGCCGCAGAAGAAATCGGCGCAATCGCATAAGACAGAATCAATGCGACGGAGCATACGTTGACAAGAGCGTTCCAAGAAGGGAACGGAAGCGTCCAAAAAACAGCCAGACCGAACGAAAGCCAAAGGGAGGCACGCGGTGTCCCGGTTTCTTTATTGACTTTAGAAAAAATGCTGAATAATGTTCCGTTTCTGGCCCAGGCATAGACGAGACGTGAAGTCGTATTCATAAAGATATTTCCGTTACCGCCCGGTGATAAAATCGCATCTAAAATGACCAATGTCGCCAGCCACCCCAAACCGAGCAAAACGGCGATATCTTTGAACGGAAGGGAGAATTCAGTCCCGATAGCCGGCCATCCGTGCTTCAGGGTATCCGCCGGGATCGCCCCGATAAAAGTGAGCTGCAGCACGGTGTAAATAATAGTAGACACGATAATACAGACAATCAATGCGATCGGAATGTTCCGCTTCGGATTCTGCACTTCACTCGCGACAGCCACAATCGGATGCAGCCCAAGGTATGCAAACATGACGCCGCCTGTGGAAATCGCGGCCTGAATTCCGGTGAAGCCGAAAGGCGCGAATCCGTGAACGGTCATATTGCCCGGGTGAAAATGAAAAATCAGTACCACAATTACCGTAATCGGTACGACATATTTAAAAATCGAAATAATGAAGTTTGCTTTCGCAAAGGTTTTGACACTCCAGTAATTGAGGAGGAAGAACAGGCAGAGCAGCGCAAATTGCAATATCCACCCGGCAATTGTCGGAGAATCGGAGCCTTTTACGGTCAAACCGGGAAACCAATACGCCACGTATTGGCGGACTGCCGTGACTTCTATAGAAATAAGACTCGTGTATGCCACAATGGTGACAAAGGAAATTAAATATCCGACCAGGTGCCCGTGTGAATATACGGGATACCGGATAATTCCCCCGGTCCGCGGCAGCGCGGCGCCCAGTTCCGCATAAACCAAGCCGATCAATAAGATGATTCCCCCGCCGATCAGCCAGGAAAAAACGCCTGATGGGCCCGCTTTAGAGGCGACGTTACTGACGGCAAACAGCCATGCCGAACCGAATATGGCTCCCATGCCGATTAAAATAAGATCAAAAAGTGACATAGTTTTCTGGAAGTTTCCTTGCTTAGACATTCGCTGCCTCCTTAGAAAAGACATTGTTCTCTTTACATAATTCCCATTATCATTCAAACATACCCAGCCGGCCGGCTGGAAAATTAGGACAACTTTCGAAACGAAGTATGTACAGCAATGTGCTCACATTATAATAACGGCCGTATGGCAAGATCTCCCGGCTTATATTCCCCGTTTTAAACACATTCAAACCTCATATTCAGAAAAACAAAAAACGCCCGAAACAGGCGTTTTTTGTTACAAGTTCATATCTTTCAGTCCGGGGCTGTGCTCATTCGGAAGCTCGGGAAGTTCCGGCACGGGGAAACCTTTAGGAGGCTCGGACACACTTAATTCGCCGCCGTTTCGGCTCGGCGTCGTTCCCTGCAGAATTTCTCCGATCCGTGTCGGATCCAGTCTGAAATTAAATTGGGTATTATGATAACCCATCTCAACGAATTTCCGGCATTCCGGGTATTTTTCAATATCATAATTCGGAACGGGAAATAATTTGCCCCATTCGACACCCAGTGTTTCCAACGCTTTTGTAAATGCATTTTGATGGGCGTTGTCACGGACGATCAGAAAACCGAGTGTTTCTCTGAACGTCTGATTTGAACTCATTTCATAAATGCGCGTCTTTTGCAGCACGCCGGTTGATTCCAGCACGACATTGTCCAATAAATCGGAAATCAGATTCCCGTGGTTGTATACCCAAGACCCGTTCCATGGATTGCCGCCGGCGTCTACAGGAAGAGAACTTTGCGCCCCGATGATAAAATGGTGCGGATTGGCGTGTTTAACCGCTTCGTCAAGCGGCGCCTGATCTGCTGCCTGGTTTCCGGCGCCCTCAGCGCCGCTTTCATCTAGCAGCGCATTAATCGTACTCTGGACGAGTTCAACGTGTGCGATCTCTTCTAAAAATACACCGCGAAGCAGGTCACGGAACTGTTTTTCTTTTCCTCTGAAATTAGAGCTTTGGAAAAAGTATTGCATCATCGTCCGCATTTCTCCGTAGTGCCCGCCTAAAATTTCCTGAAGCACCTTGGCCGCGGCCGGGTCCGGCTTGTCCGGTTTAATGATATTGATCAGCTCTTCTTTGTAATAATACATAAACAGCGCCCCCTGAAAGAAGTTTTCGGTTCTTCTGTTAGTGTCTTTGCAAAGTCAGTTTTTATGTATCGGCATCAAAAAAAGGACGGAAAGCGTGTCCGTCCTTTTGTGTTAAGCCTCAACCGCCCCGCGAAGTTTCGTGTTGACAAGCCCGTTCCATCCTTGATCCATCGTACTGTGAATCTCGGAGCTTTTCCGATTGACTTTATTGATGACGGCTTCCGGCTCTTTCCATCCGCCGTGAATGAGAGTGAATTCCGTATCTCCGCTTTCCGTTTCCTTTAAGACAAAAGAAACGATCCAGCCTTCCGTATCCCACGAAAAAGAAAGGCGGTACGGCGCTTCAATATCCAGCAGCTTGCACGGAGAGGGACCGAACGGAGATTCCAGCTGAAACTCACTGTCTTCTTGAGGTGTGAAATCATTCGGCATAAACCAGAGAGACAGGCCGTCCGCAGTGGAGACCGTATCCCAGACAACTTGTATCGGCGCCTTGAAAACGGCGGTATGAATAATGTCCGGTAATGGCTGATTGCCGCTGTTGTTGTTGTTATCTTTGTTTTGTTTATCAGACATGATGCGTAACCACTCTTTCGCTGTTTTTACTTTTGATCATACTACACGGGGCAGGACATTTGAAATCAAATCAAACTTATTCTATGCTTTTCCAAAGCCATTCAATTCATTTTAAGGAGACGTAGTGATGACAGATCAATTTAAAGCGTTAGTAGTCGATCAACGTGAAGACCGGTTTTCAGTCAGCGTACGGGAGCTGGCGGTTCAGGACCTTCCCGAGGGTGAAGTGCTGATTAAGGTTTGCTACTCAGGGGTGAATTATAAAGACAGCTTGGCTGCCATTCCTGACGGCAAGATTGTAACGTCGTATCCTTTCGTGCCGGGAATTGATTTAGCGGGAATCGTCGTTTCCTCAGATGACGCCCGTTTCAAAGAGGGGGACAAAGTCATTGCGACAAGCTACGGCATAGGTGTTTCCCGCTTTGGCGGTTATAGCGGGATGGCCCGCATTCCGGCAGATTGGATCGTGCCGCTGCCTGAAGGTCTGACACTTAAAGAAGCCATGACGATCGGAACCGCCGGCTTCACTGCCGCATTGTCCGTCCAGCGTCTTGAAGAAAACCATGCCGCTCCTGAAAAAGGGAAGGTGCTGGTGACGGGAGCGACAGGCGGCGTCGGAAGCTTTGCCGTCTCCATTCTTTCAACCTTAGGTTACGAGGTCGAGGCCAGTACGGGAAAAGAGGAAGAAAGCGGCTATTTGAAGAGCCTCGGAGCGAAGACGGTCATTCACCGTGATGAAGTGTATAACGGCACGTTAAAACCGATGCAAAAACAAAAATGGGCAGCGGCCGTCGATCCGGTCGGAGGTGAGCCGCTTGCTTCAGTTCTCAGCCAGATTCAGTACGGCGGATCAGTTGCTGTGAGCGGACTGACAGCGGGAACGAAACTCCCTGCTACAGTCTTCCCGTTTATATTGCGCGGCGTCAGTCTCTTGGGAATCGATTCCGTATTCTGTCCGATGGAGACAAGAAAGAAAACATGGCAGCGTTTAGCTGATGAGTTCAAGCCTGCAGATCTGGAGGCCTTTATTCAAAAGGAAATTACACTTGAAGAGCTGCCGGATACGCTTCCTGCCCTTTTAAAAGGAGAAGCGAGAGGGAGAACGATCGTTACGATAAACGAAGAATAAAACAAAAACCCCCAACTGCTGATTGGGGGTTTTCAATATATAATCAATTATTTATTGAAAAGAGATTAACTATTGAGTATATCGTGAAAATGAGTTGATTAAAAATATAAATTGATTACATATAGGTAATATAAAGGTAAGTTATAAAATTTTCTGAAATATTTATTGACTGAAAGCGCTTTTAAAATTATGATGATAACATAAGTACCAATAATATCATTATAACTTCACTACAAAGTAACTATAAAATAACAATTTGACGAGAGGGGAGAGCGAATAATCACTATAAATGATAACGCTTTCAGATCATTTTCTTCTTATATAACTGTTTTGGACGGTCAGAACTTGTATGCAGACGTTATAGGTGTAAATATTGATAACTGAATATTCCGATATTATCTCTGTGTAAAAACTAGGAGGATTTGAAGATGAATAAAAATAGCAGCCAGCATTCATTTTTAAGAACCATCATTTTGGTATCGACGTTCGGGGGTCTACTTTTCGGCTACGATACAGGTGTAATTAATGGGGCGCTGCCGTTTATGGCGGAAGCTGACCAGCTTAATCTTACGGCTTTGACTGAAGGGATGGTGGCGAGCTCCCTGCTCTTGGGGGCTGCGATCGGAGCAGTTTTCGGAGGGAGATTGTCGGACTATAACGGCAGACGTAAAAATATCCTTATCCTTGCCGTTTTGTTCTTTGCAGCGACGCTTGGATGTACACTGGCGCCTAACGTATCGGTTATGATCATCTCCCGTTTTCTGCTGGGGCTTGCCGTTGGGGGAGCATCCGTAACCGTTCCGGCGTATTTGGCTGAAATGTCGCCGGCGGAAAGCCGAGGGAGAATGGTTACCCAAAATGAATTGATGATTGTAACGGGCCAGCTGCTTGCCTTCACGTGTAATGCTATCATCGGCAATGTGCTTGGTGATACCTCTCACGCCTGGCGTTATATGCTCGTTATCGCGGCCCTTCCGGCGGTATTCTTGTTTTTCGGTATGCTGAAAGTTCCTGAAAGTCCGCGCTGGCTTGTTTCTAAAGGAAGAAAAGAAGATGCTCTGCACGTTCTCCGGCGAATAAGGAATGAAGAGAAAGCGAAGTCTGAGCTCGCTGAGATTGAATCTGCCTTTCATAAGGAAGCTGAGATGGAGCAGGCCGCCTTTAAGGATCTTGCCGTTCCGTGGGTGCGCCGCATTGTGTTTATCGGGATCGGAATTGCGGTAGTGCAGCAGCTCACCGGCGTGAATTCAATTATGTATTATGGAACTCAAATTTTAAAAGATGCCGGTTTCGAGACAAAAGCCGCATTAATCGGCAATATCGCCAACGGTGTGATTTCGGTGCTCGCGACTTTTGTGGGAATATGGCTTCTCGGCAAAGTCGGCCGCCGCCCGATGCTGATGACGGGGCTGATCGGAACGACTGCGGTGCTGCTTTTGATCGGAGTTCTGTCTGTCGTGCTGAAAGGATCGCCTGCTCTTCCTTATGTGGTTCTTTCATTAACAGTCACTTTCCTTGCGTTTCAGCAGGGGGCTGTCTCTCCGGTGACCTGGCTGATGCTGTCGGAGATATTCCCGCTTCGATTGCGGGGGCTTGGTATGGGGGTCACTGTCTTCTGCCTCTGGATCGTGAACTTCCTTGTGGGTTTAACTTTTCCGGTCCTGCTCGCCAACATCGGATTGTCTGTAACTTTCTTCATTTTTGTTCTATTAGGGATAGCGTCCGTTATATTTGTGAAAAGGTTCCTTCCGGAAACGAAAGGTCTGTCGCTCGAACAGCTTGAACAAAACTTCCGTGCTTATGAAAAAACAGATCGTAATAGCGCAGAAGCTGAGGTGAGCGGGTAATCTGAATAGACGCGGGGTTCCTAGGAATCCTGCTATTTTATTTATTATATAGAAGGGAATAATAAGTGAGAAAAAAGTTTCGTAAAAGTGTTGACCTCATTTAAAGTGCATGGTATATTATTAAACGTCGCTGATGAACAAAGCGATAACGACAAATGAGAAAATGATCTTTTGAAAAAAAGGCTTTGCAAATTCTCAAAATCGTGTATAATAAATGAAGTCGAGAAAAAGACTTCGAAAGAAATGAAAAAACACTTGACATCATAACTGATTGGTAGTATGATAGTTAAGTCGCCTGATAAGCGCCCGTAGCTCAATTGGATAGAGCGTTTGACTACGGATCAAAAGGTTAGGGGTTCGACTCCTCTCGGGCGCGCCAATACAAACGCGGGTGTAGTTTAGTGGTAAAACCTCAGCCTTCCAAGCTGATGTCGTGAGTTCGATTCTCATCACCCGCTCCATTATAATGATCTTTGAAAACTAAACAAGACAAAACGTACCTGTTAATTCAAAGTTTTAAATAAATCGCACAGCGATGTGCGTAGTCAGTCAAACTACTTTATCGGAGAGTTTGATCCTGGCTCAGGACGAACGCTGGCGGCGTGCCTAATACATGCAAGTCGAGCGGACAGATGGGAGCTTGCTCCCTGATGTTAGCGGCGGACGGGTGAGTAACACGTGGGTAACCTGCCTGTAAGACTGGGATAACTCCGGGAAACCGGGGCTAATACCGGATGGTTGTTTGAACCGCATGGTTCAGACATAAAAGGTGGCTTCGGCTACCACTTACAGATGGACCCGCGGCGCATTAGCTAGTTGGTGAGGTAACGGCTCACCAAGGCAACGATGCGTAGCCGACCTGAGAGGGTGATCGGCCACACTGGGACTGAGACACGGCCCAGACTCCTACGGGAGGCAGCAGTAGGGAATCTTCCGCAATGGACGAAAGTCTGACGGAGCAACGCCGCGTGAGTGATGAAGGTTTTCGGATCGTAAAGCTCTGTTGTTAGGGAAGAACAAGTGCCGTTCAAATAGGGCGGCACCTTGACGGTACCTAACCAGAAAGCCACGGCTAACTACGTGCCAGCAGCCGCGGTAATACGTAGGTGGCAAGCGTTGTCCGGAATTATTGGGCGTAAAGGGCTCGCAGGCGGTTTCTTAAGTCTGATGTGAAAGCCCCCGGCTCAACCGGGGAGGGTCATTGGAAACTGGGGAACTTGAGTGCAGAAGAGGAGAGTGGAATTCCACGTGTAGCGGTGAAATGCGTAGAGATGTGGAGGAACACCAGTGGCGAAGGCGACTCTCTGGTCTGTAACTGACGCTGAGGAGCGAAAGCGTGGGGAGCGAACAGGATTAGATACCCTGGTAGTCCACGCCGTAAACGATGAGTGCTAAGTGTTAGGGGGTTTCCGCCCCTTAGTGCTGCAGCTAACGCATTAAGCACTCCGCCTGGGGAGTACGGTCGCAAGACTGAAACTCAAAGGAATTGACGGGGGCCCGCACAAGCGGTGGAGCATGTGGTTTAATTCGAAGCAACGCGAAGAACCTTACCAGGTCTTGACATCCTCTGACAATCCTAGAGATAGGACGTCCCCTTCGGGGGCAGAGTGACAGGTGGTGCATGGTTGTCGTCAGCTCGTGTCGTGAGATGTTGGGTTAAGTCCCGCAACGAGCGCAACCCTTGATCTTAGTTGCCAGCATTCAGTTGGGCACTCTAAGGTGACTGCCGGTGACAAACCGGAGGAAGGTGGGGATGACGTCAAATCATCATGCCCCTTATGACCTGGGCTACACACGTGCTACAATGGACAGAACAAAGGGCAGCAAA
>NZ_CP025258.1:0-55000 GCF_002843505.1 Bacillus sp. SJ-10 | reverse complement strand
CACTGGAAGGCGACTTAGGCGCGGGAAAAACGACTTTTACAAAGGGTTTTGCCGAAGGACTGGGAATCACGAGAGTGGTAAACAGCCCGACTTTTACAATTATAAAAGAATACCATGACGGTTCGCTTCCTCTATATCATATGGATGTGTATCGTATGGAGGATGAAAGCGAAGACTTAGGGCTTGAAGAATATTTTG
Organism: Bacillus sp. SJ-10; assembly: GCF_002843505.1. Taxonomy (NCBI): domain Bacteria; kingdom Bacillati; phylum Bacillota; class Bacilli; order Caryophanales; family Bacillaceae; genus Bacillus; species Bacillus sp. SJ-10. The sequence continues at coordinate 54,802 of NZ_CP025258.1, read as the reverse complement.
AGGGACAAGGCGTCTGTTTAATTGAATGGGCTCATTTAATTCAGGATCAGCTGCCTGCTGAACGGCTGCAGATCGTTATCAAGAGAGCCGGTGATGAGGCAAGGGACATTACCTTTACGGCTTGCGGAACACGGTATGAAACGCTTTGTGAGGAGATAAATAAACATGACAATACTGGCAATTGATACGTCAAATTACACGCTGGGTGCCGCGCTCGTTCGTGACAAAACGGTGATGGCGGAGTATATTACATATTTAAAAAAGAATCATTCCGTGCGGGCCATGCCTGCTGTCAATTCATTGCTGAAGGATTGCGGCCTAACACCGCAGGATCTTACAAAAATAACGGTGGCGAAAGGACCGGGATCGTATACAGGTGTCAGAATCGGTGTGACGCTGGCAAAAACATTGGCATGGTCGCTGAAGCTTCCGGTTTCCGCTGTCTCGAGTCTGGAGGTGCTGGCGGCTAACGGACGGCACTTTCAAGGACTGATCTGCCCGTTATTTGATGCCCGGCGCGGACAGGTATATACGGGACTTTATGAATATCAGGACGGCCGATTACAATCCGTTCTTCCAGATCAGAATGTCCTTTTGACTGATTGGCTCGGCATGCTGAAAGAAAAAGCGTCTCCGGTTTTATTTTTAGGGCACGATACAGCGATTCATGAAGAAACCATTCTGCATGAGCTGACATCTCAAGCAGTGATAGGAACGGCTGCACAGCATAATCCGCGGCCGTCAGAGCTGGCGTTTTTAGGCTTGGAAAAAGAAGAAGCGGATGTCCACAGCCTTGTTCCGGATTATTTGCGTCTGGCAGAGGCTGAAGCGAAATGGATGGAATCTCAAAAATAGGGTGATAGGGATGAAAACGAAAACGGCGATTCGAAGCATGCGGCCGGAAGATATTGATCAAATTTATGAAATTGAAACAGCATCCTTTACTTCTCCGTGGACGAAGGATTCATTTTATCATGAGCTTTTGGAAAATCCGTATGCCCACTACCTTGTCATTGAAAAGGACGGCTGTCTGGCGGGGTATTGCGGAATCTGGATTATTATAGATGACGCGCAGATTACGAACATAGCCATTAAGCCGGAATATCGGGGCCAATCATTGGGAGAAGCGCTGTTTCGCTCTGCGATAGAATTGTGCAGAGAAAAAAAGGCAAGAAGGCTCTCTCTCGAAGTCAGGGTCTCAAATCATCCCGCCCAATCCTTATATAAAAAATTCGGTCTTCAGGCCGGTGGAATCAGAAAACAATACTATACAGATAACGGGGAAGATGCGTTATTAATGTGGGTGACATTACATGAGTGAAAAACAAGATATTTATGTATTAGGAATCGAAACAAGCTGTGATGAAACAGCGGCCTCAGTCGTAAAAAACGGGAATGAAATTATTTCAAACGTCGTCGCTTCTCAAATTGAAAGCCATAAACGTTTCGGCGGGGTCGTGCCTGAAATAGCGTCCAGACATCATGTGGAGCAGATCACCCTTGTGATTGAGGAAGCTCTTTCAAAAGCGGAGATGGGCTTTGATGATCTTGATGCGATTGCCGTAACGGAAGGACCCGGACTTGTCGGAGCCCTGTTAATCGGAGTCAATGCGGCAAAGGCGTTAAGCTTTGCCCATCAAATACCGCTAGTCGGTGTCCATCACATTGCGGGTCATATTTATGCAAACAGGCTGATAGGAGAGCTTCAGTTCCCGGCGCTTGCTTTGGTTGTGTCAGGCGGACATACGGAATTGGTTTATATGAAAGAGCACGGTTCATTTGAGGTTATCGGTGAAACGCTGGATGATGCCGCAGGCGAAGCTTACGACAAAGTGGCAAGAACGATGGGGCTTCCTTATCCGGGAGGGCCGCAGATTGATAAGCTGGCTGCTGTGGGAACGGATTCCATTCCGCTTCCGCGTGCGTGGCTGGAAGAAGGGTCTTACAATTTCAGCTTCAGCGGCCTAAAATCAGCCGTGATTAACACGCTTCATAACGCCTCGCAAAAAAATGAGGTGATTCCTCCGGAGGATCTTGCAGCAAGCTTTCAGCAGAGTGTCATTGATGTACTGACGGCAAAAACCTCTAAGGCCGCGAAAGAATACGGGGTTAAACAAGTGCTGCTGGCAGGGGGCGTAGCCGCTAACAAAGGGCTGAGAGCCGCACTTCAGCAGGAATTCAGCCATTCGGGAGATCCCGAGCTTATCATCCCGCCGCTTTCTTTATGCACGGACAATGCAGCGATGATTGCGGCTGCCGGAACCGTTGCTTTTGAAAAGGGGATTCGGGGCTCATATGATATGAACGGACAGCCCGGTTTGGAATTAACATCCTTTGATCGTCTCACGTTGTAAAACGTGAGGCTTTTTTTACTTATTAACAGATAATTCTAACATATCCACAGGATTGTGAGTATATCCAGAAATCCAGGCTGGATAAGGGGCTGTAAGTTGTTAGTAAAGTGGATAAAGTCAGAAAATTTTGTGGATAGTGTGTATAAAACGCTTACTTACATGGCTGACAAGGAGGATAGCTGTGGATAAAAAAGCACCCCTTAAAGAGGTGCTTGACTTTTTCTATTCTTCTGAGGAGAGTTCCTCCCATTCTGCTAATAAGTTCTCGAGCTCTTGATTCAGAGCTTCATTCTCCGCGTGAATGGTCTGTACCTTTTCATGATCCTGATACACGTCAGGATCGCACAGCAGCTCCTCATTGGCGCTGATTTTCTCTTCGGCGGATGAGACGGCTGCTTCGATTTCTTCAATGCGTCTCAGGCGCTGCCGTTCTTTCTTCTTCCATTCTTTTTCTTCCTCGTAAGTTCTTTTCGTATCCTGTTTGACCTTGCCGGCAGGCTGAGCCTGCTCCTTTTCCTGCCGCTTCATTTCTTCCAGTTCCAGCTGCTGGGCTTTTTTCTCGGTGTAATAGTCATAGTCTCCCAAATATTCTTCTGCATGATCAGGTGAGAGCTCCAGCACTCTTGTGGCGATCCTGTTAATAAAGTAGCGGTCATGCGAGACAAATAACAGTGTTCCCGGGTAGTCGATCAGGGCGTTTTCCAGCACCTCTTTACTGTCCAGGTCAAGGTGGTTTGTCGGTTCATCAAGGATGAGAAAGTTTGCTTTTTGAAGCATCAGCTTGGCAAGCGCGACTCTTGCTTTCTCCCCGCCGCTTAACGAACGGACCGGTTTCAGGACATCGTCTCCGCTGAACAGGAAGTTGCCGAGGCATGTCCTGATCTCTTTTTCCGGCATGTCCGGATATTCATCCCACAGCTCGTCCAGCACGCGTTTGGACGAGGTCAGTTCAGCCTGCTCCTGATCATAATAGCCGATTGTGACATTGGAACCGTACGTGATCGATCCGGATTCCGGACTGATTGTATTCATAATGGTTTTCAGCAAGGTTGATTTGCCGATTCCGTTCGGTCCGACGAGGGCGGCGCTTTCGCCTCTTGTCATGCCGAAGGTCAGGTTTTTCAAGAGCGGAGGCTGGCCGTCATAGCTGATGGAAACATCCTGTACGCGCAGGACGTCGTTTCCGCTCTGTTTTGTAATGTCAAAACGGAAGGCGGCTGATTTTTCATCCCCGAGCGGCTTTGCCATGACGTCCATCCGTTCAAGCTGTTTTCGTCTGCTTTGGGCTCTTTTCGTTGTAGAAGCTCTGGCCAGATTGCGGTCGACAAAATCTTGAAGCTTGGCGATTTCGTCCTGCTGTTTTTCATACAGCTTCAGGTCTTTCTCATACTGCTCAGCTTTTTGTTCTAAATAGGCGCTGTAGTTGCCGAGGTATTTTTTGCTTTCTGTCCGTGAGACCTCGTACACTTGGCTGACGACTTTATCAAGAAAGTATCTGTCGTGGGAAACGATCAGAATGGCGCCTGAATATCCCTGTAAATAATGCTCAAGCCAAGTGAGCGTATCGATGTCGAGATGGTTCGTCGGTTCATCCAGAATAAGCAGATCAGGCTGGGTCAGCAGCAGTTTTCCGAGCGCAAGTCTTGTTTTCTGACCGCCGCTCAGGCTTTGCACTTTCACGGAATCGTCAAATTTTCCGAAGCCGAGGCCGTGAAGGATTGATCGGACATCCGCTTCATATTGATAGCCGCCTTTATCCTTGAAATCCTGCTGAAGCCTGTCATAGGTTTTCATCAGCGTCTCAAGCTCCGCGGGGGCGGCCGTGGCCATCTTTTCTTCAATAGAGCGCATTTCTTTTTCCATTGCTTTCAGGAAATCAAAAACGCTCAGCAGTTCTTCTTTTATGGTAAGCCGGGATTCCAAGCCTGTGTGCTGGGCAAGATATCCCATCGTTAATTCTTTCGGTTTGATTAATTCACCCTTTTCATATGAAAGGTGACCTGCGATAATTTTAAGGAGAGTTGATTTGCCGGCTCCGTTTCTGCCTACTATGGCGATGCGATCCCGAGATCTGACTTCAAGCTTTATATTGTTTAAAATAGGATCAGCGCCAAAAGATTTGGATAGCTGATTAATTTGTAAGATCATCATATTATTTCACCTCTGTTATAATAAGTTAAGTGTAGCTTATCAACCTGCTGTCAGCAAACAATACATCAGAATTGGAACATTATAGGATAAGACATCAGGGAGAAAATAGTGTATGATCAGAAGTAAGGAGAGTTTAAATATGAATGGATTTTCTCATTTTAATGAAGAAGGCCGTGCCCGCATGGTGGATATAAGCGATAAATCTTCAACAGTCCGTACTGCCGCTGCGATATCCAGCGTACACATGAAGCATGACGTGTACAGCAGAATCAAAAACCGCGAGATCGGAAAAGGAGACGTGCTGGCTGTCGCACAGGTGGCAGGAATTATGGCCGCAAAGCAGACGTCAGCGATTATCCCGATGTGCCACCCGCTTTCTTTAAGCAGCGTCGACATTTCATTCGGCTGGGAGGAAAAGGATTCCGAAGCCGTTCTTCATATACAGGCAAGCGTAAAAACGAAAGGGAGTACAGGTGTGGAAATGGAAGCGCTAACTTCCGCTTCAGTCTGCGCTTTGACCGTTTATGATATGTGCAAGGCGCTGGATAAAGGAATGGTCATCGGCCCGACCTGCCTCATGGAAAAGACAGGAGGCAAAAACGGTGATTTTAAAAGAGATGCATCTGAGTATAAAGTGGAGGACCAATCATGAACAAGGATCAATCAAAAATTCCACAGGCGACGGCAAAACGGCTGCCGCTTTATTATCGCTTTTTAAAGAATTTACACGCGTCAGGAAAGCAGCGCGTTTCATCAGCTGAACTGAGCGACGCGGTAAAAGTCGATTCGGCCACGATCCGCCGGGATTTTTCCTATTTCGGGGCGCTCGGCAAAAAAGGATACGGCTATAATGTGGATTACCTGCTGTCATTTTTCAGAAAAACACTGGATCAGGATGAAACGACGAATGTCATTTTGATCGGTGTCGGGAATTTAGGGACGGCGTTTCTTCACTATAATTTCACAAAAAATAATAACACCAAAATATCTATGGCTTTTGATGTGAATCAGAGTAAAATAGGAACTGAGGTAGGCGGTGTGCCTGTCTTTGATCTTAATGATTTAGAGCTTCACATTAAGGATGAACCCGTGGCGATTCTTACCGTTCCGGCGGTTGCCGCGCAGTCAATCACCGACCGGCTCGTGTCGCTCGGAATCAAGGGAATCCTTAACTTTACGCCGGCCCGTTTGAATGTGCCGGATCACATTCGAATTCATCATATAGATTTAGCTGTAGAACTTCAATCATTGGTTTATTTCTTAAAGCATTATTCTGTTTTGGAAGAAATTGAATAGCGAAAGGAGGAGCTGCACATGATCGGTCCTGGAAGCCTGGCGGTTATCGGTGTGGTGGCGGTGATTATTTTCGGTCCGAAGAAGCTTCCCGAATTAGGAAAAGCGGCGGGAGACACGCTTCGTGAATTTAAGAATGCTACTAAGGGATTAGCCGGTGAAGAAGAGGAAAAAAAGAAAGAAGAACAGTAAGATAGGATGACGCGTATGAGAGTGAATCAAATGACGCTTGTGGAGCATATTGCCGAACTTCGGAAACGATTGCTGATTGTGGCGTTATCCTTTACGGTTTTCTTTATTGCAGGCTTTTTTCTGGCAAAACCTATCATTGTGTATCTTCAAAAAGCCGATGAAGTAAAAGAGCTCACCCTTAATGCTTTTAACCTGACGGATCCGCTGTTTATCTTTTTGCAGTTCGCGTTTATCATCGGCATCATTTTGACTTCGCCGATTATTCTCTATCAGATTTGGGCGTTTGTCAGCCCGGGTCTGTATGAGAAGGAGCGCAAAGTAACACTCAGCTATATTCCGATTTCGATCGTGCTGTTTGTCGGCGGTGTGTCGTTTTCTTATTATATTTTATTTCCGCTGGTCGTTGATTTTATGAAGCGGGTTTCGAATGACCTGGATGTCAACCAGGTGATCGGGATTACCGAGTACTTTCATTTTCTGCTGCAGCTGACGATTCCGTTCGGACTGCTGTTTCAGATGCCGGTGCTGATCATGTTTTTAACGAGACTCGGTGTTATCACGCCGAGGTTTTTATCGAAGATCAGGAAGTATGCGTATTTTGTGCTGCTTGTGATCGCCGCGATGATTGCGCCGCCTGAGCTGCTGTCTCACTTGATGATTACCATTCCGCTTTGCATTTTATACGAGATCAGCATTCTGATCTCAAAAGCGGCGTATCGGAAAAGGCAGACCGGCAGTGAATCTGATCAGGACGTATCAGCATAAAAAAAGCCATTTCTCCATGATGAGAAATGGCTTTTCTTTTATTTTTGATTTTTCTTCACTTTAAATGAGAAGGCGAACATTTTAAACGAGATGCTGATATTATAAGCGGCGAAAACCATCAGCAGTATGGAATAAAAAGACCACATGCTTCCCGGAGAGCTTGCGGCCAAATACGTAAAGATACAGCCGACTGCGAAATAAATCAAGCCCCAAGTCATTGGGTTCCTCATACAAACAATCCTCCAATAATTAATTGCATTTGCTCACTATGCTGTTCAATATATTTTTGGGCGGGGCCGAGCTGCATGACCACGACAATGGTATTCATCATGACATGGGCGAATATCGGCACAATAATCCGTTTCGTCTGCACATACAAGAACGCAAAGGTAAAGCCCATGGCCGTATACAGCAGCAGGTGCGTGAGGTCTTGATGCACAATGCCGAAAATGACGGAACTGATCAGTCCGGCGATAAAGAAATTCGTTTTTTCATATAATACACCGAAGATGATCTTCCGGAAAATGATTTCTTCAAGAATCGGCCCGACGATAGAAGAAACGATAATCATGAGCGGCATGGCTTTAATAATGTTGAGAATGGCTTTCGTGTTTTCGGAACCGCTGCCCACATGAAAGACATACTGCTCAATCATCCCGGCGATTCCCTGAGAAAATAAAGCGAGCCATATTCCCGCGACCGCCCAGAGAACGGACATGCCGGCGGATGCTTTCTTCCCGTTTCTTAATGTCTGCTTCGGCGCGGTTCTCAAAATCAAGAGAACGATAATCAGGCAGATAAAAAAGCTTACGACGGAATAAATCCCCTGAGCCATGGTGAGATTCGCATTCGTAGGGTGCCCGCCCGCATAGCCGAATTTGTACATTAAAGGAATGCCGATCAATGCGGAAAGCTGCATGATAACATATGTCAAAATGATATACCAATACTGTTTTCTCAAATGATATGTACTCCTTTATCCTATAAAATCAACTTATTTGTTCTTATTGTAACACAAGTGAACTTGACGTGAAAAAAGGAGAAAATCAGTGCGAGAGAGAATCATGTAAGCGTGAAAATTTTTTATTCTTATGACTTGAAATTGGAAGTGAGATTCTTTATTATAATAACTGTGTTAGCACTCTTTAGAGCTGAGTGCTAAAATTACATATTCATACTATTGAGGAGGTTATTACATTGTTAAAGCCATTAGGTGATCGCGTTGTCATTGAACTCGTAGAATCTGAAGAAAAAACTGCCAGCGGAATCGTATTACCGGATTCTGCAAAAGAAAAGCCGCAAGAAGGCAAAATCGTGGCAGCCGGTTCAGGTCGCGTGTTGGAAAGCGGAGAGCGCGTTGCTTTAGAAGTAAAAGAGGGCGACCGCATTATCTTCTCAAAATACGCCGGTACTGAAGTGAAATACGAAGGTACTGAATACTTAATCTTACGTGAAAGCGACATTTTAGCTGTTATCGGCTAAGCAAATAAATATTTTTAAAAATTCGAGGAGGTTTCGTTAACATGGCAAAAGATATTAAGTTTAGTGAAGAAGCACGCCGCGCTATGCTTCGCGGTGTCGATGCGCTTGCTGACGCTGTAAAAGTAACTTTAGGGCCAAAAGGACGCAACGTGGTTCTGGAGAAAAAATTCGGTTCTCCGTTAATTACAAATGACGGTGTGACAATCGCAAAAGAAATTGAACTTGAAGATGCGTTTGAAAACATGGGTGCGAAGCTTGTAGCTGAAGTAGCCAGCAAAACAAACGACGTTGCCGGTGACGGTACGACGACTGCGACTGTACTTGCGCAGGCTATGATCCGCGAAGGCTTGAAAAACGTAACTGCGGGGGCTAACCCTGTCGGCGTGCGTAAAGGTATGGAACAAGCTGTAACCGTTGCAATCGAAAACTTAAAAGAAATTTCTAAGCCGATCGAAGGCAAAGAGTCTATCGCTCAGGTTGCTGCGATCTCTGCTGCTGATGAGGAAGTCGGAAGCCTTATCGCTGAAGCAATGGAGCGCGTAGGAAACGACGGCGTCATCACAATCGAAGAGTCTAAAGGTTTCACAACTGAGCTTGAAGTTGTGGAAGGTATGCAATTCGACCGCGGATATGCGTCTCCTTACATGGTGACTGACTCTGATAAGATGGAAGCGGTTCTTGACAATCCTTACATCTTAATCACAGACAAAAAAATCACAAACATTCAAGAAATCCTTCCTGTGCTTGAGCAAGTTGTACAGCAAGGCAAACCATTGCTTCTGATCGCTGAAGATGTTGAAGGTGAAGCTCTTGCTACACTCGTTGTCAACAAACTTCGCGGCACATTCAACGCTGTTGCCGTTAAAGCTCCTGGCTTCGGTGACCGCCGTAAAGCAATGCTTGAAGACATCTCTGTTCTTACAGGCGGAGAAGTAATCACAGAAGACTTAGGCCTTGACCTGAAATCTACTGAAATCGGACAATTGGGACGCGCTTCTAAAGTTGTGGTAACGAAAGAAAACACAACAATCGTAGAAGGCGCCGGCGATACTGAAAAAATCGCTGCACGCGTCAACCAAATCCGCGCTCAAGTGGAAGAAACAACTTCTGAATTCGACAGAGAAAAATTACAAGAGCGTCTTGCGAAACTTGCCGGCGGCGTAGCTGTCATCAAAGTCGGCGCTGCGACTGAAACTGAGCTGAAAGAGCGTAAACTTCGCATTGAAGATGCCCTCAACTCAACTCGCGCAGCTGTTGAAGAAGGCATCGTATCCGGCGGTGGTACAGCGCTTGTCAACGTATACAACAAAGTCGCTGCAGTTGAAGCTGAAGGCGATGCGCAAACAGGTATCAACATCGTGCTTCGCGCGCTTGAAGAGCCGATCCGTCAAATCGCGCACAATGCAGGTCTTGAAGGATCTGTCATCGTTGAGCGCCTGAAAAACGAAAAAATCGGCGTAGGCTTCAACGCAGCAACCGGCGAATGGGTAAACATGATCGAAAAAGGTATCGTTGACCCGACAAAAGTTACACGTTCTGCACTTCAAAACGCAGCTTCTGTAGCAGCAATGCTCCTGACAACTGAAGCGGTTGTCGCTGACAAACCGGAAGAAAACGCCGGCGGCGCAGGAATGCCTGACATGGGCGGAATGGGCGGTATGGGCGGAATGATGTAATCAAACGGAGAAAACCTTTGATATACCAAGGGTTTGACCGTTGATATCATCTGAAATGCTCAAAAAAATAACATTTTGATAACATTTCTTCATGAAATTCTGAAATTGAGGATGTTTCCGAAAGTCTAATGGACTTTTGCGAAGCATCCTCTTTCATTTTGAAGGATAAACTTTTAGTATTGTTATGCTTTTACATTACGGCAAGTAAATCTGCAATTTGCTTATATAATCTTGACAATGGTGGATTTTTAAAATGTGTATAAATTTAACATATCGAGAACTTTTACTTTTTATTGGCTAAAAAAGAAAGGCCCTGCTAAGGGCCTTTCTTTAAGCTGCTGTTGTTGTCGTTTTATCTTTTCTGACAAGTCCCATGATCCCTGGAATAATAAGAAGAACAGCAGGCAGTAAATAGAACATTGATATACAAATTACTCCGCCAATTCCTGAGATAAGGAGCAATACTCCTCCGACTTTAGGTTTCTTCTTAACTACTACTGAAGCGACAATACCCAAAATTGATAGGACAACAGCTCCCCAGCCTAAACCAATGATTTCGCTTGTACCGCTTGAATTAAAAGAGGCATCAAGTCCACCAATAATCAATGCCATGATCGCCCCAATAAAACCAAAAATTCCACCCAATAATCCTAAAACAAATTCAGTTGTTCTTTTCATTGTTAAACTCTCCCTTACTTAACTGGTACTGTAATTTATACAGCTTTATTTTTCATGAAGTCTATGTGACAACATCTCCAAGGTTTAATTTCATTTCTTTGACTTTATCAACATCATTTTTTCATATGGAGCAGAGAATTCAAATACGCCTTTTTGTTTTATTCCGCCTTGGACTTCTCCATCAGTTAAGAACATGTTTGCAGCTAATTGCCAATAACGACATTCCTTGGTCAGAATAAAAGGTCAGGTTTTTGTCAGTTGTATTTTTGATGTTTATTACGACGTTTATCTTGTCTCTCATGATCTTTATATCGCCCAGATTAACTCATGCCCAGTGCTTCAGCATATTGCAACGACTTTTTTAGAACAGTCATCTTTAGTCTTTCAAGCTTTTTTATTTTTTGAATCACTATCCCTGTGAGACATCATTTGTCGAGCTACTACAAGCCGCTAAAAACTAATGATAGTACTAAAGACATGAATAAAAAGAGTTGCTTCTTCACCTAAAACCCCCAGTTTATATAATATAATACCTATATATAATCGACTATAATCAATTAAATTTCAAGGGGAAATTACCACTTTTTCTAAAAAATTCTTAGCGGAAGAGAATAAACTATAAAATATCACTTGAAATATCAAAGTTGGAAATCATTCAACTTACTGCTAGCTGTAAACATTAAAGGCCACATACAGTTTGACATCCTATTAAGTTCTAGTGTAGCCCTAGTACTGGTTTTATCATTTTGACAGATTTGGTATCCCATCACTGCTAAACATTGATTCAAAATTAAAAACTAATTTTTCATGATGTTAGGAGGAATAATGCAAATAAACAGCAAAAACCCTTGTTATATCAAGGGTGGATATTTGATTTCATCTGAATTGCTCATGCATTCTAGCAAAAAAGACCTTATCAGTTAACTCAACTGATAAGGCCTGATTTATTTATAAATAAGGTGTGAGGGGTTTATCTTAGATGGAATTCACACTTTCCTAACTACAATGTGACTTCACCATTTCCTTCAAGCACCATTCTCAGCTGCTCAACCTCACCCCGAATCCCAATCCCAGGCTCCCACGAATCAATCAAACGAATCGCCTTTTGATTCGATTCCATCGCTTTCGTTTTCTCTCCTTTACGATACAACAGCTGTGCCATTCCGTAATAATAGTAGATCAACTCAACTTGATTGGCGTTGTGTTTGTCATAGAGCATTTGTTCAAAGGCTTTTTCCGCTTTTTCGAGTTGATCACACTTTACGTAAGCCATGCCCAGGTTGAAATAGGCTTCTATTGTTTTTTCGCCGCCGTATGCGGCGCTGGTTGTGTTTGCCGCTTCGTATAATGTGATGGCTTCTTCGTAGTGAGAGCGGGCGAAACTCAGGTCACCGCGAACCAGAAGAACCCTGTGCCGGATAATGGGGGAGACGGGCTGATCTTTGATGCCGTCCAGCATTGCTGCCGCTTTTTCCGGTTCTCCGGTTTTTAACAGCAGCCTCGATAGCAGGGCGGTTCCCCATACTTTCAAGTCGTCGTGATCCGGCGCGCCTGATTGTTCGAGTATCTTCAGGCCGGCTTCTATTTGCCTGAGAGCTCCGTCTGAATCGTTGACTTCCATCAGCGCCCAGCCTGCCGTGTCGATCCGAAAGTAAGCTTCCCGCGTGTGTTCGCCTGATTGACGGGAGGCATCGGCGGCTTTTAATCCGTATTCGATTCGCAGGGGCAGGTTGATTCTGCTTAGAAAGTGGCTGATGCGGATGATGAGTTTGATCAGGATGTCATGTTGTCCGGTTTCGCTCGACCATTCGATGACCTTTAGGATGTTCGGCCATTCCTTTTTCATTTGCTCTAAATTCCGTCCCAGCAAGTAGCTCCAATAGACTGAATTGGGCTGTTCCCGCTTTATATGGGTTTCCGCATAATCAATATAATAATGCGCCCAGCGGCTGCGGGCTTCTTTTGCAAATTCGTGATTTTCGGATAAGTGCTGTTCTCCGTAAGCGACAACGGTTTGATGGGCAGCGTATTGAATACTTCCTTCGCTTCGTTCCGGCTGTATTAAAGCATATGACCGCATTTGCTCAATCGCGTAATGAAACCGCCTGACGTCTAATCCAGCCGCTTGAGCCAAGCTTTTTTCATCAGGGGGCTTAGCGAAAAAGCAAAGCGTCTGCCACAGTTTTCGTGTGTCTTCATGACATCTGTCCCATGTGCGGCCAAAGAGAACCTCAAACAATTCCAATAATGAGTAGCCTGCTTGTTTAAGCTCTTGTATGAGCTGGGGAGCGGGGATGTCGTCGTCTGACATGTAAGCGATGCTGAGTGCCATGGCCTTCGGATTGCCGGCGGCTGCCGAGACGAATTCATTCTTAAGGTCAGGCGATAGCCGCAGCAGCTGCTCCAGCTTTTCCTGTTTATGCGGGAGGTTGCATGTTTGCAGACAGCGGTGCACTTCTTGATGGAAAAATTCAAGGGCATCCGTTTGTTCAAGGCCGCTCAGCTGGATGGCCGCCAGTTCCCCGAGGCCGTCCCGGTATGTCTGTTTTACGTTTTCCCGTGCCGTAAGGAGGACTTTTACACCTTGCGGAAGGCCGATGATAAATTCGTGAATGTCACGTTCCGCTGTATCAATGCTGTCAACGATCAGCAATACCGGTTTTTCGTTTGAATGAGCGGCTAATGCATTGCGGACGACGAACCGTTTTTCGTTGATTGATTTGTCGATTTGTTCGGTGCGTCCGAGCTGATAGGCGATCGTGTTTAAAAAATCGCTGAAGCTCAATCCTTTCCAGTCAGCGCTGATCCAGATGATGCTGTTGAATGCCGGCCAATCTGGTGAATCGCCGGCACAAAGGTAGGCTGCTTCAAGAGCGATCGTTGTTTTTCCCATGCCGGCCCAGCCTGTGATTAAACAGACCGGTGACGGAGACAGCATCCATTGACGGATTGCTTCCATATCAAAGCCGCGTCCGATAAAGTTCCCCGTCCGGCGTGACGGTAAGTTATGCGTGATGGACTTTCTTGTAAGCGCATTCGTTTCGTGGCTTGGTCTGTCATGAAACAGCCGCTTTACTGCTTTTTCAACATCTTCATCACTCGGCGCTCCGAATGATCCGTCTTTCCGGAGTATTTTTGCTTTTTTTAGACAAGACGCCGTCCAAACGGGCAATGCGGGTTTGATGACGGGAATGGTGGTGGTTTCCAGAAGGCCGGTCAGCCATTCAGGATCCATGTCAGTCTTTTCTATAATGATCCAGATCATGCCGAACAGCTTTCCGTCGTCAATTCGTCCGGGAATGTAGTTTGCGCCCATCTGTCCGATCCAGCTTTTGATCGTGTTAGAGGAAACGCCTATTCGGAGTGCGATTTGATCTATATAAGACTGTCCGGATTTTACGTTCTTTGTCCTTTTGATTTTGTAATCAGGATGATGTTTCAGCGATTTGACGGCAGGTGCCAGCAGTTCTGCAAATTGTGTCCGGTTTTCAAGTTCAGCCATTAGCCTGCACCTCCTATTAGTACTATTTTATCAATTCAGTGTTTTTTGTATATGAAAAAATAAAAAGTATACAGTGCGGCTGTCCTTTTATACAGCAGGAAAGGCTGTTGAACGTCTTGAAAAGCAGATAAAATAGGGGCAGTAATAGAGAAAACAAAAATGTATGCACTTACATTTCAAAGCAGAGAAAGGATTTTGCCAAATGACTCACACAGTGCCTCAAAACATGAAAGCGGCGGTTATGCACAACACGAGAGAAATCAAAATCGAAACATTGCCCGTGCCTGAGATCAATCATGATGAAGTGTTGATTAAGGTGATGGCTGTCGGAATTTGCGGATCTGATCTGCATTACTATACAAATGGCAGAATAGGCAATTATGTAGTGGAAAAACCATTTATCCTTGGGCATGAATGTGCGGGAGAAATCGCAGCTGTCGGCTCGTCTGTTGATCAATTCAAAGTCGGTGACCGCGTCGCTGTTGAACCTGGTGTTACGTGCGGACGCTGTGAGGCGTGTAAGGAGGGGCGTTATAACCTTTGCCCGGATGTACAGTTTTTGGCGACACCGCCGGTTGACGGCGCGTTTGTCCAATATATCAAAATGCGCCAGGACTTTGTTTTCTCGATTCCGGATTCACTATCCTATGAAGATGCGGCTTTGATTGAACCGTTTTCTGTCGGCATTCATGCGGCCTCGAGAACGAAGCTTCAGCCCGGTTCAACGGTTGCGATCATGGGAATGGGCCCTGTGGGGCTGATGGCCGTTGCGGCAGCGAAAGCATACGGGGCAGGCACAATTATTGTGACCGACTTGGAGCCGCTGCGGTTAGAAGCTGCGAAAAAAATGGGAGCGACGCATGTCATCAATGTCCGGGAACAGGATGCCGGTGAAGAAATCAAAACGATCACGAATGGCATAGGCGTTGATGCTGCTTGGGAAACAGCGGGGAATCCGGCGGCATTGCAATCCGCACTGGCTTCCGTGCGCCGGGGCGGAAAACTGGCGATTGTCGGTTTGCCTTCTCAGAACGAGATTCCGCTCAATGTGCCGTTTATTGCGGATAACGAGATTGATATTTACGGAATCTTCCGTTATGCGAATACGTATCCGAAGGGAATTGAATTTCTCGCTTCCGGCATAGTGGACACGAAGCACCTTATAACGGACCAATATCCGCTGGAGAAGACGCAAGAGGCGATGGAACGGGCCTTTCAATACAAAAATGAATGCTTAAAAGTGATGGTGTATCCAAATCGCTGAGTGAACGGGGAGGATCTTTGCATTCTCCCTCTTGCTTATCAAAAATGAAAACGGATTCTTGGGGTGGGAAATGATGATTGAAACAGAAAAAGCAGCGGCAGTAAAGACGAAATATCGCGGCCTGTCATGGATGGAACGGATCGGCTACGGATTCGGCGATATGTCGTACAATATTATCTTTCAGTTTGTAAACGCATACTTATTATTCTACTATACAGACGTCGGCGGCATTAAGCCTGCGGTCATCGCAGCTTTGTTTCTTATCGTAAGGGTGCTGGATGCTATTTTTGACCCGATTATGGGCGTGATTTTAGACAAGACGAATACAAGGTGGGGAAAGGCAAGGCCGTATCTTTTGTGGGTGGCGTTTCCTTTTGCGCTATTTACGTTCTTATGCTTCACGACGCCTCATTTCGGCGAGACGGGGAACATGGTTTATGCGTACATCACTTATATTCTGCTTGGGATGTCCTTCAGCATGCAGACGATTCCGGTCAACAGCTTAACGGGGCGGATGACGAATTCCGTGGAGGAACGGACGGTTCTGACGACGACCCGGATGATTTTGGTTTATATCGGAATTCTGTTATCGATTTCCTGTGCGACACCGCTTGCAGATCTGATCGGCGGGAAAGATCAGGCGTTTGGATTCCAGATGACGGCGCTTATCTATGCGGCGGTGAGCATCGCGTTGAATCTGTTCAGTTTCTTTACTGTGCGGGAACGGATTCAGCCTGAAAAAAGAAAAAAACAAGGAATGAAAAAGACGTTGTCTGTTTTGTTCCGAAACAAGCCTTTGCTCATTTTGGTTTCTGCATTTTTGGCGTTTGCGATTGGGTTTAACATTAAGCTCAGCACGATGGTGTATTATTTTACGTATAACGTCAGCCATAAGGAATTTGTGTTTTTAGGAACCGTGTTGTTTTTCGGCGCAGCGCTGATCAGCAATCTGTTTATTCCTTTCTTTTCTGAGAAGCGGGGCCGGAAGCAGGTTATGATCATCACGGCGGCGCTATCGCTGATTTCTTATGCGGGCCTTCAGTTTACATCGTATTCTTCGCTGCCGCTTATTTTCTTTTGGCTTTTCGTTTCGGGATTTTTTACGACGCCTTTAAATACGCTTGCTTGGGGAATGGTTGCCGATTGTGTCGATTATGCGGAATGGAAAACCGGAGTCCGGGCTGATGGCGTGGTGATTTCGAGCATGAGTTTCATCAATAAGCTCGGAGTTGCGCTAGCCGGGTCATTTTCGGCCGTTTATCTCGGAATCGCCGGATATGCCGCGAATACCGATCAGACAGCCTCGTCATTGAATGCGATTAAAAATATGAATGCGCTCATCCCGGGATTGTTCATTCTGCTGTCTATTATTCTTATTTCTTTTTATCCTTTAACTGAAAAAAAATATCAGCAGATGATGTCTGATCTGGAGCAAAGAGCTGCAAGATGAGTATACGTAAAATTTAAAATATTCTATGTAAACGGTTGTATTTATGACAGAAAGCACTATACTGAAACTATAATCGAGAATTGATAAATGAGTGTGATAATGTGGGAAGCCAATCTGTTATTTGTATTGGAGAATTGTTAATTGATTTCTTTTGTACCGATGTGGATGTTGATTTGACGGAAGGACGTAATTTCTTAAAAAGTGCCGGCGGCGCACCGGCGAATGTGTCGGCAGCGATTGCTAAGCTGGGCGGAGACGCGGCTTTCAGCGGAAAAACAGGCAAAGATCCGTTCGGGTATTTTCTGAAGCAGACATTGGACGCCGTACACGTCGATACCTCTATGCTCGTCATGGATGAGAAAGCGCCTACAACGCTTGCGTTTGTTTCATTAAAACAAAATGGGGAGCGCGACTTTGTGTTTAACAGAGGAGCGGACGCTTTGTTTACGCTGGAGGATATTGATCTGGAAAAGGTAAACGATGCGAAAATCCTTCATTTCGGATCAGCGACAGCATTGTTATCTGATCCGTTTTGCTCAGCCTATTTACGGCTGATGTCGATTGCGAAAGACAATGGACAGTTTATTTCCTTCGATCCTAACTACCGTGAGGATTTATGGAAAGGAAGAGTTTCAGAGTTTATAAACACCGCAAAAAAAGCCGTTGCCGTAAGTGATTTTGTGAAAGTCAGTGACGAAGAGCTTGAGATCATCAGCGGTGCGAAGGATCATAAAGAAGGTGTTGCGGTTCTTCATGAGATCGGAGCCGGCATTGTGGCGGTGACACTCGGGAAAAGCGGAACCCTTCTATCAAATGGGAAGGATATTGACATCATTCCGAGCATTCCGGTGACATCAATAGACTCAACGGGAGCGGGAGATGCGTTTGTCGGCGCGGCGCTGTATCAGCTGGCGCGCACCGATGAGATTCAGACGGCAGCCGATGATTTTGCGAAGCTGCGTGATATTGTCTCATTTGCCAATAAGGTGGGGGCGCTCGTGTGCACCAAAATCGGTGCGATCGATGCTTTGCCGAGCTTAAAAGAGGTTGAAGTATCACTGTAAAGTATGGAGGATGTTTCTTGAAAGTCATCGGACTTCGGGAAGCATCCTCTTTATTTAGGTCTGAAACCCTTTACGATATACGGTATACTTTAGAAAGGCATCCAGTAAATTGAACCGCTGTGAAGTACATACAATCACGTTTTTATCAGTTCTGAGTAAAACCAAGTTTCTGCTGCTGCCGTCATGTATAGTATGACGGCCTATGATATTGAACCGCGGAGGAATGTTTTTCATGAAACATGTTTTTCTTATTGTGCAATGCGCGTTTTCTGTTTTTTGTTTTCTTTGTCTCGCCGCTGTCAATTGGTATCAGGGGAGTGAGCTTGTTTCTGATTCGTTTGATTGGAATTATACGGCTAAATTCTCAAAGCTTTTGAATGGGACGGATACGATTACAAGTCCGGAACAGATTTCGCAGCTGGATTTCTTTGTGTATGCGGCGAAGCATTATCCGTTAGTGAGCGGGTTGATGATCGGGCTGTTTGTTTATTTTTTGTTCTCACTGTATCTGGTCATAAAGAATTTCCGCCGGCACAAATGGGCTGAATGAGACTATTTTCATATAAAAATACATAAATTCAAGAGAAAATGAAACTTTTTTTGAAAAAAACAGTATATATAACTGTGAACTTGTTACTATTTAATTTTGGGAGGAAAATGAAAAATGAGTATTTTAGGAAGATTTAAAGACATCATGTCAAGTAATATCAATGCGTTGCTGGATAAAGCTGAAAAACCTGAAAAAATGGTTGATCAATATTTGCGGAATCTGAACAGTGATTTAGGAAAAGTGAAAGCGGAGACGGCTTCTGTCATGGCTGAGGAACAGCGGGCGAAAAGAGCGCTAACTGAATGCCAGGCTGATGCCGAAAAGATGGAAAGTTATGCGATGAAAGCGTTGCAGGCCGGCAATGAAGCTGATGCGCGGACATTTTTGGAAAGGAAAGCGGCTGTTGAATCAAGACTGACCGAGCTGCAAACGGCTTATCAGCTCGCTTCATCCAACGCGTCTCAAATGCGCAAAATGCATGACAAGCTTGTCGCTGATATCGGAGAGCTTGAGTCGCGCCGAAATGCCATCAAAGCGAAGTGGTCTGTGGCAAAAACGCAGGAGAGAATGAACAAATTGGGGTCCTCTGTGTCAAATGCGGGCCAATCGCTGACAGCTTTCGGCAGAATGGAAGACAAGGTCAACCAAGCGCTTGATCACGCCAATGCGATGGCTGAGCTGAACGCGTCTCCGAAAGACGATATTGACGAGCTGACGGCTAAATATGACAGCAATCAAAGCAGTGTCGATGATGAATTGGCGGCGCTCAAGCAGAAAATGCTTTTCAGTAAAGATCAATAGACAGCGGGCTGCAGCTTTGTCCGATATAAAGAGAAAGTGAGAGAAACAGAATGATCATTTCTTATAAATGCCCGAACTGCGGCGATGATATGGTCTTTGACAGTTCATCCGGCATGCTGACATGTCACAGCTGCGGGCGGCAGGATCAGATTGAGAGCCTGCCAAAAGAGTATATAACGACGAGATTTTCCGAAAATGAGGCGAACGAGTACCGCTGTGAGAATTGCGGCGCGGTATTAATGACTGAGGCGGAAACGACGGCCACGACGTGCGGGTTTTGCGGAGGAGCCGCCGTTCTCGCCGACCGATTATCGGGAAATCTCGCGCCTTCGATGGTGATCCCTTTTACGATCAGTAAAGAAGAGGCCATGAGCGCTTTTAAAAAGTGGTGCCGAAACGGCCGTCTGACACCGAAAGGATTTATGTCTGCCGACCGGATGAAGAGCATAACCGGCATGTACGTGCCGTTTTGGATGTTTGATTTAAACAGCAAGGTTCAGGTCAATGCCGTTTGTACGAGAGTGCATCACTATGATGATGGAGAATACCGGGTGACGGAGACCGAGTATTACAACGCGTACCGCGATATCAATCTTGATTATCTCAAAATTCCGGTCGACGCTTCAGAAAAAATGAATGATGAATTAATGGACAAATTGGAGCCTTACTCATACAGTGAGCTGAAGGAGTTTAATACGGCCTATTTAGCGGGATATATAGCGGAAAAGTACAATTATACCGATGACGATCTCTTTCCGCGCGCGAAGGATAAAATCAGCCATTATATTGATTCTTATATCAGATCCACCTTCTCCGGATATACGACGGCTGACATTACGGATGAGCAGATTCAGACCGATAAAATCAGCAGCTTTTACGTACTGCTTCCGGTCTGGATGGTCAGCTACGACTATGAGCGGGCTGAGCACATTTTTGCGATGAACGGGCAGACGGGCAAGGTTGTCGGCAAACCGCCGATCAGTGCCGGAAAAGTGGCCGCGTGGTTCGGCGGCATAACCGCCGGTGCGTTTGTAGCATTAAGACTCGTCTCACTTATGATAGGAGGCGGTTTTTGATGAAAGTATCCATAAAAAAAGCGTGTCTCTTCTGCTTCGTCCTTTTTCTGATGCTGTCTTTTTCTTTACATACATCGGCGTCTGCCGCGGAACAGAAGCAATATGTTTATGACAATGCTCATTTATTAACGAAGGATGAAACGAAGAAACTTGAGGAATTGGCCGGGAAGCTGGGGGCAAAGCGCCATACCGATTTTATCATTCTTACCGCAAACGGAACGGGCGGTAAGGACATCGAGCAGTACGCCGGTGATTTTTATGACAGTCATTTTAGCGGAAGTACGGCGATATTGACCATTGATATGAAAAATCGGGAAGTATTTATCTCGGGATATAAAAAGGCGGAGACGTATTTGAATAACAGCCGGCTGAATACGATCAGGAATACGATCTCGTCAGATATTTCCGCAGGCCATTATGAAAAGGCGTTTCAGACCTACATCAAGATGGCTTATAAAGATATGGGGAAAAGCCCGGACGACAAGTCTGACAATCTGCTGCTCACATGGTGGTTTCAGCTCATTATTGCCGCAGCCGCGGCCGGAATCGCCGTCACTGTGATGGTGTACAATTCCGGCGGCAAGGTCACCGTCACCGGCAGCACGTATATGGATCACGATACGTCTGAAGTGCTGAGCCAGCACGACACATATATCCGAACCGACGTTACAAGAGAAAAAAAGCCTGATAAAGATAATGACAATGACGGCGGAGTCACGAGGGGCGGCACGAGTTACAGCGGAAGCAAGGGAAGTTTTTAAATTATATGTAAAGGATTTGAGCATACATGGGTTTTTTCAGAAATCAGTTAGCAAATGTGGTGGAATGGGAAGAATTCAGAGACGACATGGTTTTCTATAAATGGAATAACCGTGAAATTAAAAAAGGCAGCCGTCTGATCATCCGGCCGGGACAGGATGCCATCTTTTTATACAATGGGAAGATTGAAGGGATTTTCCGTGATGACGGCGATTATGATATCGAATCAGAAATCATTCCGTTTCTATCTACACTAAAAGGGTTTAAGTTTGGTTTTAACAGCGGCATGCGGGCTGAAGTGCTGTTTGTGAATACGAAGGAGTTCACCGTGAAGTGGGGCACAAAAAACGCCATCAACATTCCGGCGGCAGGTATGCCGGGCGGTATGCCGATCCGCGCAAACGGCACATTTAACTTCAAGGTCATTGACTACATCGGATTGATTGATAAGATTGCGGGTGTCAAAGACAGCTATTTAGTGGAGGACATTAAAATCCGGATTACGTCTATTCTTGATCAGCTTTTGATGAAATGGATCACCAGAGAAGGAAAAGACATGTTCAATCTGCAGTCGAATTCCTTTGAAATCGGAAAAGGGATTCAAGAAGATCTTGATATGCAGCTGATCGGAGACGGCATGTCGATTACGGGCTTCAATATTATGAGCTTTAACTATCCGCAGGAAGTTCAGGATATGATTACGAAAAACGCTTCTTACGGCATGGTGGGCGATGTGAACCGCTATCAGCAGATTTCCATGACGGACGGAATGTCATCCGGCAAAATGAACGGAAGCGGCGCCGCCTCCGACATGGCGGGCATGATGATGGGAATGAATGTGGCAAATCAAATGATGAACCAAATGAATCAAAATCAGCAGAACCAGCCGCAGCAAGATCAAAGTCAGCAGAATCAGGGGACGGCACCGGCGAACGGCTCGGAAGGAGCGGATAAGCCGAAATTCTGTCCGAACTGCGGAACGAAAACGGAAGGCGCGAATTTTTGCCCGAATTGCGGACAGAAGCTTGCCTGACGATATACGAAAAAGAGGCCTTTTTGGGGCCTCTTTTTTTTGTCATGATTTCATCGTTTGAACGATGAGGGATGTCAGCGCTTTAGAACCCTCAGGTATGAGATGGACGCCGTCCGGTGTGAAGTATTCAGGGTGCTGCAATGCTTTTGCGTGCCAATCGACAAGCGTCACATTTTTCCGTGACTCGGCCTGCCGGCGCAATGATTCGTTTACTTTGCTTTCCCACTGCCGCGGCACACGTGTGTTGACAAGATAGATATCGGCTTTTGAAAAGGAGCTGATCAGTGATTCAATTTGGCTGTTTGTGAAATAGCCGTTCGTCCCTAACTCGATGATGACCGCTTTGTTCGGCTGATTAAATGACGCATATTCCGAAGTGAGCCGGAGTGCTTGAGAGACTTGTCTTCCTACCTTTCCGTCGATGGTGACATGAGGGAGGGACTGCCGCAGGTATGACGCAATGTCCAGCATCACCGAGTCACCGATGGCCAGCACGTCTTGCTGAGGCTGTGTTTGTTTTGAATCAGCCGTTTTTTGAGATGACCGTTCCTTTTTCTCTTCGTTTTTCTTTGTATTTGATTTGTCTGTTGGTTCTTTCTTGTTTTTGTCTGACGCGGTGTCCGTTTTTTCGCCGCCGTGTTTTTTCTTGCTGTCTTCTTCTTTTGCAGGCTGATCGTGATCGGCCGTTTTGTGCGAAGAGGCGGCGGTTTCTTGCTGATCATTTTGCGCGTACGTCCATTGCGGCTGTTTTTTCTCTTCGGCTATCCCTGACAGCCCGCCCGCAAATACGAGAATGGCGGCAAGAATAAGGCCGAGCGACATTCTGCTGATGACAGAGGACGTCTTCCATTCCAGAAAGCGGTTCAGAAACACGCGGCGTAAAAATGGCCGGAAGCCCGCAGTGCGGATCGGCTGTTCAATGAAATGGTAAGATAGCTCGGCAAGAATGAAAGTGGCGCCGATTCTGACGGCGCAGTGCCAATAAACCGGATTTCCGATTTCCTGTACGGGTGTGCTCAGCACGATAACCGGGTAATGCCAAAGATAGATTCCGTATGATCTCGTTCCGATCCAGCGAAGCGGCTTCCATGAAAGAACATGTCCCAAAAAGCTGCTCGGATGGCATAAACATGCGACAAGAACCGCTGCGGTGATGCTGATCAAAAGCATGCCGCCCTTGTACAGGAAGGGTTCATATTCATCCGTGTAAAAGACGCAAAGCAGCAGCGCGGCAAAAGCGGCAAGCTCCGTCCCGTGAAGCAGGTGTTTCATGCTGCTCGGCAGCCGTTTGGAAGATAATCGTTTCATCGGCCACACTAAAGCTAAAGCGCAGCCGATCAGCAATTCAAATGAGCGGGTATCCGTTCCGTAATAAACGCGGCTCGGATCTCCGCCGGGCACATACATCATACTCATTACGACTGCCGAACATAACGCGAGGAACATGACCGCGGCCGCAAGCCGGGCCCGTGTTTTACATATGTACATTCCCGCAAGCAGCAGGAAGGGCCATATGATATAAAACTGTTCTTCAATCGCCAGCGACCAAAGGTTTTTTAATGGCGAAGGGGAGCCGAAGCTGTCGAAATAAGAAAGTTGATGAAAGATAAACCACCAATTGCTTATGTAAAAAAGTGAGGAGACAGCATCTCCGCGTACGGTATGCAGGAGCTCGCTGTTAAACAATACGACCCAAATGACTGTCGTGATAATCATGAGATAAGCCGCCGGCAGAAGCCGCCTGATCCGGCGCACCCAAAAATCACGCAAATCAAGGGTGATGGCATTGCCTTGGGCAGGCAATATAATAGATGTAATTAAATACCCCGATAAAACAAAAAAGATATCAACACCGATGAAACCGCCGTCGGCCCAGTTAAAATTCAGATGATATGCGATAACTGCGAGGACGGCAAAGGCGCGAAGTCCATCCAGTCCGGGAATATAGCGGTGATGCAGTGACTTGTCTGACATGGTATTCCTCCAATAATGTGCGCGGAAATTCTCGCTGTTTTGCGGATGGCTATGGCAGATTTCTGTACAGTCTTCCATTTGTTCCGTTAATTAGACGCATTCGGAAGGGGATTTTGTTTCAGAAAAAATGAATGAAATGCTGTGATTTTCTTAAACTTTTCAGCCCCCGTCCGGCGTCTGTTATATGAAAAGGGTCCCTTATGCATCTTGGCTGTTGCAGGACGAAAGAAAAAATCCATGATCTGCGGATATCATGGATTTTTTTCTTTCTTTATCTGATGTAGCGGTCTCCGACAAGCAGCTTGGAGATGACGGAGGTCGGTATTGTAAACTCTGTAACGCCCATATATCCGGGTGCTGCTTCATATTCGTCAAATGAGATGACAAGTTTGTGCTTATCTGTAATATAAAAATTCTGGTCGGCGCGGATGGCTTTAAAAGGCTCCGTCATATCATCATCTTCGACCCAGTATATTTTATTCGGATCTTCTTTCATCTGTTTTTTCATTTGTTCTTTAATATTTTGGCTGATGACTTTAATATAACGGTCATCTTTAAATAAGCTCTTTAACGTAAGCACGGCCTCATTCTTTTTATCGATCGTGATGTAACGGCTTTGTGTATAAGAGGAAGCTTGCGTTTTTTCGATATCACGTCGGATTGAGATCAGATCCGCTGTGTCAGTAACGGTTTCATAATCGCTGTAAATACTGAGGTGGCCTTTTTTGCTTTTGGAGGTCGCCTTCATAAATTCCTGATACAGCTTTTTGCTTTCTTTCATGTAATGCCGGTTGATGCTGTCTTCGAGTTTATGATCGGAAAGGCCGGACAGAGCGGGCGTTTTCACATCAATGCTTGATTGGTTCTTTTCTTCCTTCATCTCCGTGAATGTGATGGCTTGGACGACTTTGCCGATGACGGGGATTTTAGACATGGCTTGTGCGGCATCCGGATTGATATTGACAACGGCGGTAAATAAGACGGCCGCAGCGACTGCCGCGGATGTCGGCCACATCACGATTCGTTTTTTCTTCGGTTTTTGCCGAAGGGCTTTTTCGACAATGCTGTCCAGTTCCTTAGGAATGGGCACACTTTTATACTCTTCTCTTAATTGTTCTAATCTCTTTTCCATTAAGAAAGATCCTCCTTCGTCAGCTGAATGCGCATGAGCTTCAGCCCCCTGTAAAGGCGTGTTTTGACGGTGTTGATGTTTTCCCCCGTGATGTCCGCGATTTCTTCTAATTTCAGGTCTTCAAAGAAACGCAGAATGATAATGGTTTTATATTGATGCGGCAGGTCATCGAGCGCTTCGTGAAGGTCTGTGTCCTTGTAGTGATCTTCCTTTCCGCGGCTTAAAAACTCGATCGTTTCATCGTCCATCACTTTCAGTTTTTTCTGTTTGCGGAGAAAATCAATGGCCGTGCGGACTAAAATTTTATAAAACCAGCTTTTGATCACATCGGGGTTTTTGACGGATTCGACCGATGTCAGCGCTTTTTGAATTGATTCCTGAACAATATCTAACGCGTCATCCTTGTTCTTTACGTAACTGTACGCCAGCCGGTAAAAGTCTTCCTTGCGCTCAGTTATGCACGTCACAAGCGACGCTTTGGCTGTTTCGTTCTTCATTGCTTCAAAGGGCTCCTTTTTTAAAAATACGTATCATAGGCTGCTGCCTAAGGATAGACGGGACAGGGTAAAAAATAGTTTGCGCAGAGGGGATCATTTTTAAAAGGAAAAGGAAGGAAAGACGATGAGATGAAAAAAAG
The DNA here is from genome assembly GCF_002843505.1 of Bacillus sp. SJ-10. NCBI lineage: Bacteria > Bacillati > Bacillota > Bacilli > Caryophanales > Bacillaceae > Bacillus > Bacillus sp. SJ-10. Next base: position 28,969 of record NZ_CP025258.1, on the reverse strand, counting down.
AGCCGGAACGGCTCTTTTTCGGATGAGTCTGATATTCAGCTAACGGTTTAGTTCGGTTTGACTAAGATTTTCACTTGGTTTTTCTCTTTGATTAAAGCGCCGAAGCCTTCTTCAATCAGGTCGTCGAGCACGATTTTTTTCGTGACGAGCTTATCTGCTGAGAAGTAGCCCTCTTTCATCAGTGCAAGAACGGAAGGGAAGATGTCACGGTATCCGATAATGCCTTTTACGGTCCGTTCTTTGATGACGATATCGTTCGGATGAATTTCCGCTCCTTTTTCCCAGATGCTGACGATAACCGTTTCACCGGCAATGTTTGTTGACTGGATTGCCTGGCGGAGAACGACAGGAACGCCTGTTACTTCATAAGAAACATCAACGCCGCCGTTTGTGCGTTTAGCGATTTCTTCAACGACATCGTCCGTTTTTGACGGATCAATGATGATAGCGCCGAGTTCTTTCGCTTTTTCCTGACGTTCCGGTGAAAGTTCAACCGCGTAAATATCTGTGGCGCCGGCCGCTTTCAGGGCTTCAATCACAAGCAGCCCGATCGGTCCGCAGCCAAAAACTGCCGCCTTGTCGCCCGCTTTTAATTTGCTTTGGCGGACGGCGTAAAGCGCTACCGCTGACGGCTCAACAAGCGCGCCCTGTTCGTAAGAAAGCTCTTCAGGAAGCTTAAACAGCAATTCTTCGTCAACGGATACATATTCAGAAAATCCGCCGCCGCCTCCGGCTAAGCCTAAGAATCCCATTTGTTCATCAAGGTTATAGGCTCCCTGATGTCCGTGTGTGGCAAAAATCGGTTCCACGACGACACGGTCGCCGACGCTGTAATTTTTGACGCCTTCGCCCACTTCAACGACTTCTCCTGAGAATTCGTGACCCATCGTGACGGGCGCCATTTCGTTTGTTAACGGATGAGGTTTGCCGACCGGAATAAAGATCGGGCCTCCCAAATATTCATGAAGGTCGCTTCCGCAAATCCCGCACCATTTGACTTTAATTTTGACTTTACCCGGTTCTGCTTTAGGTTCATCAATGTTTTCGATTCGAATGTCTTTTTGATTGTGCCATCTTGCCGCTTTCATTGATTATCACTCCTAGTCTGATTGAAACGAGTATAGGTACATGATCAATATGAACCACGGTTAAAAGGAATAAAGTGCCTGCTTCCTAAAGCCTGATTTCTCAAAATATATCATATTATGCAACTATCAATAGGCCTTATAAAAAGTCCATATTGAATGCAGAAATACTCTATGAATATTATAACGCTAATGAATTAAATTTTGTAGTATAATTTACCATGGAATTATATAGAACAGGAAATTGTGCCGTCGTTATGTGCATGTCTCATCACGTTGTAATGAACATGTAAAGTGATTGAAATATTATAATCGTCTTCTTGGTGTATAATTTTGCCTAGAATAAAGAATCAGGAGGACGAAAGCTTGAAGAAGTTATTCTTAGCCTTATTGATTTTAGCAGGAAGCACGCTGGGAGCGATCAGTTACTCTTCTGATGCAAGTGCTAAAAAAGTGAACGGAAATATTACATGGTATAATGGAGTCGGTAAAAAAGGATCTTCCGGTAAAAAACTGGGACACTGGGATTGCGCGACAAAATTAGGATTTGACGTTCCGAGAAACGGAACGAAAATCAGAGCTTATGCCAAAGCAAAACCGAAAAAGGTTATCACCGTATACAAAAATGATGTAGGCCGTATGCCGAATGCCGTATTGGATGTCAGCCCGAAAGCGTTCAAAGCGCTTGGATATCCATTAAGCAAAGGAAGAGTATCCGGACACTACAGCTATTAAAATAGACCATCTTAAAAAGCAAGGACACTGATTCTTGCTTTTTCTGATTGACGGAGAGATTGATAATGAAGAAGAAACGATGGATCTGGATGTTGCTGGCCGCCGTTTTGGCGGCGGCGGTCATCGCGGCCGTTTTACTGATTAAAGGAAAAAGCGACGGCGGCGGGAAAGCCGTTGTCTCCGGCGGTCATGACAAGCTGCTTGTTTCCATTACAGACAAAGATCTGATGACGAAATATTACGAGGACGGCCGCGTGCTGTACGAGGAAAAGCTTTCGGCATATCCGGCGTTTGCGCTGGATGATGCCCATCAGGTGCTCTATTTTGTCGGGAATAATGACCAAAATGAGATGCGTCTGTATAAGCTTGATCTGAAGACGAAAAAGAAGACGGTGCTTTATAAAGGAACGGCAAGCGCTGACAGTCTGTTTTTATCAAAGGATCTGACGCACATTTATTTCCGTCTCGGAAAAGCGGATGAAGATATTTTCCGTCTCGCATCTTTTGATTTGAAAACGAAACGTTATGAAAATCTGTATCCCGCCGCCGATGAGAAAGACGACAGTGTAAGCAGCTTCTTTTATAACCGCAGCCAAAACGATTTTGCGCTTCTGCATTATTCCGTAAAAGAGGATTATCAAAAAACGGATGAGGCAAATGAGAAGGGGATTGACCCTGAACCGACGAATATCCGGTTTGCGGCAGGAGCGGGCGAACACCTTCAGGATCTGACAAACCTTGAACAGTTTATCAGCGACGTGGCGGTGTCACCGGACGGAAAGAACCTTGTCTTTACATCTTATACCCAAAAAGGGACGGAACAAAAAGCGTCCATCCGTCTGATGAATGTCAAAACGAAAAAAGATGAAACGATTATCTCAAACGGGAAGGACTTCGCTCCGCTGATTGATGCCCAGCCTCAGTTTTCTAAAGACGGCAGCATCATTTATTTCATGGCGGAAGCAAAAGGCGCTAAGCGTCTGAAGGATGAAACGGGGCGGAATGCGAAGGTCCGGACCATTTATGCTTATCATTTGGATACGAAAAAATGCGAAAAAGTCTGGGAAAATGACAACGGCATTATCAACAGTTTTTCCGTCATCCAATCATGAAAAAAACACTCAGCGCCCGCTGGGTGTTTTTTAATGAACAAAGCTGGCTGCGGCTGAGGCGAGCCATTTGAAAAAACGGAGAATCGGAACGGCAAAATGAAGCGTTTCGATGAATGACTGTGCGGCAAGGTTCATTTTCCGCCGTTTTGCCAATTCCTTCAGATCTTTCTGCTGCCGATCGTTTTTCATGTTCATTGCTCCTTTGCATCATAAAAGGACATGATAACGCAAAGGCCTCTCATGAGACATGGAGGCCTTCTCTATGTTGAGACTCGTAAAAGGGAGGTCTAACTTGATGCCGTTTGATTATTGTTTTGGAGATTTACCAACGAACGGACGCCGTCGATCATTTTACTGCCGCAAAGGGGGCAAGTCGGGGTATCACTGCCGGCAAAATTCTTTCTGCTCCAGCCGATACAGTCCTCTTTTGTGCATTCCCACGTACTGACATCTTCTTTAGGCAGCGGTTCCTGATTACGTTTGTTGTAGTAAGACATAAAGTCACTTCTTCCCTTATGAATTTTCGTGCACTCCTTCATTGTCTCATACTTTTCCCTAATCTCCTAATTCCTTTTTCTATCCAGATTTCCAATGAGGGTGCACCGTCTTCCTGTTATTACAGTATATGCAAATAAGTGTCTTCTTATTTTTTCTTTTTGGATAAATAAAAAAGCCCCTCTCAGAAAAGGGGGATGTTTGTTTACTGCTTATCCGTGACGTCCATCGGTCTCATCATGTCGTAATCTTCGTGCTCTAAAATATGACAGTGCCATACGTAGCGTCCGCTGTAAGGAGCGAAAGTCGCCGCGATTCTGATGACCTCTCCCGAGTGCGCCTGCACGGTATCTTTCCAGCCTTTCTCACTTGGAGGAGGCGGGACGGCGGGGCCTGTATACACAATGTCGCCGAATTTGTTATAACGCTCTAAGTCAAAAGGACGCCGGTCAAGGATTTGGAAGGAAACAAGGTGCAGGTGTATCGGATGGGTTCCCCCCATCGGATTGATAATCGACCAGATTTCCGTTGTGCCGAGCTTCGGCGCTTCTGTCACAGGATCATGCCATCGCTTGTTATTCAGCGTCAAAACGGGCCGGCCGTATTTGTCTTGCGTATTTGTGAGTTTAAGCGTCCTGATATTGTGTATTCTCTTTGATGTCACATTAGGCATTGTTGAAAGATATTTAGGCTTCCGGCTTGTGTCTTCGCCCTTCAGCGGTTTTGTGACGCGGAATTGCATCACATTGGCGTCTGTATCCGGATCGGCGTCGCCCCCGCAGCCGGTGCCGTTCGTTAAAATGATATGTTCTCCGTCAAAGGCGGAGAAATCGATGAGCACATCATACCGCTCTGCCGGGGCTAAGCTGATAGATTGTGTTTTGACAGAGCGGGGAAGCAGTCCGCCGTCAGAACCGATTTGGATAAACTTCCCGCCGTTATTGAGCGAGAGAGAAAATGTTCTTGTATTGGAGGCATTAAGGATGCGGAAACGATATGTCCGCGGTTCAACTTCCATATACGGCCACGCTTTACCATTGACGAGAATGGTATTTCCGCAAAAAAACGGGACGATGGAAGGGTCGGGCAGCGTTTCGGAAGGGTTAGCAGGTCCGCTCGGATAAGACAAGGAACCGTCGTCATTTAACGTGCGGTCCAAAATCATAAGCGGTACGTCATACTCTCCGGAGGGAAGCTTCAGCTGCTTTTCTTTTCGCTCGCGGATGATATACATCCCGGCAAGCCCGGCGTACACATTGAGCCTCGTAATCGCCATGGCGTGATCGTGATACCATAACAGAGCCCCGCGCTGTTTGTTTGGATAATGGTATACCTCTTTCTCAAAATAAGGACCCGTTTCCTTAAAATCCTTTGTGAACCAGGCTTCCGGGTAGCCGTCGCTGTCCGGCGGAGTTGCTCCTCCGTGTAAATGGACGACGGTTTTGACATCGGGTTCCTGATGGCCGCTTTCTGAATGGTGAATGGTATGATCCACGGGCAGAAAATGCTTATCCGGAAGGTCATTCATCCATTTAATATAGACGTTCTCATCTTGGTTCACGTCGATCGTCGGGCCGGGAAATAAACCGTTATACCCCCACAGCCGGGTCGGTGGGAGATCGCGGTGCAGCTTGTGAAAGCATTCCTTCATGGTGACTTCATAATACGTGCTGCCGTCTGATTTCTTCTGCGGCTGGAGTGTTTCGATAATCGGCAGTTCATCTGCAAATTTTTCTAGTGCCATTTTTCATCCTGTCCTTATCATTTATTGAAATCCTGTACTACAGTTAATGCTGCCTGGAACAGGTTGGTTAAAAAAACACCCGCCCTTTTTTGAGGGGGGTGTTTGCGGTTATTGCGCAACCCGGCTTTCGGAAGCGCTCTCTTTCGGTTTTTGTTTTTTGCGGAATACATATGAGGCAAGCACCAGCAGAGTAATAAATCCTGTCAGCAGAAATTCAGACCGCATTGAACTGATAAACAGCATAGATAACAAGATGGCGCAAATGGCGATGATCGTCAGGTAGGTTAAGTACGGATAGAACCACATTTTGATTTTAAGAGATTCAGGGTTTGTCCGTTCGATTTTCTTTCTCATTCTCAGATGTGAGACGGCGATGACGAGATAAACGAGCAGTGCGATCGCCCCTGATGAATTGACCAGAAATAAGAATACGGAGTCGGGTGAAAAGTAGTTCATAACAACGGCAATATAGGAGAAAAAGGTGCCGGCGATAATGGCTTGAACCGGTACGCCTCTTTTACTCAGTTTCATAAAACGCCGCGGCGCTTCATTTCGCTCTGCCAGTGAATACAGCATCCGTGACGTCGTATAAAGCCCGGAGTTCAGGCAGGACAGAACGGCTGTCAGGACGATGAAATTCATGATTTGAGCGGCTGCGGGAACCCCGATATGGCTCAAAACGGCAACGAAGGGGCTTTCCAAAATATTGGCTGAATCCCACGGCAGCAGTGTGACCACAACCGCAATGGAGCCGACGTAAAAAATAATGATCCGCCAAACGACTGAGCGGGTCGCCTTTGTGACGGATTCGACCGGATTTGACGTTTCTCCCGCTGCGATTGCGACAATTTCAGATCCCATGAAAGAAAAAATGACAACGACGATGCCGAGCAGAACGGAACTTGGACCTTTAGGGAAAAATCCGCCGCTGCCCGCCAGATTTTCCAGCCCGATCGGCTTGCTGCCGGGGACGATTCCGAAAATGAACGCAAATCCCGCGATTAAGAAGACAACGATCGTCGCTACCTTCACTAAGGAAAGCCAGTATTCAAATTCGCCGAACGATTTAACTGAATAAATATTCGTCAGTGTTAACAGCACGGTCAGAAGCAGACTCGTCAGCCATAACGGAATGCCCGGGAACCAGTACTGTATGATTCCGGCGCCTGCAATGGCTTCAATGGCAATGACGATGACCCAGAAAAACCAATACAGCCATCCGATCGTAAAACCGGCCCAAGGACCGATGGCGTCATGCGCGTACTGTGAAAACGAACCGCTTGTCGGGTTGACGGAGGACATTTCCCCCAGCATTCTCATAATAAAAATCACTAATAATCCTGCTAAAGCGTAGGAGACAATCGCTCCGGGTCCGGTGGAATGAATGACGGATCCGCTTCCGACAAATAATCCGGCGCCGATCACGCCGGCAATTGAAATCATAGTCATATGCCGGGTTTTTAATCCCTTTGATAAAGAGTTAGGCTGATTCATTCTTTGCCTCCTTTTGGCTTGTTTATGCTGAATATTCCGACAAGTATTATTCTATCATAAATGCCACAGACAGTTGAAAATGATGTAAGAAAATATGACATTTTTTCTCGTCCGTACAGCAGAAGGTGCCGGAAGGAAAAGAAATAATTTTCTGTTATTTTTGTGTTTTAATGGGTTTGAAAATAATTCCATGAACATAGGGTGGCGAGAATCCTTGATACGATTGGGATGAGAGGGGTTTCGTGAATAAAAATAAGTTTCCTGAGCGCATAAATGTTCTATGCTTACTATTTTTCTGTGGAAAGTGAATCATGTTTCTATAGACCCACTGTGTCTTCGCTTTGTATGATAATGAAGGAAAAATTGAACGGGAAGGAGGATTTTCAGTGGAGAGATATCATGAATTGAAAAAAGGCGAAACCGGAGCGATTGTCAGTATTGGCGCATATGCGGCATTGTCGGCTGTGAAGCTTGTGATCGGTTATTTGTTTCACTCAGAAGCGCTTCAGGCCGACGGTTTAAATAATACGACTGATATCGTGGCATCTGCGGCTGTTTTCATCGGTTTGCGCATCTCTCAGAAACCTCCTGACGAAGATCATCCTTACGGCCATTTTCGGGCGGAGACCGTCGCGTCACTCATCGCTTCCATTATTATGATGCTTGTCGGAATGCAAGTGCTGTTCAGCGCCGCGCAATCTATTTTTTCCGTTAAAGAGGAAACACCGGATATGATAGCCGCCTGGACGGCCGCGGGGAGCGCCGTCGTGATGCTGATGGTCTACCGCTATACGAAAGGGCTTGCCAAAAAGGTAAACAGCCAGGCCCTTTCAGCTGCGGCCGCTGATAATAAATCAGATGCGCTCGTCAGTATCGGCACGTTTATCGGAATTTTTGCTTCACAGTTCCATTTGGCTTGGGTGGATACGGTTACCGCGTTTATCATCGGATTGATCATCTGCAAAACCGCGTGGGATATTTTTAAGGAATCCTCTCATTCGCTGACTGACGGTTTTGATGTCAAACATATTTCTGATTATAAAAAGACGATTGAACAGATTGCGGGCGTCAGCCGTTTAAAAGATATTAAAGCGAGATATCTGGGCAGCTCCGTTCATATTGATGTCGTCATTGAAGTGCCGTCTGATCTGAACATTAAAGAGAGTCATGAGATCGCAAATGAGGTAGAACGCAAGATGAAAGAGGAACATGCCATTGACCATTCACACGTTCATATGGAGCCTCTCCAGCTGAAATAAAGCTTCCTTTCTAAAGGGAGCTTTTTCCTTTTTCAGACTGGAAACAATTCGCTGGAAACGTTTTTTTATACTGTTTATATTTTGTGGTAAAGTTAGGTTACGATAATTGAAATTTGAGAGATGACTAGGAGGAGAAGAATGGCTTATAAAGAAGAGCTGCATCCGCTGCTGGAGAAAGCCGTTGAGCATATTGAAAACATCATCATAGGAAAACGGGATATCGCCATACTCAGTCTGGCCGCCATTCTCGCAAAAGGGCATGTGCTGCTGGAAGACGTGCCGGGAGTCGGAAAAACGATGATGGTCCGCGCTTTGGCCAAGCTGATCGGAGCTGACTTTAAGAGGATTCAGTTCACGCCGGATCTTCTGCCGTCAGACGTGACGGGTGTCTCTATTTATAATACGAAAACGATGGAATTTGAATACCGCCCGGGACCGATCATGGGGAATATCGTGCTGGCTGATGAAATTAACAGAACCTCTCCGAAAACGCAGTCTTCCCTGCTTGAGGCGATGGAGGAAGGGAATGTCACGATTGACGGAAAGACAATGCGGCTGGCTGAGCCGTTTTTCGTCATGGCCACACAAAACCCGGTTGAATATGAAGGAACGTATCCGCTTCCCGAAGCCCAGCTTGACCGGTTTTTATTTAAGCTGCGCATGGGCTACCCGACTGCCGAGGAAGAGCTTCAAGTTCTGTCTTTGCAGGAAGGGCGCAATCCGCTTGAAACAATCGAGCCCGTCATTTCTAAAGAACAGTTTATCAGCCTTCAGCAAAAACTGGAGCAGGTGCGGGTGGATGATGGAATTAAAGCATATATCGTCGGCATTACTCAGCATACCCGCCGGCATCCGTCCGTACATCTGGGCGTAAGTCCGCGCGGTTCAATCTCATTAATGAAAGCCGCGCAGGCGTACGCGCTGCTTTATGACCGCGATTACGTCATTCCTGATGACGTCCAGTATTTGGCTCCGTATACGCTGCCGCACAGAATGATCCTGACCGCAGAGGCGAAATTTAACGATGTGACGCCGGAAGCGATTATAGAAGACATCATGCAAACGGAAAAAGTGCCCGTCCAAAGGATGTCGGTCCGCTAATGAGAAAGAAGATGCATTGGCTTCTATATGGCTGGAAGCTGCTTATGTTGGCCGTACTGACGGCGGCTGTCTTCTCTTATGCCATGTTTCAGGGCGGATTTGTGAGCTGGTTTTTATTTTATGCGTTTTTGCCGTTTACTGTTTACGCCGGGCTGGTCGCTGTGTACCCGCTGCGGGCGTTTCAGGTGACGCGTGACGTGTCCTCTGCCCAGTTAACCTCAGGCGACAGGCTGTCTGTCACCATCAGGCTGACGAGGCGCCTGCCGTTTCCGCTGACATATATGGTCATTGAAGATGTGATGCCGGAAACGCTTGGCGAGAGGCGCAGTGCGAAACAGCTCGTGTTTCCGTGGTTTCAAAGGAAGCTGACGTTACAATATGAGCTGCCGCAGGTGCCGCGCGGAGAGCATCATTTACATACGATAAGAGTGCGGACGGGAGATGTTCTCGGGCTTTTGGACAAGACGGCGTCGTTTTCCGTAACGGATACGGTTCTGGTTTTCCCGGCGTACGGGTCTGTTCACTATAAGCCGCAGGCCGCATCCGGAGAAGAGGGTGCGGGTGCCGGCGCTCCGTTTCAGGTACACCGCTCCGCAATGGCTGCGAGCGTCAGAAATTATCAGCCGGGCGACCGGTTTTCCGCACTTGACTGGAAAACATCGGCGCGGCGAAATGAGCTGATGACGAAGGAATTTGACCCGCTGCAGAGTATGAATATGATTCTCCTTTTGGACTGCAGGCCGTCCCCTTCGTTTGAAGCCGCGGTGTCAGCTTCGGCATCCCTGCTTTACACGGCGCTTATGAAGGGCTCTCCCGCAGGGTTTATTTCATTGGGGAGCGACCGGACTGTATTTCCCGTCCGGGAGGGAGACCGGCATTTCAGAAAGATGCTGCGTTACCTGGCATCAGCTTCAGAATCGGAAGAAGCTGGTGCAGACGGGCGTTTAGGAAAAGAGCTGGCGGATCCGCGCGTCCGCAAAGCTTCCATTGCCGTCGTGACGGGCAGTCTTACAGAAGACCTTCTCAAACAGGCTGAGCCCGGCCGTGCTGACATGACGGTGTTTTTGGCGAAAGAAACGGATGCCGCGCTTTCGGAGAAAGAACGGAAACTCGCTCTCATCTTCGCGCAAAAAAATATTAAGGTGCAAATGATCAGGGACAAACGGGTGTCCCATGTTGTTTAGAAAGAGAGGTGGCGCGCCATGCCGCATGACGAGAACCAGGGAAGCAGGCTGAGTCTGCTGCTGTTTTATTTTCTCGCTTTTTTATTGTTATGGGAATGGCTCAGGCCGCTGCACAATTTTACGGATACAAAACATACCGGTTTTTTCATCGTTTTTATCGGTTTGGCATTTCTGCTGTCATTCTTCCGGATGAGGTGGTACGTAACCGTGCCGTCCTGCATTCTGTTTACGTTGATCAGTATTCACATCCTGTTTTATAAAGGTTCTATTTTTCAGCCGGAATGGCTCGTTTCTTTTTTGCGGGACGTGATGCAAAATGCCCGCCACATCGGGACCGGAAGATGGAATGATATGAATCCGTCATTCCGCACATTGCTGTTTTTTGTGCTTTTATGGCTGCTCGTGTATTTGCTGCATTACTGGGTGATCTATCAGCGGAAAATATTATTCTTTTTTATCATGACGGTGGCGTATATCACCGTGCTTGATACGTTTACTCCCTATGATGCCGCATACGCCGTCATCCGAATCGTCTTTATCGGCTTTTTGATGATGGGGCTTTTGTATATGGAGCGCATCCGGCTTACGGAACACATAGCGTTTAAAAAAAGATTGATACTCAAATGGTTTCTGCCGCTGATGCTGTTTATCTGCGCTTCCGTCGTGTTCGGTCTGGCGGCTCCGAAATCAGACCCGAACTGGCCGGACCCCGTGCCGTTTCTTAAAAAAATAACAAACCACAAAGAAGTGCCCGCCGCCGAAAGCAAAATCGGCTACGGCAATCATGATGAAACATTGGGCGGCCCTTTTCAGGAGGATGATACGCCGGTTTTTACATGGAAGGGAAAAGAACGGGCGTACTTCCGGGTGGAAACGAAGGATACATACACGGGGAAAGGCTGGGTGGAGACCGATCAGGGCATGTCCTATAAACTGAACGGCGGCAACGTTGAAGATATATGGTTTGACCGGAGTGTGCAGACGAGACGGTATACGGCACAGGTGTCCATTGATGAGAATTATCTCTATAATCACGTCATGTATCCGATCGGCGTCTCCAATATTAAACCGAAGCACTCGATTCAGCTTGAAATGAACGGAAACACCGAGCAAATTACGCCGGTCAGTGAACAAGTAGGCAACATCCGCAATATGGGACGGTACACGGTGACTTTTCAGGCGCCCGTCTTTAAGCTGAATGATCTCAGAAAAGTGAAAGTAAAACGATACCGTGAGCAGAATCAATTCAATGACCGGTATTTACAGGTCCCCGACAGCCTTCCGAAAAGAGTGAGACAGCTTGCGGACAGACTGACGCGGGATCATCATAATATGTTCGATAAAGCGAAGGCGATCGAGGATTATCTCGGATCTTCCGCATTTTCGTATCATACACAGGATGTCGCGGTTCCGGAGCACAATCAGGATTATGTCGATCAATTTCTGTTTGAAACGAAAAGAGGATATTGTGATAACTTTTCATCGGCAATGGCCGTGCTGCTCCGATCTGCGGGTATTCCCGCCCGTTGGGTGAAGGGTTATACATCCGGCGAGTATAAAGGGGCAGGCGACCATAACGGCCACATTTATGAAGTCACAAACAACAACGCCCATTCGTGGGTAGAAGTGTATTTTCCCGATCAGGGCTGGGTGACGTTTGAGCCGACGAAAGGCTTCACCAATCCGACGGAGTTTACGTCAGAGCAAAATCATACCGCGGCAAAAGACAGCGGAGGCTCAGCGGGGAACTCGGATGCACCGTCTGACAAGCAGCGTCAGGAATCAAAGCCGGAAAAAGAGGAAAAGCCGAAAAAGCGGGATCACAGCGCGGCACCGCAGCCTGTGATCCGCAACAAAACCGCGGCACAGCTATGGCCGTATGCAGCCATCGTCATTGTGATTTCAGCCGCGGCGGCACTCGCCTGGCTGCTCCGGGCGCGCTGGATTCCGCACGTTACAGCAGCCAGATTGAAGCGGCGAACGGATGAAGACGTCTTTTTCGACGCATATGCCGCGCTGCTCCGACAGCTGAAACGAAAAGGGTTCAGCAGGGGAGACGGAGAAACGCTCCGTGATTTTGCCGCGAGGGTTGACGAGGCGCACCATACAAACGACATGTCCGAGCTGACGCTGCGCTATGAGCGTGCGTTATACCGCAGCGATAATGCCGCAAAGCTTTGGAATGAATCGGGACAGTTGTGGGAAAATATAATTAAAAGAAGATAGTCTTGACCGCATATCGTCCTGTTGTTAGAATAAATGAATGTTAAATGGGAGCCCGGGAGCGTTAAAAAGCCGGGCTTCCGGACAAGTCTTGCCGACAGAGGGCTGAACGTGTGTCCTCCGTTTTTTCTGTGTCAAAAACTTAGAGGAGATTAGGTGACAACCATGACGAAGTTAGTGAATGAAATGATTCTTGTTCTTGATTTCGGCAGTCAGTATAACCAGCTGATTACCCGCCGGATCCGTGAATTTGGCGTATATAGCGAGCTGCATCCCCATACGTTGACAGCTGAGGAAATCAAAGAAATGAATCCAAAAGGAATTATCCTTTCAGGCGGACCAAACAGTGTATATGATGAAGGATCTTTCCGCTGTGATGAAAAAATCTTTGAACTTGATATTCCTGTATTGGGCATCTGCTACGGCATGCAGCTGATGACTCATTACCTCGGAGGGAAAGTCGAGGCGGCAAGCCAGCGCGAATACGGAAAAGCGAACATTCAGATTCAAGGAACTCCTGACTTGTTCAAAGATCTTCCGGAAGAACAAGTTGTCTGGATGAGCCACGGCGACTTAGTCGTACAAGTGCCGGAAGGGTTTACGGTAGACGCGACAAGCCATCACTGCCCGAACTCGGCGATGAGCAAAAAAGACAAAAAATGGTACGGTGTTCAGTTCCATCCGGAAGTCCGTCATTCAGAATACGGAAATGACCTTCTGAAAAACTTTGTCTTCGGGCCTTGTGAATGTAAAGGCGAATGGTCAATGGAAAACTTTATCGAAATCGAAATGCAAAAAATCCGCGAAACCGTCGGAGACAAACAAGTGCTTTGCGCTTTGAGCGGCGGAGTCGATTCTTCTGTCGTAGCCGTTTTGATTCATAAAGCGATCGGCGACCAGCTGACTTGTATTTTCGTAGATCACGGCCTTCTCCGCAAAGGCGAAGCGGAAGGCGTCATGAAAACGTTCAGCGAAGGCTTTAATATGAATGTCATTAAAGTTGATGCGAAAGACAGATTCTTAAACAAGCTGAAAGGTGTTTCTGATCCTGAGCAAAAACGCAAAATCATCGGCAACGAATTCATTTACGTGTTTGATGATGAAGCGGACAGGCTGAAAGGAATCGACTACCTTGCACAAGGAACGCTTTACACAGACATTATTGAAAGCGGAACGGCAACTGCGCAAACGATCAAATCGCACCACAATGTCGGCGGACTTCCTGAAGATATGCAGTTTGAACTGATCGAACCGCTGAACACTCTTTTCAAAGATGAAGTGCGCGCGCTCGGCACAGAGCTCGGCATCCCGGATGATATCGTATGGCGTCAGCCGTTCCCGGGTCCTGGACTTGGCATCCGCGTACTCGGCGAAGTAACGGAAGAAAAACTTGAGATCGTTCGTGAATCAGACGCGATTCTGCGTGAAGAAGTGGCGAACCACGGCCTTGAGCGCGACATCTGGCAGTACTTCACGGTTCTTCCTGACATCCGCAGCGTCGGCGTCATGGGAGATGCGAGAACGTATGATTACACAATCGGTATCCGTGCCGTAACATCAATTGACGGCATGACATCTGACTGGGCGCGTATCCCTTGGGATGTGCTTGAAGTGATTTCGACACGGATCGTCAATGAAGTGAAACACATCAACCGCGTCGTGTATGACATTACGAGCAAGCCGCCTGCAACGATTGAGTGGGAATAATGAGAAAAGCCTCAAATCTTTTATTTATAAAGATTTGAGGCTTTTTTAATTTACATGGTTCTAGGAATAATGGGCCTTTTATCATTAACACCGGAGAAGATGTGCAGCAGTTTTTTATATATTCGAGTTTTTTAATCAGTTGTATTCCTAATATTCTCCCTATAATTTCATTTTTTCTAATAAAACTGAATTCATAAAATATTCATTTAATAACAAATAATGTATGTTATTATGAATATATACAAATAAAACATATGATGGTTTGAGTTTTCCAAGGGGTTTTTTATCTTCTGCATTCAGTTCTTTAGAAACGCAGAAGGTTTCTAATTTGCAGAAAAAAATGTTGAAAGAGGCTCGGAAGGATGGAAAAACATATTTTATTTTTTAATGCTACTTATATTAAAAAAATTTCTACTTTGGAGACTGCTAAAAATTTGGGCTTGACGGTTTCTGTTGTCGGCCCTGAACTGCCTGAATGGTCGCGGCCATTCGTTGACCATTACATTTCCGCAAATACTTATCAGATTGATGAGACTATAGCTGTTCTGAAGGAAACTGCCAAAGAAAATCCTTTTGATGGAGTCATTACATTCTGGGATAGAGATGTGGTTCCGGTGGCGGTAACTGCCCGGGAACTTAACTTAAAGGGCAGTCCGGTGGAAGCGGCAGAACGGGCTCGAAACAAATGGAAGATGCGTCAATGTTTGAACCGCGCACAAGTTCCTCATCCAAAATATTGCAAATTTACAAATTGGACCGAATTATATCATGCAAGCATTGATATGGAATACCCATTGATCGTTAAACCTGTGGGTGCTTCTGCCAGTAAAGGCGTATTCCGAATATCAAAGCCTGAAGATTTAAATCGCGCATATCAGCAGCTGTTAAACGCCGCGGTGCCGGAAAACGATAAAATGTTTTCTTTTTATCAAAACGAGTATATTGTTGAAGAGTTTATGAACGGACAAGAAGTCAGCATTGAGGGAGTGATTTCCGACGGAGTCATTCACTTTGCAGGTGTTACTGAAAAATGGACGGATCAGTATTTCGAAGAATACCAGCATGCATTTCCCGCCAGGCTGCCGGAGGCTGTGGAACGTGAATTATTCCACATCACCAGTGAAGGGATAAAAGCTTTGGAGCTGAACAATTGTGGTTTTCATGCCGAGGTCATGATCACAGAGAAAGGGTGCAAGATTATCGAGATCAACGGTCGTCTGGGCGGCGATTTTATTACTACCCATTTGGTTCCTCTAGCCAAAGGTATAAATATAACGCGCGCAAACCTATTGGCTGTATTAGGAGAAACAATAAGCTTTGAAGCTTCGAAAAGAAGAGCTGCCTGCGTCAGGTTTTTAATTGCAGACCGTGCTGGTGTGATAGAAAAGTGGGAAGGTGTCGAATCGATCAAAGAAATGCCCGGGGTCGTTGAATTTGTTTTAGAAAAGCAGCCGGGCGATCATGTTGGCCTGCCGCCTGAAAAGTTTCATGATTCCCGGATTGCTTATGTCATCACAGAAGCCGAAGATACAGAAAAAGCGATCGAATATGCTGAAAATGCTTTATCTGAAGTGAGGTGTTTCATCAATGGAGAGGAAAAGACTGTTCCTGATCGGGATTCCTGAAACGCATATTGAGAAGGCCGTTACGAGGGCAAAACAACTTGGTTTTGACGTCTTATTAGGAGATACAGAAGCTTCATTAAAAAAATATGAGCATTTAATAAAGGAAGCTGACCAAAAAATCGCATTAGATTATACCAATCATGAGAATCTATTCTCAGTCGCTAAAGAAATCCATGACAAAGAGCCTTTAGATGCCATATTTACTTTCAAAGAAGCCGGCTTATTCAATGTATCCAAACTTCAGCAGGCATTTCATTTAAAAGGAAATCCTCCGTCTGTGGTGCAAGCATGCCTTGATAAATATACAACGCGCCGGCTTTTAAAAAAGGCAGGACTAAACTCTCCCGATTTTGGATTGTGCAGGAGCGTGGAAGACGTATACGATTTTTGGAATACATCTCAACATCCTATCATTTTAAAGCCGAGATCTCAGCAAGGCAGTATAGGCGTCATAAAAGTTGAGAAAAAAGAGGACATTGAGGCGTGTTTTAAAGAGTGTTCAAAACATGACGAGGAGAAGTCAGTATTAGCCGAAGAATTTATAGAAGGGCAGGAAATTTCAATAGAAGCCGTTGTCTGCCAAGGCAAGGTCGACATATTTGGTGTGACCGAAAAGTTGCTATACCCCGGGACTTTTGTAGAATCTGGGCATATATCGCCGTATAAACATAAAGAAAAACATCAGGATTTGTATAAGAATCTGGTCAAGGAAGTTGTTCATGCCATGGGGATCGTATTTGGCCCCTTGCATATTGAAGGGTATCACACAAATAAAGGATTTGTGGTTGGCGAGGTACACACCCGCTATGGCGGAGACAACATAGTGACCATTACAGAAATCGCCATGAAATGTGATATGCATACACCTATTTTTGCGGAACTGGCGGGCATCCCATATCAACCGGAAAGGAAACATGCTCAAAGCGAAGTATGCGCCGTTCGTTTTTTAGAAACGAACCAAGGGGTTGTACGCGCAATCAAAGGGATCAGCGATCTCAAAATGATGGGGAATGTAGTAGATTTTCATGTAAATTGCAGTGTCGGTGATAGAATCAGACCGATCAAAAACAGCTACGATAGAGCAGGATGGATGATTGTAAAGGGGAAAAATGAGCGAGAAGTCAATCACGCATTACATGATGCGATTGACAAAATAAAAATAATCATTAGGTGAAGGGGAGAATGATGGTGAAAAACAGAAAATCATCAATTTTTAGAGATGCTTTAAACAGTAAAGGTTTG
The DNA here is from genome assembly GCF_002843505.1 of Bacillus sp. SJ-10. Classification (NCBI taxonomy): domain Bacteria; kingdom Bacillati; phylum Bacillota; class Bacilli; order Caryophanales; family Bacillaceae; genus Bacillus; species Bacillus sp. SJ-10. The sequence continues at coordinate 11,963 of NZ_CP025258.1, read as the reverse complement.
GTGAAAGTTGCGGGAGCTCATGACGGTTTAAGCGCCAAATTAGCAGAGAAAAACGGATTTAATGCCGTATGGGCAAGCGGTTTGGGAATCTCGGCTGTGCAAACTGTACCTGATGCCAGTATATTAACGATGACTGAATTTCTTGAAGCCGCCGTCATTATGAATGAATCATGCAATTTGCCGGTCATCGCTGACTGTGATTCCGGCTACGGGAACATTCACAATGTCACCCGCATGATCAAAAAATACGAAGCTGCTGGTATTGCCGGAGTTTGTATTGAAGATAAAGTATATCCAAAATTAAACTCATTTGACGACAGACAACAGATCCTTGTCAGTACTGAAGAATTTTGCGCAAAAATTAGAGCCGCAAAGATGGCTCAGCAAAATGACGATTTTGTATTGATTGCCCGTGTCGAAGCTTTAATTGCTAAATTGGGTCAAGAAGAAGCCTATACAAGAGCAAAAGCTTATGTTCATGCTGGAGCAGATGCAATTTTAATTCATTCAAAAGAACAATCGCCTGATGAAATTATTGAGTTTGTTAACAATTGGGACGTGGATGCGCCGTTGGTTGTGGTTCCGACTAAATATCCGACGCTCTCAATGGAACAGCTTGAGAAATTGGGAGTGAAGGTTTCCATCTATGCGAATCAGGCGTTGCGCGCTTCTGTTAAGGCTATAAATGATACATTCGAAAGCATTATAAATAATAAATCGTCTTTGCAGATTGAAAATGACATCGTGAGCGTTAATGAGATATTTGACATTCAAGACGTTCCGGGGATGAAGCAACTGGAGCGTTTGATCCATAGACAGCCGGCTAACTGAGGTTTTTGTATCGTGCTATTTTAAGAATGGCCCATAAAGACATTGGAGGCGTTTGAATTGAATAAAAGATTATCCGATAGAGTCATGAATATAAAACCTTCGGCCACTATGTCATTAAATGCCAAAACGAAGATAATGGTAAAAGAAGGAAAAGACATTATAAATATGAGTGTCGGAGAACCGGATCTTCATCCGCCATTAACAGCCTCATATGCAGGAATTCAGGCAATAGTGAAGGGGAAAACCGGGTATACGCCGGCAGCAGGGCTGATTGAATTAAGAGAATCCATTGTGCGATATCTGCTTAACGAACGAGGTTTAGAATATAAACCAAACCAAATAATTGCATCTGCCGGGGGAAAACAGCCGCTATATAATGTTTTTCAAGCAATTTGTGATCAAGACGACGAAGTTATCCTCCCTTCACCTTACTGGGTATCTTATCCGGAACAAATCAAACTGTCGGGGGCGGTTCCTGTTATTGTAAGCTGTGATGAAACTACAAATTTTAAAATCACACCCGAGAAGCTTGCAGAAGTAATTACCCCTAAGACAAAAGCTGTTGTTATCACATCTCCCAATAATCCGACAGGGTCCGTTTATTCAGAAAATGAACTGAAAGCTTTAGGAAATGTGTTGAAAGATTATTCTGAAATTTTTATCATTTCCGACGAAATTTATGATCAGTTTGTGTATGAGGGCAAGCATATCAGTCTGCCGCTCATTTTTCCCGAATTGCTGAATCGGACCATCATAACGAATGGATTTTCCAAAGTCTTTGCAATGACTGGATGGAGGCTCGGCTATATCGCAGCCCCATCGGATATAGCCGAAGCCATTGCCAGCTTTCAAAGCCATGCTACAGGCAGCCCGTCAACTATTTCTCAATATGCCGGTATTTCTGCTTTAAACGGTTTTGACAAGTCGATGGTCGAAGAATACAAAAAAAGACGCGATATATTAGTCGATGGTTTAAATCAAATTGAGGGCATTCAATGCGCCAAACCAAATGGAGCCTTTTATGCGTTTCCGAATGTTTCACAATTTTTCGGAACAATGTTTGAAGATCAACAAATAATTGATGCGGAGACATTTTGTCATCTTCTGTTGGAAAAACAGCACGTGTCAGCTGTTCCCGGCACAGCATTCGGAGAGCCGAACAACATTCGTTTGAATTTTGCCATCCCAAAGGATCTTATCACAGAGGCTTTGAAAAGAATTAATAATTTTACAACTCAGCTGGCAGTTAAGGTATAACAGAGCGCTGAAAGCTTAAACGAGCCTCTTTATATCTGCATCTAATGTTTAGGCAGGTGGTTTTTTGAAAGGCATACGATTAAGAATTCACCCTGTGGGCTGGAATATCATTTTAGGCACCTTGTTTAGCAGAATGTCAGTCTCGATGAGCATTCCCTTCCTTTCTATTTACCTAACACAAGTAAAAGGTGTTTCTCCTGCTTTAACCGGCATCATTGTTTCAGTAAGTTCGCTGGCTGGGATTGTAATGAGCTTTTACGGAGGGTATTTGTCTGATCTTTTTGGCAGGAAAATTGTGATGATAACGTCTGTATTTTGTTGGGCGCTTGTTTTTGTAAGTTTTATGTTTGCAGATAGTGTACTCGCATTTTTTGTCATCAATGCGCTTAACGGGCTGTGTCAATCTATCTTTGAACCGGCGTCAAGAGCATTATTATCCGATATAAGCAAAGAAGAAAATCGTTTGAAGATGTTTAATTTGCGGTATACTGCGATTAATATCGGCGTAGTTTTCGGTCCTCTTTTAGGCCTTAGATTGGGAGCTGCCAAGACGGCTCTCCCATTTCTGTTCGCAGGTTTTACATATTTTCTTTATGGTCTATCTCTCTTATTTTCATTCCGAAAATTTAAATTAGACGAGAACAATCGAAAAGAAAATAAAACGACTATTGCTACGGCCTTTAATGTGACAAGGAAAGACAAGGTTTTTCTTATCACATTACTTGGAGTGATATTATCAATATCCGGATATGCGCACTTTTCTACAACATTGCCCCAATATTTTGCCGCCAAAATAGAGGACGGGGTGACCATATTTTCATGGCTTTTAGCTTTGAATGCAATTGTCGTCTTAATTGTTCAATACCCTATTGTGAATATCATGAAAAAGTTCCCGCCGATTCATTCAATCATTCTGGGAAATGCTTTAATTAGTTTCAGTTTATTATTTTTTTCGCTATCGTCCAACCCATTCATATGGGGCTCTATCGTCGTGTTTTTCACAATAGGGGAAGTTTTGATTTTTTCGATGGTTGATATGCTGGTGGATGAAATTGCAAAACCAGGCTTCAAAGGGACATACTTTGGAGCAGCAGGCTTTAACCGTTTAGGAAATGTAATCGGTCCTTGGCTGGGAGGGATTCTTCTTTCCTTTTTTGGTGTAAACGGGTCCTTCTATATGTTTTTGATCATTTTTATAACGACAGCCTCGGGAATTCCGGTTTTATTTTTGGCAAAAAAACATCTTGATAAGAGCGGACGTTCAAAAGTTGATGTAACAGAATCTCATAGGAGTTAAATGTTTTAACACAATGAAGAATTAATGGCAAAGTCTTTGAACCTCAAAGGTTTAAAGGCTTTTTTCTTTTCAGCAGCGCCCCATCAGAATGGGAAACAAGAGTGTTTATATTTTTGGGGAGAGGAATACAGACTGAACGGCGAACAAAGAAGGTATTAATCTAAGGGACTGACACCATAAGATGAGACAAATAAAAAACACCTTCAAGTTTGAAAACGGATCGTTGTTATCCGAAATTAGACTTTGAGGCGTTTTTTTTCATCTTTTTGAAACCGTTTTGCCTTGATTCATATCTAACAGCATAGGAGGTGGATAAGGTGAAGGAAGAACGATTGATCAAAAAGGCGAAAAAAGGTGATGCCGCAGCCTTTGAAAAACTGATCACCGCACACCAGGATACTTTATATAAAACAGCTTATCTCTATTCGCATCACAAGGAAGATACGCTGGACGCTGTTCAGGAAACGGCTTACAAGGCTTTTCTTCATATCGCGCAGCTGAAGGAGCCGAAATATTTTAAAACGTGGCTGATCCGGATTTTGCTTCATACGATTTTTGCGATGAGGAAAAAGCACGGAGACGTCATCCCGTTTGAGCCGCAGCATGATACGCGCGCGGAGAATAAGAACATTGAAGAATACATAGATCTTCGGAATGCCCTGGAAACGCTTGACGAACATATACAGCTGACCATTCAGCTTTATTATTTTCAAGATTTCTCGATTGCTATGATCGCTGAACAGACCGGTATGGCGGAAGGCACTGTAAAAACGCATCTGCACAGGGCGAGAAAAGCATTGAAGCAGGAGCTGGAAAAGGAGGATAAACATATATGGAAAAGCATCAAATGAAGCAATTGTATCAGGACATTGACGTGCCGAAAGCTGAATTGAAAAATGTGATACACAGCGCCGCTGTCCGTGTCGGAAAAGAAGGCGCCGTCAGACGGAGATGGGGAAGAAAACTGATAAACGGACTCGCGGTTGCTGCTGCTTTGTTTATTCTGTATCTGTCCTCAGGCTTATTCATGCCCTCCGTTAATACGGCTATGGGAAACATTCCTGTTGCCGGACAAATTTACAGTCTGTTTCAGGATAAGGCAGGTTCTGCGCTGTTTAAAAGCAATTTGGTGACAAAACTGAATGAGAAAGCGGAATCACGCGGAATCACGGTGACAGTGAAAAGTGTGTATTACGACAGCGGACAGCTCGTTTACAATTTTACCGTTGACAATTTGAAATCAGATGAGGAGAGCATCTCTTTTCAAGTTGATTATAAAGATCCATGGAATATGTTAGCAGAGGATTATGACAACAGTGATATGAAAAAAATGAAAGACGGACGGTACGCGGGACAGCTTCGCCTGTTCACGGACGGCTCAAAGCTGAAAGACGGTGATAAGCTTCCGCTTGTCATTACAAAAATCAAGGACATCCCGGGAAACTGGCGCTTTACACTCCCTATTAAAAAACAAAAGTCCGTTTCTCTGGAAGGAACGAAAGCTGTGAATGTAAATCACGGATTATACCGCTTTTTCGATATCCGGGCGGAAAACGGAACGACGGGATCGGCTCTCCTGTATTCTATCGACTTCTATGATGCAGCCAAAAATGATGCCATCTCGATTTACGAGGCAACGGATGATGCCGGAAACCATTATGAAATGACGGCGTCGAATATTGAACTTGGCGGCAGAAAGAATCTTCCCGGCGGCGGGAAAAGAATACGCGGCCAAACTCAATTCAGCAAACCGATAGACCCGAAAGCGAAAACACTTTTCATAACGGGCGATATAAAAACAGAATCAGAGCCGGGAGAAATCGTGCCTCTGAAAACAAAACTGCCCGTCAGTTATAAAACGAAACATCATCATGTCGGCATTACCATCAAAAAGATCAAACAGCAAGGCAGAACGGTAATCGTCGATTATCAATTCACCGGAATCAATTACAGCAAGGCGGATGAAGATCAGCTGATCAATGTCGGTGAGTCAATCGGTCTCGGCAATACGAAAAAAATGAAAACCTGGCCATCGCTTAATGAGTATGAAAAAGGCTATTATCTGAAAGGGAATAAGGCGAAAGTCACGAACCTTAAAACGGGTGAAATGGAATCCGTTTTTGAATTAGATGATTCAACCGATAAAGACTATTCGTTGCGCGATTTCTCATTCGATTCATACGCTTTGTACGTCAATCAAACGGTTATGAACTTGCTGGCGGATGATAAGGGGATCACATTCGCGGTGCCGATTCGGCCTGCGGACGGAAAATGATGTCTGGAAGGCGGCTTTTGCCGTCTTCCATTTTTGGTCAATTAACGAATAAACCAAATTTTTTTACCGGGATTGTTCGTTTTTTTTATTGAGTTTTCAAAATTGAATTGATACAATAGACTCAGAAATCAAATATGCAGATATCGTATAATGGCGGGGATATGGCCCGCAAGTTTCTACCAAGCTACCGTAAATGGCTTGACTACGGATCAATCTCAATCGTTTGATATAAATAATCCATTCTTATTTATTCAGACTGAACGTATGTAGTCAAGCGTCCCAAATGTATTTGGGGCGTTTTTTATTTGGCGGATAACGGGCAGAATAAATGGGAGAGAATGAAGGAGGCAATTGGCTTGAAGCAATTTTTTCAGTTTGATGAGCTGGGGACAAGCTATCGCAATGAAATCATCGGCGGTTTAACGACCTTTTTGTCAATGGCGTACATTCTGTTCGTCAATCCGCTGACATTGTCTTTAAACGGTGTGAAGGGATTTCCGGAAGCATTAAAAATTGATCAGGGCGCGGTGTTCACCGCTACAGCCTTGGCGTCTGCGGCCGGCTGTATTTTAATGGGGCTCATTGCAAAGTATCCGATCGCGATTGCGCCGGGTATGGGATTAAATGCGTTTTTTGCTTTCTCTGTCGTCCTCGGCATGGGGATTTCATGGCAGGCTGCGCTTTCCGGCGTCTTGATTTCCGGAATTATCTTCGTGGCGCTTTCGCTGACGGGACTGCGGGAAAAAATCATTAATGCGATTCCGCCTGAGCTGAAATTGGCGGTCGGCGCGGGTATCGGTTTGTTTATCACATTTGTCGGTTTGCAGGGTTCGGGCATTATTGAAGCGAACTCATCGACTCTGGTGTCTATCGGCAATATTCACAGCGGCCCTGTGCTTCTGACGGTTTTCGGTGTTATTGTGACTGTCATTCTGATGGTGCTTCGCGTAAACGGCGGCGTATTTATCGGAATGCTTCTGACGGCGGTTGCCGGCATGGTCTGCGGGCTGATTCCGGTTCCGACGCACATTGTCGGCAGCGTGCCGAGTCTTGCGCCGACTTTCGGACAGGCGTGGATGCATCTTCCGGATATCTTCTCCGTACAAATGCTGATTGTCATTTTAACTTTCTTGTTCGTCGGGTTTTTCGATACGGCCGGAACGCTGGTGGCTGTAGCGACACAGGCCGGGCTGATGAAGGAAAACAAACTTCCGCGTGCGGGAAGAGCGCTTCTGGCGGATTCGACATCAATCGTTATCGGAGCCGTACTCGGTACGTCTACAACGACTTCTTATGTTGAATCCAGCTCAGGCGTTGCGGCGGGGGCGCGCTCCGGCTTCGCGGCTGTTGTGACGGGCATTCTCTTTTTGCTGGCGATGTTTTTCTCGCCGCTTCTGTCAGTTGTCACCACGAATGTGACGGCTCCGGCTTTAATTATTGTCGGCGCGCTGATGGTGGCGCCGCTCGGTAAGATCGCCTGGGATAAATTCGAGGTGGCTGTGCCGGCATTCTTAACGATGATTATGATGCCGCTGACGTACAGCATTGCGACGGGGATTGCGATCGGTTTTATATTCTACCCGATTACAATGATCTGCAAAGGAAAAGGAAAAAGCGTTCACCCGATTATGTACGGGCTGTTCGTCATCTTTATCCTGTATTTCATCTTCTTGAAATAACGGAAAAACCGGCTGAGTTCAGCCGGTTTTTTGTTTTTGTCCTATTCCGTAAAACCAATACATACTATAAAACGTCATGTGGGTGTCCGGGTGAAGAAAACCGCTTGACTGTTTAAGGACGCTTCGGTACCTTATATAAGTGTTTTATTTTCTTGTTTAACAAATTCCGCCGTATTTTTTTGATAGGAGTTGCTGACATGACGGAAGAAAGAAAAGAAACGTTGGAAGAAGAAAAACAGCATCAGGGGACTGATGAAGAACCGCTGTCGAGAATGTCCAGAAATGCGGGACGTTATCAAAAGCAAAAGAAAAAAGTAAAGGAACGGCGCCCGGCTCCGGCTTTTACGGAAAAACTCGCTTCTGCATGGGCCGCGGTCAAACGTTATTGCCGTTTCGCGCTGCGCATTTTGACATCACCGGTGAAGGTCGTTGGGGAAGACGGCTTTTCCCGCTTTAAATATGCTCTTATTTCAATGCTTGTATTCAGTATCTTTTTCTCAATCGGAAATTGGTTTCAGCTGAGGGCAAGCCAGCAAAGGCCTCTCGGATACGGGGAGCGGCATCATACGTTTTTTGACGGCTTTACTGTCGTTCTCGTGTATACGCTCGTCTTTTTTGCCGCTGCGGCCGGCGCGGTCTGGCTTGTATCACGTTATATGATGAAACAGAAAATTACGATGCGGGATGCGGCCGCGGGGGTCGGATCGCTTTTGGTTCCGGCTGTCGCCTGCTCTATCGTGTGGATGATTTTCGCGATATTGAATCTGCCGGTCGTCACCGTGGTGTTTACGGCGCTGACCTTGTTTCTGGCCGCCTCGGCGATGGTGCAGTTTGTGCAGATTCTATACAAATCGGCTGAAAAGCCTGCGGCTGACGTGATGTACTGTATTTCCGCGGCGGTCATCATCATGCTCGTTTTTACGGCTGTGACATGGCCGCTCATTTCCGAGTACTTTACTGCTTCGCTGATCCCTTTATAAGTCGAAATTTGTCTTTCACAATGTTTACAAATTTTTCTAATAAAGCGTATTGTTTTGAGGACCCGGCCGAGATATGATGAGAGCAACAGCAATTCGAAAGCGGCACTACTCTTTATGATTCGGAAAGGGATGATGAAGATGGCCCCGTTGTTGCGAGAAGCCATTAATCGGAAAAAGCAGCACCTGAGGACAAAGCTGATCCGCTCAGGGTTTTATCAAGACCATGTTCAGGAACTGTCCGGGTACACGCTGAGTGAACTTGAGAAGGAATATGAAGCCGTCAAACGATTGAAAAAAGCCGAGCTTCACTGATAAGAGCTTAACAGTCTGCCTTGCGGGGCGGGCTTTTTTTTCTTTTGAAAATGATGAAAAGAGGGTAAACTATCCTTAATTGAAGGATTGATGCTTTTCAAAGTATCAGAGGAGGGGAATCAGTGATGCAGACGATTTTATCCAACAGTATAGGTATGGTTCTCATTATTCTCATCATTAACATTATATATGTCTCTTTCTTTACGATCAGGATGATTCTGACATTGAAGGGACAGCGCTATTTCGCCGCAGGCATCAGTACGATTGAAATCCTTGTGTATGTGACCGGCCTGAGTCTCGTGCTCGGCAATCTGAATCAAATTCAAAACGTCATTGCCTATGCGCTCGGCTACGGCCTCGGCGTCATAGTGGGAATGAAAATTGAAGAGAAACTGGCGCTCGGCTATATTACAGTCAACGTCATTACGAAGGAGCTCGATCTGGACCTGCCGAAACAGCTCCGGGAAAAAGGATACGGGGTTACAAGCTGGGTTGCGGGCGGACTTGAAGGAGACCGGACCGCCATGCAGATTCTGACGCCGCGCAAATATGAGCTTCAGCTTTATGATACGATTAAAACGCTTGATGAAAAAGCGTTTATTATCGCCTTTGAGCCGAAAACGATCCACGGCGGATTCTGGGTGAAAGCAGTGAAGAAGAGGAGAATTAAGGAATGACAAAGCCAAAAAAGAAACGGTTTGAAGTAACGGAAGATGAAACGATTGACACCATTCTCACTTTAATGAAGGAAGAGGGTTATATGCCCGTCCGGCGGATGGAAGAGCCGATCTTTACAGAAAAGAAAGAAAATGGATCAATTCAAGTCGTTCCTTGCGGGAAAAAAATCGTATTTGAAGGGAAATTGATCTAAACACGAACATTAAAAGAAAGAATTTTTATATCGTTCGATAATGTCGTTGACATTATCCAAGTCCGTTGTTAAGATAAACATGAAATCAAAACACGACCTCATATAATCTTGGGAATATGGCCCATAAGTTTCTACCCGGCTGCCGTAAACGGCCGGACTATGCAGGAAAGTGATAAACAGCTGACATGGATATCGCAGAAGCGAACGACTGACGATACGCGCGCCATGCCCGGTTTGTATTGCTTCCTCATAGTTGCAATATAAGCCGGGCTTTTTTTTCTGAAAAACAAAGCATGAGAAGGTGGGAACAGAATGCAGCCGCTAGCAGGAATCATCATGGGAAGCACCTCCGATTGGGAGACAATGAAACATGCATGCGACATACTTGACGAACTTCACATTCCTTATGAAAAACAGGTGGTATCCGCGCACCGGACGCCTGATTTGATGTTTGAATATGCAGAAAGCGCCAGAGACAGGGGCTTAAAAGTCATTATTGCCGGAGCCGGGGGAGCGGCGCATCTGCCGGGAATGACGGCGGCCAAAACGACGCTGCCGGTGATCGGCGTACCGGTTCAGACGAAATCGCTTAACGGGCTTGATTCTCTTCTGTCTATCGTACAGATGCCCGGCGGCGTGCCGGTCGCGACGACGGCGATCGGAAAAGCGGGCGCAGTGAACGCGGGTCTGTTAGCCGCGCAAATTTTGTCGGCATTTGACGACGACATTGCGGATAAACTAGAGGCGAGAAGAAATGCGACAAAACAAACGGTGCTGGAAAGCAGTGATCAGCTTGTCTGATAAAAAAACGATTTTTCCCGGCGCCGTCATCGGCATTATCGGAGGCGGACAGCTCGGAAAAATGATGGCTGTCGCCGCAAAACAGATGGGCTATAAAGTCGCTGTCGTCGATCCCGTGAAAGACTCGCCATGCGGACAGATCGCCGATATTGAGATTACCGCCCAGTACAATGACCGTGAAGCGATTCAAAAATTGGCCGGAGTCAGTGACATCATTACCTACGAATTTGAAAATATCGATTACGAGGCGCTCAACTGGCTCAAAGAACATGCATATCTTCCCCAGGGAAGCGAGCTGCTGCTCATCACCCAGAACAGGGAAACGGAAAAAAAGGCGATCCAGTCAGCAGGCTGTCAAGTCGCTCCTTATCGGATCGTAAACAGCAGACGGGAGCTTGAGGAAGCCGTTCAGTCACTGGGGCTCCCGGCGGTGCTGAAAACATGCCGCGGCGGATATGACGGCAAAGGCCAATTTGTCATTAAGGAAGAAGGACAGACAGATGAAGCGGCTGCGCTGTTAGAAAACGGCACGTGCATACTTGAAAGCTGGGTATCGTTCCGGATGGAGCTTTCCGTTATCGTGACGAGATCGGTGCACGGTGAGATTTCAACCTTTCCGGCTGCTGAAAATATCCACAAAAATAATATTCTGTTCCAAAGCATCGTGCCCGCGAGAGCGGAGGAAACGGTTCAGAAGCGGGCAGAGGCGCTTGCCGTTCAGCTCGCGGAGAAATTGGAACTTGTCGGGCCGCTTGCGGTGGAAATGTTCGTCACGGAAGACGGAGACCTTATGATTAATGAACTGGCGCCGCGTCCTCACAATTCAGGGCATTATACGCTCGACCTTTGTGAAACGAGCCAATTCGAACAGCACATCAGAGCGGTCTGCGGACTTCCTCTCGGCAGAACCGATCTTCTCAAACCGGGAATGATGGTGAATCTGCTCGGTGATGAAGTGAAGCTTGCGGAGGAGCATACGGAGCTTTTAAAGGAAGCCAAACTGTACCTGTACGGAAAACATGAGATTAAAAAAGGCCGCAAAATGGGGCATATGACATTTTTGCGGAAGCCTGATGAAACATGGATTCAGGACATCACGAACATATGGATGAATAGAGACGGAGGACGAGCATAATGATCGAACGTTATTCAAGACCTGAAATGTCCGCGATCTGGACGGACGAAAACAGATACCAGGCATGGCTGGAAGTCGAGATTTTAGCCTGTGAAGCCTGGGCTGAGCTTGGCGTCATTCCGAAAGAAGACGTCAAGGTCATGCGCGAAAACGCGTCTTTCGACATCAACCGCATTTTGGAAATCGAGCAGGATACGCGCCATGACGTCGTTGCATTCACCCGCGCGGTTTCAGAATCATTAGGCGAAGAAAGAAAATGGGTTCACTACGGCCTGACGTCAACAGATGTCGTGGATACCGCTCTTTCCTATCTATTAAAACAGGCGAATGAGATCTTGCTCAAGGACATTGAGAGATTTGTTGACATTATAAAAGAAAAAGCGAAAGAACATAAATACACGGTCATGATGGGCCGCACGCACGGCGTACACGCGGAACCGACGACATTCGGCCTGAAACTCGCGCTTTGGCATGAAGAAATGAAACGCAACCTTGAACGTTTCAAGCAGGCAAAAGAAGGGATCG